>JAZGEF010000042.1:0-21913 GCA_036478595.1 Granulosicoccaceae bacterium
ACACCGGTAGCATAACGCCGCACAAGGCGTTTGAAGCCGAGATCTACGTATTGGGAAAAGATGAAGGTGGTCGTCATACGCCATTTTTCAGTAACTACCGTCCACAGTTCTACTTCCGTACAACGGACGTAACGGGCGCCGTAGAGTTGCCATCGGGTACAGAAATGGTCATGCCAGGGGATAATGTTAAAGTCTCTGTCGTGCTAATTAATCCGATAGCGATGGAAGAAGGGTTGCGATTTGCAATTCGAGAAGGTGGCCGTACTGTAGGCGCCGGTGTTGTTGCTAAAATTATCGAGTAATGTGCATAACCGATAGGCCAGTAGCTCAATTGGCAGAGCGACGGTCTCCAAAACCGTAGGTTGGGGGTTCGATTCCCTCCTGGCCTGCCAATTCGGTCATATACGTACAATCGATAACAAAGGAAGCAAACATGGTCGCTAAGACCGATACAGAAAACAGCAGTAATGATCTGATCAAATTTATTGCCGCTGGCCTAATTGGGCTAGCGGGTTTGATCGCGTTCTATGCATTTGCCGACCAGTCGCTTTTAGCGCGTGTCATCGGCTTGTTGATCGTATTCGCTATCGTAGCGTTTATTCTTTACCAAACGGGCCGTGGCAAAAACACGGTAGCTTTTTTTAAAGATGCGCGCACCGAAGTGCGGAAAGTCGTTTGGCCTAGCCGTGCAGAAACCACGCAAACCACTCTTACGGTGTTTGTCATCGTGTTTTTAGTGGGCCTGTTCTTGTGGTTACTGGATATGCTGTTGGCGGGCGCGTTCAAAGTGATAACGGGGATCTAAAGTAATATGTCTAAAGATTCCAACGATACAGTAGACGACAAAGAAGCTGTTGATCCGACTGCAATGACCGAAGACGTGGTTAAAAACAATAATCCAGCTATGCGCTGGTATGTTGTTCAAGCGTTTTCAGGTTTCGAAAACACTGTTAAACGTTCGTTACTAGAGCGAATCGAGCGAGCAGGCCTGGAGTCGAAATTTGACGAAATATTGGTCCCGACTGAAGAAGTGGTCGAGATTCGCAATGGCCAGAAACGTCGTTCAGAGCGTAAGTTTTTCCCAGGCTATGTATTAGTGCGCATGGAGCTGGATGATGATTCTTGGCACTTAGTGAAAGATGTCCCTAAGGTGTTGGGTTTTATTGGAGGTACGGCTGATCGCCCAGCAGCAATTTCAGATAAAGAAGCCGATGCTATTTTGCAACGTGTGCAGGAAGGTGTCGAGAAGCCACGTCCGAAAGTATTGTTCGACGTTGGCGAAGTAGTACTGGTTTGCGATGGGCCGTTTAATGATTTCAATGGCGTTGTTGAAGAAGTTAATTTTGACAAGAATCGTTTGCTAGTAGCGGTGCAAATTTTTGGCCGCTCTACACCAGTGGAGCTTGAATTCAGTCAGGTTACAAAAACCTGATTTTTGCTTATATTTTTGTTTTCGATAGTTAACCACCGTCGGGGAGCTTGCGTATTTAGGTATGTGGCGACTGCACCCGATTAGGAGCATGTAATGGCGAAGAAAGTCGAGGCTTATATCAAGCTTCAAGTGCCTGCTGGTCAGGCAAACCCCAGTCCACCTGTGGGCCCAGCGTTGGGTCAGCATGGTGTCAACATAATGGAATTCTGTAAAGCATTCAATGCCTCTACCCAGAGCATGGAAAACGGCTTGCCTATTCCTGTTGTCATCACTGTTTATAACGATCGCAGTTTTACCTACATCACGAAAACCCCTCCAGCAGCCGTTCTTCTAAAGAAAGCAGCCGGACTGAAGTCAGGTAGTGGCCGCCCAAACACTGAAAAGGTTGGCAAGGTTACACGCGCTCAGCTTGAAGAGATCGCTACGACTAAAGATTCAGATCTCACTGCAGCCGATTTGGATGCAGCGGTTAGAACCATCGCAGGCACAGCTCGAAGCATGGGTCTTGATGTTGAAGGAGTAGTCTGATGGGTCTAAGTAAACGGACAAAAATGATCCGCGAAAAAGTGGATGCCACCAAGCAATACGAAATCGAAGAAGCATTCGCATTGCTAAAAGAGCTGTCTACTGTCAAATTTGATGAATCAGTTGATGTTGCAGTTAACCTTGGCATCGATCCTCGTAAATCTGATCAAGTGGTTCGTGGTTCAAGCGTATTGCCAAACGGAACAGGTAAGACTGTTCGTGTTGCAGTATTTGCTCAAGGCGAACAGGCGGAGGCAGCCAAAGCTGCTGGTGCTGACATCGTAGGTTTTGAAGATCTAGCCGAATCAGTAAAAGCGGGCAACATGGATTTCGACGTTGTTATCGCCGCCCCGGACGCGATGCGTGTTGTGGGTGCACTTGGTACGATCCTCGGCCCACGTGGCCTAATGCCGAACCCGAAGGTTGGTACGGTTACGCCTGATGTTGTCGGTGCCGTGACCAATGCTAAGGCCGGTCAGGTTCGATATCGTGCTGATAAAGCCGGCATCGTTCAATGTAACTTGGGCAAGGTTGGTTTTGAACCCGCTCAGCTGCGTGAAAACCTTAGCTTCCTAATGGATGACTTGGTTAAAGCCAAGCCATCTTCAGCTAAAGGTGTTTACGTTCAAAAAGTCACGGTCTCCACTACGATGGGCCCTGGCTTAACGATAGATCATTCACCGCTAGTTAAGTAGTTCTGGATATGTAATCTAGCGGTTACTAACTTTGAGTGAGATGGCCTTCGCGGTCTTCTCATCGAAGACCGCAGGTGTAAAAGTTATGTTCCTGTTTAAAACTATATGTTTAAACGGTATGTTTTCAACGGAATGTTAACGTTTACTTAATTGCCTGCGTAGATGGGAGCTTGTCTTTTTGATCGGGTGTTAATTCACTTGCTTTGATCTCAAAGGTAAGCAACCGACGAGTGATAAGCACAGAGGTTTGTGTTTATCACATTGGCTATGCCTTCATTAGAAGGCTTTTAAGAGGTGCTCTATGGCTCTGACATATACAGAGAAGCAAGCAGTGGTTGCAGAGGTTGCCGATGTGGCAAACAATGCAATGTCAGCTGTTGCTGCCGAGTACCGGGGTCTCAGCGTTACACAGCTAACCGATCTGCGAAGCAAAGCTCGTAGTACCGGTGTGTATGTGCGCGTTGTAAAGAATTCCCTGGCACGAAGAGCAGTAAAGGGTACTGAGTTCGAGTGTATGCAGGATCACTTTAGCGGTCCGCTGATGTTGGCGTTTTCTCAAGAAGACCCAGGCTCAGCAGCTCGCCTATTTCGCGATTTCGCAAAAGAGAATGATCAACTTAAGATCATGCTTGGCGCAGTCGGTGGCGAAACGATCGATGCAGCGGATATTGGCAAGCTGGCTAATCTACCAACTAGAGACGAAGGTATCTCGATGTTGATGTCGGTAATGCAGGCTCCAATAACCAAGTTTGTTCAAACACTCAACGAAGTTCCTTCTAAGTTTGTACGCACAGTTGACGCTGTTCGCGCATCTAAAGAAGCTTAAATAATTCACTCGCGCAACTCAAATCGTACAAAAAATGTACAAATATGTTTGCGCAACATAAATTTTTGGAGAACGTAAATGGCAGTTTCACAAGACGAGATGCTAGAAAGCATATCAAACATGTCTGTAATGGAAATCGTTGGTCTTATCGAAGCGATGGAAGAGAAATTCGGCGTATCAGCAGCAGCGGCAGTAGCAGTTGCTGCTCCAGGCGCTGGCGACGGTGGCGGTGCAGCAGAAGCGCAGACGGAATTCGACGTCGTTCTAGCTAGCTTTGGCGATAACAAAGTTGGCGTTATTAAAGCCGTACGTGCAGCAACTGGCCTTGGCTTGAAAGAAGCGAAAGACATGGTTGAAGCAGCACCGACTCCTATCAAGGAAGGCGCTGGTAAAGACGAAGCTGAAGAGCTTAAGAAAACACTTGAAGAAGCAGGCGCTAAAGTCGAGCTTAAGTAAGTTTTTTTGCCTAAATAATTTGCATAAAATTTTTAGTGTTTGTAGTAGTAAGAATGAAGTTGCACCAAACACAGTTTAACGACTGATTGGTGTTACGGGCTGGTGGCCATTTGGCTGCTGGCCTGTTGTCGTTGGAACAAACGGCAATAAAAATTAATAACGCGTGCTGGCCCGGCATGCATTGAGAACGTGAGGAACGTTGATGACTTTTTCGTTCACAGAGAAAAAACGAATTCGTAAGGATTTTGGTAAGCGCGCACCGATCCTCGAAGTGCCGTTTCTGTTGCAAACGCAACTAGATTCGTACAGAACCTTTTTGCAAGAAGATAAACCTACTGAAGAACGTGCCGAGGTCGGATTACACGGTGCGTTCAATAGTGTTATGCCCATCGTTAGCTATTCTGGCAACGTTGAGCTTCACTATGTTAGCTATCGCCTAGGAAAACCTGCGTTTGAAGAGCGTGAATGCAAAATTCGTGGTTTGACATATGCAGCGCCTTTGCGCGTGTTGGCTCGTTTAATCATTTATGACAAAACAGCGCCAGCTAGCAACAAAGTTGTAAAAGACATAAAAGAACAAGAAGTCTTCATGGGCGAACTGCCGCTTATGACAGGTAACGGTACGTTTATCATTAACGGTACCGAGCGCGTTATCGTGTCTCAGTTGCATCGTTCGCCCGGCGTCTTCTTCGATCATGATCGTGGCAAGACTCACTCATCAGGCAAGCTATTGTTCTCCGCGCGTATTATTCCTTACCGTGGTTCATGGCTCGATTTCGAATTTGATCCCAAAGACTGCGTCTTTGCGCGTATCGATCGTCGTCGTAAATTACCTGCCACTATCGTTATGCGTGCCCTGGGTTATGACACGCACGATATCTTGAGTATGTTTTTTGATACACATAAAATCTCCATCACTAAAACCAAAGTAGAACTAACCTTGGTGCCTGAGCGCCTTCGCGGTGAAACAGCTGCGTTTGATATTAAGGCCGGCAAAAAAGTGATCGTTGAAACGGGTCGCCGAATTTCTGCGCGCCACGTTAAGCAACTTGAAGATGCTGGTATCACCAAAATTGAAGTACCGCCTGAGTATCTTGTTGGCAAAATCTTGTTTGAAGATATCCCTGACAAAGAAACTGGCGAGCTTCTAATTGAAGCTAACACTGAGCTCACACCTGAGCACGTCGAGAAAATTGTCGAAATTGGTGTTAAGAAACTTGAAGTTCTGTATGTAAACGATTTGGATCGCGGCCCACACGTGTCTAGCACACTGCGCATCGACCCAACTCGTACTCAGCTTGAAGCGCAGGTAGAGATCTATCGCATGATGCGCCCGGGAGAGCCGCCAACTAAGGAAGCGGCACAAAACCTATTTAACAATTTGTTTTTCGAGCCAGATCGTTACGATCTATCACCTGTAGGCCGTATGAAATTCAACCGCCGCCTGATGCGCGATAACGCTGAAGGCTCAGGCACGCTGGACAAAGAAGACATCCTTGATGTGCTCAAAGTGCTGATCGACATTCGTAACGGTAATGGCACTGTGGATGACATCGATCATCTTGGTAACCGTCGTATTCGAAGTGTTGGTGAGATGGCCGAGAACGTTTTCCGTGTTGGCCTGGTTCGAGTAGAACGCGCTGTGCGTGAACGTTTAGGTATGGTTGAAAGCGAAGGCTTGATGCCACAAGACATTATCAACGCAAAACCTGTTGCCGCAGCCGTAAAAGAATTTTTCGGTTCAAGTCAGTTGTCTCAGTTTATGGATCAAAACAATCCATTGTCTGAGGTGACTCACAAACGTCGTATTTCAGCATTAGGCCCGGGTGGTTTAACGCGTGAGCGCGCTGGTTTTGAAGTACGTGACGTACATCCAACTCACTACGGCCGAGTTTGCCCGATCGAAACGCCGGAGGGCCCGAACATCGGCTTGATTAACTCATTGGCAATCTATGCGCGAACCAATAACTTTGGTTTCCTTGAAACGCCATACCGAAAGGTTACAAAGGGCCGTGCTACTGAGCAGATTGAATATCTATCTGCCATTGAAGAAGGTAACTACATCATCGCGCAGGCTAATGCTGTGTTAGATGACAAGGGCAACTTCACCAAAAAACTCATATCGGTGCGTAACCACAATGAATTCACGATGGCAACGCCAGACAAGATCGAGTATATGGACGTATCGCCCAAGCAGATCGTATCTGTAGCGGCGGCGCTTATCCCATTTCTTGAGCACGATGATGCTAACCGCGCTCTCATGGGTTCAAACATGCAACGCCAAGCTGTACCAACATTGCGCGCTGAAAAGCCGTTAGTCGGTACGGGTATTGAACGTACAGTTGCAGTCGATTCAGGTTCAGCAGTCGTTGCCAAGCGTGGCGGCATTGTTGACTCGGTTGATGCTGCCCGTATGGTAGTACGAGTACACGACAAAGAAGCAGAAGATGGTGGTGGTGTTGATATTTACACCCTCACTAAGTACACCCGTTCAAATCAGAACACTTGCATTAACCAACGCCCTTTGGTGAATGTGGGTGATCAAATCGAACGCGGCGATGTACTGGCTGATGGTCCATCTACTGATATGGGTGAGCTGGCATTAGGACAGAATATGCGCGTAGCGTTTATGCCTTGGAATGGCTACAACTTTGAGGATTCGATCCTTATCTCGGAGCGAGTAGTACAAGAAGACAGATTCACTACTATCCACATCGAAGAGCTAACCAGTGTTGCTCGTGACACGAAACTTGGGCCTGAAGATATCACTGCTGATATTCCGAATGTCAGTGAAGGCTTGCTTTCAAAGCTCGACGAGTCAGGTGTGGTTTATGTTGGTGCCGAAGTTCAGCCTAACGATATTTTGGTTGGCAAGGTTACGCCTAAAGGTGAAACCCAATTAACGCCGGAAGAGAAACTCCTCAGAGCGATCTTTGGTGAGAAAGCATCTGATGTTAAAGACACCAGCTTGCGCGTACCACCAAGTACGAATGGTACGGTTATCGATGTTCGTGTGTTTACGCGTGACGGTGTTGATAAAGATGCGCGTGCGCTTGAAATTGAGCAAGAAGAGCTTGAACAGGTCCGTAAGGATATTGATGACGAGCGTCGTATTGTTGAAAACGATCAGTACGCCCGCATCGAAAAACTGATCGTTAACAAAGAAGCTGACAAAGGCCCAGACGGTTTTGTTAATGGCAGCAAAGTTACGAAAGAATACCTTGCAGGCCTTGAGCGTGAAAAGTGGTTCACGATCAGTATGAAAGACGAAGCATTGAATTTGCAGCTTGAAAAAACCAGTGCGCAAATTAGCGATCAGCGTGAAACTTTTGAGCAACGTTTTCTGGAGCAAAAAGAGAAGATCACCAACGGTGACGATCTCGCGCCAGGCGTACTCAAGATGGTTAAGGTTTACTTGGCTGTTAAGCGTCGCTTGCAACCAGGTGACAAGATGGCGGGTCGTCACGGTAACAAGGGTGTTATCTCAATGATCGTACCAACCGAAGATATGCCCTATGGTGAAGATGGCGCACCAGTTGATGTGTGCTTGAACCCACTGGGTGTACCGTCACGTATGAACGTTGGCCAGGTGTTAGAGATGCACTTAGGTTTAGCAGCGAAAGGCTTGGGGCAGAAGATCGACAAGATGCTCCAAGCTCAAAAAGCAGTGGCTGAGATACGCGAATTTCTGAACAAGATCTACAACCACGAAGGCGGCTTGCAAGAAAACGTCGACATCGCTGGTTTGTCTGATCCTGAGATTCTTGAGCTTGCTAAAAATCTTTGCGGCGGCGTGCCAATGGCGACTCCAGTATTTGACGGTGCAACAGAAATCGAAATTCGTCAAATGTTGAAGTTAGCTGATCTATCTGAAACGGGTCAATCAGTTTTAACGGACGGGCGCACAGGCGAAACATTCGAACGCGAAGTGTCGGTTGGTTATATGCACATGTTGAAGCTCAACCACTTGGTTGACGACAAGATGCACGCACGTTCAACGGGTCCATATAGTCTTGTCACGCAGCAACCACTTGGCGGTAAAGCCCAGTTTGGCGGCCAGCGATTCGGTGAGATGGAAGTGTGGGCACTTGAAGCTTATGGCGCGGCGTATACGTTGCGAGAAATGCTCACCGTCAAGTCGGACGACGTGAAAGGGCGTAACACCATGTACAAAAACATTGTAGATGGTGATCACCGTATGGATGCGGGTATGCCGGAATCCTTCAACGTACTACTGAAGGAAATTCGCTCACTCGGTATTAATATCGAACTTGAAGCAGACTAACCGGAAGGCATAGGGGAGAGAATTATGAAAGACCTACTTAACCTGTACAAGATGCAGGGTCAAACAGAAGAGTTTGATGCCATCCGTATAAAGTTGGCATCGCCGGAAACAATACGTTCGTGGTCTTATGGTGAAGTTAAAAAGCCAGAGACTATTAACTACCGAACTTTTAAGCCAGAACGGGATGGTTTGTTCTGCTCGAAAATCTTCGGCCCAGTTAAAGATTACGAATGTTTATGCGGGAAATATAAACGCCTTAAGCATCGTGGCGTAGTGTGCGAGAAGTGTGGAGTTGAGGTCACTCAAACAAAGGTACGTCGTGAACGTATGGGCCACATTGATCTAGCTAGCCCAGTGGCGCATATCTGGTTTCTAAAGTCATTGCCTTCGCGCATCGGCTTGTTGCTAGATATGACATTGCGAGAAATCGAACGCGTGCTTTACTTCGAAGCCTATGTGGTGATCGATCCTGGTATGACCATTTTAGAAACCGGTCAATTGTTATCAGACGAGCAATACCTAGAAGCGGTTGAAGAGCACGGCGACGAATTCGATGCTCGTATGGGTGCGGAGGCTGTTCATGATTTGTTGAAAGACATCGACATGGATTCAGAGGCTGTCAACCTGCGTGAAGAGATCGACGCGACTAAATCAGAAACTAAGCTCAAGCGTTTAACCAAGCGCCTAAAACTAGTTGAATCATTCATCGCATCAATGAACCGTCCAGAGTGGATGGTAATGACAATCTTGCCGGTACTGCCGCCTGATTTACGCCCATTGGTTCCTTTGGATGGGGGGCGATTCGCAACGTCTGATCTTAACGATTTATATCGTCGTGTTATTAACCGTAATAACCGTCTACGTCGCTTGCTGGAGCTAAACGCTCCAGACATCATCGTGCGTAACGAAAAACGCATGCTGCAAGAATCAGTGGATGCACTGCTAGATAACGGTCGACGTGGCCGAGCTATTACTGGCTCTAACAAACGTCCACTTAAGTCACTTGCAGATATGATCAAAGGTAAGCAGGGTCGTTTCCGACAGAACCTTCTGGGTAAGCGAGTTGATTACTCTGGTCGTTCGGTTATCGTGGTTGGCCCGACACTGCGTTTACATCAGTGTGGTTTACCTAAAAAGATGGCACTTGAGCTATTCAAGCCGTTTATCTTTAGCAAGTTGCAAATGCGCGGCATGGCTACCACCATCAAAGCTGCAAAGAAAATGGTTGAGCGCGAAGGCGCAGAAGTTTGGGATATCTTGGAAGAGGTTATCCGTGAGCACCCAGTTATGCTTAATCGGGCGCCAACACTTCACCGTTTGGGCATTCAGGCATTTGAGCCGGTTCTAATCGAAGGTAAAGCGATTCAGCTTCACCCATTGGTTTGTGCGGCCTTCAACGCGGACTTTGACGGCGATCAGATGGCGGTACACGTACCACTATCAATCGAAGCGCAGCTAGAAGCTCGTGCATTGATGATGTCAACCAACAACGTATTGTCTCCAGCAAACGGCGAGCCGATTATTGTACCTTCTCAGGATATCGTTCTGGGCTTGTACTACATGACGCGCGAGAAGGTTAACGCCAAAGGCGAGGGCATGCAGTTCTCTGATATCGCTGAATGTCATCGCGCTTACGAAAATGGTGATGCTGCACTTCACGCAAGAGTCGAAGTTCGGATTACGGATTACTCTAAGGATGATAACGATGAGTGGGTGCCGAGTACTCGCCGTGTTAAAACGACGATTGGACGTGCTATCGCATCTGAAATCATACCTAAGGGTATGGAATTCGAAAACGTTGATTGCAACCTGACCAAAAAGAATATCTCTCGCTTGATCAATGTTTGTTACCGCAAGCTTGGCCTTAAAGAGAGTGTTATTTTTGCGGACCAACTGATGTACCTGGGGTTTCGTTATGCAACTCTTGCCGGTGTATCGATCGGTGTGGGCGACATGGTCATACCTGACGATAAGAAAACTATCATTGGTGCAGCTGAAACTGAAGTCCGCGAAATCGAAGACCAATACTCTTCTGGCCTTGTAACGCACGGAGAGCGATACAACAAAGTCGTTGATATTTGGACCGCTGCCAACGACAAGGTTGGTAAGTCTATGATGACCAATCTCGGTACTGAATCAGTGACCAATGCTAAGGGTGAGCCAGAAGACCAAGAGTCTTTCAACTCTATTTTTATGATGGCCGATTCGGGTGCTCGAGGTTCTGCACAACAGATACGTCAGCTCGCGGGTATGCGTGGTTTGATGGCAAAACCGGATGGTTCAATCATCGAAACACCTATTACAGCAAACTTTCGTGAAGGATTAAACGTACTTCAATACTTTATCTCTACTCACGGTGCTCGTAAGGGCTTGGCTGATACCGCTCTTAAAACAGCAAACTCGGGCTACCTAACTCGTCGTTTGGTAGACGTTGCGCAAGACATGGTTGTTGTTTCTACCGACTGTGGCACCGTCGAAGGCTTGACCATGAAGCCGATTATCGAAGGCGGTGACGTTGTTGAACCACTACGTAATCGAGTATTGGGCCGTACAACAGCTACGCCAATCATCAAACCGGGTACCAAGAAAGAAGTACTGGTTGAAGCTGGAGTACTGCTAGATGAAGCCGGTGTTGATCTTCTTGAGGCTGCCAGCGTCGACGAGATATTAGTTCGCTCGGCGATTACCTGTGAAGCCGATTACGGTGTATGTGCCATGTGTTATGGCCGTGACTTGGCCCGAGGCCACGTCATTAACATCGGTGAGGCAGTCGGTGTCATGGCGGCTCAATCAATCGGTGAGCCGGGCACTCAGTTAACGATGCGTACATTCCACATTGGTGGTGCTGCGAGCCGTTCTGCTGCAGCAAGTAGTGTTGAGTCAAAGTCGAAAGGTAGCGTGCGATATGAAACAGTTAAGCACCTGACTAATAAAGACGGCAAAACTCTCGCTGTTTCTCGATCAGCTGAATTGGTTGTTATTGACGAGCATGGCCGTGAGAAGGAGCGCTACAAGATTCCTTATGGCTCAGTTATCACGGTTACAGATGGCGGTGCTATTGAAGCTGGCCAGGTGTTAGCCACATGGGATCCGCATACTCACCCAGTTATTACCGAAGTGGGGGGGTTTGCTAAGTTCGCTGACTTCGTTGATGGCGTAACGATCAAAGCTGAAACCGATGACATCACTGGCCTGACCGATATCGTTATTACTGACCACAAGCAACGTGGTGGTTCAAGCAAAGATTTACGTCCGTTGGTTAAGCTAGTTGATAAAGACGGTGAAGAAGTTTGTTATGCCGGCACAGTAATACCAGCTAACTACTTCTTGCCTCCTGGCGCGATCATCAATTTGCAAGACGGTGACGAAGTACAGGTAGGTGACGTTGTTGCACGTATACCGCAAGCCTCATCTAAGACTCGTGATATCACGGGTGGTCTGCCACGTGTGGCTGATCTGTTTGAAGCACGTAAGCCAAAAGAGCCTGCGATCCTTGCTGAAGTAAGTGGTACAGTCAGCTTCGGTAAAGAGACCAAGGGTAAACAGCGTCTCGTTATCACTGGGCCTAAAAACGAGCACTACGAAGAACTGATTCCCAAGTGGCGTCATATCAATGTGTTCGAAGGTGAAACCGTAGTTAAGGGCGAGATGATCGCTGACGGCGAGCCTAACCCACAAGATATTCTGCGTTTGCGTGGTGTGGAAACGCTAGCCGGTTATTTGGTGAAAGAGATTCAAGACGTATACCGCCTGCAAGGTGTTGGTATCAACGATAAACACATCGAAGTTATTATTCGTCAGATGTTGCGTAAAGTTGAGATCTCAGCGCCAGGCGATACTCGCTTATTACGTGGTGAGCAGGTCGATTACCTGAAAGTTAAAGCTATCAACGAAGGTTTGCTTGAAGAAAACAAGAAAGCAAATCTTGCAACGTTTGATAACTTGCTTCTGGGCATCACTAAGGCATCGCTTGTTACCGAATCGTTTATCTCGGCGGCATCGTTCCAAGAGACGACACGTGTTCTTACTGACGCTGCTGTTCGTGGCGCACGAGACGATCTACGTGGCCTCAAAGAGAACGTTATCGTTGGCCGCCTGGTACCTGCAGGTACTGGCCTTGCGTTCCATAACGAACGTCGTAGAGATCGCGCTAAGCTTGATATCGAAGATGCATTTGAGCAAGTGATTGAGCAGGACAGCATATTGGCCGGTGGATTGGCAGAGGGTGCTATCCCTAATCTGCTTGACGATTCTCAAGCAGTGATTGATCCGGCTAACTTTGATACCGGTGCTGTTGAAACGGCTCCTACTGCGCCGGCAGCGCCAGCATCAGAAGGTGATGCACCTGTTAGTGAGTAATCGTTAGCGTTGTTCTACAGAATAAAGAACCCGCTCCGGCGGGTTTTTTTTCGCCTGTGATTTCTTTCATCCCCGCCAACTACGTGCTCGTTGGGGGAGGCGCCGTCCGGCGGGGTGGATCCATAGTCTGAGCTCGTATGACGTCCCGGTAGTGAGCATTTTGGTAGGATGAATGCTGGAGGCTGCAAGAACAGCTTTACAACGGAGAAGCTGTTTAATAATCAAGCATTCACCCAGCGTTGAACAAGAAATGATCAGGCCAACATGAGGAAGAGGCAAGCTGACTCTTAAAGAACAATATGCGATTGGAAATAGGCGCATAAAGCGTTATTATTTTGGCGTTCGATGGGCGCAGCTCCATTGTCCATCCCAACCAACGTTAACCCGAGTCAGTTTCAATGTCGTTGAACAAAGTTATTACGTCCTGTGTGATCATTTTTTGCGCACTCACTATGTCCGCTACCCATGCCGCAACCTTTGCGGAAAACAACGGCGTCGTCATGCTGGAAGTTGAGTCATCTGCAGCACAAGGTGACTGGAAATTACAACGCTCACTCAGTGGATACTCCGGTAAAGGATATTATATTTGGACCGGCACTGATGCTTTCAGTAAAGGTTCGGCTGGTCGTGGCACGATCACTTATTCGTTTCGTATTGCGAAGGCTGGCAACTATCAAATGCGTTGGCGCTCACGTATTGGTAAAGGTGCTTCACGTACCGAACACAATGACAGCTGGGTTCGTTTCCCAACGGGAAAAAACATTAATGGTCAGCACGCATTGAGTGGCTGGACCAAAGTCTTCATGAATACCCGTGATAAGTGGGTCTGGCAATCAGCTACTGTAGATGGCGCTGGTAAGCCACTTCGCCAGTATTTTTCAGCAGGTGTGCATACAGTGCAAATCTCAGGGCGTTCCAGTGGTCATGCGATTGATAAGATTGCAATATATCGTTATGACAGTGTTCCGTTCTCTAGTTCAAAATTTGATTCATTACCTAATTCAGGAACCAGGTCAGGTACGTCAGCACCGATAACAGACCCTGAGCCGGATGTAGTAGCAAAGCCTGTAGTCGCGGCTGAGCCTGTTGTGGTAGCAAAGCCGGTCGTGGTCGCTGAGCCAGTGGCAGTAGTTGAGCCCGTTGTGGTTGCTGATCCTGTCGTTGTGCCAGTTGTTAGTGCTGATCCAGTGTCCATCACCGCACCGTCTGTTTCAGTATCAAACAATACGCTTAGTTGGCCGGCTGTAAATGCGATTGTGATAAACGTGCATCGCGGTTCAGGTGAATGGATAGAGTCTTTGTCTGCCTCTACCACGCAATGGCAAGCACCGTCGGCAGGTACTTACTACCTAGTGGCGACAGGCGAGGGCACTTGGGAAACTTGGGGTCGTTCTGCGACGGTCACCGTTGAGGGTTCGTCCGAGCCAGTAGCGCCAACAGTGACAGCACAAGTTTATTCAACGTCAGCTCTAGAGGTTTTCTGGAATGATGGCGGTATTCAGGGGTTGAGTTTTGAAGTTAATCGGGACGACCAACTACAGATCATCACAGATGGTCGAAGCTACTTTGATGATAGCTTGAATGCGGGCACGCGATACAACTATAGAGTCACTGCAATTAATGCAGCGGGTGATGTGGTGTGGCAGCAAGGTGTTAGCGTTAACACACTAGGCGGTGCGGCTAACACTGGTGTTAATAACGTTAGTAGCGATATCAGCCTTAACCTCACTGCAAAGGCCTATTCGCAAAGTGCCATAGAATTGTTTTGGAATGTTGATCAACTAGATGCTAGCAGTACATACCAGTTTTCCGTCTACCAAAACGGTGAGTTAGTAAAGCTCACTGATGGGCGCAGCCACTTTATCGAAGGGCTAACTGCTGGTACCGAATATCAGATGTCGGTTATCGCGACTGATGCTGCGAGCGTTGAGGCTGTGTCTAATGCAGTTAACGTAACCACTTATCCAGTAGATCGACCTTAAAAATGTAGTCCCGCGAAGGAGGGTGCCAAGCCCGCCTTCGCGAGGACGACGGCACTATGCGCCTTCAAACTTATCCTGCGTCTTACTATCAAAGTCACCAGCGTCATGGCGCTCATGCAGTTGACTGTCCAAATCGCCAACTACTCGATTCACCTTACGGCCGCGCTGTACGGCTTCACGTTCGTCGATGAGTTTGGACCAACGTTGCAAGTGGTCATAGCTATTTACATCTAAAAATTCTGCAGCGTCATACAAGCGGCCCAAGGCAAGTTGCCCATACCATGACCAGTTAGCGATATCGGCAATCGTGTACTCGTCACCAGCAAGGAAGGTGTTTTCAGCCAAGTGCTTGTCTAGTACATCAAGTTGACGTTTTACTTCCATCGTAAAGCGATCGATTGGGTACTCGTATCTAACAGATGCGTAGGAATAAAAATGGCCAAAGCCGCCGCCAAGATAGGGCGCACTACCCATTTGCCAAAACAACCAGTTTAAACATTGGGCGCGAGCAGCTGCATCAATTGGGATAAACGCGTTAAATCGTTCGGCCAACTGCAGCAAGATTGATCCACTTTCAAACATACGCAGTGGTGGTGTTTGCGAGTGATCCATCAAGGCTGGGATTTTGGAGTTGGGGTTGATGCTGACAAAGCCGGTGCCAAATTGGTCGCCATCATGAATGCGGATAAGCCATGCGTCATACTCTGCGCCAGTGTGGCCTGCGGCCAGTAATTCTTCCAGTAGTACCGTGATCTTTACACCGTTAGGTGTGGCAAGGGAGTAGAGCTGAAAAGGGTGTTTGCCTATGGGCAGTTCCTTGTCATGCGTTGCACCGGAAATTGGACGATTAATTGATGCGAACTCGCCGCCGTTGTTTGCATCCCAAGTCCAGACTTTGGGTGGGGTGTATTCAGTATCAGTCATAGTATTGCGAATCAGATTAAGTGAGTGTAATAGGGGACAGACCACTGTAATAGGGGACAGACCACAATAAATTATCGAGTGAAATAAGGGTGCAGAGCTCACATGCTAATTTATTCTGGTCTGTCCCCTATTACACCCGATTAATCGGCGTATGAGTTAACTTTAAACCATCCTTTAGTTTGTAGGTGTATGATTTTGCTACTTGCAATATTGGTATGGGACACAATGAACTCAGGCACCGATCAGTTTCGGCTACCCGATTCGTTTATCTTTGGTGTGGCAACTGCTGCCTATCAAATCGAGGGTGCCGCTATGGAAGATGGTCGATCTGCTTCAATATGGGACACCTTTTCCCATACGCCGGGTAAGGTCTTAAGCGGAGACACTGGCGATGTCGCGTGTGATCATTACAATAGGCTGCGCAGCGATCTTGATCTTATCCAGCAGCTTAATGTTAGCGCTTACCGATTTTCTTTTTCTTGGTCGAGACTCTTCCCATCAGATAATGAGCAGGTGAACCGAGCGGGCCTCGGCTTTTATGATCGACTTATTGATGGTTGCCTTGCGCGCAACCTACAACCGTTCGCCACCTTGTATCACTGGGACCTACCGCAATACTTGTATGACAAAGGTGGTTGGGCCTCGAGAGAAACAGCGCATGCATTCGCAAACTACGCAAAGTTTATTAGTGGACACTTTGGTGATCGCTTGCAAACAGTTACTACATTTAATGAGCCTTGGTGTTCTTCAGTGCTCAGTTATCTGTACGGTGTGCATGCGCCGGGGCTTAAAGACTTAAGCAAGACGTTAGCCGTGATACACGGTCAGCATGTGGCACACGGCATGGCTGTGCAAGCAATGCGATCGAGCAAGCCAAATTTGCCGATTGGAATAGTGCTAAATGCTCAAGCCGTATATCCCATCGATATTGAAAGCTCTGAAGCAGCTGTGAGGCACCGTCATTTTCACAATGGTTTATTTTTTGAACCGCTGTTTCTGGGGCGCTACCCAGAGCAAGCAATGGATGCTTTAGCGCCGCAACTGCCTAGCAATTTCATGGATGATCTACCCACCATCACTCAACCCCTGGACTTTTGGGGGTTGAATTACTACACCCCAACATGGGTTGCTGATGCTGCACAAGAACCTTACCCAGCCACGATTCAAATCGATCGTGCCGGCGTCACGCGTACAGATATTGGCTGGGAAGTTAACGCTGATTGCCTTACTGACTTACTAAAGCGGCTTTATGCAGAGTATTCGCTGCCCCCTTGCTACGTTACCGAGAATGGCGCTGCCTACAATCAAGAGGTGGTAGAAGGTGTGGTTGATGATGAGCCTCGGAGGGAGTATTTGGAGCAGCATATCCAGGCGGTGGCTGCCGCACGAGATGATGGCATTGATGTGAGAGGGTACTTTGCCTGGAGTTTGATGGATAATTTCGAATGGGCAGAGGGTTACTCCCAGCGATTTGGGCTGATTCATGTCGATTACATCACCCAACAGCGCACAGTTAAGCGTAGTGGTCATTGGTATGGTGATTTGTGCCGGTCTCACCTTAAACGGGGACAGACCACGATTAACACCTAGGCATAATGTTGGTGAGAAGCATCCAGTTAATCGTGGTTTGTCCCCTATTAATTGCGTACATCCTGTCAAAATAGCAGCTGATCCGAGATACCTGCTCATAAGTAGCAACTATCTTCCCGACTTGCTTGACGCAAAGGCTCAATATTCCTATAATCTCGCAGCTCGAACAGGCCGTTTTCATGCGGCCTGTACTGATTGCAGAACGGCAAATATCACCGATTCTGTCTAATTCGAATTTAATAATGCTTTGTCAGCTAGTGCTGACAGGCAAAACAGATGGTTAGTAATGGCGACAATCAACCAATTGGTTCGCAAACCTCGGAAGCGTAAGGCGGAGAAATCCAACGTACCAGCGCTTCAGGCTTGCCCGCAACGCCGCGGCGTTTGCACCCGTGTGTATACCACTACTCCAAAAAAGCCGAATTCGGCTATGCGTAAAGTGGCTCGTGTGCGTCTCACTAACGGTTTCGAGGTTACCTCGTATATCGGTGGTGAAGGCCACAACCTTCAAGAACACTCAGTTGTTCTAATTCGCGGCGGTCGTGTTAAAGATCTCCCGGGTGTTCGTTATCACACAGTGCGCGGTAGTCTCGATACTCAAGGTGTTGAGTCACGTCGTCAGGGCCGTTCGAAGTACGGCGCCAAGAAGCCGAAGGCCTAATAGAATATGTCACGTAGAAGCGAAGCCCCAAAACGCGAAATCCTTCCTGATCCTAAGTACGGAAGCACTCGTTTAGCTAAATTCATCAACATCCTAATGCTTGACGGTAAAAAAGCCGTTGCCGAAAAAGTTATCTACGGTGCATTGGATGTCATTAAAGAGAAGGGTTCGCCTGAGCCACTAGAGATTCTAGAATCTGCTCTTGAAAACGTCGCCCCAGCAGTCGAAGTTAAATCACGCCGAGTCGGTGGTGCCACTTATCAAGTACCTGTTGAAGTACGTTCTGTTCGTCGTAGTGCTTTGGCAATGCGTTGGATCATCGATGCTGCTCGTAAGCGTGGTGAAAAATCCATGATGCTTAAGCTGGCTGGCGAACTTGCTGATGCTGCTGAGAAGCGTGGTGCCGCTGTTAAGAAGCGCGACGACGTTCACCGTATGGCTGAAGCGAACAAAGCGTTCTCTCACTACCGCTGGTAGTAGTTATCTAGGCTGCGGTTCGTCCAGCGAAAAACGATATAAAACGCCGGCTAGCCCGGCGTTTTTCGTTTGAGAAGAGCAATAGGGAACAAGACAATAGGGGACAGACCACAATTAACGCGTCGGTAGAATATTTGCTAGACCACTTTCAATTAATTGTGGTCTGTCCCCTATTGTCTTGTCCCCTATTGTCCTACAGTTGCTAGCTGATAAGCCGGAGACCTAACTATGTCAAAAGTCGCATTAGTCACGGGCGGTGGATCGGGTATTGGAAGAGAAACAGCGCATGCATTAGTTGCCGCTGGTTGGCACGTCATTGTTTGCGGACGCACTGCAGATTCTCTTGACGAGACTATCCAATCTAGCTCTAAACCTGCGTCAATGGCCAGTATCCCAACCGACGTATCTGACTCAGGCTCTGTAGACGCATTGTTTGCGGCGATTAAAGATCAACATGGCCACTTAGATCTTATCTTTAATAATGCAGGCACCAGTGTGCCGCCCATGACAATTGATGAGCTGACTGTCGATCAATGGAAGTCAGTTATTGACGTTAACCTGCACGGCGCGTTTCTGATTGCGCGTGGTGCATTTAGCATGATGCGCAATCAGGATCCACAAGGTGGGCGCATTATTAACAATGGTTCAATCTCCGCACACGTCCCGCGTCCAGGTACCGTGCCATATGCTGTATCCAAGCACGCCATAACCGGGTTAACGCGGTGCTTATCTTTAGATGGCAGGCCATTTAATATTGCTTGCGGTCAGATCGATATCGGCAATGCGTCCTCAGCCATGACTGAAGCCATGAGCGCAGGTATTGTCCAAGCAGATGGCAGCACTAAGTCTGAGGCCATTATGGATGTAAAGCATGTCGGTGAGGCAGTGGTGAATATGGGGGCCCTGCCGCTATCTGCCAATGTCCAGTTCATGACGATTATGTCCAGCAGCATGCCTTTTATCGGCAGGGGTTAACGCCGTACTAAAAGCAGGTATTCATCCCAAATGCCTCACTCGCCTGTGCGATCCAAAGCTGTCACGCGAGTGAGGGTCTCGAAGGCATGGATGCCGAAGAGAAGCCCCATGGATGGGTTCATGCGTCCCTCGCTTGCGTGACAGCTTTAGTGAGCACAGGCGAGTGAGCGCTTGGTAGGGTGATGGCCGGATGCGTGCAGTTAGACCTGCTTAGGCATGGACCTACCCCGGAGCACCGAGTCCACTTGCGTGGAGATGACGGGCGAACAGGCCCTCACTAGTTGACTTAAAGCCCCACACTGTCTAAAATTTGACCTTGAGTACAGGCCGCCAAACAGCGGTCTTTTTTGTTTTTCAGATCAACATAACGGAACATCCCAGTGGCTCGTACCACACCATTATCTCGATACCGCAACGTCGGCATCATGGCCCATATCGATGCGGGCAAAACCACCACTACTGAGCGCATACTTTATTACACGGGTGTGTCGCACAAAATTGGTGAGGTGCACGATGGTGCTGCCACGATGGATTGGATGGCGCAAGAGCAAGAGCGTGGTATCACAATTACCTCTGCTGCCACCACCTGCTTTTGGAAAGGCATGGATAGCGCTCGCGCCGAACATCGCATCAATATTATCGATACACCAGGCCACGTTGATTTCACTATTGAAGTGGAACGTTCACTGCGCGTACTCGATGGTGCAGTAGCTGTATTTGATGCGGTGGGTGGGGTAGAGCCTCAATCAGAAACTGTGTGGCGACAAGCCAACAAATACGGCGTGCCGCGTTTGGCGTTTGTTAACAAGATGGATCGTGTCGGCGCAGACTTTGAACGAGTAGTTGAACAAATCCGTGAACGTCTTGGCGCTAACCCAGTCCCTATTCAAATACCAATAGGCGCGGAAGAAAATTTCGAAGGTGTGGTTGAGTTGATCAGCATGAAAGCGATCTATTGGTCAGAATCCGATAAAGGCTTAACCTTTGATGCTCGCGATATACCGGCAGAGCTTAGCGATTCCGCCGCAAGCATGCGAGAGCAAATGGTTGAGGCCGCGGCTGAATCATCCGAGCACCTTATGGATGAGTATTTAGAGAGCGGTGAACTGAATGATACGCAAATTCGTGAAGGCTTGCGATTACGCACATTAGCAGGTGACATAGTCCCGGCACTGTGTGGATCGGCTTTTAAAAACAAAGGCGTGCAATCGTTACTCGACAGCATCGTCGATTATTTGCCCGCGCCGGATGACATCAAGCCTGTAGTGGGCATGGAGCACGGCGACAAAGAAGGCGAACGCGCTGCAAACGACGACGAACCTTTCGCGGCCCTGGTGTTTAAAATAGCGAACGACTCTCACGTTGGCTCGCTTGCATTCATTCGGGTGTATTCTGGTGTAATGAAAACCGGTGACATGGTGTTCAATCCAATCAAAGGTAAAAAAGAACGTATTGGCCGTTTGCTACAAATGCACGCCAACAATCGCGAAGAAATCAAAGAAGTGCGAGCAGGGGATATTGCTGCTGCCGTTGGCCTTAAAGACGTCACCACGGGTGAAACCCTGTGTGATCTAAAAGCTTTCATCACACTGGAGCGTATGGAGTTTCCAGAGCCAGTGATATCGGTAGCGGTTGAGCCCAAGACGCTTTCTGATCAGGAAAAAATGGCTACTGCCTTGGGCAAGCTGTCGCGTGAAGATCCTTCATTCAGAGTTTGTACTGACGCTGATTCGGGCCAAACCATCATCAGTGGTATGGGCGAGTTGCATTTAGATATCATCGTTGATCGCTTGAAGCGCGAATTCTCGGTGGTGGCCAATGTGGGTAAGCCGCAGGTGTCATACCGCGAAACCATTCGCAAGAGCGTCGAGGCCGAAGGTAAATTTATTCGCCAAACTGGCGGTACTGGCCAGTATGGCCACGTGTGGTTGCGTCTCGAGCCTTTGGATCGGGGTGACGGCTTTGAGTTTGTTAACCAAATCGCAGGTGCTGCAATACCAAAGGAGTACATCCCTGCTGTCGAAAAGGGCGTGGAAGAGCAGCTGGCTAACGGCGTATTGGGTGGTTATCCGATGATGGATGTCAAGGTGACGTTGTATGACGGCTCCTATCATGACGTGGACTCAAACGAGTTGGCGTTCAAAATTGCCGGCTCCATGGGCTTTCGCTCAGGGGCAGAGCAAGCAGAACCGGCGCTATTGGAGCCTATGATGCGGGTAGAAGTGGTCACGCCTGAGGATTACATGGGCGAGGTGATGGGTGATCTCAATCGCCGTCGTGGCGTGGTTCAGGGCATGGATGACCAACCCGGAGGCAAGGTGATTAAGGCCGATGTGCCACTAGCCGAGATGTTTGGCTACTCCACAGCTTTGCGCTCTGCTACACAGGGTAGGGCCGTCTATTCGATGGAATTCGACCGATATGAGATTCCAACCAAAGCTGTGAGTGAAAAGGTGCTTAATTTATAAGTAAAAGCCGCATTTACTGCGGTTGTTATTGTATGATACGCGACCGATTGGGTGCTATTTGCATCACCGCGAAATTATGAGGGCCAAAGGTGTCTAAGGAAAAATTCGAACGAAACAAACCGCACGTTAATGTAGGCACAATTGGCCACGTTGACCACGGTAAAACAACGCTGACAGCCGCGTTGACAATTTGCCAGGCTGAAGCGATGGGTGGAGAGGCCAAAGCCTACGACCAGATAGACAACGCGCCAGAAGAGA
>JAZGEF010000043.1:0-19648 GCA_036478595.1 Granulosicoccaceae bacterium
TCACTGAAGGCTCGTGAAACAAATCCTTTTCACCCATCCAGTGATCGCCTAGATAGTCACCGTGATCAGAAGTCAATACTATTAATGTGTCATCCCAGCGTTTAGTCGCTTTAAGCCACTGAAACAACCGACCCATCTGATCATCGCATTGTTTGATCAAACCCATATAGGCAGGTATCACAGCCTCACGTACCTCATCTCGGCTAAATGCTTTACCAACACGGCCATTCATAAAGGCGTTGTAAACTGGATGCGCTTCGTCTTTTTCGCGATCATGCCGAGCGGCAGGAATGACCTGTTCTGGGCCGTACATATCGTTGTACGGAGCAGGTGCGATATAGGGCCAGTGTGGTTTGATGTAACTTAAATGCAAACACCATGGGGCATCACCAGCTTGTTCCATGAACTCGATCGCGCGGGTGGTCATGTATGGCGTTTCTGAATCATCATTCTCTATGGCTGCTGCCTTGCCCGCATTTTCTAAAAACCAACCCGAAGCCAGCTCTTCAGGATCGTCGTCTTTACGGGATGAATTGGCAAAGTCGTGCCACGGGTTGGCGGAGCGATAACCCTTATTGCGCAGGTATTCGTTGTATCTTTCAGTTCCGCGTTCATCGTAAAACCCGTCTGGGCCTTCAGGGCGCATACCATCGTCTCGTTCCCAAACATCAAAACCACATTGTTCAACGCGCATGCCGATTTCGCTTGTTGGATCAATTCCGAGACACGCCATACCTTCGTCGTCCGCTTTCATGTGGGTTTTGCCCACGAGCCAGCAATCCATACCGGCTTGGCGTAGGTGATCACCTAGGGTCCGTTCGCCCACTTTCAAAGGCACGCCATTCCAGGTAGCACCATGAGAATGCACGTAACGACCAGTATAAAACGACATACGCGATGATCCACACACAGGTGATTGAACATAGGCGCGCGAGAACCTTAGCCCTTCCTCAGCCAGGGCGTCGATATTGGGTGTGTGAAGATGAGGGTGCCCTGCGCAGCTGAGATAATCCCAACGGAGCTGGTCGAACATGATGAATAAAATGTTTTTTGGTTTAGCCATGGGTAATAATTAGTTTTATAGATCCGACAGAATGAATCGATAGACACTATCGCATGTTTCACGAATATCAAAACCAATAAAACGATGGCCTGGACGTGTAAGAGAACGAGCTAATTTTGCGCCGATACTGCTGGCGACGCCTGTCACGGCGTAGGTCAACCCTGTCATATCGAATTCCTTACCTGAAGGGCTTATACTAGACTGTATCCACAATTATGAATAGAGCAGGCCCGGCATTATGTTGAGCGGTAAACAAAAAGAGCAGTTTTGGAATGGGGGTTTTCTCGTCACTGAGCCAATTGGCTCAAATGTAAAGTCCCACCACACCAAAATTAATTCAAAGCTACCTGTCAGCGCTACCATCGTGAAATGGCATCAAGGTTTTCCATTCACACATAATTCTAACAACGATCTAATCACTGCTTTACTGAGGGTGGGTGAAGACACGGCGGAGAATGGGGCACTGAAAGTCATTCCCGGATCCCACAAAGGGAAAATACATGGTTTGTGGCAATGACGGTTGAAAAGATTGACACGCTTGTTGTAGGAGCCGGGCAAGCCGGTGTCGCTATGAGCGAGCATCTTGGCAACAGTGGCATCTGCCATTTAGTATTAGAGCGTCATCGGATAGCAGAGCGCTGGCATTCAGAACGTTGGGATTCTTTGGTTGCAAATGGTCCGGCTTGGCATGACCGGTTTCCCAGCATGGTGTTTTCTGATGTAGGCCCAGATGAATTCGCATCTAAAAATTCGGTTGCCAACTATTTTACCGAATACGCCGCACAAATCAAAGCACCGATACGCTGCGGTGTAGAGGTAACGAATGTGCAGAGAAACGAAGGCCGTCCGGGGTTTCGTATTGAGACTACTGATGGCGTAATAGAAGCCATTAATGTAGTGGCCGCTACAGGCGCTTTTCAACATCCAGTAATGCCAAAACTAGTGCCCAGTACTACCGATATCGAGCAATTGCACTCTAATGCTTATCGTAATCCCGAGCAATTGCCTGCTGGCGCTGTGTTAGTAGTCGGGGCAGGGTCGTCAGGCTCACAGATTGCTCATGATCTTTTGTCTTCAGGCAAACGTGTATATTTGTCTGTTGGCCCGCACGACAGACCGCCGCGCAGTTATCGTGGCCGCGACTTTGTTTGGTGGTTAGGCGTATTAGGCAAGTGGGATGCAGCTGCGCTCGCACCAGGTACCAAGCATGTCACCATTGCCGTGAGCGGTAAAAACGGCGGGCTTACGGTTGATTTTAGACGCTTCGCCGCAGAAGGGATGAAGCTGGTTGGACGAACGTTATCATTTAAAAATGGCGCGCTGCGATTCGCCTCTGACCTTGCTACCAACATTGAAAATGGTGACGCGAATTACCTATCAGTGTTAAAACAAGCTGATGCTTATGTGACGCGAAATGGAATGGATTTACCAGAAGAACCAAGCGCCCATATTATCAGTGCGGCCCCTGACTGCATGAACAATCCAAAATTGGAATTAAACTTCAGCGATGCCGGAGTTGAGTCAATTATTTGGGCAACAGGCTACTCCGTGGATTACGATTGGTTGAACGTTGATGCGTTTGACGACGACGGCCGTCCAAAACATCAACGTGGTGTGTCTAGCGAAGCGGGGATCTACTTCTTAGGTTTACCGTGGCAGTCGCGACGCGGATCTTCTTTTATATGGGGTGTATGGCATGATGCCAAGTATCTGGCTGATCATATGTCAAAGCAGCGTAATTATTTGAATTACAGTAGCCATACAGATAAAAAACACACATGACTAACACGCTAGAAAACCGACCAAACTTTTATCGATACAGTTATGAAACCGCCTAGTATCTCAATCGATCCATCCGCATTCTGGAAAGATCCGTACCCAGCTCTAGCGCAGATGCGGGCTAATACACCCATTTGTTATGTGCCAGAGCTGGATGCTGTTCTGATTACAAAGCGCGACGATATTTTTCGGTTTGAAAAGAACGTCGATGTTTTCTCATCCACGCAACCCGGAGGGCTGATGACCATTTTAATGGGTGAAAATATGATGCGCAAGAGCGGTGACCCGCACAAACTTGAGCGCAAACAGATGCAGCCGTCTGTATCACCAACGGTAACCGCTAAAACATGGAAAAGCTTATTCGAATCGGATACCCATACGCTTCTTGATAACCTTAGCTCAATTACATCGTGCGACCTCGTTACCGACTACGCGATGCCGGTATCGGCCAATGCACTACGACGCGTAACCGGTTTAAGCAACATGACGCCAGAACAGCTCGATGCATCCTCACAAGGCATGATAGACGGTATCGCCAACTATGAAGGCGACAAACAGGTAGAAGCTCGTTGTCACGAAATGACAGCGCTGATCGACGCATGCATTGATGAGATGCTACCGCGGGTCAAACAACACCCAGATTGTTCTCTGCTTAGTACTTTACCCGGTGCGGGGCAGGCGATGGAAAGTGTTCGCGCCAATATTAAACTTGCAATTAGTGGCGGACAAAACGAGCCGCGTACCGCGATTGCTGGTACCGCATGGGCATTATTAAATAATCCTGACCAACTGGATGCTATTCGAGACGGCCAACATAGATGGCAACAAGCTTTTGAGGAATATGTCCGATGGATATCGCCGATAGGTATGTCACCTCGCCGGATTGCTTGTGACTATCAGTGGAGCGGAATTGATTTTAAAGAAGGCGATCGAGCCTTTTTTATGTACGGAAGCGGCAATCGTGATGAATCCGTATTTGATTGTCCTGAGCTATTCAATATTGATCGAAATACTAGTAAGGCGATTGCGTTTGGGGCAGGTCCTCACTTCTGTGCGGGTGCATGGGTGTCAAGATGCCTAATAGGCGAAGTGGCGTTGCCCATGTTGTTTGAACGATTTCCGAATTTGCGACTAAATGGTGATGCAGAGTTTGGAGGTTGGGCGTTTAGAGACTTATTGCGCATGCCTGTTAGATTGCAATAGTTTGATGCACTTTATGGTTCTTCTGGTTAACAGAGTAAATACACATGCCTGCCCTGGATAGTTTAATCAATGCGTTTATCACGCTTTTTGTAATAGTGGACCCGATTGGAAATGCGCCGTTGTTTTTGGGGCTTACCGTGGGTATGTCAACTGCTGTCAGGCGCTCCATTGCAATACGGGGTTCGTTCATTTCGTTTGTTATTCTTGCGTTGTTTGCCCTTACGGGTACCAAAATTTTAGATACCATTGGTATCACAATCGATGCATTTCGTATTGCCGGTGGGATTTTATTGTTTGTAACGGCTTTCGAGATGATTTATGGACAGCGTCAGGAGCGGCGTGAAGAGGCTACCAGTGCCGCGGCTGCAGAGCAGGCGGCTAATATTGCAGTGTTTCCGCTAGCGATCCCGCTGATAGCAGGCCCAGGCTCTATCTCTGCAACGATATTGCTCTCATCACAGTTAGCCTCTAGCAGCACTGGCCATAATTGGTACGGGGCATTTTCATTGGTGGGCGTTATTGCTGTTTTGATGTTTATGACAGCGGGTGTTTTAATAGCTGCCGAACTAGTAGACAAGTTTATAGGCAATACAGCCAAGCTTGTATTGACTCGTTTGCTCGGGGTTCTGTTGGCAGCTTTGGCTGTGCAATACATTGCTGATGGCGTACTAGCATTCACAGCGCAATGATCAGGTATTAGTTATCAGTTCAATCATCCAATACATGTGCGCTCTGAACAGGCCAACTCATGTAATAAGGTATATTTGCCCTGGTATCAATTTTCTGTAGCTCTTTTTCCTGCACCTGCGCTTTAAGCTCGGTGCCATCTGCCGCTTCCAGAAACAGCGTGACCACCGATCCAACAAATTCTTCTGAAATCAGATTGCATTCAACAACATTATCCGTATCAGGGCGGTTCGCATCTATTGTCACCAAGTCAGCTGATACGCTAAACGTAATGGCGTCGTTTTTATTGTGATTTCGATCTTCAGTGTTCGGCACGGTGAAATTGCCACATGCCGTGTTAACCACCAAGGTACCGTTTTGTACCGTTGTGACTGTGCCAGAGATGATATTGTTGCGGCCCACGAATTCAGCGACGAAGCGGTTTTTTGGTGTACGATAAATCTCCCGTGCAGAGCCGATCTGCATAATTTCACCATCACCCATAATCACAACACGATCAGCCATAGCGAATGCCTCTGATTGTGAATGGGTGACATACACAAACGTAATACCAAGTTCACGCTGCAACTTGGTTAGCACGCCTTGCATACGTATCACCAAGTGCGCATCCAGTGCAGATAGTGGTTCATCGAGTAGCAATATTTTTGGTTCTGTTACGAGAGCACGTGCTAGGGCTACTCGTTGCCGCTGCCCGCCAGATAACTGAGACACGTCACGCTCGATAAATTCGCCCATACCTAAACGCTCTAACCAATCGATGGCTTTCTTGCGCCTTTTATCAGCACTAAATCCACGCATCTTTAAACCAAATTCGACATTCTCTCTAGCATTCATAAATGGGAAGAGCGCAAGTGATTGCCAAACTAACGGAGTCTCTCGTTCATGCGCTTTTACATTGTTCATTAGTTCGCCGGCTAATGTGATGGTTCCTTCGCTAGGTTTTTCAAGCCCTGCTAATAAGCGTAAGGTTGTAGTTTTACCGCAACCTGATGGGCCCATAAGAGCAACGAACTCACCTTCATGAATGTCAAGATCCGTGCTCTTTAGAGCAACAAAGCTGCCGAAACGCTTAACTACGTTCATGAACTGAACCAGTGGTTCAGTTGCGCTAGAGTCAGGCTCGGCTGGATTCAGCACTGTCAGCTCCTTTATTTTGATTCTTCATAAAAATGACTTGTGCAATGATGACAAGTGTCATGGAAGTGAGGAACACAAACGTACCAATGGCATTAACTCTTGGATCGATATTGCCCTGTACTATTTCAAGTATCACTACCGGAATAGTTTTGTTTAATCCTGAAACAAACCAAGCGACGGCAAATTCATCGAATGAAACAGCGGCTGTTAGGCACAGTGATGAAATGATGGCAGGGCGAGCAAATGGAATGACGATTTCGCGCATAGCCGCCCACTCAGAAGCCCCAAGGTTCCATGCGGCGGCTTCAAGGCTGGTATCCATTTGGCTTAAGCGTAAGCGAATGATGGCCATCGCGAAGGGCGTACAAAGCACGGTGTGAGCAATAATGATTGAAAGAACAGACCCCGATAATCCAAACTTAGACAGCCAGGCCAGCATCGCAAGCGCCATGATGATCAACGGCACTGTCGGTGGTAACAGTGCAAGCGCCAGGTAGGGGCCTTTGAAGCGAAAATCGTAGCGAAAGTCTGAATAAGCCGTACAAAACCCAATAAAGGTGGCTAACAAGGCTGAGCAAATGGCCACGATGATGCTCGTGATCGCCGCTTTTGCAATATCAGGGTCATCGATGATCAATTCGTACCAATGAAGCGTAAATGTGCCTAAGGGAATAGTTGGGAATCTATCTGAATTGAAGGAGAAAACCACACTGGCAAGAATGGGTGCAAACACGAACAAGAAAAGAACAACAAGATAGGCCCTCAAGAAAAAGCTGATGACGCCATCTTTGATCACGACTTTGGCTTCCGGTAGGCAAACAGGATGGATGCAAAGGCGATGATAAACAAGGTTGTCATCATGCAGATCGCGACAACTGCAGCGCGCGGCCATTGGTTTCCAGATTTTGTGGTGTCTATTATGAGAATGGATAGGGTTTGTGGTGTTGAACCACCCAGATAATATGGGCTAACGAAATCGCCAAAAGACAGGATGAAACAGAATAGTGCACCTACTACCAAACCGATTTTTGCCGATGGGATAATGACGTTGAATATGGTGCGAACCCGGCCACTACCCAGATTGTGCGCAGCTTCGATAAGATTCTTATCGACTTGA
This sequence comes from Granulosicoccaceae bacterium, assembly GCA_036478595.1. Classification (GTDB taxonomy): domain Bacteria; phylum Pseudomonadota; class Gammaproteobacteria; order Granulosicoccales; family Granulosicoccaceae; genus Granulosicoccus. The sequence continues at coordinate 6,987 of JAZGEF010000043.1, forward strand.
CTCAGCGATAGGGTTTGCAGCAACACCAACAATGGTAATACTAGTGTCATAAAACCCACCATAGTACCCACCCAGGTATTAAGCAGGGTGTATGGGCCAAACCCAATAGAAGCAAGCAAAGAGTTGACGACTCCGGTTTTTGCAAGAATCACATACCACGAGAAAGTTTTAACAAGGTAACTGGTAAAAAATGGAATAATGAGGAAAAACATCGCCCAGCGTCTAACGTTTTCTGAGACTTTAAATGCTAATGCGTAGGAGGCTGGGAAGGCGAGCAAGGTTGCCAAGAGGGTTGCGAAAGTAGCCATACCGAAGGTATATAAATAGCTACTATAGAAATAATCGCGCGAAAGGATCCTATTCCAGGCAGAGAGTTCGAATGTCTCCATCATTCGGTAATTCTTAACCACAAAAAAAGACATGGCAATCAGAAAAACCAGCGGGCCGACAAAAAACAAAAACTGCCACAGAATGATCGGCAACCGCCACGTTAACGCATAAAGATCAACGCGTTTTTTGTTATTGGTACTACTCATCTATTGTGTTGCTTGTTCCGGTGTCGTACGAAGCCTCCAAAAGGAAGCCTTAGTACGTTTCATGCAGTAGTTAATATTTTATGCGTTCTTGTAATCAGACCAGAAGTCGTTCCAATCTTCCAAGCCTTGCTGAGCAGGGATGTCACGATAGTGAATACGCCCCTCGTTTATCAACCTAATAGGCTCATTGACGGCACCCTCAACTTGACCGCTACGTGCAGCTTCCTTCGGATTAGTTTCTTGCAGTAACGCAAGGCCACCTTTGGTGATGCAAAATCCGGGGTATGCAGCCATTTCAGCTGATCGCACTTGGCCTTCTGGGGTTAGCATGTGTTGGATAAATTTCTGTACTTCAGCCTGCTTCGAACTGCCCTTGCCAATAGAATAAGACTCAGTAAATTGGATGCCGCCTTCTTGCGGTATTACTGATGCCACTGGTGCTCCGTCTTTTTCAAGCACGCCAGTAATCCAATCGCCTATGCCACACATAGCTTGCATCTCTCCATTTTTTAAAGAGTTAAATGTGCCGCCGTAATCAAAGAAGCCGCCAACCTGAGGGCGTAAGGACATAGTGGTTTCTTGTACAGCTTTCCAACCAGCGTCATCTTGATCCCACAACTTCGCACCGTTGCCGTTAAGCAGGCTCATCATGCCCAGGTTGGGTAAGTGCCAATCAAAGTGACCAACTTTGCCTTTAAGCTCAGGTTTCCAAAAGCCTTTATAGCTCATGGCTTCTTCTGCTGTCATCGCATTCTTATTGTAAGAGACGCCAAGATGCCCACCTCTAACCATTACAGAAAATAGCTTTCCATCTCTCCAATGGCCCGGGAATTGTTTGAAGTCATCATGAAGCATGTCGTCAAAGTTATAAGCCGCGGCATCCATCTCTTCGATATAGCCTGCAGCATTAAGCTGCATAACAAATTCTGCATCTGACAAAATTAAGTCATAGGTGCCAGGAGGTGACTGCGAAATTAGCGCGAGCATGTTGTCGCCACCTGCGTAGTACTTCGCATTGAATTTTACGTTGTTAGCTTCTTCATAAGCACCAACAATATCGGGCTCACCGTGGCCGTACCAGGCAAGCATATTTATTTCTGTTGGTGCAGCCTTCACACTCGTTATATACGGCGCGGCGACAGCGGTTGCCGCCGAGTACTTCAAAAATTTACGCCGCATTGAGTTAGCAAGCGGTTTCGTTTTCGTTTCGTTCATGGCAGTGCCCTCTGATTATGCGTGAAGCTCGATATTATGATTGCCGAGCCAATTAAGGAAATTAATCATTCTAATTTACTGATAAATCATATTAATGGCTGGATGGTTCCTCAGTCAACCCGGATAAAAGTCGGCTTAACTGTTCTACAAGCAGTAAACCCGCCTGAGAGGTTTGCGAATGCCGGCAAAAAATACCCACGTGTATAGCCGGTAAAGAGGGGTAACCTTCATTAGCAGGCAGGACTTTCATACCTTTAAGTAGTGTTTTGCCGGTTAGCGCCGTGACTCCAAACGACGAAAGAACGGCGCTTTGCAGTTCGGCGACCCCTGGAGCGGCGAACACGATGTCCCAACGACGTCGCTCTCTCGACAGTACCGAGGTCATGCGGTCTCTGTATGGGCAGCCTTCATAGTGCGCAATAATGGGCACCGGCTGGTCTTTGGCGAGCTTGAAGCCTTCGGAGCTTACCCAAAGCGGTTGTTGAATCCATTGGTGAGACAGGTATTGGTTGTCCTCATCGCAGTGAAGCGCGACGATGACGTCATGTTCGCCTCTGTGAAGCTCATCGAGTAGATTGGCTGACAATCCACAATGAATTTTAAGCTGCGTGTCAGGTGTTTTTTGGCCAAATTGCAGAATTGCATCCTGCAAATATGCAGTTGAGAAATCTGTTGGTAGGCCAACGCGTAAAGAACCATCCAAAGGCGCAACAGAAAATTGGGCAACTGCTTCGTCATTTAAACGCAGAATCTGGCGAGCATAAACAGCGAGCCGCTGACCATCGTCGCTTAGCTCAGTTTTTTGGCCTGATTGAGTCAGTAGTTTTACACCCAGGAGCTGATCCAGCCGTTTTATTTGAAGGCTGATAGCGGGCTGCGTTCGCCCCAACAGCGCAGCTGCGCGAGTATAGCCACCTACTTCAGAGATGGTGATTAAAGTACGAAGCAGATCGATCGGGAGATTCTTGTTATTCATATCGTTCTATCCAACGAACTGGCTATAACATATACTAATGCAAACATTAAAACTATAAATTTCATTAATCAAGAATTTACCGTTATGTTAATGCAATGAATAGAGCTGAATTTCACCAAGCCTTTGACAGCCCGGGGCCAGTCGTCATCCCAGTCATCCACGTACTGGATATAGAACAGACCGCGCTTAACATCGACATTGCATTAGATGCAGGCGTGGTTGGCGTATTTTTGATTAACCACGATTTCGCCGTTGAAGAATTCACACCCATTGTTCGAGTAATACGTCAGCGTTACCCAACCCTATGGATGGGTCTTAATTTCCTCGCTGTTACCGGCGAGCATGCTTTCCCGATACTGGGTGAACTGCAGAGTAAGGGCTTTCGAATTGATGCTTATTGGGCTGACGATGCGTGTATCGACGAAAGTGCGAGCCTGCAGGATCAAACACAAGCCAACAAGATTCAGCAGGCTCGTAAGGCATCCGGATGGAATGGTTTGTACTTAGGTGGTACGTGTTTTAAGAAACAAAGAGAAGTTAGCCCAGAAGATTACGGCGTGTCAGCAGAGCTTGCTACACACTTCATGGATGGCGTTTGTACGTCGGGTTTTGCTACTGGCGTAGAAGCGGATACTGACAAAATCAAAATATTTAGAGAGCGAATTGGAGAGCATGTGCTTGCTCTGGCGTCTGGAATAACACCTGATAATGCAGCTGTGTATTCAGATGTTGATTGCTTCATGGTGGCAACTGGAATTAATCTTGATGGCGATTTTTATAATATTGATAAGCAGAGGCTAATGCAGTTGCTGGCGTTTACATCGAACACCGCTAATGCCTACAACAGGGGAGCACAATGACAAACCAATCAGATAAAGATGCAGCGCTTGGGCCACGTGATGATCGCTGGTATCTATCAATTATGTCACCCAATACCAAGGGTGATAAGTTTGCGTGGCTAGACCCAACTTCGATATACATTAATGCAAAAGCATTTCAGGATTTGCTTGATGACTTTGAAGCCGATTTAGCATCAGTGCAATTTGATGTTGTCGCAGGCCTAGATGCAATGGGTTTTGTGTTAGGTGCGGGGTTAGCAGCCCGGCGTAATGTTGGCTTTTTGCCTATCCGCAAAGCTGGCAAATTGTGCGTCGATACAGACAGCATTGAATTTGGTAATTATTCTGGCCGTGTGCAAAACATGGAAATGCGAACGCCTGCATTCGCACCCGGTACACGCGTACTGCTTGCAGATCAATGGGTAGAAACAGGCGGTACAATGGACGGCGCAATACGACTGGTAGAACAACAGAAGGGATTTGTTGCGGGATTGGCCGCCATTGCTATTGAAGAAAACGAACGAACGCTTGGGTATCGTCAGAACTATCCTTGTGCGTCGGCCGTGGTGCCAGGCTCTAAATGGCAGACTCAATGTAATGCGCAGTTTCTAGAGAGCTTTGACACCTATGATGCAACTAGAACATTCCCAAACGCCGGCCGCACCTAGCCGGCCGCACTAAAAAAACGACGCTGTTATTCATCTACGGTTATCATCAACTGATTAGTACTTTCAGTCGTTAAGGAATTGTGGGTGAGTATTCAAAACGTAAAAAGCTTTGTTGCTGGGCACTGGCTGGCGCCCGATAACAAGGCACGCGATATCCATTCAGCGGTAACAGGTGAGGTTATTGCCCGAGCTGGTAATAGTACTGTAAACACAGATGCCATGTTGGATTATGGCCGTAGGGTAGGTGGCCCTGCCTTACGTGCGATGACATTCCATGACAGGGCCAAAATGATCAAGGCTCTGGCTACACATCTTAATCAACATAAACAGACGTTATACGATATTTCGTTTGCAACGGGGGCTACCCAAAAAGATCACCTAATCGATATTGACGGTGGTGTGGGTACCTTGTTTGTGTTCGCATCAAAGGGACGACGTGAGATGCCCGATTCTCATGTGTATCTGGATGGCGAAATAGAACAGCTGTCACGCAACGGCACGTTTCAAGGGCAACATATTTGCACGCCTATGCAGGGTGTAGCGGTGCAGATCAATGCCTTCAATTTTCCTGTGTGGGGAATGCTGGAAAAGCTAGCGCCCGCTTTGTTGGCTGGCGTGCCCGCATTAGTAAAACCTGCCACCGCCACTTGTTATGTCACAGAACGTTGTGTACAGATATTGCTAGGCAGCGGCGTATTGCCTGATGGTGCCTTGCAGCTCATCTCCGGCGGGGTGGGTAATCTATTGGGCCAATTAAGCTCACAAGATGTGGTTAGTTTCACGGGTTCTGCACACACAGCTGTATCGCTTCGATCAAACCCCCATATACTCCAAAACTCCATTCGTTTTATCGCTGAACAAGATAGCTTAAACGCTTCCATGTTAGGGCCTGATGCAAGGGTTGGATCACCTGAATTTGAACTTTTTGTAAAAGAAGTGGCTCGCGAGATGACCACAAAAGCGGGGCAAAAATGTACGGCAATACGTCGTATCTTTGCACCTGCTTCGCAAATTGAAGCCTTGATCGAATCACTTAAAACACGATTGGCTAAAATCGTCATTGGTGACCCGCGAGCTAAAGCCACAACCATGGGAGCCTTAGTGTCTAATGATCAAAAACACGATGTATTGGAGAAGGTTGCAATGCTTGCTGTGGATGCTGAGCGAGTGTTTGGCGATCCTGACAACTTCAACGTTGAAGGCGCTGATGCGAGTAAAGGCGCATTCTTACCACCCATGCTGTTTCATTGTGCATCGCCTGATACGGCAGCTAACGTGCACGACATAGAAGCGTTTGGCCCCGTCTCAACTATCATGCCTTACCGCGATGTTAATCACGCTGTCGAATTGCTTAATCGTGGTCAGGGAAGCTTAGTCGCCTCTGTCATCACACACGATGCTGATGTTGCACGTGAAGTCGCCTTAGGTTCGGCCGCATTTCATGGCAGGCTTTATTTCAATAACCAAGATTCGATGAAGGAAAGCACAGGCCACGGTTCTCCGCTTCCACATATGGTGCACGGAGGCCCTGGTCGCGCCGGTGGTGGTGAAGAAATGGGGGGGGTGCGCGGCGCGATGCATTACATGCAACGTACGGCAATACAAGGCAGCCCAGAGATATTAAGTAAAATTTCACAAAAATGGGTGCCGGGGGCGCGTGAAGTAGAACGCATTGAGCACCCGTTTACTCGCACGTTTCATCAACTCGAACTAGGCGAAACACTTAAAACCAATTTGCGCGAAATATCGATGGATGAAATCGAGCAGTTTGCTCATTTCACAGGGGATACGTTCTATGCGCATATGGACGATGCCGCCGCTAAACGTAACCCATTTTTTCCTGGCCGGGTGGCGCATGGTTATTTGCTGCTGAGCTTTGCAGCTGGCATGTTTGTTCAGCCAGATGAGGGGCCGGTGCTAGCCAATACAGGCCTTGATAAGCTACGCTTTATGAAACCTGTAGAGGCGGGTGACAGCATTCGCGTTAGATTGACGGTTAAACAAAAAACACCTAGAAACGAGGACTACGGCGAGGTCCGCTGGGATGTGCGCCTCACCAATCAGGACGACGAATTGGTGGCAGAGTACGACTTGCTTACAATGAATGCGTATGAAGAAACTCGGCCAAATGTGTAAATGGATTGAAGAGCCTTGAATATAATCCAATCAACCGTGAAGCAATTAACGGCATTAGAACCCGTTAAAACTTGGTCGCTAATCGTAACCCTCCTAGGTGACATGAACGAACCACAACTCTCAGGTAAAGAGATGGGTTATTTGCTGGGCCATGTAGGGATAAAACCAGAAGCCATACGAGTTGCCATTCATCGGCTTAAAAAAGACGGTTGGATAAGCACCAGTAAAAACGGACGCGAAGTGATCTACCGGCTTTCCACCTCGGGTATTGCGGCCACTAGTGCAGTGTACCGCGATGTGTATGGAACCGAAGTCAAATATGATACTGCTTGGCGGCTATTGTTGCTTGAATCACCCGATGCGATAAAAGAAGTGGGCGAGCAGGCCATACGCCTGTTAAAACGAGTCTACCTGCTGCCCTCTAGTTGCGTTATTAAACCAAACATAGCGCTTGAATTTGATATCCAAAATCACGTTATTCCTGAATGGGTGGTTGAACAGTTGGTGCCAGCAGATGTGCTTGTAACCGCGCGCAAGCTAAATACGCTGGCGCAAACGATAATTGATGACATGCCAACCGGGACGACCAGCAAAACCTTAAACGCCATAGATAGCGCCACACTGAGATTAATGATTCTCCATCGCTGGAGAAAAATGGCGTTGCGTAAGAATACCTGGGCACATATTGGCTTGTTTCCTGATGGCCCAATGGCACAGTGTCACCGGCATCTCACGCGCTTACTAGCTGATCTACCACGGCTAGATGCGCAACAGTTTTCGTCTAGCCATTAGGTATTTAGGGCGCTCCTTTGCCAGCTATCACCCAACCACATTAAAATGTTACAAAATATACTAAAATAAATCATAATGTAACCTTAAGTGGTTAAAATGAACTAAGACCACCTTAGCAGGAGGGACCGTTGCAAGCCTATATTCTTGATGGTGTCCGAACACCCATTGCCCGTTACGGCGGTGCTTTGTCGTCACTGCGCACTGACGACTTAGCCGCACTACCCATTGCTGAACTCATTAAACGCAATCCAACGATTGATTGGGCATCACTAGATGACATTGTATTGGGTGATGCCAATCAAGCCGGCGAAGACAACCGCAACGTAGCGCGAATGGCATCACTATTAGCTGGGTTGCCAGTTGATGTTCCCGGTTCAACCATCAATCGTTTGTGTGCATCTGGGATGGACGCTGTGGGTATGGTGTCGCGAGGCATCAAAGCAGGCGACTATAGCCAAGCGATTGCCGGTGGTGTTGAGAGCATGAGTCGTGCACCATTTGTCATGCCAAAAGCCACTGCTGCGTTTACGCGCGCTAATACAGTTTACGACACCACCTTGGGCTGGCGATTTATCAACAAACGTATGGAGTCGCAATACGGTGTTGACTCAATGCCGGAAACTGCGGACAACGTAGCCATAGATTTTGATATTAACCGCACTGATCAAGATGCGTTTGCAGAGCGCTCACAACGGCGTTACGACGCAGCTCAAAAGGCTGGGCATTTTAACGATGAGCTCATGTCAGTAGAAATTGCGCAACGCAAAGGTGATTCGCTGATATTTAATCAAGACGAACACCCCAGGGCTTCCACCAGCGCTAAAAAGCTTGCCACACTAAAAAGCATCAATGGTGGTGACAACACGGTTACCGCGGGTAATGCATCAGGTATTAACGATGGTGCTGCTGCGCTACTGTTAGTAGATGAATCCATAGCTAAGCATCACAAGCCGTTGGCGCGTGTAGTAGGCATGTGTGCGGCTGGTGTTGAGCCTCGTGTTATGGGCATCGGCCCAGTGCCTGCAACACGAAAATTGCTAAAGCGTTATGGCTTAACCATTGAACAAATGGACGTAATTGAATTAAACGAAGCCTTTGCCAGCCAAAGCTTGGCAACGCTACGTGCCTTAGGCGTACCAGATGATGCCGAACACGTTAACCCTAACGGAGGCGCTATAGCATTAGGGCATCCGTTAGGTATGTCAGGTGCACGCTTGGTTATGACAGCAGCATATCAATTGCAACGAACCGGCGGCCGCTACGCGCTATGCACAATGTGTGTTGGCGTGGGTCAAGGTGTCGCTTTGATACTTGAACGAACCTAGTTGGAGTGAGTCGATGTACGCACAGTCAGTAAAATCTACTGGTAAGGCTGTTCAATCGCTTGAAGATATGTCTGCTGAAGATCGAGCGTTTCAGGTGCGTATCGATCGTGGTGAAAAGATTGAACCTAAAGATTATATGCCTGCCGGGTATCGTAACAATCTGATTCGACAAATAGGCCAGCACGGGCACTCTGAGATTGTTGGACAACTGCCTGAAGGCAATTGGATAACACGGGCGCCCACCCTAGAGCGCAAGGCCAATTTACTCGCCAAAGTACAAGACGAAGCAGGCCATGGTTTGTATCTGTACTGCGCCGCTGAAACTTTAGGTGTCAGCCGTGACGAAATGTTCGACATGCTGCATAACGGAAAAATGAAATACTCATCCATCTTTAACTACCCCACATTAACTTGGGCTGATATAGGCGCTGTAGGTTGGTTAGTCGATGGTGCCGCGATTATGAATCAAGTACCGTTGCAGCGAACCTCTTATGGCCCTTACGCACGAGCAATGGTGCGCATCTGTAAAGAAGAATGCTTTCACCAACGCCAAGGCTTTCATATCATGATAGCCATGGCCAAAAAAGGTAGCCCCGAACAATTTCGAATGGCACAGGACGCGCTCAATCGTTTTTGGTACCCCTCATTGATGATGTTCGGACCATCCGATAAAGACAGCGTTCACACAGCACAGTCGATGGCTTGGAAAATAAAAATGAACTCAAACGATGAGCTTCGACAAAAATTTGTGGATGAAACAGTACCGCAAGCTCAATACCTTGGGCTAACTATTCCTGATGATCAGTTGCAGTGGAATGAAGACACTAAACACTATGATTTTTCACAACCTGATTGGCACGAGTTTAACGATGTGTTGGCCGGCAATGGCCCGTGCAATACAGATCGCTTAGAGGCACGAAAAAAAGCCTGGGCTGATGGTACTTGGGTGCGTGAGGGCATGATGGCTCACGCTGCTAAAAAAGCGGCAATTAAAGCTAAACAAAAAAAAGCGGAAGCAGGTTAGCGCAATGACAACATCTACTCAAGAATGGCCATTATGGGAAGTATTTATACGCGGCCAACATGGCATGAGCCATCGACATGTGGGCTCATTGCACGCAGCCGATGCGCAAAGTGCCGTTAAAAATGCGCGAGACGTGTACACACGGCGCAACGAAGGCACCAGTATATGGGTGGTAGAAGCTGCAGCAATTACAGCATCCAGCCCAAGCAACAAGGGGCCGTTATACGAACCCGCACGCGATAAGGTTTATCGCCACCCAACGTTTTATGAGCTTCCTGATGAAGCAGGAAACATGTAGTGGCACAAGATGATCCTCAGCTGTATGAGTTTTTGCTTAGACAAGGCGACAACTCGCTTGTGCTCGGGCATCGAACATCCGAATGGTGTGGGCATGCTCCCGCATTGGAGGAAGACATCGCCTTAGCCAATACAGCACTGGATTTGATTGGGCAAACCCAACTGTGGCTAGCTTACGCAGCCGATGTGGAAGGCCATGGACGCAGCAATAATGATTTAGCTTATCTACGAGATGTGTATGATTTTCGTAACGTGCTGATGGTAGAAGTGCCCAATGAAGATTTTGGTCGCACTATGGTTAGGCAGTTTTTGTTTGATGCGTTCCAGGTGCCTTGGTTAACAGCGTTACAAAGCTCGTCTGATCAACGTGTTGCTGATATTGCTCATAAGTCATTAAAAGAAGCGCTCTATCACTTAGAGCGATCTACCGACACGGTTGTGGCATTAGGCGATGGTACAGAGCTAAGCAACCGACGTATGCAAGCGGCCCTCAATTACCTATGGCCTTACACCGGCGAACTTTTCGGCCAAGACGATACCGATAAAGCCATGCAAGAACGCGGTGTTGCGCCATTACCTGCATCTTTGCGCGAATCTTGGAATGCCACGGTGGTTAACACGCTAGCCGCGGCAACTTTGAAAACCCCAGACGATCCATTTGCACACTCTGGCGGGCGCAATGGCGTGCGCCATACAGAGCACCTGGGCCATATGTTAGCCACCATGCAAGTGTTGCAACGCTCTTATCCCGGGGCCCAGTGGTGAGCGCGGCACAGCCAACGGTCAAACAGATTTGGCAGTGGCTGGAACAAATTCCTGACCCGGAAATCCCCGTCATCTCTATCGTCGATTTAGGCGTGGTTCGCGATGTTTGCCTGCAAGGCAACAACGTCAATGTCGTGATCACTCCAACTTACTCAGGCTGCCCGGCTATGCGCGAAATTGCCGAGAGCATAACAACCGAACTTACAGACCACGGCATAGAACACTTTAATTTAGAAACGCGTATAGCGCCGGCATGGACTACTGATTGGATGTCGGATGAGGGTAGAACAAAGCTTGAAGCCTACGGAATAGCTACACCTCAAGCAAATGGTGGCCCCAAGCACTGCCCGCAGTGCAAATCCACCACTGTTGAAAAAATAAGCCAATTCGGATCAACGCCGTGCAAAGCACAATGGCGATGCCTTGATTGTCTTGAGCCGTTTGAATACTTTAAGTGCATTTGAGGGCAACACACTGATGCAGTTCCATAACCTTCACGTGACGCATATCCATAAAACTATTCGTGACGCAGTGGTGTTGACGCTTAGGCCTGATGCTACGGATGAGTTTTCGTTCACACCGGGCCAGTACCTTACCTTTCGCAAAGAGTTTGATGGTGAGGAATTACGTCGTTCTTATTCAATTTGTGCAGGCCTTAATGACGGTGCCTTGCAGGTGGGCATTAAGCGCGTAGACGGTGGGGTGTTTTCAACGTGGGCTAACGTGGATTTAACGGTAGGCGATGTCGTTGAAGCGTTGCCGCCTATGGGTAACTTCTATGCAGCGACGGACAATGAACAGCCGCGATATTTGGTATTTGCTGGAGGCTCGGGTATTACGCCAATTTTGTCTATCATTAAATCTGGTTTGCAACAAAACTCTCATGCTCGTTATTCCTTGGTGTATGCCAATCGACGTGCCAACACGATTATGTTTCGAGAGGAAATAGAAGATTTAAAAAACCGTTATCTCGATCGCTTTAGCGTTGTGCATATTCTTGAAGACGAGGGTGAAGAGATCGACTTGTTTCGTGGCCGCGTTGACGTTGCAAAATGCAGCGAACTGTTTCAATCATGGATCAACATCGATGTCATCACTATGGCTTACATTTGTGGCCCAGAACCAATGATGCTCGGTATTAGAGACGCCTTGCAAACACATGGTTTGTCAACTGATCAGATCCGCTTCGAATTATTTGGTAATTCTCAACCCGGGCGTAGTAAACAACGCGCAAAGAGCGTTAACACTCACAGCAAAGGTGTTGCAGGGAAGGTAACACTAGGCGGTGATACACATAAGCTTGTGATACCGGATGGCAGCACACTTCTAGAAGCGGCAATTGCTAATAACATCGATGCACCGTTTGCATGTAAGGCAGGCGTGTGTTCAAGCTGCAAAGCAAAAGTGATAGAAGGAGAGGTGGAGATGATGGCCAATCACGCCTTAGAAGATGATCAAGTGAATGCAGGCTTTGTTCTCACCTGCCAGTGCCTGCCCTTATCAGCATTTGTGGCTTGGGACTACGATCAAGCAGGGCATTGAAACCCCCGTCATCGGCTGCAATCTCTTGTACAGGCGGCGATTTTTACATAGTATTTTACAAGGTAGTATTCGGCTAAAATTGAACGTGAGCGCTCAAACTCATAGTCTCCATTGAACCGATAGTTCCATCAGGCAGGCCTGTGGCTTTGCCTCCAATATTCATATAAGCAAATTCTAATCGAAGTCTCTCAGATAAAGCTGTACCCACAGCAACGCGATAGCCCAACCCTTTTGCATGTCCTCCTTTTCTAAATGGGCCAGGCCCAAAATCGAAACAAGGTACGAAGGCCATACATGAATTATCCTCGTCCGGATCCCGTATTTCGCCCGAATCACCGATATCCACGTAACTGTATCCTATTGATGCTGCGATATAAGGGATCTTTGGATTGTTTAGTCGGCCTATTTTGCCGCCTAATGGGGGTACTAGAGTTTTTCCCTCGTAAACGGACAATAAGGGCTACAGCCCTTGCCAGGTGGGGCTTCCAGAGGGGTATTACTTATTTCTCGTAAACTGGATTTATGGGCTTCTCCACGCCCTTTATCA
>JAZGEF010000044.1:0-12770 GCA_036478595.1 Granulosicoccaceae bacterium
TAGGAATCAGGTCGCTGACGAAACAGTGCTAGAGCATCATCGCCACTTGTTGCTTGCTTGCACGTAACAGAGTCAAGAGAGTCAACCAGGTATTCCATATCGCGGGCGTTATCTTCGGCGATAATTACGTCAATAAGGTTATCAGGCTGTGGCATGTGCAATAAGAGATATGGTTAGTTCAAAGCAGGTGCCTTCAGTGCCATCTTTTGTCCATTTATACAAAGCACCGAGCAGCATTGCTCTCGTCTCGATATTGTCTATTCCATAACTGTCAGGTTTTCGTGCGGCTGTACTGTCGAATCCATTTCCATTGTCAGCTACATAAACAGTAATCATAGCGTGTGATTTATGGCTTATTTTTATTTTTACTTCTGTGCACTCTGAATGGTTTATCGAGTTATTTACTAGCTCAGTCACTATACGGTAAGTGTGTAGTTTTTGCGTAGGCTCTAACATCGTGTCTACAGCTGCATCGAACTCGAAATTCAGCACTAATCCAATTTGACTGCGCCCAGCCATATAGGATTCCAATGCCTTACATAGCCCTAAATTCTCCAAGGTATGGGGGTAGAGTTCGTTTATAGCAGTTCTAATAATGTTCGAAAATTCATCAACGCTGCGCTGAGCAGAAAGTAGCTTATCTGTATTGATAGGCTCTGATTCTCCATTTGCAGGCCCTAACTCCATTAGCAGTCGCTTAGCGTGGGTAACATCGGACAGTACTTGGTCGTGTAGATCACGAGCAATGCGCCTTCTTTCAGATTCCACACTATTTAAGACAATTGCCGTACGGCTATTACTGATTTTTTCCTGTTCGATTGAGCGCCACGCCGTTAACCCCGCAATGAGTAAAACGAACGTGCCAATGATCGTTTGAACAAGGGAGGCATTCCATGCTCGCGATGTTTCCATTGTATTCAACGACCCCTGCAATATCCACGGTGTTCCGTTAACCGGTAATGAGTAATTCGGTACGGTCGGTAGCTCCGTGGAATCACCGGAGATATCTGTGTTGGCAGGCAGAAGAGCTGCTCGCAATGTGTTGATCGATTGCTCGTCACTATTCTTCAAGGACAGAGAATAGGCTGAAGAAGAGCCAGTTTGCAATAGACGCTCTAAATTCTCAATACCAAAACTTACAAATATAACGCCAGATTCATTGTCACCACGCCCTTCAGTTGGGAAAGTCGCCATGACATCAAAATGCTCTGATCCATTAGGGCCCGAGCTGTGGATGGAAAGACCGGTATCAAGATACTGCTTGTTTTGCGTGTATAAATCCATGTTGGAGCGGCAATGCTCTCCAAATAATTCTGGTGCGTTGATCAGTGTGGATGGCGTGTGAGATCCGGACAATGCGAATGCAAGTTGTTCAGGAAAATGGAGCATTATTTTTTCCTGCACTGACGGGATAGTTTGAGATTGAGAAACGGCCCGTGTTAATAACTCATATTCTTCTGCAGCGAAAATGCTCAAAGCGCGGCGCAGGCCGCCTACATATAACTCGATTTCCCGGCTGGTTGCTTGTGTGGATCTGATGAGCGAATGGTTGTGATATTCGCGCTCCTGCACAAATGTTCGCGATGCAAGGACGAACATGATCAGCGCCGACACTATTAACAACGCAATTAGTACTTTGAAAAGATGTCGGGAGTAGTTGTGCAAAGTTGACAATTTTCTGGTTAGAAAAGCAGGGCCCCATCCGTTGACTCTTGATTGGAAGTATGCGTCAGGAAGAAATGCTTCATGAAGCAATACATAGAGAATAACGGCATTTAATTTAACAGGGCGATAGCATACACACATCGCCCTGTACCATCAAAGTATAGAGCTATTTTGGCGGCTGAGTTTGGCCTAAGGTAGGGTAATAGACAAGCTTTACCGTCCCGGCATCTCTATCAAAGAACTTTCCAGCAAACATACCGTCGCGCAAACTGGATAGGGAGTCAGCATGATAGTACACGCGCTCTAGTAGATGATTAATATCACCATTTGTTCGGTAGAAGTTGTATTGGAATTCAACTTGGCCATTTTCGATATCTTGCAGCGTATAGTTTACTGCATAGGGATGATCGTCCAGAGCGTAGGTTTGTGAACGAGTTCCTTCTGCGACAATGGGTACAATTACGGGTCGAATCATTTGAAATCCAAATTTAGAAATCAGCGTGTCTTGAACAAATCGTTCCTCATCAAGATCCGCAACACGTAAAGTACCTTTCTTTGAGGAGTCAAATGAGAATTTGAAATCTACTGGCTTTCCGTCCACATCGACGATGAGGCCAAATACGCCCATATTTTGAAGTGCCTTGACGCCATTATTAGCCCAAAACAGGTAACCCAGTTTGTTTCCCTGCCCATCTTTTATAGTGATATCCAAATTTGTGGGATAAGAGCGGTTATTCGGAAGGGCGTTGTACTGTAGATCAAACGCGAATTTTTTACCGTCAGAGTCGACAAAATCAAAGTTGATACTGGTCGCATCTTCCCCAACATCGCTTAATGTTAGATTCTTGTGAATATCAAACTGTTCTCCAGTAACAGTAAGGTCAAAAGGTACCGTGGCAGCGCTAGCTCCAAAGGGCATTAGCATTATAAGCGCGAGCAAATAACTGTTTTTCAAAATATCTATCCTGTTTAATGGTAAGTCAAATAGATATTCTAGGTCGGCAGTTCACACTAGGGTAGAGTCAGGCGCACACTTCACACCGTTATGATTCACGCTAATAACTGTGCTTTAGCACAGTTTCACTTTGTGCTATTCACGCTTTTAGACTCAGCAGTTGCACCCTTAACCCCGCTAGACATATTGACGATAATATGCAGTATCAAAACCGACTTATATGCAACAGCAGAGGCCGACCCCAAATGCGCAAAAATAAATTACATATCGCTTTAACATTAATCGCGCCCCTGCTATTAATGGCGCACTCGCTACATGCGGAAGTCATTAATATCAGTAAAGCAGAGCTGCAAACATTGTTAGATGAAGGAACTGCCATTGTTGATGTAAGGCGGCTGGACGAATGGAACGACACGGGCATCATTAAAGACAGTCATATGCTCACGTTCTTCGACGCAAAGGGTGGCTATGACGCAGGAAAATGGCTAGGAGACCTTGAGGAAGTAGTGGCATCAAGTGACCCTGTGATTCTCATATGTCGATCTGGCGGTAGAACCCGGATGGTTAGTCAGTGGTTGAGTGAAAAGCAAGGCTACGCGCGTGTTTACAACGTGACGTCGGGCATTCTGGATTGGATGCAGAAAGGTGGCGAAACCGTTGCGCCTTAGAGCCTTACACTCACCTATAACTAAAAGGAAATCGCCATGAAATCGTTGTTCATTTCTCTATCATTGTTCATGCTGCTGTCGTTGCAGTCCGTACATGCAGCAAACTTAGGGTATGAAGAAATTGCCTCTCCTGCTCAGCAACCCGAGAACCGCAGCACGGTAGAGGTAACTGAGTACTTCTGGTTTGGATGTCCTCATTGTTACGCGTTCGAGCCTTCAATCAACAACTGGGACGAAACCAAGGCGGAAGGCGTCACGCTAGTTCGCGAAGCACCGCCTTTGAACAACTCCTGGCTTCCACAGTCACAAGCGTTCTATGCGGCAGAGATAATGGGCGTAAGCGACATTATTTTTGAGCCTTTGTTTGCTGCAATCCATAAGGGAAATCGTCGACTGAGAAAGCCGAAGCACTTAGTTAAATTTGTGGGTGAGTTGGGTGTTGACATGGAGCTATTCGAAAAGACCATGAATTCGTTCGCTGTAGATGTAAGAATCAAACGGTCGCTAAATCAGGCTCGCGCGACAGGCATTACTGGCGTGCCAACCGTTGTCATTGACGGAAAATATAAAACCAGCGGGTCAATCGCTGGTAGTCATGAAAATGCCATTCGAGTTATCGATGCGCTGTCACGGCAACAACTCAATATTCGGAATCAAAAATGACTATCCGTACTAGGCTTACAAGGATGGCATCATTGCCGACCAAATTAGCAACTAAGCTGCTCGCAAGTTTGCTATTAGTGGTGGCCGGATTTGTGGCGTCTGTATCTACAGCCTCTTCAGAGAATACCGATCAAGTTTTGAAGAACATTGAATCTCTAATTGCCGCGCGTTTTCAAGGCCTCGAGATTACTAAAATCTCGCCATCACCGGTTAAAGGGATCTATGAATGGGTGTCAGGAGGGCAAATTTTCTACATCAGCGAGGATGCGAACCACCTATTTAACGGTGCATTAATTGATACTATCACTCGTTCAGATCTCACCGCTGCGCGGGTCGGTAAAATCCATATCGGCTTAATCAATGATATTGGCGATCACAATATGTTGATTTATGAGCCCCAGAAGCCGATTAACAAAACAGTTACAGTATTCACTGACACTTCGTGCCCTTATTGCAGCCAGCTACATTCCGAAATCGATGAGCTACTTGGTGAAGGTATTCGAGTGCGCTACCTTATGTTTCCTCGTGCAGGACTGGGGTCAGAAACACACAAAGAACTTGAGAGTGTATGGTGTGCAAATGATCCGCTAGCCGCAATGACTTCCGCTAAAGCGGGAGGGTGGGTTGATCATGCTACCTGTAAAAATCCAATTGAATCACATGTTGCCGTTGCCAATGCGATCGGCCTTCGAGGTACACCACTCATCTATCTTGATGATGGACAGTCGATAGCGGGTTATCGACCGGCTAAAGACCTCATCGCTTTGATCAAGGAATAGAGAAACTATGCCACTAGCGGGATCCAACGCGCAACGAGCCACTCTAATAGCCATTATCGTCATGGTCAGTGGATTGCTTGGCTATGCTTACTACACTCAGTATGTCGAATACCTCGATCCATGCCCACTGTGTTTGACGCAGCGATTTTTCTATTTTCTGTGCGGCATTTTTGCGTTGCTGGCTCTGTTTCGGGCCGGTTCTGTGCGTTGGCAAAAAACACTTTCTACGTTCATCTTTATATCAAGCACTGCCGGCATCGGCACAGCATCGCGTCAAGTATGGCTTCAGCACCTCCCGCCAGATAAAGTGCCTGAATGCGGCCCAGGTCTTCAATATTGGATTGAGAATATGCCGTTCCTGAGAACCCTAGAGCTTTTGTTCAAAGGAGATGGAAATTGCGCAGAAGTGGATTGGACATTTTTGGGGCTCAGTATGGCGAGTTGGTCATTGTTGATGTTCGTGTTAGTAGCCGTCGTGAGTATATGGCTATTTTTTTGCCGATCGCGACTCAGCCTTATGCTGACGGACTAGAATCAAAATGTAACGAAAAATTTCTTAACTAACAGGGGTAGACAGGGGATTAGCCAACTGATGAGCTTCTAACCCTGTGCTTATTAGCCATTGTGCTCTTTGATACTAATACTGCTCCAACTCTGTAACAAAATTCCACAAAATGCAGATTTTTCTGCATATACATATAAACATTCGAATTTATGAATGTGATACCCTGCGTGAGAGATGCACAGCATAGTTAAACAATCATCAACGGAGATAAACCCATGAACCCGACCCGAAGACAGTTTCTCACCGGGAGCGCAATCATTGCTGCTGGTGGTTTAACGACGCTGAGCCTACCGGCCATGGCTTCAGCCGAAGATGTCAGCAAAGCACTTGCGGATATTATCGGTGATGTGGAAACGCAATCAGGCAAACTCACGCTTAGAACACCTGAAATTGCAGAGAACGGTAATACCGTGCCAGTTTCGGTCAGTGTTGAAAGCGATATGACTGAAGACTCCTATGTAGAGTCTGTCATCGTTGTCGCTGATGGTAATCCCAACCCAGAAGTAATCAGTTTTCACTTTACGCCAGCTAGTGGTAAAGCCGAAGCCTCTACACGTATGCGTTTAGCTAAAACGCAAAACGTTACAGCGGTAGCCAAGATGAGTGATGGAACGGTCTATATCGACACTAAAAACGTTAAAGTAACTATTGGCGGCTGCGGCGGCTAGGGCGGGAGCAATATTATGTCAAAACCAAGAATCAAAGTACCAAAAAAGGCTTCTGTTGGTGATGTTATATCCATTAAGACATTAGTGAACCACAAAATGGAATCAGGCCAACGCAAGGACAAAGAAGGCAACGCAATACCGCGTAAAATTCTCAACAAGTTTGTGTGTGAATTTAACGGCGTGCCCGTTTTTTCTTCTGACATCGATTCTGCGATATCGTCAAACCCCTTTATACAGTTCAGTGCCCGTGTAAACGAATCGGGCACATTTAAATTTGTCTGGACGGACGACGATGGTAGCGTGATCGAAACACAAAAGCCGATCACAGTATCGTAGGGCATAGGTCCTTCCGGACCTAGTTAAAGCAAAAATAGAAAGAGCTGACGAGCCTGGGTTTTCACTGATCTCCCAAGGCTCGTTACGCTGTCTGCAAAGCAATCATCCATTGATAAACCAATCAGCAAAGTACTCTGGCGTGCTCCAAGTCCAGCACGCGTTGAAAATGATATTTTGCCTTTTTACAAAGATCTAAACGAACAAATTAGGATCCACAATGACTGATAGTAAAAACCAATCCGCCACTGATCGCACCCGAATAGACACAGAAGGTAGACGCTCTGCGATAAAAAGTGCTCTGGCACTAGTGGGCGGTGGAGCACTAGCTGTATCAACTAATGGTCGCGCTAATACTGCAACGCCTGATCCACTTATCACTGAAGTGCAGGATTGGAATCGCTACCTGGGCGATGGTGTAGATGCTCGCCCATATGGTATGCCATCACAATTCGAAACGGATGCTGTTCGGCGCGATGTTGCCTGGCTAACAGCAGATGCGAAATCATCGATTAATTTTACGCCCCTGCATAGGCTTGAAGGCGTCATCACGCCTAATGGTTTGTGTTTTGAACGACATCACGGTGGTGTCGCAGAAATCGATCCTACCAAGCATCGTTTAATGATTAATGGTTTAGTTAATACGCCATTGGTGTTTACACTCGACGACTTAAAAAGATTTCCTCGTGAGAACAAAGTCTACTTTCTTGAGTGTGCTGCCAATTCAGGTATGGAATGGCGTGGTTCTCAACTGAATGGGTGCCAATTTACTCATGGCATGATTCACAACGTGATGTATACCGGCGTCCCACTTAAATATTTACTGGCTGAAGCTGGTGTCAAAACCAGCGGTAAGTGGGTGCTACCAGAAGGGGGGGACGCCTCACACATGACGCGCTCTATCCCATTAGAGAAATGCCTCGATGATTGTCTTGTTGCAACCCATATGAATGGTGAAGCTTTACGGCCAGAACAAGGCTATCCAATGCGGTTAGTTGTGCCTGGCTGGGAAGGCAATATGTGGATTAAGTGGCTGCGCCGAATTGAGATTGGTGACAAGCCCTGGCATCAACGCGAAGAGACCTCTAAATACACCGACTTGCTTGAAGATGGCTTAGCGCGTCGATTCACATGGGCTATGGATGTTAAGTCTGTCATTACCAACCCCAGCCCTCAAGCCCCAATCAATCACGGTAAAGGGCAAACGGTGCTCAGTGGGCTCGCATGGTCAGGCCAAGGCAAGATCAAGCATGTAGATGTCTCTATCGATGGTGGGCGCAACTGGAAACCAGCTAGGCTTGATGGGCCTTCATGGTCGCGTTCGGTGCATCGTTTTTATTACGACTTTAACTGGGATGGCAAGGAAATGTTTTTGCAAAGCCGAGCGGTCGATGAAAGCGGATTTGTACAACCCACTAAAGATGCCTTGCGTGCTGCGCGCGGTGTGAATTCTATCTATCACAATAACAGCATACAAACCTGGCACATCAAGCCCGATGGAACCGCTGAAAATGTTGAGATTTCTTGATGAATGTCATAATGCAACGAACGGGTTTGATGACGTGTAATACAGCTGTCCTCCTTTGCTCGTTTTTGAGCGCAACTGTTACTCACGCCAGCTCGATCGAGGAAGGTGAAAAGCTGTATCGACAATGCGCGGGTTGTCATCAGATAGGGGCAGGCGCGAGCAATGCGTTTGGCCCACAGCTGAATGGTGTGATGGAAAGAGTGGCGGCGAAGGTTCCAGGGTTCGATTACTCCGATGCTTACACTGATGCAATGGCACCAGATGTGAAATGGAACGCCAGTAGTCTATCGGCGTTTCTTGAAACACCGCTAACGAATATACCGGGCACTAAAATGGCGTTTCCGGGTGTAAAGGATCAAGAGTCAAGAGAATCAATCATCGCTTATCTTGCGGCTGTTAATTCTGACGGCAATATCAATAGACCAGAAAATACCAAAAGCGTCGATAGCAGCAAAGAGCTCACCGAGAAACTACCGCGAGTATTGGCCGCTGACGTTGTCGTTCCCGAACATGGTGTTTTACACTTAGGTCGATCGGCACTTGCCGAGGAAGTGGCCGCATGGGATATCGATGTGCGCCCCGATGGCAAAGGCTTGCCAATAGGTTCAGGTTCGGTGATAGCCGGTGGTGAAATCTATGATGCTCAATGCACGGCATGTCATGGTGATTTTGGAGAGGGTACAGGCCGTTGGCCGGTATTGGCTGGAGGCCAGGATACGCTGACTGATGATCGCCCCGAAAAAACCATTGGCTCGTACTGGCCGTATCTATCAACCGTGTATGACTACGTACGGCGAGCAATGCCTTTTGGCAACGCTCGTTCGCTAAGCGACGATGACGTTTTCGCCATCACTGCTTATTTGCTGTACCTCAACGATTTAGTCGAAGAGGATTTTGTGCTTACTTCCGATAATTTTTCTGAGATACGATTACCCAACGAGAATAATTTTATTGCAGACAACCGGGCCGAAGAACCCAATTTTAGCGTCGCGGTAGAGCCGTGCATGAGTGATTGTATTGCCGATGCTGCGGTAGTTAGTCAGCGAGCCAGGGTGCTGGATGTGACCCCTGAAGAGCAAAAATAAGGATGTTTTGGGGCCAATTTGCAGCGGGTAAACCCGAATGTAGCAGTAACGACGCAGCGTGGAACTAATAATGCAATATATTTTCGCGAGCACGCAACTATATAGATAGGGTAGATTACGGCGTCTTGTCTTTTGGCCACAGACAGCTGATAATTCTGAGCCATAAATCATCAGAAACGTAAATGTGTAGATTCATAATAAGGGTGCTGGAAAATGACGAAACAATCCAATGATTTAATCTCTCCACTCTCTGGTCTTCGATTTCTTATCGAAACTGATCAGATTGATCTATCTAGCGACGATTTTCTTCGCGATAAGTCTGCGGTCTGGTCCCCACATAACAAAATAATAAACGTGACCCCAGGCCCGGCTTTTGGATCAGAACTGGTAAATCAATTTTCATCTACTCAAACAAGAGGCATGCGGGGTCCGGGTGCTGCAGAATTTTTTACAGCAGTTCGCCAAGAATACGGAAAGTTAGTGGATATGCCGACAGGAGGAATGCCTCTTTTCTTTAACGGCTCAGGTACATCTGCTACCGAAGCAGCCGCTGGTGCATTAATCACTCCAGACGAAGTGGGTTCCCAGCAGATAGTCATTCTCACCTTGGAGATAGGCAGCTTCAGTAATGCCATGGGTAACTGTGTAGAAAATTTAGGCAGAGGCGTCAAGCGCCTAACGGGGAGTATGGGTGATGATTTCCCGTTTGATCAGTGTAGGGAAGAGTTGGAGAAAGATCTTCGGGATAATTCTGAAGCTAACATCAAGATGGTGATGGGCCCGCACAACGAAACGGGATCGGGAGTAACGGCCAGCGTTCAAAAATTGCGTGATTTGCTGGATGAGCTAAAACATCCGGCACTTCTTGTTATCGATGGTATTTCTTCTATCGGCAGTTTGCCGATCTCTATGGATAAGTTGGGGATCGACATGCTCTTGGGGTGCAGTCAAAAAGGAATGATGGGTACGCCTGGCATAGGAATGATTACAATCAGCCCAAAGGCTCTGGAAAGAATTCGTGAGTGTGACCAACAAATGGTTAAGGCAGGGCTGAAAAAAGGCCAACACTACCTTAGCCTTGGCAAGATGATTGACGCCATGGAAGCTACTGCGTTACACATAGAAACACCAGGGAATTACGCCCAACTAGCGGTGGCATTGGATAGTTTGGCGATCGAAGGCTTTGAGCGAGTTTTCGAGCGTCATGCAGATTGTTCTGCAATATTTCGCGCCGCGGCAAAGGATGCAGGTTTCGAGCTTGTCGCGAAGAAAATGAACATAACCTCTAATGCAGTGACTGCGATTCAAGCACCGAAAGGTTATGGCGAGAAAGACATCAAAGAAGTTTTGAGCATAATGTACAACAAACACGCGGTAGAGGCGGCCGCTATTCCTGGTTATCCAGATATGGGTTGGAGGCTTTGCGCTACTGGCGGTATACAGCCTCAACATGCGCTCATAGCGTCGATAGCATTTTTGAAATCGGCCGAAGAAGCTGGACTACCGATTGACAGCGATAAGGGATTGTTTGCTGCCACTAAGGTGTATGGAGAAGTGGTCCGGTATCATCGCCCTTTACCTGGAATTGATATGTACGGCAGGTAGGCGCGGTTGTATAGGCAGCTCCGCCGCTAAACCACGTATCTATATGCGCTGTCCTTACGTTCAACCATGCCCGTGCCGGGGTAGGGAAGATGGTAACCAATTATTCGCTGTTGCTCACTCGCCAATCTATCCAACAAACGTAAGCGAGTGGTAACAGCGAGCGCTGGGTCTTGATCCATTGCTGTGTGCCACTTAGGTTGTTCGAATGCAATAAATTGATTGGTCAGAGCATCGCCCAATAGCATCACCGATTCAGACTCGCCATGAATAGCAAACGATGTGTGCCCTGGCGTGTGTCCAGCGGTGTCGACAGACTCAACGCTGGGTAGCACTTCCTTGCCGTAGTCAAACAAGGAGAGCCGCTCCTCAAGTAGCGGCAGTCGATTCTGTGCCCCTACGACGAAGGATTTGCGCCCGTCAGGGGTGTTACTTAATGTATTGTCGTTTAGCCAGTATTCCCACTCTTTTTGATGTAAGTGATATTGAGCATTTGCAAATAGAGGTTCGTCGAAATCATCTAGTAAACCCCAGAGATGGTCGGGGTGGGCATGGGTGAAAACCACATCAGTTACGTCGAGCGGATCTATTTCGCGAGCGTCGAGTTCTTCATATAATTTGCCTGTTGTTGGCAAAAAATTCGGGCCTGCACCCACATCAAAGATGATGGTTCTGTCCTGTTGTTGGAGCAAAGTAATATTACAGTCTTGTGACAGCTGTTGCGGGCCTAGACTGTGGCTTTTCAGGAACTCATCACGCAATGCGGGTTCGATTAAATCGTCAGGCATAACCATGGAGACAGGCAGGTGCATAGCGCCATCGCTTATCACGTGTAGGGTGTTGTCACCAATCTTTAAACCCGGGGATTCATCTGCTGCTGCTGAGGGCCGGATCAAAGCGCCCACAGCGCCTGCGCCATAGGCAGCTGTAATAAAAAATTCGCGGCGCTTCTTATTTTCAATACCTGATTTTTTTATTGCTGTGATCATTAGCCTTCCTTTTTTCAGAGTCTTTTGTGTGCAGGTAAAAACCAAACTTTCAATTAAATTGGGCAGCTCTAATTGAGCCCTCTACAAATTTAGATAGTACCCAAACAAACCGAGTCATTCGGGTGCTGCAGATCCACGCTTATTTCGTAGCGTTAGGTGGGCGAACCGATTTACAGAACATGCCGTATAGCGATTCGACGATGGCTTCAGCTTCTTTATTAGCAATGCGGTAATAAATCGAGCGGCCCTCTCGACGAGTTTCAACTAGCCCATCAAAACGCAATCTTGCGAGTTGTTGCGACACTGTTGCTTGAGCTAAATCCATGGCCACTTCAATCTCAGTGACGCTCATCTCGCGTTCATTGAGCAGGCACATAATCAGTAATCGGGTTTCATGCGATAGCGCTTTTAGTAGCTCGCTGGCGGCTTGTGCTTGCACTCTAAGCGCTTTCATTTCAGCGGGGCGTAGATCTTTTTTTAACGTCGGCAATGCCATCAGTGAATGCTCTTACCTTGTTTGCAATTTGTCAAACAAGTCGTTTAGAAAATACCAAAAAAAATCTTCGCTGTTGTATCCAGGCAAACGATCGACTTCCTTGTTGTTTTCAAGGAGTATAAACGTAGGGGTAAGCGTACTGGCGGTGATATCAAGGCCAGCGTACTTGTCAGGCAGCGTGTCACCGAGTTTGTGTCTTTTCAACGGTGCACGTTTCCCTTCGGCGGTTTTTGGGTAGATATCGGCAATTTCACGATCAAACTTACGGCAATATGGGCAATTGTCACTCTCAATCATCAGTAGCTCAATGGTATCGACACTTGCGTTTGCCCAGCCGATGCCAGAAAATCCCACGCCCAATGTCAGCGCGCACATCACCAGTGAGATGTATTTTATTCTTGTAAAGAATTGAAATATATCGCTTTTCATTGAAAAATAGCCTATTCCACCGTAACAGAGCAGTTCTGAGTATATATCTATCGCTATGGGCATATTGCTAAATCTGTTGGTTCTAGTTAGGGTGTCAAAATTAGGCGGCCGTTGAGCTGTCCGGTAAACCCGTTGGAGACTATTCAATGCGAGTACAAGTGAAAACGTTGCTTTTGGGCACGCTAATAGGCTGCTGCACAGCCTTATTGGCTAATACAACCGCACCTGGTGACGTGGTAGTGGAGAATCTGACTATTGCGAGTTCTCTTACGGGCCAAGCGGGTGATGCTGCCGAGGGGCGCAAGATATTCGCTAATCGCAAACAAGGTAATTGCCTGGCGTGTC
>JAZGEF010000045.1:0-88488 GCA_036478595.1 Granulosicoccaceae bacterium
GAGCCAGACGTCACGCTCGCAGGCCCCTTAAGTGACTTCTTTGCCATGCAGTCTAGCGATACGGTGATTGGCACATCGCATAAACAGGGCCGCATTAAGATCACTGGAGACGAGCAGCTTGCAAGAGACTTTAGCTTGATCGTTTATAGAAGCGAGGTTGATTGGCAGGATGCGCTATCGCCATTTTTAGGTGAGACGCTGGTGCATAAAATAGGCGAGTTTGGCAAACGATTTGGCCTCTGGTCTGGTAACAGCAGAAAACACCTACGCGAGGATACTGCCGAGTATCTGCAAGAGGAAACCAACTTGCTGGTGTCACGTAATCAGGTGCTTAGTTTTACTAATCAACTTAGTTCAACCGTAGAGGCAATAGATGAATTAGATAAAAAGGTTGCCGCGCTTGAAGCCAGCCAACTCAATAAGGCTAAACCGGCTTGATTAAACGCGTTACCAGGTTGTTCACTATCCAGCGTGTGTTTGTTAAATACGCCTTGGAAGATCTATTCCTAATCAACTCGCGTTGGAGTGGGCTTCGGCATTTATCGCGTGTATCACCCACACGCTATCTCAATCAAGATGAACGAGCTCTGCCTCGAGGCCAACGCATACGATTAGCACTTGAAGAATTAGGCCCTGTATTTGTTAAGTTGGGGCAGGTGTTGTCCACCCGGCGCGATCTATTGCCCGATGACATTGGCAATGAGCTAGCTTTGTTGCAAGACAAGGTTCCGCCATTTGCGGCAAGCCTTGCGCGTGACCAAATTGAGCTGTCCCTGGGCAAGCCAGTTAATGAAGTATTCAAATATTTTGAGGATACGCCGTTAGCATCTGCATCAGTTGCGCAAGTGCATGGCGTGATATTGCACGATGGCACAAGCGCGATAGTCAAAGTATTACGCCCAGATATTCAACCCGTTATTGAACGCGATCTTTCCTTAATGTACCTGCTGGCTGATATTTGCAAATCAGCACTGCGTGATGGCAAACGCATGCGCCCACGTGAAGTGGTGGCTGATTATGATCACACCATTCACAAGGAATTAGATTTGATCCAGGAAGCCAGCAACGCGGTAGTGCTGCGCAACAACCACAAAGATTCGCCGCTTTTATATGTGCCGGAGATCTACTGGGATTACACCCGTAAAGACATATTGGTCATGGAACGTATTGAGGGTATTCCGATTCGTGACGTTGATGAAATGCACGCGATCAATATGGATATGAAGAAGCTTGCTGAAACTGGCGTAGAGATTTTTTATACTCAAGTGTTCAAGCATAATTTTTTTCATGCTGACATGCACCCGGGCAATATCTTTGTATCGCGTAATAACCCCAGCAATCCTCAGTACATTGCGGTCGACTTTGGCATCGTGGGTTCATTAACCGCCGAAGACCAGCGTTACCTAGGCGAAAACATCTTGGCATTTTTTCAACGTGACTATCGCCGAGTCGCGCAATTGCATGTCGATTCCGGGTGGGTGCCTGCGGGCACACGGGTATCAGAATTTGAAGCCGCCGTGCGTGCTGTGTGTGAGCCGATATTCGAAAAGCCTTTGGCTGAAATATCGTTTGGCCAAGTGCTACTGCAACTGTTTCATACAGCACGCCGGTTTGAAATGGAAGTGCAGCCACAATTGGTGCTGTTACAAAAAACCTTGCTCAATATTGAGGGCTTGGGCAGGCAGTTATATCCACAGCTCGATTTGTGGGCAACGGCAAAGCCTTTTTTAGAGCAGTGGATGAAGGAGCGCCAAAGCCCGCAAGCCTTGGCTAAAAAGCTGGTTGCGCAAGCTCCACAAATTCTCGAGGCCCTACCGGCAATGCCGATGTTGGTGCACCAGTATTTAAAAGATGCGCCTCAACGTGCGCAACAAACGCAGCCCGATAACTCATCGTTAAAGCAAACCATAGCAGGTTCAGTGTTGGTTATGGCTGCCAGTATTATTTTGGCCTCAGCCATGATGAGTAGTCAAAGCGTGATGTGGTATTTCGCCAGCCTTGTAGTTATTGTTGTTGGCCTGGTGCTGTTACGAACTGGCCTGCGCAACTAATCATTTTTTGGTAGAACACCCATTTTCATTCCTTAGACTCGTGTAAAGATATTCACAATACTCAGCCAGTCTGTAGCCTCCGCCATATCGAATACCCCACTTTATTGGCGCGCCAAAAGCTATTTTTGACGCGATATATCACAGTATTTGACGCGTGAAACCCGCACAAACATTGAAAATTTACCGATTTCTCTAAAAGTGGGCTATTTGGCAGCGACCTTGCATCAGCAAGGGCACACGATTTACTTTGGATTACAGCGCTATGCAGCAGTTAAAACCGGATCCCCTTTGGGATGAAGGAATTGCCAGCTACCTGATGGGCGAGTACGAAAAGCGCCAAGTCCCACTATCTAGCGAAGATCTACAAAAATTTGCTGTAGAAAGAGCGCAACGAATTGGCGACATGCTGGAGACATTATTTCTGATGGCTATATATGGCGAGTGGCAGTATGTGGATGCTGAAGGCAATGAGCAGCCTCTGGATGAAGAAGGTTTAAATAACTTGTATGCCAAGGGCCGTATTACAGCGGCTGATCTTGAGGCATTCAACGGACTCTGGCAGCCAGCCAGTTAGACCCACTGCATTGCCAGCTAAGGGCAATTAAGCTGCAGCTGGTAATAATTTAGGCAGCTCTGGGCTCTTTCTGAGCTAATTCAACCGTCTTCTTGCCAACACCGCTGCGCGTTTGTCGCGCCGTTGTTACCATAGGGTATGGACGTATCAGACCTTCTCGACTCTCTCAACGATGCGCAGCGCCAAGCTGTGTCTGCGCCGCTTGGCCATCAATTGGTACTCGCTGGTGCAGGCAGTGGTAAAACTCGTGTTTTAACTAATCGGATTGCCTGGCTAAACCGCGTGGAGGCTATCTCGCCTCTAAGCATCATGGCTGTCACCTTTACCAACAAGGCGGCTCGCGAAATGCGTGATCGGGTTGAAAACTTGCTCGGCATGGCAATCGGTCCCATGTGGTTGGGCACCTTTCATGGTATCGCCCATCGGTTTTTACGCTCCCATTGGCAAGAAGCTAATTTGCCACAGGCATTTCAGATTCTTGATTCAGATGATCAGCTGCGCGTGGTTAAAAGAACGATCCGGGGGCTTGAGCTGGATGAGGCTCATTGGCCTCCGCGACAAGTGCAGTGGTTTATTAATGGCCACAAGGATGAAGGCCGACGGCCACATCATATTGATGATCAGCAAGATGCCACTACTGCGCAATACATTCGTATCTACACCGCCTACGAGGTCGCTTGTAACCGAGCGGGCGCCGTTGATTTTGCCGAACTACTGTTGCGCGCGCTTGAAACCTTACGTGATAACGAATCGCTGCTTAAGCATTATCAAAAACGCTTTCGCTGTGTGTTGGTTGATGAGTTTCAAGATACCAATTCGATTCAATACGCGTGGATTCGATTACTGGCCGGTGACAACACCGCCGTGTTTGCCGTAGGTGATGACGATCAATCGATTTACGCTTGGCGTGGCGCAAAGGTTGAGAACCTGCTCAATTTTAATAAAGACTACCCCAACGCCGAAGTGGTTCGCCTAGAGCAGAACTACCGTTCAAGCGGCAATATTTTGGAGGCGGCAAATGCGCTCATCTCTCGCAACGGTGGGCGCATGGGTAAAAACTTATGGACAGCCGACAGTGCTGGCGATCCAATAACTATGTACAACGCCTACAACGAAACCGATGAAGCGCGGTTTATTGTAGAAACCATTCTCAGCTACATCAATGATGGCGGTAGGCGTAGGGATTGCGCTGTGCTGTATCGATCCAACGCGCAATCGCGGGTAATAGAAGAATTTTTGGTTGCATCGGGCGTGCAGTATCGCGTGTATGGCGGGTTGCGCTTTTTTGAACGTGCTGAAATTAAAGACACTCTTGCCTATATGCGCTTGGCGAATTTTCGTGCTGATGATGTGTCGTTCGAGCGCATCATTAATCAACCTACGCGTGGCATCGGCGATAAAACGGTAGGTTTGATTCGACAATACGCGCGTGAAAACGAAGTATCAATGTGGTTAGCGGCTGCATCGTTGCTTGAGGCCGATCGCTTAACCGCAAGAGCAAAAGGTGCGGTTAAAGGGTTTATCACACTAATCGAAGCTTTAAGCACCGCAATGGAAGATCAATCACTGGGCATGCAAGTGCAGATAACCTCTGGGCATAGTGGCCTATTGGAGCATTTTAAAAAGGACGACAGTGACCGTGGCCAGATGCGTGTAGAGAATATACAAGAACTCGAAAACGCTGCACGTACCTACATGTTCACTAACGAAGATACAGACGAAGGCACTATCCTTGATGACTTTTTAGCGCATGCAGCGCTGGAGGCAGGCGAAGGCCAAGCAGAAGCTGACGAAGACGCCGTTCAATTAATGACACTGCACTCGGCCAAAGGCTTGGAATTTCCAGTGGTGATAATCGGCGGTATGGAGCAGGGTTTGTTTCCGCATATGCGATCAATGGAAGATCCCGTTAAGTTAGAAGAAGAACGCCGCTTATGTTATGTGGGCATCACCCGCGCCCGTAAAAAACTTTATCTCACTCTAGCCGAGCAACGCCGCTTGCACGGTAAAGATCAATACAACCCGCCTTCAAAATTCATCGGCGAGATACCGGCAGAGTTACTAGAAGAAATACGACCTCGCATGAATGTGTCGATGCCGGTTTATCACTCATCACCGGTTAATCGATATCCCGAAGAAAACGATTCAGGATTAACCGTGGGTCAGTCAGTTAAGCACGGTAAATTTGGTTTCGGCATCGTGCTCGACCAAGAAGGCCGCGGCTCATCCGCTCGCATACACGTGAACTTTGAAGATGCTGGTAGTAAGTGGTTGGTATTGGCTTATGCCAATTTGCAGCCGGCTTGATTTAGCTGGCACTAGTAAATATTTGCATCCAAGCCAGCGGCGATTGACATCCCTAACTCCTTGCACTGTTCGGTAAATCCTTCTTGGTAATCACCCTGCAATACTATTGGCTCCTGTACCCGTCGCCAACGTAAACCGGTGATTATTTTCTCAACACCAGTGAGCGTACCTTGCCCGTCAATGCCTGCGCGAATATATAAGGCGTAAGGCAAGCCTTCAGTATGCTCGAGGCAGGGGTAGTAGATGCGTTCAAAGAAGTCCTTTATCAATCCGCTCATATAGCCAAAGTTTTCTGTTGTGCCAATAATTATTCCTTGGCAGTTGAGTACATCTTCGCTAGTTGCATTCAGTGCGCTGCGAAACACCACATCAAAATTTTCGATATCAAGGTGCGACGCGCCAAGCACCGTTGCATCGGCCAACGTTTGTGTATTAGCCGACGGCGTATTGCACACTATCAATAGTGATTTTTTTGTTGACATAGCACTTGTAGACATCATCGTTGAGAAACTAAGCTCTTATGCGTATTCACTACCCTGAACGAATAGTTTGCCTGACTGAATAAACAACTGAAACCTTATATATGCTCGGCGAGCAAGACTGCATCGTCGGTATTTCAGGATTTACGCAACGCCTGCGCCCAGCTGCACTAACTGACAGGCTTGATGCCCTGGTTGAGATTATCCATCCAATAGCTAAGCTTAGTACCGTCGTACGGCGTTACTAAGGCAAACCTACTGACTATCATCAATCACGCGCAATACTGGTGTGGTTTCGCTGCTAATCACAATCGTATAAACATGACCAGCTTCAATAGTGATGCTCTGGCTTACAAAGCGGTTATCGGTATCTGTTAACGTGTAATTGCCAGGGAATACGCCAGCATAGGCGGTCGCCTGAGTGTCATAAGACAGCCCATCAAAACTGACATCACTACCACTATGACTGGGCTCTGTAACCACAAGTGTAATGGTGGACGAACCGCTGACATCGCCCAATATTGTGGTTTGAACCAGCCTTGCCAATGCCATAGCAGGATCAGTTGGCACAGTCTGCGTGGTTAGCGTGATAACACCAATGCTATCGTTCGGTTGGCGCCGCATAATAATGGTAGTTATCGAAAACTCAGCCGCATTAAAGGGCTCGATCGTATGAAAAGCCGCTTGGTTAGTTGTGCTGAGTGTGGCTACGTCGGTAAACGCTAATTGAGATGCATCAATTGGTAGTGCGATGCGGCCACTATCTTGCTCAGGTAGTAGTTCGTTAATAACAGCATTATCGTTTACCCTGACTTGCACATTGAGTTGAGTCAAGTTAAGCACGCGCATTTGCGGTGTAGGGCTTTGGCCACCTGGTTGCATATTGTCAAATGCTGCTGTTGATTGTCCATCGGTGGTTGAGCCAGTCGTTGCACTCGTAGTTGTACCTGTGCTCGTATCAGTGGTCGCTCCGGTTTCCATGTTTCCTGTTGTGCCACCAGTGGCATCGCCGTTTACCATAACGTTGCTATTGTTGTGGCCATCGCCGGTGCCAAACAAACCACCATCACACGACGTTAACAGCAATGACAGGCACGCCATCGCTAGATACAAATACTGTGTAGATTTTTTATTGGTCATTGTTGCCACCATCTTTTATAACAGCATCATCAATAGTGTCCTCAATGAAGTAGATACCTAAACCGGTGCGGTATCGCGCTTCACCATCAGCAGGAGGATCGTTTTTTTCTTGTGTTGCAAGAGTCTTGTCAAATTCGCGCAGTAACTTAAGTGCTTTGTCAGCGCTTAATTTCTTAAAGGCGGCTAATGCTTCACCACTGATGTTGTCGTAGGCGACGCTCATTTGTAAGCGGCGTTTATCTTCGCCGCTGATATTGTGATCAAGCGTATTTAATAAATCAGTTGCACTGGTGGCAAATACATCAAGCATGGCCTCTTCGCTTTCATGTGGCACGTAGCCTTTGGTTACCAGGGCCACTTGATTGCCGTCCAGTTCAACAGTCCCAACACGCACAAGTTCATCCAATAACGCACGGGCGGGTACGTCACCGCCGTATTGTCTGACTAATTGATTAAACGATTCATTGTTATCGCCATAGGTAAGTGTGGTGGGTTGGCCATTCTGTTGTTGAAATTGACCATCCTGCAACCAGCCTGTTACCACCCTGACCGCACGATTATGTTTGTTAATGCCAGCTTGGACATCATCTGGTAGATCGAGGATACGTTTAACCTCTTTGCGATTAATACCTGTGACGATAGAGGTGCGCGAAACGGTAGGTGTTTTGCCATCAATACCAAAATGCTCTGTGGCCTCTTTTACATATGCCTGTTTTGCCCAACTGACAAATTCGGCGTGAGAGACACCATGGCGCAGCAGCAATCTTGCCAATGGGGACAGCACTCGGGTTACCGCTTTTTGTAAGTTCTTGCTCATCGGGGTTCAGCTAAAAAACATCCTAACCAGTTTACGGCCGAAGCCTGTGCGTATACAGGGAAGCGGTGCACAGAATACGCCATATTTGGGAATATTATCCCATTATTTGATTGAAATTCACAGGGATAGGTAAGTGGTGTTGGGTTAGCGCTGGCGTTGTTGGGGATGAGGTGATCAGTACTGAATAGCTCCTTCTACTCAGATTGTTAAATATAAGTAGTTATTTACGGGCTTGCGGGTAACAACACCATATCGCTTAGCGTCGGCAAGCCATCTAGGCAATCGTCCCATCGCAATGGCACAGTAATTAACACAGAGTCGGAATTGAGCATCGCTGACAGGGCGACTGTTTCGAGTTTTGCCTGCTTGCCTTGTTGGTTGAAGCTAGCGGTATCCACTTTTAATACGCTGCCATGGCAGGTGGATGGGCCAACTGAATCCGCTATGTGGATAGTCAGATACTCCAGGCCATTGATGCTGCCGGTGCGAACCTCTTGGAGCTCGGTGGCGATATGGCGTTTGGGGGTGAATAAGGCGTAAGAAGAGCTAC
The DNA here is from genome assembly GCA_036478595.1 of Granulosicoccaceae bacterium. Taxonomy (GTDB): domain Bacteria; phylum Pseudomonadota; class Gammaproteobacteria; order Granulosicoccales; family Granulosicoccaceae; genus Granulosicoccus. The sequence continues at coordinate 7,919 of JAZGEF010000045.1, forward strand.
TGGCAAGTATTACAGAACCGAGTAGCGCACTACTCGTTGCTAATTTGACGAATCTAAGCAGTTTTATTTTTTTTATCATGGCTTATACCTCTGAAGCACCACTATGTAGTGTTTTTGGACATTTGGCAAATTCTTGACAATGGCCCTGATAGTGATAACGGCTGGATTCAAGAGATACTTGAGTGAACATAGTTAACATGCAAAGTTGTATGTATCGATGTTTAGAATTTTACCATTAAAAACAATATGTTATCACACGGGGGTGATTTTACCTCGGCCAACTGTCTTTCCAGTCTGTCATTGAACGTAGCTGCTCGGGCGCCATTGGCAAGTGTTTAAAGATTATGCCGAGCAGTCCGCCTAACCCCCCCGCAGGAAACAAGCCAAAGCTAGACGCCACGGCGCAGGCTGGGTTACATTAGGCAACGAACTAGTAAAAACAACAGAGGAGATGTAATAAATATGTCTAGACGTAAATTTCTTAAAAACACTGCAATTGGCGCAGGCTCGGCAGCCGTTGCCGGTACAGGCCTGATTACATCAGCGCCCGCGTACTCCCAAGGGCGCGAAAAGCTAGTTATGGTCACCTCATGGGGCCGCGGCTTAGCGGGTGTATTTGATGCCGCTCAGCGAGTAGCTGACAACGTAAATGCCATGTCAGATGGCACGCTCGAAATCGAAATCAAAGCCCAAGGCGAATTAGTCAGCGGCTTGCCTGCAGTATTTGATGCGGTAACGTCTGGTCAGGCAGATATGTACCACGCGGCAGACTACTACTATGTTGGTCAGCACCCTGCGTTTGCATTTTTTACAGCAGTGCCATTTGGCATGACTCCTACCGAACTACATAACTGGTATTACCACATGGGCGGTCACGAGCTGCACCGCGAAGTGTGTGAAGAATTCGGTCTGGTGTCTTTTCTTGGTGGTAACACTGGCGCGCAGGCCGGTGGTTGGTTCCGCAAAGAAATCGAAAGCGCAGATGATTTTAAAGGCCTGAAGTTTCGTATGCCTGGTTTGGGTGGTAAGGCCTTGGGTAAGTTAGGCGCGTCTGTACAAACAATTGCGGGTTCTGAGGTTTATCAAGCCTTGGCATCAGGTGCCATAGACGGTACTGAATGGATTGGACCTTGGGCAGATGAGAAAGCTGGCTTCCAGGAAATCACTAAGTTCTTCTACACGTCCGGTTTCCATGAGCCGGGTGCCGGTTTATCGGTTGCGACTAACGCTGATCGCTGGGCAAAGCTTTCGCCGGCTCATCAGAAGATAATTGAAATTGCTTCTGCTGAGGCAAATCAGTGGAACCTGCATCAATTCTTGTCTAACAACTCGGCAGCACTTGATCGCCTGATTGCTGGTGGTGTTCAAACACTCGAATTCCCGGATGAAGTTTGGGACGCGTTTGGTAAAGCATCGGTTGAAGTTATGGAAGAGAACCTGGATGACGAGCTGTTCAAGAAGACCTACGACTCAATGCAAAACTCTATGAAGCTATCTTCGCGTTGGGCTTCATTATCGGATGGCGCGTACACCAGGCAACGTGATCGGGTAAGCGGTTAAAACCTATTGTTCGTAACAAAATCGCGGGCCTGTTAGTTCAGGCCCGCTTCCGTTTCACCCGGTGAATTCTCAGCGGAGACTCCTCTAGTGTCACTCATCACGGCAATTCTTATTGAGCTTGGCAAGGGCTTTATCAATCTTTTGTTGTTGCCGTACCACGTATGGCAATGGTTTCAGTTAGAAACATTGAAAGAACGTATGAGTGTGTTAGTGCTGGCAGGGCAATCGCTCGACTTTTTATTTGTGGCATTAGCAGCGGTTTTGTTATTGCTTTTTGTTGGAGTATTAAAAAGACAGTTTCTACGCGCAACGGTATTAAAGCTTGAAGGGTTTAATCGTCGCATAGGCCAATTTGCGTCCTGGTTTGTATTGCTGATGATGTTGCAGCAAGTGTTGATCATTGTAATGGGGCAGGTATTTCGTGGTAACGAGCTGTTGTTTTCGCCGTTTGGTATGCAGTTGTCGAGTAGCGAACTTCAATGGTTATCAGGCCAGCTAAAGTTTTACAATGCAATATTGATCACATTTGCTTGTGCTTATACCTTTATTGAGGGAGGTCATGTGCGAGTTGACCTTATATACGGAAACTTGTCCATGCGTTCTAAACGCTGGGTAGATTTCATGGGTTCATTGTTTTTCATGTTGCCTGTATCGATTCTGATGTGGTGGTTTGCCTGGCCTATTGCCACCAATTCAATGTTCAAACAACGCCCTATCAATATATTTTCAGACAAATCGAAATGGCGTGACTTTAAATGGGAGTCGTCAGGTACTGCTGAGTTTTCGTGGGTGTGGGCATTCAAGGCTTTGATTGTAGTTTTTGCTGCGTTGTTGTTTTTGCAAGCGATTACGTTTTTACTGCGTAACTTGTGGGCGCTGTTGGAACCCAAAGACAATGTGGAAACTCATCCGGTATGGCGTGATGAAGCGCTCGAACCCACTACTAGGCAAGGGTAGGGCAACACGATGTTTTATGGTTTTACCGGTGTTGAGCTTGCGCTCATTATTACGTTTTCTTGCCTGTTTCTTGGCATTTTAACTGGCTTCCCCGTGGCATTCGCCATTGCAGGTTCCGCCATTATTAGTTTTTCAATCATTGCCGTGCTAAGCGAACACGGCATGCTGTATGTCATGGAAGAATACAACGGCGTGATGGAGCAAGTGCCGGTGTTTCCTGATGGTTGGGATGGCGCAATGCTGTCAACGTTATCAACCTGGTCTCAAGGTGTTTTCTCGCGCGCGTTTGGCGGCAACGTAGAAACCTTGCTAGCCGTACCATTGTTTGTATTGATGGGGATTGCACTCGAACGCTCTCGTATCGCTGAAGATCTATTAACCACCATGGCCCGCACCTTTGGTTCGTTACCTGGTGGCTTAGCCATTTCGGTTGTGCTGGTTGGTGCCTTGTTAGCAGCAAGCACCGGAGTGGTCGGTGCCACGGTTGTCACGATGGGCTTGATTGCACTGCCCACTATGTTGCGCGCAGGTTATTCGAAGTCCTTTGCCACAGGGGTCATCGCCACTTCTGGCACCTTGGGTCAAATAATCCCGCCGTCTATTGTTATCGTGTTGCTGGGTTCGATAGTGGGCGATATGTATTCCATCGGCCAGGAAACACGGGCCAAAGAGCTGGGTGTGTCAGTTATCGAAATGCTGGGTGAGCCAGCAGTGTTATCTACTGGTACTTTGTTTAAAGCGGCTTTTATCCCAGGTGTTGTATTGGCAATGCTCTATTCGCTCTACGCATTTGCCTACGCAATGTTTAACCCTTCAGCAGCGCCCCCCATAAAATTGCTTGAAAAGGAACTAGGTAGCTTCGATGTAGTTGAACACTACGGCGGCAAAGCTAGCGTAATCGCCCTTATGTTGCTTGGCCCGATTGTCGGTTTTATTGGCTTGTGGATATTGCTGTCAAAGGCTGGATTAGTTACCGCACAAATATCCGAGGCACCCGATGCTGGCCCGATTGCACACGGATCAATGGTGGTATTGCTGCTGTTTGGTTTGGTTTTTTTGATGACGGTAGTGCTGCAACCGAATTTTAAAAAACGCCCAATAATGGTTGGTTTGTTCGGCTTGTTGCTGTTTATCGCTGCTGATGTAATGTTTGTTACTAACAATACGGGCCCGGGGCTGAGGTTTTTTATCTACGCCTTGCCAGTGCTACTGGTGCTTTATGGCACACGAGTGGCCTTCAGTCGCCTTCAGATGATTGAAGTCATTCGAGTGGTGTCACCTCCAGTGATATTGATTGTATCGGTGCTTGGGTCGATCCTGGGTGGTATCACCAGCCCAACACCTGCGGCTGCTTTAGGTGCGGCAGGTGCAATTATGTTAGCCGCTGCGCGTATGTCTCAAGGTGATCGGCGTTCCTTGCGAATCATCATCTGGGCATCCTTCGCCATCATCATTTTGCTGCTGATGCGTGGCAATTTTGATCTACGTTTAACGCTGGATGTTATTTCTACCGAAAATAAAATCGCGATCTGGATAACCACCATTGCTTATCACGTTGCTGTATTTGGTTTGTTGTACTCCTGCTGGGTGCTGTTCGAAAAGAACATCTTGCCATCTGTAGTGAGAGAAACAACCAAAGTTACCAATATGGTTTTTATGATTCTTATCGCATCCTTATTGCTTAGCTTAAGCATGCGTAGTTACGGTGGCGAAGAATATATACAGCATGTTCTACGTTCGTTTGAAGACCCGCGACAACTGCTACTAGTGGTTATGGCCGTCTTGTTTGTGCTGGGTTTTGTGTTGGATTTTATCGAGATAATTTTCATTGTTATCCCGATTGTTGGCCCAATCATCTATGCAGCTGATCCTACGTTGATGCCGCCAGAGTGGATAACCATATTAATTGCCGTTAATTTGCAAACCTCTTTTATTACGCCACCGTTTGGCTTCGCCTTGTTTTATCTAAGAGGTGTGGCGCCGCCGACGGTTACCACAGGAGATATCTACCGTGGCATCTGGCCATTTGTGTTGATCCAGGTTGTGGGCCTGATCATCCTTTGGAATTTCCCGGTTATCACGACGTTCTTGCCAGATCTGCTCCCGGAAAATTAGCCGGCAGCACTGTTGTAGAAGCAGCTAAGCTTAGAGATTACGCTTAGCTTGCTTTTTTAAGCAGCGTTGCACTATTAGCAGCTCGGTTGGCAGCACGTCTATCCAGCTCTGCATCACCGCTGGCCGTTATTCGAAGCTCGCTGCGTCGATCAGACAAGCGATCTTTCAAGGCACGACGCTCGTTGCCTTTGTTGATTCTTGCGATCTTCGCTTCAGTCAATCGATAAAACTCGATTATTGTATCGTCGCTGGCTACAAACGGTTTCTGCTCTTGCATGCTTTGTTCCCTGCGCATTGGAGAAGCCTCCTCCCGACGGTTCTCAGATATCTCGACAGACCCGTCGAGTTTTAGTGTGACAACATCACCCGTGTTTATTTGGGTGCATATGCCTTTTACACCGACAATGGCGGGTAAGTCGTACTCGCGCGCAACGATTGCAGCGTGGCTAAGCCAGCCACCTACTTCAGTCACAATACCTTTGGCTTGAGCAAAGAGTGGGTACCAGCTTGGGTCGGTCATTCTTGCCACGAGTATCTCACCTCGTTTAAAGGTATCGATCTCGCTTATGTCGGTGATCACTCTGGCAACGCCTGATACTTCTTGTTCGCCCGCAACACGTGCACCACCAAATTCTGTTTCCGTTGACTGGCCTTTGATTTTGCCGGTAAGCATGTCGATTTTTTCAATTTCTCGTAAGCTTAAGCTAGTGGGTAGTTGTAGCTTCTTGCTGTTGATAATTTCATCCACGCGGCTATTGGTCAACGCCACTAATTCGGCTTGAAGTGAAGGGTCAGCCAGGTTAGCAATTTCTGTAAGGTTTAGGTGAAACACCCTGCCATCCAGATTGGCAAGCTTATCAATTTGAACCAACAGTTGTCTTATTTGCGCTAGCTCTAGTAAGCAGTAATGCTTCGCGTCTTCTTTAAGAAGCTGAAACTTACGGGCGCGCTGAACGGTAATTGACAGAACCTTATCCTGAGGTAATTCTACTGATTCGTGAACTTGCTTTTGCTCGGTGCTTGATCGCTCAATGTATTGATTGATCAGATCACGATCTTCGTAAAATCGCGGATGGCTAAGCTCGTAGTCAAGTGGTGCACGATGGCCAAACACTTTTTCAAATTCAACAATCGCGGTCTCATCGACGTTGCCACCAGCGAGTAAAGCCATCGCTTTGGTGACAATAGTTTCTGCGTCATTAGTCATATATAAAGTAGGCTCGAGCTTAGCTGCCTGTAACTTGGCCAATGCTGTTTTGATGTGGAAGTCAGCAGAGATATTAATTAGCTCTGCCTGCTGATAAGTCTCCTGCACAAAACGATCTACCCAGGAATCAAGAAGGGTAGTGGCTGCTTGCAGAGTGAGCTTGTCGAAGTCGATAGCACCACGTTCGAGCATCTCAATTTGAAACTGTGGCAGGAAGTCCTCTCTAAATTCCACTTCCGTTTGCTCTGCATTGCGAGCTAACTGGAAAGAGGCAACGGCGCCTGGCCCTTTGCCCAATCGACGTTTTTCTTCAAGCTTATTTACGTATGTCCATCCGTAGATAGTGGTGATGTACGGAGCTGAAAAATAATTGACATCATAGGGGATGCCTAATGCTTGGCAGGCCAGGTCTGTGCTACCGCCTGCTTCCCATAATCGACTCATTAAGTCTGCACTAACGTGTGTAGGTCTTGGCAATAACTCGGACAACTCGTTTTGTACAAATATTTCTGCATCTGCATCCATATGCGTACGTTGCTTATCATTTTTTGATGACAAGGCGCTATAGTGCAGCAGCTTGCGACGCTCGCGCTCAGCAATATTTTTAGCCGAGCCTCCGCTCGCCACTGAACGTGTAATATCACGTGCTTGTAGTAGATAGAACTTTTTATTGGCGTAAGCCCATTCGATGTCTTGTGGATGACCAAACAAGGTTTCCAGCTGCCTGCCTAGTTCAATTAGGGGTTGCATGTTTACTGGTGGAGCTTGTGTGGATTTTTCCGCGTCCAATAGTTCACCTGTGAGTTTACCAAAGGTATACGTATCCGGTGTCACGTTACCGCTCACCAGATCCTCGCCTAATCCGCTGACTAATTCGATCATTAGTGAGCCTGTGCTATTAGGGTGTTCGGTAAACATCACACCGGCGTATTCCGCTGGGACCATTTTTTGTATTAACACACCGCCTTGATCAACTTCGCCAAAATCAGCTTTGGCATCAGTGTGCGATGAATAAGAATCAGAACGATCTGAGCTTAAGCTTGCGTATACATCGCTAACCGCCTGCAATAAACCATCACGCTTGATGTTAAGGATAGAGTCGTAGACGCCAGCAAAACTATTGTCTGCGCCATCTTCATTAGCGCCAGAGCTTCGTACTGCAACGTTCTTACACTTAAGCTTGCCCCAAATTTTATTCAGGTTAGCTATTTCCTTTTTTGTTAGTAGCTCATCAACTGCCTTGCCGTGACGAGATCGGTTGGTGATGGTGCTAGTAAATACGAATCCGTCCGGCACATTAAAGCCTTCTTCTATCAAAATTCCTAATCGGGCCGCTTTTTTACCTGTTGATTCTGGTAAGTAGTGTGCTTTTGCTAATGGGATTAAGCCAGTATCTTCAATGGTGTTTGTTTTGTCTTTGCCCGCATATGCCCAGCCGAAGTGTTTACCGAGTCTTGCGAAAAGTGCATTTTGACCAATCAAGAATGCCATACTGATAGCCAGGTACAGATTAACCGCAGCCCCGAGGCCCTGCAGTAACCAAAAGAGTGCAACGCCGCCTAGTACAAACAGCATTTTTTTAACAACAGTTTTTGGTGGGCTTTGCAACCAAAGAACACCCACAAACAACGCACTTGCCAATACCGGTAGCACAAACATTGGATCTGGTAGTGATGCTGAATCCAGCCACAGGAAGTTGTGCAGCCAAGTAGGCGCTGAGAGGTTAACCGCTGAGAAGAATAGCAGCATAAAGCTCAACTGAAAAATTGATGTTAGTGCATTAATGATTGGCCGGATCTTGTATTTTTTATACAGCTGCATGGTAGCTTTTGCTTGCGCACGTGGATGCTCGCCGAGTTCTTCTTTAAGCGATGCAACTTGGTCGGACAACGACTTCTGCACCATCGTGTCGCGTTCGGCTTTTAGCGAGAGTGGCAATAACAATAAACGCACCATCAATACAACGGCTAATAGCGCAAGTGCATAGTGGCCTAGATGAACCACCATCCAATCTAACAACGAGCGTAGTGGTTCAACTACATAGCTTGCAAGCGTGACTTGCTCTTGAGACTGCTTCCAAGCCGCAACGTGAGCACGATCGCTTGTGCTCTTGGTGATGTAGTATTCATGTGGTACAGAGTAGCGTCCACGGTAGTCTTTACCCGCTCGCTCGAGGCGTAAACCCACTAGCTGCGAATAAAAACAGCTTCGTTTGTCATAACAGGCTGCCACTAGTGGTTTGTCTGGCAGTGCTTTGATGCGCTCGGCTAAAGAAGCACTGGTGAGCGCTCTCATGGTGATGTTGTGCGCGCCGGGTAAGTGGCCTTTTACAAAATCAGCGGGATAACGTAGATCGATAAATTCAGCTTGCTCACTTTGCACCAGTTCATGCACGGCTGGGGTATCAAGCAGTGTGTCTTTGTTCTTAAAATCTGGCAGCTTTCGTAGTTCATCTATCGAGAGGTCAAAATCAGATGCGAGTGGGCGCGATTCCGTTAGCCATTTCTCATAACCACCCACCATGAAATTACATGATTTTCCTTGCTTGGTAAATTCGGTGCATAACTCTGAACTGCGATTGCCCGAGTAACATAAAAACAAGGTGTTGCTACCTTCAGGGATTAACGATGACTGCGAGAGCACATCGGGGTAACGCAAGTGGGCTGCACCTTCGATTGATCCAACTTCGTACTCCTCGTTTTCGCGCACATCGATTATATTGACCGGATCGCCATTGGCTAACCAACTGGCCAATGTGTCAGTGCTAATGCCGCGATCATGGTCTAACTGTTCGCTAAACGATAAGGTTTTTAAGCTGGTGTCGCCCACAGATGCGCCGTTCTCAATCGATTTTCTAACCAGATTAGTTTGCAGCCGCGCGTTTTTTGCATCAATGGTGCCTGTGTACTGCAAAATGTTTGCGGCAACCGATGCCACTAAGGCAACGATGATTCCACCCAGTAATACGCCGCCAAGCTTGCCTAAGCGTGATCGCTTACCTGCTTTGTTTCGACCCTTGCCTTTGAGCGCGAAGCCGCCAAAAATCACGCTGAACAATCCTAGAAGCTGCGCCACACTGGCTGATAGGTTAATAACCAGATCAGGTGAGGGTATCGCCAAAGCATAAGAGGCAGGTAAGGCCATGTACAACGCGAATATCGCGATGATCATCTTAAGCTGTTTGCAAGTCATGGATAATTTATTCATTATCGCCCCCCCCCTTATGCTGAAAGCCTGGCTGATGGTTCATCCATCAACTCGCTTAATCGGGCGGAGAGCCAGAAGATTATTTTTTCTTCTAAAGCATCGGGTTCGAAAGGCTTAGAGAGATAGTCATCCATACCGGAGGCAAGGCATTTCTCCGCATCGCCTGTCATTGCATTTGCCGTGAGCGCGATAATAGGGGTGTGCTGCGTACCGCCTTCACGCTTGCGAATTTCTGCTGTTGCGGCATAGCCATCCAAAACTGGCATTTGGCAATCCATCAATACCAGGTCAAAGTTACCGCCCGCCAGGGCATCCAGACCTTCTTGGCCGTTGTCTGCAAGTTCTGCCTGGAAACCTATCTTGTTTAGCATGCCAAGCGCTACTTCTTGATTCACCGCGTTGTCTTCAACTACCAAAATATTGATTCCGGCATACGCGGCCAGTTGTTCTCTGTTCACGGTTTTATCGACAGTACTGGTTAACTGTTGCCCTGTTGCTGCTGCAGATAAGATTCTGAGTAGTTCCGATCGTTTAATCGGTTTACTTATTTGGGCCGTAATACGTGGATTTTTATGCGGGTAGAGATCCGGCATAATGTGTGTAACATATGTCATCGACACTAGCTTGGTGCTGTCGAACGCTGGATCGCCTTCTACACACCGGGCAAAAACATCTCCAGGCATGTCGCTTAAATAGCTGTTGAATAAGATGATGTCATATGGCTCATTTGTAAGGTGGGCTTCACGTAGTAATTGCAATGCACTATTACCATTGGATTGGCAATCAACGCGCATATTCTGTGCTGTCAGCAGTTGCTGCATATATGTTTGAGAAGCTGAGTTAGTTTCCATTAACAAACACTTCACCTGATTTAGCTCTGGCTTCACAGTGGCAATAGGTGTGATGTCATCAGAGTGCTGTAACGGCAGTTCAAACCAGAAAGTACTGCCTACCCCTGGTTTTGACGTTGCACCTATTTGTCCCCCCATGCCCTCGATGAAACGACGGCTAATGGCTAAGCCGAGCCCAGTTCCACCGTATTTTCGCGTTGTTGATCCATCAGCTTGCGCAAAGGAATCGAATATTGAATCGATTTTATCCGCTGCTATGCCCACACCGGTATCAACGATACTAAAACGCAGGATTGGTTGAGCTTCATCGTTTTCTAGTGCTTCAACCAGTATCTGGATCTCACCTTCGTCAGTGAACTTGACCGCGTTACTGGCAAGGTTCGTTACAACCTGGCGTATCCGTGTTGGATCACCAACAATTTCTCGTTGTATCGATGGATCAATGTGACTTATTAGCTCCAGGTTCTTGCGATGAGCCTGTTCGGCCATCACATCAGCTGAATCTTCTACTAACCCCTCTAGGCAAAATGAAATAGATTCGTACTCTAGTTTGCCAGCTTCAACTTTTGAGAAATCAAGAATGTCATTGATCAGCCTCAACAAGCTTCTACCAGATGAGGTAGCAACTTTTATCTGATCGGATTGTTCAGGGTTTAGTTGTGTCTCTTTTAGTAGTGACAGCATGCCCAACACACCGTTCATGGGTGTGCGTAATTCATGGCTCATGTTGGCAAGAAACTCAGATTTGGCGCGCGATGCTTCTTCTAGCTCTGCTTCGCGGCGTTTACGCAGTTCAAGAGTACTACCAAGGTCATTCACGCTATTGCCTAAGTTAACTAACTCTTTTGCAGCTTCGAGATGGAAATCCCCAGTTGCTTTGTTCTGTTGTAGTAATTGCAGTTGACGATCAATGGCGTTGATCGGCTTAACAACAATTTCATTGATCAGGCCAATAACAACTAGCGCTAAAAGTGCTGAAACACTGATGCCGTAGAAATAGAGTTTCTTAACGTGCGTTTGAATTTCTGCCGTTTGTTTGGCCACGTTCCATATCACCGATATTTTTCCAAACGATTCACCTTCTACCAGCACATCGTGTGAATAATCGATTTTCTCCGCATATGCTGCTGTTGATCCTTTTTTGATCCAAGAATTAAGCACTTCTTCGTTTTCATTGAGAATCGTAACCGCTTCTACATCACTATCGTTCTCAACCAGTTGCTTGATAATGGTTTCTAGCACGGGCCTGTCTTCGCTCAAGATGGCATCAAGTGATGTAGCAGAAAGCATCGACACCAGTTTTTGAGTTTGGTAGTTGAAGTTTCTTTTAAAACTAGCTGTTTCCTGGTTGCGCGCAAACTCAGCCGCAATCAATCCCACCATCATAATGGTGCAACCTGTTAGCAGGAATATCTGCCGCCGCAAAGGCCAATTTTTAAATAACTTTCCAAACACGTTATGTTCTTCCGTTGTTATGGAGCGATGCTAAAAAGCTAGAGCTCGCCGGCATCGGCGGATTTCAGCGCTTCTTGCACTCCTGCAGCTACTTCCGGAATGACCAGGTTAATAGTCAAATGCTGAGGGCCAGTACCAGCTGTTTGTTGGTCCGACAAGACACTTGAAGGCAGCGTGATATTGATCGTTATGCTTTTCCCATTCGCTTGCTTGAAATTTGGCGCGATATAGGTAGGCGTCACTTCTGGTGACTCCATTGATGGTGTGGCAGCAGTGGCCGTAGCGCCGATTGTTGTGCTTGCGATGGCTGACAAGTTGCTTGCAGGCTCGGCAACTGTCGCTGCTTTGCTCATCGTGCTGTGCCGCTCACGCTCCTCAAAGAACATGTAGTTGTTTTCCATCGCTGCCCGGATCTGCGCGTAATCAGAGTCGGTGCCTTCAAGAAATCCATCAGCTTTGAGCCCCTTAAGCGCGTCTGGGTTTTTTAGTTCAAGCAATGATTGCTTTAGCGCGGTAAAGACAATTGGGTCAAGGCCAGAGCGTGCAATCCATGGCTTAGTCACATTTGGAAAACGCACAAGCTCGCGTATCTGTTCGCCCTTATCCACTAATTTTTTGAATGTTCTTTCGTTTAATGCACCAGCATCGAAATCACCAGCACCCACGGCTGTACCCACTTTGTCGTGGCGGCCTAGGTATTCGAAGTTGCTAAGATCTTCAGCAAGAATGTTGTTTTCTTGCAAGAATCGTTGCGACAGAAATCGACCGATGGTCGACCCTTCATCACCAAATGCAAAAGATCGGTGCTTTAGTTCGCTGGGTTGTTGGATATCGCTGTCAGTGTGTACGGCGATAACACCATAAAATACTTTGCTAGAATTTTTGCTTTCCATTGCGGCAATTTTGATATCGCTATTCATGCGCTTGGCTTCAAGATAGGATGCGGGGCCAAACCGAGAAAAATCCACCTTGCCTGAGGTCAGGTGTGAAATACCCTGTTCATAATCCTTCGCAATTTGCATCCGAATATCAACTTCACGACCAAGCTTGGCCGACATCCTGCTTTCCAGCTCTTTAAGTGTTGGCTTAAAAATTTTCACCATCGCAGAAGGTTTATTAGAGCTATAAACCCCGAAATTAAGCCTGATAGCCTCTTCTGCAAACACACTGTTGCTGAGCGCAAGTGTGAGTAGTCCGACACAGATACCTTTGATTTGGTGCTTCATCTTTTTAGTCCTACCGCTAATTACCAAGGGCGATTTTTGGTTCCGCCAGCTTGTGGAAACGGCTGAATACGCCATTTCTGTAGCAAATTTTGTTAATGCGTCGTGGTTTCTGTAAGGCTGTGGGCGATAGATCACACTTGCGTAGGGTGGGTTCTAATTCACGTATACAGGCCGTGAACTAGTTCTCATTAAGTAGTCTGTGGGGGCGCCGATAACGCTTTATAGAAAATTGAATAGTGTTTAAGGGAATCCTTCTGGATCTCTGATCAATTTGCTGAGAGTTGCGTGCCTAATTATTCCCGAAAAATTGAGTCTTCTTTAATACTGATACTCGCTGGCATCTTGCTGGTGTTTATTGCAAGTGTTATGACGCTAGTTAGCTTCAAGGTTGGCTATTGGCCGTGGGAGATCGATTGGTTGAATGAAGGTGCGATTGCCAGTCCAGTTTTGGCAATCATTTTTGAAAACGCCTATGAGGTTGCAGCACTCGGCATCTCCACTCTGCTTGTCGCATTGTATGCAGCGATTGGTTTTCGAGACTTGTCATCACCTGTTACCGAGTTTGACGCAGCCCTTGCTAATGTTCAAATTGGCGATTATCAGTTTGACAGTGCGCTCGACGATGAGAATTTTGAAATGGCTGAAGACAGCCGCGGTGATAGAAGCCCGGGCGCCGGAAGCCCGGATGCCGAAGGCCCGGATGCCGGAAGCAAAAATTCGTCGCAACAGATGATCGATAGTATTGCTCCAGAAAATAAAGCCCGTGAGAGCCAGCTTCAAATCGCCTTAAGCGAAGTCAATCGCTTGAAAAAAGAATTAGTGGTTAGCCGTCGTGAAACTGAAGCTGCTGAAAAGGCGAGAGCGCAGTTTTTATCTAATATGAGCCACGAGTTACGCACACCCATGAACGGCATAATGGGAATGAGCGAGCTCTTGAACGAATGTGACTTACCAGAAAAAGAAAAGCGTTTTGCGACAACCATAGCATCTTCATCTGAATCGTTGCTCAGTATAATTAACGATTTGCTTGACTACTCGCGCATGGAAGCGGGTGATATGCGTCTTGAGCAAGCTAGATTTGATATCGGTGCCTGCGCTGAAGAAGTCTGTGGAATATTAGCGTCGTCAGCTCAATCCAAAGGCGTAGAGCTAATTTGTTATGTCGATGAAGAGCTGCCAAAGTTTGTTGAAGGCGACGCTGCTCGTTTTCGCCAAGTGTTGAATAATTTAATAAGAAATTCAATCGCCTTTACCTGTGATGGCGAGATTGTGATCAGGCTATCGCGAACCGAATCAACAGAATTACTGCATATGTTTAAGTGTGATGTTCAAGACACCGGGTCGGGTATTTCGCCAGAACTACAAGCAAGATTGTTTGAATCGTTTAATCAAGCAGACCATTCCAATACAAGGCAACACGGTGGCTTAGGTATTGGTTTAGCCATTACGAATGAGCTAGTTTCGCTAATGGGTGGCGATCTCATGTTTCGCAGTCGGCTTGGTGAAGGCACGCGCTTTACGTTTTCTTGCCAGTTTCAGCGCGTAGCGGATGAGGATGCTGGCAAACTCAATGCCGGTAACTTCGGCGGTGCCACCGTACTGATTGTTGATGACAACGCAACTAATCGCAGCATATTGTTTCATCAGGTAACGGGATGGGGCTTGGAGGCAGAGTGTGCTGAAAGTGGTGCGCAAGCGCTGAGCATTCTTAATGAGGCGGCGGCTGAAAACAAGTTATTTGATATGTTGATACTTGATTTGCATATGCCAGAAATGGATGGCATAGAGTTAACACGTAGGATCCGTAGCACGCCCGCAATAGCATCTACCAAGGCGATGATGTTGACATCAGCAATTATAGAACTAAGCGCAAGCGAGATGCGGCAGTTGGGAATTGAAACTTATATTAGTAAGCCTGCTCGCCAATCTCAATTGCGTGAATGTTTACGTGATCTCATATTTACCAATGGCAATAACAATACTCAAGCAACTGAAAATGACGATCGCAAAATAATTAATGATTCACCTACCAAGGTGTTGTTGGCTGAAGATGATGCAATTAATCTGGATGTTGCAGTTGCCATGTTGGAAAGCTTGCATTGCAGCGTCGATACGGTGGCTAATGGTGAACAAGCTGTAGTGGCCGCAGATAAACGATTGTTCGATTTGATTTTTATGGATTGTCAGATGCCGATTCTCGATGGATTTTCTGCCGCTGGTAAAATTAAGGCAGGCAATGGCCCGAATGTCAGTACGCCGATTGTTGCATTGACTGCCAAATCGATGCCTGGCGATCGTAAGCGTTGTTTGGATGCTGGAATGCAGGATTTCATCGGCAAACCCGTATCTAAATCGCAAATAGCAAACGTCATAAAAATATGGACCGCTGCGAATGTATCTGATGACTCGACCAACGTTTTTAATATTCGTACACCTGACATTAATTTAAGTGATTCAGGTGAAGCGGCTAAGGTGAGTGATTCAAGTAAGCTGGAATCACCAGCAGTAGAGCAAAGCCGTGCTGAAGTGGTCAACATGGAGGCTATCAATAAAATACGCGAACTACAACGTCCCGGTAAAGCCGATTTACTAAGTAAAGTGCTGGCTTTATATTTTGAAAAATCCCCTGAACAACTTATTCAATTACAGCAGGCTGTTAACGATGCAGATTTTGAGCAAGCCAAGGCAATCGCTCACGGCATGAAGTCGAGCTCTGCCTATTTGGGTGCAGAACAACTAGCATCCACCTGCGGAGAATTAGAAGAGTCGATAAGAAACAACGATACTGATAGCGCAGCGACGTTGGCAGATGCGATTTTGCAGCAGTATGACTTGGTTGAAGCTGAGCTTCAGCAACACATAAAGGCGGCATAACTGCCGCCCGTATTTGACAAAAACACAGCTTGAAATCGCGTTGTGGTGAGAGGCTATAACTCCATCATCAATTGAGATTGATTGACGATGCCGTCAATATCAACACCCTCATAAAAATCGAAAATAGTATCGACCACCTGTTGTGGGTCGTCTGTGATGCTAAATAGATCTAAGTCTTTTGGGTTGATCGTGCCTTCCTTAACTAGCGATTCGGTAAACCAATCAATCAAGCCTTCCCAAAAACTACTGCCATATAAAATGATGGGTATTGGTTTTGACTTGCCGGTTTGAATTAGCGTAAGGATCTCGGCCATCTCGTCGAGCGTACCAAAACCACCTGGCATTACCACGTAGGCCGACGCGTATTTAACAAACATCACTTTGCGGGCAAAGAAGTATTTAAAATTTACGCTGATGTCTTGATAGCCGTTTCCTGACTGTTCGTGAGGTAGTTTGATATTCAAACCAACGCTGGCTGACTTACCTGCCAGGGCGCCCTTGTTTGCCGCCTCCATAATGCCGGGGCCACCGCCGCTTACCACGGCAAATCCAGAATCCGACAGCAATTTGCTAATGTGCTCTGCGGCTTGATAATGTGGATTGTCGGGCTTAAAGCGAGCGGAGCCGAAAATACTCACCGATGGGCTGATATCGGCCAGTTGTTGAAAGCCGTCTACAAATTCGGCCATGATCTGGAATATCTTCCAGGAGTCGCGGGTTAACGATTTATCGCGCTCATTTGCGCTCATTTTGTTCTTGTCTGACAGTTGTCGCATAAGTTCCTCAGGGCTGTTTGTGCCTGGTTTGACGTACACTAGGAATTGTAGTCGTTAAGAGTAATTTGTATGCCTAGCGCCAAGCCTGATGATTCAGCACCCGATTCGGCACCGATAGTTCTGGTTGATGGTTCTTCCTATCTATACAGAGCTTTTCATGCCATGCCACCGCTAACCAACTCCAAAGGGCAGCCCACCGGCGCGGTGCATGGTGTTGTCAATATGTTGCGTCGGCTAATAGCCGATTACAGCCCAAGCTGTATGGCCGTGGTGTTTGATGCCAAGGGCAAAACGTTTCGTGATGATATTTACTCGGAGTATAAGGCTAACCGCCCATCGATGCCTGACGATTTGCGTTCTCAGATTGAGCCGTTGCATAAAATTGTCAAAGCCTTGGGCATGCCGTTGATTATCGAATCGGGTGTTGAGGCGGACGACGTTATTGGTACGCTTGCCTACCAGGCAAGTGAGCGCAAGCTAAAAACGATTATCTCCACGGGCGATAAAGATATGGCTCAACTGGTTGATGACTACGTTACGCTTATCAATACAATGAACAACACCACGATGGATGCTCTGGGTGTTGAAGAAAAATTTGGCGTTCGCCCTGATCAAATTATCGATTACTTATCCCTTGTTGGTGATACCTCTGACAACATACCGGGCGTACCAAGTTGTGGCCCAAAAACGGCGGTTAAATGGTTGGCAGTTCACGATACGCTTGAAGCGGTTATCGACAATGCAGATGGCGTTAAAGGCAAGATTGGTGAAAAGCTACGTGCAAGCATTGACCACCTGCCCATGTCAAAAGATCTCGCCACCATTCGTACTCAACTTGAGTTAGCGCAAAACATTGAAGCTATCAAGTTACAAGAGCCCGATCTAGATCGATTAACCGCGTTGTACAGCGAGTTAGAGTTCAGAACCTTTGCCAAAGAGTTGGCCGATGGTAAATCGCCATTGTTGCCAGGCAGCGTTGCTAGAGCAAACCCAGCGGCAGCAAAAACGATTGCTAATTCAGGCGCAGTGGCTGCGGTTGCGGTTGCGGGTAACGCTTCGGCTGACTACACAACCATCACCACAATGAAAGAGCTAGACACCTGGTTAGCTAAACTTAAAAAAGCTGAAATTTTTGCGTTTGATACAAAAACAAGCAGCCTCAACTATATGCAAGCAGAAGTGGTCGGTTTATCGTTTGCTGTTGAGCCAGGCAAAGCTGCCTACGTACCACTTGCACATGACTATGAAGGTGCGCCCGAGCAGTTGGATCGCGATGCGGTATTGGCTAAGTTCAAACCGTTGTTAGAGCAAGAGAAAAACAACTTGCTTGGCCAGCATATTAAGTACGACATTAATGCGTTACGTAAATATGATATTCATCTTAGTAATGTTGCACACGACACCATGCTGCAAAGTTATGTGTTGGATTCAACCGCCACACGTCATGACATGGATAGTTTGGCGCGTAAATATCTAGGGGTTGATACAATCAAGTTTGCGGACATAGCAGGCAAAGGTAAAAAACAACTTACGTTTAATCAAATACCCATTGAGCAAGCTAGCCCCTACGCTGCAGAAGATGCCGATATCACTTTGCAGTTACATTTAGCACTGTGGCCGCAGCTGCAGGAAAACGCGAAACTTAAAGCGCTGTACGAAGATATGGAAATACCATTGTTGTCAGTATTGGCAGTGGTGGAATATCAAGGTGTGTTGATTGATGATGACAAGCTAAAAAAGCAAGGCCTTGTGCTGCATAAAAAATTGGAAGAAGTACAGCTCGATGCATATGCTGATGCGGGTAAAGAATTTAATTTAGGTTCGCCTAAACAAATTCAGGAAATATTTTATGAAGAAAAACAGTTTCCGATAATTCGGAAAACACCGAAAGGACAACCTTCTACCGCAGAAGATGTGCTGGAGACATTGGCGCTTGATTACCCTCTGCCAAAGTTGATTTTGCAGCACCGTAGTTTGTCGAAACTATTGTCTACCTATATTGATAAGCTGCCGTTACAGATCGATACCAATAGCAAGCGTGTGCATACGTCTTATCATCAAGCGGTTGCATCCACTGGAAGATTATCTAGCACGGATCCTAACCTGCAAAACATTCCGGTTAGAACCGAAGAAGGTCGGCGCATACGCCAAGCGTTTGTTGCGCCTAATGGGTATCGGATTCTCGCTGCCGATTACTCTCAAATTGAGCTTCGCATCATGGCGCATTTGTCGGGTGATGAGGGATTGCTTGGTGCATTCTCGAACGGTTTGGACGTGCACGTCGCAACAGCCGCTGAGGTGTTTGCTGTGCCTCCTGATAACGTTGATTCTGATCAACGTCGATCAGCTAAGGCCATTAACTTTGGTCTGATTTACGGCATGAGTGCGTTTGGCTTAGCCAAGCAGTTGGACATCTCTCGAGGCGAGGCGCAGGAATATATCAATTTGTACTTTGCGCGCTACCCTGACGTTAAGCAGTATATGGACGAAACCAAAATCAAGGCGAAAGAACAGGGTTTTGTTGAAACGGTTTATGGCCGACGCCTGTACCTACCCGATATCAATGCGCGTAATGGCCAGTTGCGCCAATACGCCGAGCGCACGGCTATTAATGCGCCAATGCAAGGCACAGCGGCCGATATCATCAAGCGCGCGATGATTGCTGCACAAGGTTGGCTGACAGAGGAATCGGTTGATGCGCGAATTATTATGCAAGTACACGATGAGCTGGTGCTGGAGGTCAAAGCAGGCGAGGCTGATGAAATAAGTGAGCAGTTAGCTGCGCTGATGGAAAACGCTGCGGCGCTAAATGTGCCGCTGGTTGTTGACACAGGTATAGGTAATAGCTGGGAAGAGGCTCATTAACTATTCCGTAGGCACACATTGATGCCTGCAATACGGGCTTGGCGCCATTATCGCGGCTCATTGGTCCAACTGCCTTAGAACCGCCGCTGGTATCGACCGCAAACAGTTGCAATCTGTTAGCAAATTTCATAGGGTGTAAGATCTTAAAGGCTGCCTTGGCCAATTGGCTTTCAAGCGCTAGCCTACGACTATCTATTATTTTGGAGGAGCGGATTAATGCAGAAGTCACTACATATCGATCCAGGCAAATGCACAGGCTGTTTGCAATGCGAATCGGCTTGTTCGGTCGAAAATGAAGGTATGGTTAATCCCTCTAAATCCCGTATTAAGGTGTTTAGCTTCCACGATGAAGGCCGTTTTGTGCCTTACACATGCACCCAGTGTGATGAAGCCTGGTGTATGCAGGCTTGTCCCGTTGATGCGATTGTGCTTAACCCCGCTAATGGCTCAAAGGATGTGCTCAGCGATGTCTGCGTGGGTTGTAAGGTCTGCACAATAGCTTGCCCATTTGGCACGATTAACTACAACGCATCATCTGGCAAGGTCGTTAAGTGCGATCTTTGTGGCGGTGACCCGCAATGCGTTGAAGCTTGCCCTACTCAAGCAATTACCTTTATTGATGCCAACGCAACCGGTCTTGACCGAATGCGAGCTTGGGCATCAAAAACCGATAACGCCACCGCTTAGGAGAATCATCATGGCTTGGACAAAAAAAATCCTACGGGTAAATCTTTCTAGCGGCAACATTACTGAAGAGCCGCTCAATATGGAGTGGGCTAACGACTATCTCGGTCAGCGTGGTTTGGCTACACGCTATCTGGTTGAAGAGATCGATCCAACAACTGATGCGCTTGGCCCCGATAACAAACTCATCATGACTACCGGCCCATTGACTGGCACGGTTGCATCAACAGGCGGTCGTTATTCAGTCGTGTGTAAAAGCCCGTTAACTAACGCCGTGGCTTGCTCTAACTCAGGTGGTTTCTTTGGTGCTGAGATGAAGTTCGCTGGCCTGGATATGATTATTTTTGAAGGTAAAGCGTCTAGCCCAATGTATCTAAACATTGAAGACGACAAGGCTGAGCTACTGCCAGCTGATGATCTTTGGGGCCAGTCAGTTTGGGCAGCCGACAAAATGCTGCGCACAAAACACTCAGACCCACAAGCAAAAATTGCCTGCGTTGGACGTAGTGCTGAAGAGGGCAACCTGTACGCGGCTATCGTTAATGATTTGCATCGTGCCGCGGGCCGTTCTGGTGTTGGTACCGTGATGGCTTCAAAAAATCTGAAAGCCGTCATAGTGCGAGGTACTAAGGGCTTGGGTAACTTGCGTGATCCAAAGGCATTTATGGCGGCAACTAACGCCGGTAAAAAAGTACTTGCTGAAAATGCAGTAACTGGCCAAGGTTTGCCAACCTACGGTACGCAAGTACTCATGAACGTAATCAATGAAGTGGGTGCGCTACCGACTCGCAACATGAAAGAAACTCAGTTTGAGGGCGCGGCAAACGTGGGTGGTGAGGCGATGCACGAACCACGCAAGAGTGATGGCAAGCCTAATCTGACGACTAACGGCGCATGCTTCTCTTGCACAATCGCATGCGGTCGAATTTCCACCATTGATCGCACACATTTTTCGGTTAAAGATAAACCGGAGTATTGGATTAACTCAGGCGGCCTGGAGTATGAAGCAGCATGGGCTTTGGGCCCCGACACGGGTGTTGATGACATCGATGCGCTCACTTACGCAAATTTTCTGTGTAACGAAGACGGCATGGATCCCATATCGTTTGGTTCAACACTAGCTGCTGCGATGGAGCTATTTGAAACTGGTGCGATTACTACCGAGCAAACGGGTGGCATGGAACTCAAGTTTGGTTCTGCCGAAGCACTGTGTTGGGCGGCTGAAGTCACCGCTAAAGGTGAAGGTTTTGGACGTGATCTTGGTTTAGGTTCCAAGCGCCTTTGTGAAAAATACGGCCAGCCTCAATTGTCAATGACAGTTAAGGGTCAAGAATTTCCTGCCTACGATCCACGCGGCATTCAAGGTATTGGTTTGGCTTACGCCACATCAAATCGCGGCGCTTGCCACCTACGTGGTTACACCATCGCTTCTGAAATATTGGGGATTCCGGAAAAAACTGATCCGCTTGATTCTGCTGGAAAGCCTGGGTTGGTTAAGGCCTTCCAGGATGCTACGGCGGCAGTGGATTCGGCTGGGCTTTGTGTGTTCACCACCTTTGCGTGGACCATGGATGACATCGCACCTCAGGTAGATGCTGCTTGTGATGGCAACTGGACGACCGAGAAGATGATGGAAGTGGGTGAGCGCATCTGGAATATGGAGCGCGAATTCAACGCCAAGGCCGGTTTGACTGGCGCTGACGATACGCTACCACAACGCCTCCTGACAGAAGCGGCTAACGCAGGGCCAGCCAAAGGTAGAGTCAATGAGCTAGATAAGATGTTGCCAGAGTACTATCAGCTTCGCGGCTGGACTACAGATGGTACAGTGAGCTCAGAGACGCACCAGAAGTTTGGCTTGCCAGGATAGCGCTATTGCCAGGCCAGCGGTATATGCCGCTGGAATGCGCTGGAGCACCAGCGTTATATTAGTTAATCTTATGGGCGCAGCACTTCGACTGCGCCTTTTTTGTCGGGGGAAAACATGCATCACGTGATAATCGGCGCAGGGCCAGCAGGCGTTAATGCAGCTGAGCATCTAAAAAAATACGACCCTAGCTGTATCGTGACGTTGCTCGCAGCAGAACAGGATCCCCCGTATTCACGTATGGCGATACCGTACTATCTGGTAGGCAATATCCCGGCTGAAGCTACGCATTTGCGCAAAAACAATCTGCACTTTCAGAGCAAAGGGATTTTTGTACACCATGCCAGGGCGAGCAGCATCGACACTGGCGCAAAGCAAGTGCATCTGCTGGGTGATGATTCGATTGAGTACGACAAGCTGCTGATTGCCTCTGGTGCTACTGCGGTCAAGCCGCCAATACCGGGCGTTGACCTAGAAGGCGTATACAACTGTTGGTCGTTGGCTGATGCTCATAAAATCATTGAGCGGGCAGAGCCGGGCTCTAAAGTAATTTTGATGGGTGCAGGCTTTATTGGCTGCATCATCTTAGAAGCGCTAGCCTCTCGTCAGGTTGATTTGACCGTTATCGAAATGGAAGATCGCATGGTGTCACGTATGACTAACGAAACCATGGGCACGATGATAAAGGATTGGTGCCAAAACAAAGGTATTCGTACGCTTACGTCCACCCGGGTTGATGAAATCACTGAAGCTGACGGTGGCAAATTGTCAGTTAAAACTAATGGCGGTGAAACTCTTGAAGCTGATCTGGTTATTTGTGCAACAGGTGTACGCTCTAATACCGCATTTCTCGATGGCAGCGGTATCGAAGTTGATATGGGCATTGTTGTTGATGACTTTATGCAAACCAATAAACCTGATGTGTACGCGGCTGGTGATGTTGCGCAAGGGCGAGATTTTTCGACCGGTGATTATTACGTACAAGCGATTCAACCTACAGCGGTTGAGCACGGTAAAATCGCAGCACATAATATGGTGCAGGGGCATCAAACACCACACGTGGGTAACATCAACATGAACGTGCTGGATACGGTAGGGCTAATTTCCACCTCGTTTGGCATGTGGATGGGCGTACCTGGAGGGGATGAGTCGGAACTTTGTGACAAAGAAAACTTCAAATACCTGAACTTACAATTTAAAGATGATGTGCTGGTGGGTGCAAGTAGCTTAGGGTTGACTCAGCACGTTGGGGTTATGCGTGGCTTAATTCAAACAGGTGCGCACTTGGGTGATTGGAAACAAAAGCTGATGGAAAACCCTTCGCGGTTAAGCGAGGCTTATTTGGCGAGTGCTCAGAGCCAGCATCAGCCGTTGACATTCGACTGAGCGATATGACTGCACAAATGTTACAGCACTCTGCATGAACATAACGCTTAAGCTTTTTGCAACGTTAGGTGATCTACTGCCGGCAAATGCTGTCAGAAATATTGCCAAAATTGAGATAGCGCCTGATGCCTCGTTAAATGACATCATTGATCGATACAAAGTGCCGCGAGAGCTTGCGCACCTGGTGCTGATCAATGGGGTATTTGTTTGCGATACCGACCGAGATCAGAAGGGGCAGCTCAAAGAGAGCGATGTGCTCGCAATCTGGCCACCTGTGGCTGGTGGATGATAAGCAAACATGGTACAAACTCAGTTTGACAAAAATATGGGCATCACGCACAGCGATTTTTTTCGTTTGTTGCCAAAAGCCATGGGTGACCACCCATACACAATCAACGGCAACACAGTGAACGCTGATGTCGAAGGTGGCAAACTGATGATAGGCTTAGGGGAACAACAGGAGCGAAGAATCGCCCTAATGCGAATCCCATTTGTAATCGTCAACTTTGATTTCAGTTCAGTAGGTGACGAAGGCATTGAGGCGTTCGTACAACACTTCGATTTGCACTTCCAGAGGGGCGGTGGTTAAGTGGTTAAGCGCGTAGTTAACAACTCCGGCAACGATGACACAGTAAAGGATCGGTTTAAACGGCCGCTGCGAGATTTACGAATCTCAGTGACGGATCGTTGTAACTTCCGTTGTGTTTATTGCATGCCAAAATCAGTCTTCGATAAGGAGTACAAGTTTTTACCGCGTAGCGATTTACTCAGCTATGAAGAGATTGAGCAAGTCGTGAAAGCCGGGGCAGAGCTTGGCGTTTGCAAAATACGCCTAACTGGCGGCGAACCCCTCATCCGTAATGATCTAGAAAAACTGGTCGAGAAGATTGCTGATGTAGAAGGCATCACCGATATTAGCCTGACTACCAACGCATCATTACTGACACTCAAAAGAGCCCAGCGCCTAAAAGATGCAGGCCTTCAACGCTTGAACGTTAGCCTTGATGCGCTTGATGACAAAACATTTATGGAGGTTAACGACGTTGGGGTGAGTGTACAGAGTGTACTAGACGGTATTGAAAACGCTTCCAAGGTGGGCTTTGAATCAGTCAAAGTCAATATGGTCGTTAAGAAAGGACTAAATGATCACAGCATTTTACCGATGGCCAAATTCTTCCATGGTACCGGGCAGATATTGCGGTTTATCGAATTTATGGATGTGGGTAACAGCAATGCCTGGAACCTATCCAATGTAGTCACCAGCCAAGAGATAGCCGACATCATTGATGGCGAGTTACCGATTACACCGGCGACACCCAACTACAAAGGTGAAGTAGCAAAGCGTTGGAGCTACAACGATGGTGGCGGTGAAATCGGTATTATCTCATCGGTGTCAGCACCGTTTTGCGGTGACTGTAGCCGAGCAAGGCTATCCGCAACCGGTAGTATCTACACCTGCTTATTTGCAGCCAGCGGTCATGATTTACGTAAGGTGCTACGTGGTGAGGATACTCGCTCGGTTACGCAGGCACTTCGAGACATCTGGACGCTGCGACAAGATAAATATTCTGAAACCCGCACTCAAGTGAGTGTGCTGAGACCCAAGGTTGAGATGTCGTTTATCGGTGGTTAACGTGAACCTTGTACGCGTTCGGCGTAGTTGCTGCCACCATAGTTTTATTGCCATTGTCAGCCTATGCTGACAACTCCTTAAGTTAGCTAACCGAGGAGATGGGTGTGGACTACGCCGACTGGTTAGCGGCGCGATCGATCGGTGAAGCGGTGACACCTACAAAATCAACAGATGCCAGCAGCATTCGTAAATACTTGTTATCAGCACAATTTGAGCCGAGGCGGCGTGATGAGAACTTCAAATTACTCTCTAACGGATCTGGGCTTTTCGGCCTACTTTCTTTCTCAGCTCGGCCTCGACGAGCTAGGGCACTTGCTGCCAATGCGGATTGTGGAGGTACAGCGCGATCGCTTGACAGCACTTGGTGAAAACGGTCCATTAGAGGTAGCGCTGACAGCTGATGCTCCAGCCGGTAATATTGCGGTAGGCGATTGGATTCTGATTGATGCAGAGCATAGCTTAGTGCGCTTGCTTGTACCCAAAAGTTCGTTACGGCGCCGCGCTGCGGGAACTGATGCGAGCGTTCAGCTGATAGCGAATAATGTCGATACGCTATTTATCGTTACTTCCTGTAATGCCGATTTTAATGAGGCTCGCATCGAACGATATCTGGCACTGTCCAATGAGGCAGAAGTAACACCGGTGGTGTTGCTTACTAAAACTGATCTGTCCAATGAGGTCACAGAACTGCAAGCGAAGGCTGAAAAATTAATGCAATACTTGAGTGTTGTGCCATTAAACGCGACGGAACCAAACGTCGCTACAAAACTAGAGCAATGGTGCGGCCCCGGTCAGACTATCGCGTTACTTGGATCGTCCGGCGTTGGCAAAACCACCTTGCTCAATGCACTAACTGGTGATTCCATGGAAACTCAGGGTGTTCGAGAAGGCGATGCCAAAGGTCGCCACACCACAACGTTCCGTGCTATGCGTCCTATTACCCAAGGTGGCTGGGTGATCGACACCCCGGGAATGCGTGCGTTAAGGCTGCACGACAGCGAAGAGGGAATTGATGCTGTATTTGATGAGATTATACAAGCTGCTTCCCGGTGTCGTTTTACGGATTGCAGTCACGAAACTGAGCCGGGCTGCGCTGTGCAGAAAGCCATTTCACAGGGAGTGCTAGATGTTGAGCGACTGGATCGATGGCGCAAATTGCAGAGAGAAGATCGGCACAATACTCAGTCAATAGCGCAGGCGCGAAAACGCGATAAGCAATTTGGTAAGATGATCAACGAAGTTGTGAAAACGAAGCAGCGGGACAAGGGTCATTAGCAGCACGGCGAGCAAAACTTCATGACGGATATTATTGAAACCCGCGTGAGCGTAGATGCTAACGGCAGCCCGCTCAAAGCTAGTCTTTTGTTGGCCAATCACACTAATCTCTCTCAAGCCAAAATCAAAGATGCCATGCAGAAAGGCGCGGTGTGGTTAGTGCGAGGAAACGCCAAAAAACGTTTGCGCCGTGCCAGCAAACCATTGCAAGTGGGCGACAAGCTGGAGCTTAACTACAATGCTGACCTGCTCAATCAACTTGTACCTGAGCCTAAGCTGATATTTGATGCGCAAGATTACAGTATTTGGTTTAAGCCTTACGGGCTTCACTGTCAGGGCAGCCGCTGGGGAGATTTCGCTAGTATCAATCGCTGGGTGGAAATCAATTTCCCCAAAATGCTCAACAGTTCAGAACGGCCAGTTCATCTTGTGCACCGGCTTGACCGTGCTACAACGGGTCTGATCTTGTTATGCCATAGCAAAGCCGCCGCCCGTTTGTTCAGTGCGATGCTCCAAGAAGGTAAAGTGGATAAACGCTATCAAGCAATAGTGCGCGGTGATTTTTCTGTACTGCCGCAGGGGTATAAGGTGGATCAAAAAGTCGACGGCAAAGAAGCACAGAGTATATTTTCGCATGTAGATTGCGAGGGTGGCTATTCGCTGGTGGATGTCGTTTTATTAACGGGTCGTAAACATCAAATTCGTCAACATTTAAGTGGATTGGGATATCCCATTGAGGGTGATCGGCTTTATGGTGATGCAAAAAAAGAGGATGATTATCAGGGGAGGGACTTGCAATTGCAATCAGTGTCATTACGGTTTACTTGCCCATTAACTGAAAAGGAGCGACATTTTTCAGTTGCTGATAATCAGCGAATTCGACCGATACGCTCTTAATCTAGGATTACCCTGTGGCATCCGATCAAAAAAACTCAAACGGTACGCAACTATCAGCGATGCGTCCTTCAGCATTGCTTGATAACGAAGCTGCGGCCGCATGGCAAGCGTACAACGCGATGGAGACAACCAAATCACGTCATTACACGCTGCTTGAAATTATTGATAACAAAAAGAAAAACTACAATATCGACTCAAGCGACACCGATAAGCAGATGCTGCAATTCTTACTCGACGATCACAGTGCGCAGGTAAAGAGTTTTACTGAGGCCAGTAAGCGCCTAAAAAACACCAATGAGGCGGGGCATAAACGATTGTTTGACTACATCGGTTTGATTAGCACGCACCAAGGTTTGGGTGAAAAACCGCATTAGGTTTATCCGATTGGCCTTGCATTTGCCATTGATTGCAACGCCACCACCCAAGTGAGATGTTACTTTTTTATGTGCGTAAGCTCAATACGCCGATTGGCACGACGGCCAGCCGATGTGGCGTTATCTTTGACCGGATAGGATTCACCATAACCCGTTGCTCGCACGCCATTGGGGTCAACTCCTTTTAACATGAGGTAGTGTCGCACGGCTTCTGCTCTTTTGCCTGACAACTTTAAATTGAAATTCGCGGCGCCGTGGTTATCAGTGTGTGCGCCAATTTCAAAGTAGATGCCCGGATATTTTTGAATTGCATGTGCCACGCGATCAAGTAGTTGTCTTGCGCTCACCTCCAGATAACTGTTGCCGCTAGTAAACTTGACTGCATCCAGCACGAGTGAGTTGTCATCTCGGCATCCCAGGATGCCGATTTTACTGGCGTTGCTGTTAAGGCATATGTCCCGGTAGTCCGGTACTCCATCAGCATCGTTATCAGGCGCGCAGGCGTCGATTTTGGCTGTGACTTCACTGCACACGTCATTATTGGCTTGCTTGCTTGCTGGTTTAAAACGATAGCGAATACTTAGTGTCACGGCTTCGTCGGATAGCTGATGAAAGGTCAGCATATTGTTTTCGACAACCCATTTGCCGGTTTGTGAATCAGTGACCGTATAAGACGTAATTTCAAAGTCGGTGGGAAACACCCAGGTCATACTGGATTCTTCAAGCGTTCCGCTATAAATGGTGATGTTGGCTGGGCGTGAAAGTGTGGTGAGTTCGTATTCGTTTTCAGCAGATTGAGTGACATCTTGCCCGTATTGATGATGGTATCTGGCAAAAGCACTACCCGAATTTAGCTGGAGCTTTCGTGGGTTGCCTTGATATTGTGCGGCCTGTTCAGCCTGGTCTGGCCCAATAAAACGCACTTCTTGAGGGATGACGCTGCCGGGCAACTCAAGTTCAATCACGGTGCCGTTAGAGCCAATGGTGTGCTGGACGGTGTGTGATCGGCCATCTGTCTCCATCGCGATCAGTAAATCACTGATTGCCGCTGCCACCGGGTTGGGTAACGGCAGTAGTAAAATGGCCAGTATCAGCAGTTGATCAGCGCTTTTAATGACGGTCAAACGTGGCATGTTGTAATCGAATCCTTGAAGCCTTGCGTACCTTGTTACAATTCGCGTACGAGTAGCAGTGAAACCATCGAGCTAAAAAGCGTCGATATAACTGGCCCACAAGAATAGACCAAAAGCACATGTCTAAACAAACTTATCTGACCGGCATCACCACATCCGGCACCCCCCATCTTGGCAACTATGTGGGCGCGATTCGCCCGGCAATTGAGGCCAGCCGAGATCCAGCAAACCGCAATTTTTACTTTTTGGCTGATTTTCACGCGCTGATTAAGAGTCAAGACCCAGCCATGCTTGGCCAATCAAGAATGGAAATAGCCTGTGCATGGTTAGCGCTAGGGCTGGACCCTGAGCAAGTAACCTTCTATCGGCAATCAGATATCCCGGAAATTCCTGAGCTCACCTGGTTGTTGACCTGCATGACGGCAAAAGGGTTGATGAACCGAGCCCACGCCTATAAGGCGGTAGTGCAGGAAAACACTGATGCTGGCTCGAGCGATCCGGACAAAGGCATCAATATGGGCCTGTTCAGTTATCCAATTTTGATGGCTGCTGACATACTCATGTTCAAGGCCACCAAAGTGCCAGTGGGAAAAGATCAGATCCAACACCTTGAGATGGCGCGAGATATCGCCCAGCGATTTAACCATCACTATGGTGAGCTACTCGTGATCCCCGAAGTTGTGGTCGAGGAAAGAGCGGCTGTGTTGTCCGGGCTCGATGGTCGAAAAATGAGCAAAAGTTACAATAATACAATTCCGCTTTTTGATACGGCAAAAAAGCTTCGAAAATCAATTATGAAAATCAAGACCAACTCACAAGAACCTGGAGAGCCAAAAGATCCACTAGGCAATACCGTGTTTGAGATATACCAGGCATTCGCCACACCGGGTCAAACGGATGAGTTTCGCCAAGCTTTTTCTGACGGCGTTGCTTGGGGTGATGCCAAACAACAGTTGTTTGAACTAATCGATGCGGAACTGCAGGAGCCGCGTGAACGTTACCATTCGCTGCTTGCTGATCCCGCCGCAATCGATAAAATTTTATTGCACGGTGCTGAAAAAGCTCGCGTACACAGCCGGGCGCTAATGGATGATTTACGAAAGGCAGTAGGCATTAGTTCGTGAACCCTAGTTTAGTTAATATATGGCGCGGTAATGCGATCGAAAGCCGTCATCGTGGTGCGGTTGCGGTGGTTAATTCAAGTGGTCGGCCATTACTGGCTTTGGGTGATGTGCAACGCCCGGTATTTGCGCGCTCTGCGATAAAATTTATGCAAGCCTTGCCGCTGATCGAATCCGGTGCCGCTGATAATTTTGATCTTGATGAACGGCATATCGCACTAGCGTGCGCATCACATAATGCCGAACCTGAGCACGTGCAGTTGATTGAGCAATGGCTGCACCGCATTGCCTGCAATGTGGATCATCTCGAATGTGGTGCTCATATGCCAATGGGCGCAGATGCCCAGATCGCACTGTGTGCATCTGGTCGCATGCCTACGCGCGTACACAATAATTGCTCGGGTAAACATACCGCCATGCTGTCGATATGCAAACACCTTGGCGAACAAACTAATAACTATCGCTTATACAACCATTCGGCTCAGCGCCGATGGTTTGAAGTGCTTGAGGCGTTGAGTAGTACCCGTGTAACCCAGCTACCCTGGGGTTATGACGGTTGCGGTATACCATCGATAGCTGTGCCGTTACAGCGTATCGGTTTAGCGCTTGCACGTTTTAGTAACGCATCTAATGTTATTGATGATCGTAGGCAAGCTATTGAACGAATCAAAGGCGCTTTGGCCGCGCATCCATTTTTAGTAGCGGGCTCTAAAAGAATGTGCACTGAGCTCATGAGTAAACATGCCCCACAGGTGTTTGTTAAAGTAGGAGCCGAAGGTTTTTATACCGCGATGCTGCCTGAGCGTGGTTTAGGCGTAGCCATCAAGATCGACGATGGTAACGTTCGTGGCGCTGAAGTTGTACTGGGAGTGGTACTGCAAAAACTGGGCGTGCTGGATAATGATGCAGCTAAGGATCTCGAGCAATTTATATCGCCTTCAATGACCAATTCTCGAGGCGAGGTGGTTGGCCGTGCAGAACCCTCATCACAGTGGGATTCGATAGTAATAGAGTAGGGCTGCGTACCCAGCTCACTCAAGCTTGCCACTTATTTCTACTGGCTTAGAGGAGCTTTCTCGCACATTAGTAAGCGTTCGTACCCAGCGACTTCCTCAAAAGACCCGTACTGATAAAGCTGTTGTTTTAAACTCGCCAGTTTGCGCATATGCAGCATTTTTTGCAACTGCGTTGCATAACGTTCAGCCTCCAGTATATCGTTACTCAAGTTTGATGATCTGGTTTGTAGTGCAAGCAGCTTGGCGTACACACTGTGCTGGCTTATCCAATGTGAAATCTGTGCAACATTTTCACCGCTGACCAGCGTTTTGAACGCATCAGTGTAGGGCTGGCCTAGTGCTGGCCATTTAGCTTCTACCGCAAGCTGAATTTCTTGCTGCTGTTTGTGCTCTTCTTCCTGTATTTCGTGGTAAAGCTCAGAGAGCTTCTCCGAGTTTTCAGTTGCATCCCTTAGTGCACTTCGAATTGTTTTTGCAGCATTGCCTTCAAGTGGCATATTGTGTTTGGTGGCTAGTGATCGGAATATTTTGGCAAACTCATTGTTAGGTAGCGAGCGTCGAGCTGGTAGCCATTTTAGATACCAGGGCTCCCAACGTTCGAGATAGAAGTCGCTACTGGAGTAGGCGATGTCTGTGCTAACTGCTGTCTCAACGGAGTACATATGAGCTTCACGCAAGCTGACCAGGCCATCCTTATCCATGTCGGTTTCGCGAGAAAGTATCTCTCCCTTTTGATCGTAGCCTGATAAAGCTGCAAAGAAGTAAGTGGTGTAATCGCGGTAGCCATTGGTGCTCACCTGTGCTGAGCATCCTTCTGATTTCCGGTACGGTGATACGGAGGTGACGCCACAAATATGTTGTTTGCTGAGTTCTAAGCCTTCAGCTGGGTTGGCGAAAACCATACTGTTAAAACCACCTGAATAGCATTGAGTAAATACATAACGTAGTGGTTGGGTCGCATTTCTTACAACACTTTGGAGTTCATCAGCCTTGATGCTTGTATTACCCCACAGGCTTATTCCTACCTGGTGCGGCGCATCATGCGAGGAGCTGCCATGGCCATTAAACACCAATAGCGTAGATTGCTCGGCTTCATTCAAAATTTGGGCAAGATTGTTTTTTAGTGCTTCAGCGTTGGTTGCACCCGCTACGTTTTCCAAGCTATGGCCTCGATAGCGTAAGCGATTAGCCGTGTGCTCGCCATATACGCGGCTCATGGCTTCAAATGGGCTATGGTATTCTTCGTCTGTTGCCAGGTAAAAAACATCGTCGGCTGGATCATCACCGTCAGAAAAATAAACAGTTGTTGATACACCGACTGATTCGAGTGAATCCCGTGCCCACTGCACGTTTTTTTCAATTTGTGCTTGTGTTGAGTGCAGATCATAGCCGCCACCGATTAATACTGCCTGGTCGGCGAGTGCCATTGGAGCTATGGCTATGCATAGCGTGGTGCTTAGAACGATTTGATTTGTTTTTTTGCGAATGATCATCGGCTGAATAACCTTCTGATTAAATCTGCAAAACGATAGAGTATAAATAGCCCTATCCCGGTCATAACGAACGTGGGTAGTAGAGGTACAGGATCTTTATAGAAAACAAATAGTAATCCGATGCACGCTAGTGGCAAGCTTAGGCCTGCGATAATCCAGGTAAATTTGTTTTGCGATAACAAGAAGTAGTCGAGGGCTGCCAATATGCCTAAGGCTATTGCGATCAGCATACTTTGCTGATACCCAAACCAGAAGTCGTCCATTATTTTTTGTTCAGGCACGTTGTTTATGGCATCTAGCATCGAGCCTTCACCAAACCAATGGCTTAGTATGCCGCCGGATGTCACGAATAGAGGCCATGCACTCGCGGCGATTAAAACGCCGACTAACAATGAAAAGAATAGGAATGGAATGACTCTCATTTGTGATCCTGAAGGGTTCTCAGGTGCCTCTCTACAAACGCGTTAAGCACAACCCTCTCAACCATGCATACCTTGGCTTTGTCGTCGTTGCTTTTGTTTGCTGAACTGCGCATACCTGTGATTTATTTTTGGTTAATAGCCATTTAGGGGTTAATCTTGTGCGCTGTTTTTGCTGGCACGTGCTTACCATTGAAAAGGCTATAGCGAGCGATATGCCAACATTGGCGTTTTCGACAGCTCACTGTGTTTTCCGATCAAAACGCCGGGAGTGTTAGATTCGAGGGGCTTACATTGATATGAACCAAACAGCATCGCTGTGTTGCGTTCGCTTGGTGCCAACAGCGTAGAGGTGTCGGCAAAAAAATGCCTGAGAGCCTTATTTTAAACGGCCTCAGCTATTGATTAGCACATATCTGTGCTAATTCACCGGTTCGTGTAGCGGCAAATTTCAACACGGCGTCGTTGTTTTGAAAATGTCGATAACTGATTGAAAATGAATAACATGAACGAGTTGCGTTTAGCTATTTGCCACGAATCGTCGCGCTAAAATTTGCCACCGTCAGAATTGTGTTGCCACCGAAGGGGTTATTTGTCGAGCCATTGACGCGTATCGACGTGCAAAAGCGGTTTGTTAGTGCTTGCGAGTGGTTAAGGTGGTTTAGAGCTGGTTTGAGCAGACGTTACCGCGAGGATGTTCACGATGTCATCAGTGCTGCAGCCGCGGCTTAGATCGTTAACTGGTTTTACCAAACCTTGGAGGATAGGGCCGATGGCTTGGGCGCCGCCAAAACGTTCCAGTAGTTTGTACCCGATATTGCCGGCATCCAAATTAGGAAACACCAAGATGTTGCAAGGTGAGTCTGTTGCTTGATCGGGTGCTTTACTGGAAAGGATCGATGGCATTACTGCTGCGTCCAGCTGCACTTCGCCAACGATGCGCCAATCGGGTTGGAGTTCGCGCGCTATGGCGGTTGCGCTGTTTACTTTGGTTACCGTTGAGTGACGAGCACTGCCATCGGTTGAAAATGACAACATTGCGATTTGGGGTGTCATGCCCAATAGTTCTATTGCGCTATTGCCTGTATCGATGGCGATGGCTGCCAGTGCTTCGTTGTCGGGATCGATAACCAGGGCGCAGTCTGCTGCGAGTAGTACATCATCAACTGGATGATGATCTTTTAACAGCATGATAAAAAAGCTTGTTACCTGTTTAGCATCAGGGCGTTTGCCGACAATTTGTATCGCAGTGCGCACAACTTCGCTGGTTGCGGTGATGGCGCCTGCAACGCAACCATCGGCATCACCTGCGCTAACCATTAAGTTTGCAAACATGAGCGGGTTGTTGATAGCTTTGATGGCTTTTTCGCTTGTCATGCCACGA
The DNA here is from genome assembly GCA_036478595.1 of Granulosicoccaceae bacterium. Taxonomy (GTDB): domain Bacteria; phylum Pseudomonadota; class Gammaproteobacteria; order Granulosicoccales; family Granulosicoccaceae; genus Granulosicoccus. Next base: position 41,694 of record JAZGEF010000045.1, read on the forward strand.
CGTTCACGTTTTTCAACCAATAGCTGGATGTATTTTTCCCGAGTACTTGCCGACGTAGGATCGATGATGGTTATCTCGTCTAGCGAGATATCCTGCTGTTTGGCGCTTTGATTGATTAGATCGAGATTGCCTAACAATATGGGTTTGACCAACTGCTGCGCCTGCGCTTGGCTTGCTGCGGATAACACGCGCACATCTGATGCTTCAGGCAAGACGATGCTTCTTGATACGGATGTCGCTTTTTGCAGAACTCGATCAAATGCAGACATGGGGTTTCTCAGGCCGGGTTAAGAATCATATCGGCGGCTTTTTCGCCGATCATAATAGTGGGTGCGTTGGTGTTGCCAGACACTATCTCGGGCATTATAGAGGCATCGGCAATGCGTAGGTTCTTGACTTTGTTCACTCTAAGTTGGGCATCCACAACAGCATTGCTATCGCTACCCATGCGGCAAGTGCTGGTTGGGTGGTAAATAGTGTTAGCAATTTCTCGTGCTTGTTGTAGCAGCTCTTCATCTGTCTGTGCCGCACTATCGGGTAGATGTTCAGCGGCAATGTGAGGGCGCATGGCGTCGGTTGCCATGATTTTTCTGACATGCTTAATCGATTCCACTGCAGTTTGGCGGTCAAGATCAGTGGATAAATAGTTGGGAGTAATTAACGGATGTTGTAATGGGTCAGCTGATTGTATGCGGATGTGCCCGCGGCTCTCTGGCCGTAGTTGGCATACCGATGCAGTGATCGCTGAAAAGGGATGCAGCCCTTCGCCGGGTGAGTCAGCGCTGAGTGGCTGAAAGTGATATTGAATATCAGGGCGTTCATTAGCTAACTTTGTGCGGCAGAATGCGTACACTTGGCTTGCAGCCATGCTTAGCGGGCCGCTTCTACGCATGACGTATTCGATACCCGCTCTGGTTTTTTGGAAAATATTTGAAAGCTCATCATTGAGTGTATTAGGTTTTGTCGTTTTATAGACCGTTCGCAGTTGCAAGTGATCCTGTAGGTTTTCGCCCACATCGCGAGCGTCTGCAATGACGTCAATCCCGTGTTGTTTTAGTAGTGCGGACGGGCCCACACCTGAGAGTTGTAACAGTTGTGGCGAATTGATTGCGCCACCACAGAGGATGATTTCTTTGCTGGCATGAAGTGTTTCTGGCTTACCTTTTTTTAAAAACTCGACACTTTTTGCGGTTTGATCTTCAAACAAAATTTTTGTCGCTTGCGAATTTGTGAGCACCTGCAAATTGTTGCGACTACGCGCAGGTTTTAGATACGCTACCGCTGTGCTGCAACGCCTGCCTTTGTGTGCAGTTAATTGGTAGTAGCCAACCCCTTCTTGATCGTAGCCGTTGATATCGGCAGACGCTGGTGTCCCTGTTTCCACAACACCATTAATGAAATCATCGCAGATGTCGCGTTTGAAGGTCATGTCACTCACGTGCAAGGGGCCGTCGGTGCCGTGATAATCATCGCCACCGCGAGATTGGTTCTCTGCTTTTTTAAAATATGGCAGCACGTCTTGGTATGACCAGCCATTGCATCCTAATTCTGCCCATCGATCGTAGTCTTGGCGCTGGCCTCGGACGTAGAGCAAGCCATTAATCGAGCTACTGCCGCCAAGCACTCTGCCACGGGGCCACTTCAGGGTGCGATCATTGATGCCGGGATCGGCTTGAGTGGTATAGCACCAATCTGTGGCGGGATGATGCATGGTTTTAAAGTAACCAACGGGCACGTGGATCCACGGATTCCAGTCGCTTGGGCCAGCTTCCAGCAAGGCTACTTGATGTTTCCCGTCAGCACTGAGCCGATTTGCGAGCACACAGCCTGCTGATCCGGCACCAATAACGATGTAATCGACTGTGTTTGTCATGTTCGAGTAATATATTCAATACGGATCGACGAAAGCCTTTGGTCATTCTACAACTGTTTCGTACTGGGTTATTATGGGCTTACTGCAAATATAAATTGATAAGCTGTTGTACGCCAATAATTCCAAGTCAATGATCAATTCCAGTTCCGAGCTAGAATCGCTATGAGTCAGTATTGGTCATCATTGCTGTCGCAGCTGAGCCCTTATGTGCCTGGGGAGCAGCGTAGTGGCGAGAATATCGTGAAGCTCAACACTAATGAAAATCCATATCCCCCTAGCAAGCAGGTGATACAGGCAATTTCCGACGTCGATGGCACTCAATTGCGTCGTTACCCCGAGCCTGCCTCCCAAAGCTTGCGCATTGCACTGGCGCAGTACCATGACCTTGATGCTGCCCAGGTGTTTGTGGGTAATGGTTCTGACGAAGTGCTGGCCTTAGCGTTTATGGCGTTCTTTACGAATGCTCAGCCATTAGTATTTCCGGCAATTACATACAGTTTTTATCCCGTCTACTGCAAACTTTATAAAATTCCTTTTATTGAATTACCCATGCACGATGATTTTTCAATTGATTGGTCGGGGTTACCTAAACAAATAGGCGGTATCGTTTTTCCCAACCCCAATGCGCCAACAGGCCTTGCATGCTCTATCACCCACATTGAAAATCTGCTTGCTAATAATCCAGCAAAAGTTGTATTGATTGATGAAGCCTATATTGATTTTGGTGCGCAAAGCGCTGTTTCTCTTGTTGATCGGTATCCCAATTTGTTAGTGACGCAAACGTTTTCAAAAGGGCGGTCATTGGCAGGAATGCGTATAGGTGCTGCTTTTGGCCATAAGGATTTAATTGCTGGGCTTGATCGAGTTAAAAATTCATTTAACTCGTACCCGCTGGATGTGGTTGCAGAAAATGCAGCGCTTGCAAGCTTGCAAGACGAATCCTATCATCGTGAGCATGTTAATAAAATTATTGCGAGCCGCGAGTGGCTAATTGAGCAACTTGAAGCGCGAGATTTCGACGTTTTACCATCCGCTGCCAATTTTGTATTTGCAGCACCTCGCCACGTTAGCGCAAAACAACTGCACCTGCATCTCAATAGTTGCGACATTCTAGTGCGCTATTGGGATAAGCCCTTGCTGCACGATTGGCTGCGTATTTCTATTGGTAACGCTGATGAGCTTCAGCAGCTGATTAGCGCGATAGATCAAACACAAGGTTTAAACGGGGATGACGCTCTCTGAGCGAATTTGCAGCACATGAAATTTAAATTTCTTAATGGCTATTTAGCGATACACCTATTGCTAGGCTTTAACCTTGTTATCGCAGATGATACAGGCCTCAGTGGTGCGATCACTAACGTGGCTACTAACGAGGATCAAAACTCGGGGTCGACACTATTTTCCAGCGTTGGCTCGGTAGTAGATGGGGCCCACGACAGCGTCAACACCCGCTTCAAGAGTTTTGTTATTCAAGTTGATGATTTTATCGGTTCTGCGCAAAGCGATGGCAGTATCAACAAAAGCTGGGCAAGGGTGCGCGTTGATACCATAAAAACCGCTATTGGCGAAACTGAGTTTAAGGCCAAGGTCAAACTACGATTGGTGCTCCCGCAATCAGAAAAACGTTTTCGATTGTTGCTCAGCTCTGGTGACGACGACCAATCGGTTGCTGGTACCGATACCGTTCAAAGACAGCAGCTAGAAAAAGACGACGAAGAAGTAGCCCTGGCGTTGCGATTTTTACGCAAAGTGCGGGAGCGTAGTAGCGTAAAATTTGATGTCGGTATAAGGTCGCGCGATAGTAAGGTTCAATTGTTTGGGCGCATTGGCGCTGTAGCTGAAAAACCACTAAACGACATCTGGACACTCACTACCAGTAATGATTTGTACCATTACCGCTCCTCGGGTTATGAAAATAGATTGAAGCTGGCTTTTCAACGTCTATTTTATAAAAGCGATCGATTGTACTTTCGTAATTCGACTGAAATCAGATGGTTAAACGGTGATAAGGGCGCTAGCATCGGTGGTATTGCTGGCATCTATGCCGATCGTGGGCCCAAATCTGCCTATGCCTTTGAAGTGCTGGGCAGTGCTATTACCTCTAAAAACGATGGCGCGAAGAATTACTATCAAGGTACCGAGATTAGAGTGCGTATTAGGCGCAATGCGTTCAGGCCCTGGTTGTATTTCGAAGTGTGGCCTAACATAAGTTGGTCCGAAAGTAACAATTACAAGCGTGCCTACGGTGGTAGGATTAGGGTCGAAATGAACTTTGGCAGATGATCAGCATTGATTCGGCTATAGTATTGAACGGATACAATTGCAAGCCAGTTTGCCGGCCAAGAGCGCAATGAAACTCATATGTATTAGCGACACCCACGGTGATCACATTGAAGTACAGCTGCCTGATGGCGATGTACTGCTGCACGCCGGGGATATTACAGGGCACGGCACCAAGGCCGACTATAGTGACTTCCTAGATTGGTTTGCTGCTCAGCCACATGAGCACAAAGTATTTATTGCTGGCAATCACGATACCTTCCTTGAAGAGCAACCGGACACGGCATTACAAATGGCAACTGATGCCGGTGTTCATTACCTTAATGATTCGGGTATCGAGATCGATGGCATTCGTTTTTGGGGCTGCCCGATCACGCCGCGTTTTTTTACTTGGGCATTTATGCGTGACCCAGGCAAAGATATTGAAAAGCACTGGGATCTCATTCCACAAGGTACCGATGTGCTTGTGACGCACGGGCCACCGCTCGGGATATTAGATGAGGTGCAACGTACGCCTGAAGCGACTGAGCCAACTGGCTCCGATTCACTGCTTGATCGCATTCTCAACATAAAACCGCAGTATCATATTTTTGGTCATATTCACGAATGTTATGGTAGGGCTAGTTTTATGCAAGTTGAATTTGCTAACGTCAGCACAATGAACCGTTTTTACAAAATTGAAAACGAGGCTGTGGTGTTGGATGTCTACCCAAGAAAAAGCGAAAGCTAATTGTTATTCAACCAATCGCTCAAACACAACACAAAGGCAAACGACATGACAAATCATTTACGCAATCTTGTTGCGCTCGTTATTACCGTTGTCATGAGCAGTATATCTATCGCGCAAACGGTTGAAGAATCCGCAGAGGCATGCAGTGAGGCTGCGCGGCTTATCAAAGAAGACAAGCTTGACGATGCTTTGGATGAGGCGAATTGGTGTTTGGAAGGCCTCAAGCAGCTCAAGCAATCTAAAACTCTTGCGGTACTGCCAGATGAAGTAAACGGTTTTGTTGGCAGTGAAGTTAGCAGTAATAGCCTATTGGGTATGACGACAATGGAGCGTACATATCAACAAGGCGACACCAGTGTGCTGGTGTCCATGATGAGCGTTGAGGGCGATGGTGGTGGCTTCGCAGCCATTGCTGCGATGGGCATGAGCTTAGGCTCTGCAGGCAAAAAATACCGTGTCCAAAAACGCACGGTCGTTGACAACAGCACTGCTAGTGGCAAGGCTGAGTACATAGTTCAAATGAAAAGCGGTGGCATGATAAACGTCTCTTCAAAAACGCTAGGGTCTGAAACGGTTTTAGATTTTATTAGAGCCTTTCCGATTAAGGATATCGATGAGGCTTTAGGCAGGTAGTTATTGGATAATGTCATCCCCGCGCATTAGGCATTGATAGTAATGCGCCTTCGCGGGAATGACAATCGGTAACTATTCTGCAGCGATATTCATCGCTTTGCGTTCAACTTCGACGCGATCATTAATTACGTTGATCATACCTCCGTTTCCGTCAGCTAGCCGCGAACCCGTGCGGTATTTACCGTTGATCAGAATGGCGGGTACGCCGTTGATACCAGCGCCCTTTGCTAATAGCATTGCTCGCTTGAGCTTGCCTTCAACAGCAAAAGATTTCATCGTTTTAAGAAATTTTTCTTTGTCCATACCCAGGCCAGCTGCTAGTTCGGCAATAGCTTCTGGTTTGCGCATGCGTTTTTTATTTTCGTGTATCGCAGTAAACATGGCTTCAACAAATTCTTGCTCAAAGCCCAGCAGTTGTGCTGCATAAAAGCCACGAGAGTGACTTTCCCAGGACGAGTTCAAAGGTGGGGCCTCACGAACGAATTTTACGTAATCGGGCTTATCAGCTTTCCACGCTTCAATTGCGGGTTCAAACTGGTGGCAGTGAGGGCAACCTAGCCAGAAGAACTCAAGCACTTCAACTTTTTCGCTGTCCGCCGTGTTTTGTGGTGGATCGACAATCGCAAATGGCGCGGCTGTACTGATGCTGGCATAAGTTGTCAGCATCAAACCAAAGGCTGCAAATTTGAATGCATTAGTGATTCGGTTCGAAATCATGTGTTTATTAGCTCCGTATGGGTATCTATTCAGACTGGGTGTCTTTATTAGAGTTCAATAGCCGGGGTGTGGCTTAAACCTTATGTCACGCAATCCCCATGCCTAGCGCTTATCTTAGGCGTTCAAGCCAGATCCAGGCTGAATGTGGGGCTGAAAATGCTCCAAAAAGTGGGACAGGTGGCACATCTCCGCGATGTGCCACACAGTACAGGGTTAGCTAGTGCAGGCCAGATATGTAGTTGGCAACTGCAGCGATTTCGTCATCAGACAAGCGCTTCGCAATTGATCGCATCATTTCACCCGCATCGTTGGCACGAGTGCCAGCGCGAAAATGCGTAAGCTGCTCAATAATGTATGCAGAGTTCTGCCCAGCTAGTGCTGGAAAGCCAGCTGCTGGGTTGCCGCTGCCGTTGGGGCCGTGGCAGCCCATGCACCCAGGGATGCCTACTGCGGTGACACCACCGCGAAAGATGTCTTCGCCGGCTTTGAGGTTTTCTTCGCTGGCGATGCCTTTAACTACTGGAAGGCTTGCATAGTAGGCGGCTATATCCAGAATGCCTTGATCAGTCAGGGCTGCGGCCATGCCTGCCATTACGGCGTTCTCTCGTATGCCTTCGCGAAACTCAGTGATCTGTTTGGCGGTGTAGGATGCGTGCTGGCCACCCAAATTAGGATAGTTAGGCACTAAAGCCTTGCCGTCGGCACCGTGGCAACTGCCACAAACGGCTGCTGCGGCCTCGCCCGCTGCTGCATCACCGACGACGACATCGGCATCACTGTTTGTTGCGCGTGCAGAGCCTGCAATTAAAAGGCACAGCATCAATGCCGCATTGGTCAGCTTTTTCATTAAACCTCCAGAAAACCGTATAGAAAGTAGTTAGACTCTGGCCTTTGTCGGCCAAGTTAAGAGCTGATTTTAGCAGACTGTCGTCCACTGCCAGAGTTCGTATCGAATGAACCCCATCTATTTTTCAGCTGAATTTGAATGCAGCTCCGATAAAGTGCAAATATGTCCGCCGTCGGAGGCGGAAGTTGCCTTTGCTGGGCGCTCGAATGCGGGCAAGTCTAGTGCGATCAATACACTCACGCGTAACGGAAAATTGGCACGAACGGGTAAAACACCTGGGCGCACGCAGCTGATCAATCATTTTTTAGTATCAGGGGGGCATTATTTAGTGGATCTGCCAGGGTATGGCTACGCCGCGGTATCCAAGTCAAAGCAAAAAGCTTGGCAGTCGGCCATGGTTAATTATTTAACACGCCGAGAATCACTGAAAGGGTTGGTCATTGTGATGGATATTCGCCGGCCGCTACAAGATAGTGATTGGCAGATGATCGAAATCCAGCAGCAGAGCCAAGCTGAGCTGCACGTGCTATTGACCAAATCCGACAAGCTATCCAAGAATGCTGCGCGTAGTACGCTAATGAGGGTCGGCAATGAGCTGGAACAAGCGGGTGTTGAAGCCACAGTGCAAGATTTCTCTGCGCTAAAACACGAAGGCCTCGATGATTGTCATGCTGTTCTCGATTCTTGGCTGTTTGATAAGCCGCTTCCGGTCTGATTCTCGTTTTGGTCCAATTGCTTGATTTTTGGTGTTACCTTTCGTAACACCGAGCCTCTTGCCACCCCGTAACAGCACTCTGGAATTTCCGTAATTTATCTATGTGGTTGATAAATAAAAAGAAACGTTTTACTTCTAGTGTTCATATTCAGCACATATAATTGGGCGACGAACTTGGGTAAGGGCAGATGGCCAGCAATCCAACGTTCAGCTATCTGGCTTCATGCCAGCACATCTGGCTTTATGCCAACATTTATTTCCGCTTTGGAGGAGAACTAATAAATGACTAAAAAAAATGATCCAACTAGTGATTGGTCACGTCGTGACGTATTGAAAGCCAGTGCAGCAACCGCTGCGATTTCAGGCGCGCCACTATTTTTCACCCGTAATGCTTATGGTGCTGACTTCCTGAACAACCCAGGTGATTCAGGCTCTGTGACATTGGGTTTTAACGTTCCTCAGTCAGGCGCTTATGCTGACGAAGGTGCTGACGAACTACGCGCATACAAGCTAGCTGTTAAGCACCTTAACGGTGAAGGCGACGGCGGCATGATGAACACACTTCAGCCAAGCGCCCTTAAAGGCAACGGTATTCTTGGCAAGAAGGTTGAGTATGTAACGGGTGATACGCAAACTAAATCAGACGCAGCTCGTGCATCTGCCAAGCGTATGATCGAAAAAGATAAAGCGGTAATGATCACTGGTGGTTCTTCATCGGGTGTTGCAATCGCCGTACAAGGTTTGTGTCAAGAAGCCGGTGTTATCTTTATGGCTGGTCTGACTCACTCAAATGATACAACTGGTAAAGATAAAAAAGCTAACGGTTTCCGTCACTTCTTTAATGCATACATGTCTGGTGCGGCCCTTGGCCCTGTGCTTGAAAAAGAGTATGGCAAAGAGCGTAACGCTTATCATCTGACTGCTGACTACACTTGGGGTTGGACTCAAGAAGCGTCTATCCAGGCTTCAACTGAAAATATCGGTTGGAACACTGCAAGCAAAGTTAAAACGCCAGTTGGCGCAGGTGACTTCAGCCAGTACATCACTCCAGTACTAAATTCTGGTGCTGATACGCTGATCCTTAACCACTACGGTAAAGACATGATCAACTCACTGACTCAAGCGGTGCAGTTTGGTTTACGTGACAAGCAAGTGAACGGTAAAGACTTCGTTATCATCGTTCCACTTTACTCGCGTCTAATGGCTCAAGGTGCTGGCGAAAACGTTAAAGGCATCTACGGTTCAACTAACTGGCACTGGTCATTACAAGATGCCGGTTCTCAGGCGTTTGTTAAGTCGTTTGGTCAAGAGTATGGTTTCCCACCTTCACAGGCTGCTCACACTTGCTACGTACAAACGCTGCTTTATGCAGATGCTTGTGAACGCGCAGGTACTTTCGAGCCTTGCCAGGTTGGTGCAGCTCTTGAAGGCCACAAGTTCGACGGCATGGGTAACGGCCCAACTGAGTATCGTGCTGAAGATCACCAGTGCTTTAAGGATGTACTCGTTGTACGTGGTGCTGAAAACCCAACTTCACAGTTTGATCTACTCGAAGTTGTTGAAGTGACTCCACGTGCTCAGGTTGAGTACGCGGTTGACCACGAAATGTTCGCAGGTGGCGATTTAGGTTCGTGTAATAACGGCGCCTAATTTGTTGGTTAGTTCAAGAAAGCCGGCCCTCAATAAGGGCCGGTTTTTTTATTTGCGCGATGCGTTGGCTTACCCGCCTGTATCAACTTTAGTCTCTAGTTAATGTGATCGGAATATTCTCGTGGATGCAATTCTGCTACAAGTATTAAACGGCCTTGATAAGGGCGGTGCCTATGCGCTGATCGCTTTGGGGCTAACTCTGGTGTTTGGTACCTTGGGCGTAGTTAACTTTGCTCATGGTGCGCTTTTTATGATCGGTGCTTTTTGTGCGGTTACCTTGCAAAAGGTGCTAACGCTCTCCACCAAAGTTAAAGATGAAAGCATCACCTTTTTTGATGCCTACAAAGAAATCCCGATTTTAACAGCCAAATTTCCGGTGCTTGGGCCAGTCATTGTTGATTATGCAGTCCCACTCGCCATTCTTGTTGCCATCCCTATCATGTGGATAGTTGGTTTGGTGATGGAGCGCGGCTTAATCCGCCATTTTTATAATCGACCTCACGCTGATCAAATTCTAGTGACCTTCGGCCTTGCGATCATCGCGCAAGAAGTGGTCAGGCATTACTTCGGTGCTAACCCGATTCCTCAAGCGGCGCCTGCGATAGTGTCGGGCAGTGCCAATGTGGGTGCATGGTTTGGTCTCGGCGATAACGTGGTGTATCCGTGGTGGCGCTTAATCTATTTAGCGTTTGCAGGGATCATCATCTCCAGTGTCTTCGCTTTTTTACAATTCACCACTTTTGGCATGGTCGTAAGAGCGGGTATGCAAGATCGTGAAATGGTCGGCATGCTCGGTATCAATATTCAAAAACGCTTTGCTACTGTATTTGGTATAGCGACTGTTTGCGCTGGCCTGGCCGGTGTTATGTATACGCCGATATTGCCACCTGACTATCACATGGGTATGGACTTCCTGGTGCTCTCGTTTGTAGTGGTGGTGGTTGGAGGTATGGGTTCACTTGGTGGAGCCGTGATGGCAGGTTTTTTATTAGGTATCTTGCAATCGTTTGCGTCTATGAATGAGGTTAAAAGCATTATCCCTGGCATCGACCAAATAATTATTTACTTGGTGGCTGTAGTGGTGTTGCTCGTTAGGCCGCGTGGCTTGATGGGGCGCAAAGGCGTAATGGAGGATTGATCATGACTAGACCTACTGCAATGGGCGATTGGATCCTATTTATCTGTTTTTCGGTAGTTGTACTCGCCATGCCGGTTTGGCTAGCACCGTTTGGTGCGGACTACCCTGACTTGATGCAAAAATTTGCCATATTCGGCATTTTTGCAATCGGATTTAATTTGTTATTTGGTTTGACTGGCTATTTGTCGTTTGGTCACGCGGTGTTTCTAGGCGTTGGCTCCTATGCGGCGGTATGGTCGTTTAAGCTACTAACAATGAACATCGTGCCAGCGATTATTTTTGGTGTGATTATTTCAGGTTGCTTTGCATTCTTGATAGGTTTTGTGAGCCTGCGCCGCTCAGGTATCTATTTTTCTATATTGACTCTGGCATTTGCACAGATGTCTTATAACTTGGCTTACTCGGTTTTAACGCCAATAACCAATGGCGAAACGGGCCTGCAGCTTAGTTTAAGTGACGGTCGTGCTCTTGATGCGATGGCTGGCATAGAAGTAACACGCTCTCTACCTTCAACAACCTTGTTCGGTATCAAAACATCAGGCTTACCTGGTTTTTATGTCTGCGCCGTTGTACTGATTATTGCGTTCTTTATTGCGATGCGTATTACTCGCTCACCCTTTGGCACGATGCTACGCGCAATCAAATCCAACCAAACACGCATGAGCTATACCGGCTTTAATACTCGGCCTTATCTGCTATGGGCATTTGTTATCTCAGGCATGTATGCAGGCTTAGCTGGCTCGTTGATGGCGGTTACTGATCCATTAGCGGGCGCTGAGCGCATGCAGTGGACAGCTTCTGGTGAAGTGGTATTGATGACTATTCTTGGTGGTGCCGGTACCTTAATCGGCCCGTTTGTAGGTGCTGTGTTTATCAAGTACTTCGAGAACATATTTTCGTCTTTCAACGATCAAATATTGCATCGCTTTTTTGATTCTTTGCCGGACGGATTGGAGAATATTTTGGTGTCGATTACTAGTTTGTTTGTTGGCGAAGGTTGGCATTTGACCTTAGGCTTATTGTTCATGATCGTGGTTATCTTTTTGCCAGGTGGAATCATGGAAGGTGTGCGCAGAATCGGCAGGCTGTTTTCACGCAAACCTGCGAAAGTCTCCGAAAAAGCAGTTTCAGGATCCGGAGCTGAGGTATGAGCACTGAAAATGTTGTATTGCACGTAGCTGATGTGCATAAGAGCTTCGCTGGCTTGCATGCGCTTAGTGATATTGATCTAAGCGTTAGAGAAGGCGAGACTCACGCTATCATCGGCCCAAATGGTGCGGGTAAATCAACGCTACTTAACGTGTGCATCGGTAGGCTCAAACCTGACTCTGGGCATGTCGTATTTGATGGTGAAAACCTAACTGGAAAAAAGCCTCACCAGATCAACCAACTTGGTGTGGTGCGAGTTTTTCAAACACCCGAAATATTCCCTGAGCTAGATTTACTTGAAAACGTGATGGTGCCAATTCTGGCCAAGCGAGATGGCAGCTTTAAGCTCAACATATTCAAACGCTTTTCGAGCGAGACCGAAGTGATGAGTAAGGCTGAACATATCCTTGAAGATGTTGGTCTTGGTGAATTAGGTGATAGTGAAGCAGGCAGCCTTTCACGGGGTGATAAACGCCGATTGGAGTTGGCAATGGGCTTGGCGCAAGAGCCACGTTTGTTATTACTAGACGAGCCCACTGCGGGTATGGCACGCCATGACACCAACGCCACCATTGATTTACTCAAGCGCATTAAGGCGCGCGGTATGACAAAAGTCATTATTGAGCACGACATGCATGTGGTGTTTAGCCTTGCTGATCGTATATCAGTATTGGCAGGTGGTCGTATTATTTGCCAAGGCACACCGGAAGAAGTTAAAGCCGATCCGCGTGTTAAAGAAGCCTATTTGGGGGAGGAACAGGTATGAGTGCGTCTCGATCAAAAGCGACAACCGCAACCGCAACCGCTGGCTATTTTACCGCCACCAATATTAAAGCCTATTATGGCGATAGCTATATTGTGCAGGATGTGTCTTTTTCGATTAGTGAAGGTGAGATCGTTGCACTACTTGGCCGTAACGGTGCTGGTAAAACCTCAACATTACGCGCTATCGCTCGAGCTGCCGCACCAGAGCTTCGCTCAGGTGAAGTGTGGTTAAACGGCGAATCACTGCATGACAAACAAGACTTCGAAGCCGCATTGGCGGGCGTGCAGCTAGTACCTGAAGATAGAAGAATCATCGCAGGCCTGTCAGTCGAGGAAAACCTTGATCTTGCGCAAATCGCTGGTGACAAGGGTTGGAGCTACGAGCGCATTTATGATTTGTTCCCACGTTTAAAAGAGCGCCGTAAGCAAGAAGGCACAACCTTGTCAGGTGGTGAACAACAGATGCTTGCTATTGCCCGTGCTTTGTCACGCGATATCAAACTATTACTACTCGATGAGCCTTATGAAGGGCTAGCGCCCGTAGTACGACACGATATTGAGCGCGCGTTGCTTGAAGTTAAAGCTGAAGGCATCACTACGGTGTTGGTTGAGCAAAATGCGGTAGCCGCATTAAAACTTGCTGACTCAGCTTTAATTTTGGATACGGGCGAAATCGTGTTTAGTGGCACCGCTGAAGAAGTGCTCAATAACGAGCAACTACGCCACGACTATTTAGCCATCTAATCATTTACATAAGCTAGTGTCATTGTGGGTATTTGGCTACGGCTCCATTATATGGCGCCCTGACATGACTTATACTGTTGCCTATCGAGCCACGGCCATTGATTGGGCACGACGTTTCTGGCAAGGCTCGCATGATCACCGGGGTACCCCAAATGCACCCGGGCGAGTGCTTACGCTGGTGCCAATGGCTGGCGAACAATGCGATGGGCGAGTATTCAAAATCCCTGAATATGAAGCCGCTAACACTCTGAGTCAGCTCGACTATCGTGAAAAGAATGGATACCAACGCCAGCACTTGACGGTGGAGACAAGCGAGCTTGGCGCCGTTGAAGCACTAAGCTACATCGCCCCGCAGTGCAATGAGGCCTGGTTAGGAGATGCATCGCCGCAAGTCATTGCCGATCATATCCGGGTGTCTACTGGCCCCAGTGGCAGTAACACTGATTACGTGCTGTCATTGCATGATGCATTGTTGGCTGACAATATCCACGATGATCACATAGCTGAAATTGCTGCCTTGCTGCGCTGATTAATGACACTCCGAATCATTGCCAAAGCCAGTAGAATAAAGCGGCGTCTGGTTACACACCCTTCTTGTATTGGAAAATTTGGTGGCTTGCAGTGTTAGTCTTCGTTAAAGAAAAGGAAAATATTGATGCATGAAATTATCTGCCCGCACTGTGGGAAAGCATTCAAGATTGACGAAGCCGGGTATGCGGATATTCTCAAACAGGTTCGAGATGGTGAGTTTGAGCAACAGTTGCATCAGCGACTTGAGTTAGCTGAGAAGGAGAAGCTGAGTGCGGTAGAACTGGCAAAGAGCGAAGCTGGGAGCAAATTGCAAAAATCAGCCGCCGCAAAAGATACTGAGATTCAAGCACTAACAGCCAAATTAGACGCTAGTGAAGTCACAAAGAAGCTTGCAGTGAGCGAGGCGCTGGCTGAAGTGGAAAAAAAGAGAGATGCTTTGCTGAGTGAGATTGAGCAGATTAAGCGTGATAAGCAAGCAGCTACCGAGCTGGCTGATACGAAGTTTGCCAAAGCGATTCAGGAGACGGCCACAACGAAAGATAAAGAAATACAAACCTTAAAAGCCAAGCTCGACGCCGGTCAAATTGAACAGAAGGTCGCGATCACGGGCGCGCTAAGCGCAGTCGAGAAGGAGCGAGACGAATTTAAGAGCGGTCTTAAGCAAGCGGAGCTTGAAAAACAACTCGCAGAGACATCTCTGAAAGACAAATATGAGACACAAATTAAAGATCGTGACGATGCGATCGAGCGTCTCAAAGATATGAAGGTTCGCCTGTCCACAAAAATGGTTGGCGAAACCCTTGAACAGCATTGCGAGACTGAGTTTAACCGTATTCGAGCAACTGCGTTTCCAAGAGCGTATTTCGAGAAAGACAATGACGCAAGCTCGGGCAGCAAGGGTGACTACATCTTTCGCGACTCGGATGAGGCGGGTACGGAGATTGTCTCGATCATGTTCGAAATGAAAAACGAGAGTGATTTCACCGCCAGCAAGAAAAAGAACGAAGATTTTTTAAAGGAACTCGATAAGGATCGTAACGAGAAGGGGTGTGAGTACGCAGTGCTGGTTTCCCTAATCGAGCCTGAAAGCGAGCTGTACAACACCGGAATTGTTGATATGTTTCACCGCTATCCTAAGATGTACATCGTTAGGCCACAGTTTTTTATTCCGATTATTACCTTGTTACGAAACGCTGCAATGAAATCGCTTGAATATAAAACGGAACTTGCACTGGTAAAATCGCAGAGTATCGATATCACGAATTTTGAAAACGACCTTGAAGTGTTCAAGACCGGATTTTCTAGAAACTATGAGCTGGCATCCAAGCATTTTGAAAATTCAATTAAGGAGATCGATAAATCAATCACTCATTTGCAAGGAACCAAGGAGGCATTGCTTAAAACCGCCAATAACCTTCGTCTTGCAAACGATAAAGCGCAAAACGTTACGATCAAAAAATTAAATCGAAACAACCCTACAATGGCGGCCAAATTTGAGCAGCTTAATGATCAGGAGTCGCTTGATATTGATAAGTAATAGGCACAAGTAATATCAAACAGTGATATTTTCGCGTTATATCAAATAGCTGATGGGAGTTGTTGCTACTGGCGGTGAATTTATTCATACACCGCCAGAAATATTTTATCGCTAACCGATCATGCCCATACCAGGTCTGGGGGCGCCATCTTCATCTTCTCCAGGCTCTTCGGGTTCTTCTGGTTCATCCACTTCTAGAGAAAGCTCAAAAGGAGAATTTTCTGCAGGAACTTGGGCGGCGGCTGGAGCCGCTGGAGTTTCCTCAGCGGCAGGCTCAGATCCTTTAGCCTGTTGTTCCATTAGTGCGTGGATATCATCTAGTGTGTCCTCTGCGGGGGCCGCTGCTGCTTTTGGCTTTTCTTCTTCTGGCTTCTTGGGTGTTTCACCGCGCAGCAACATATCGCTTTCGTCTTCGTTCTCTTCGCCATTACCACCTGATAGTTTCAAGCGTAAGCGAAGGTTGTTTGCAGAGTCGGCATTTTTGATTGCTTCATCAACGCTGATTCGGCCTTCTTTGCATAGTTCAAACAAAGCGCTATCAAAGGTTTTCATGCCGATGTTTTCTGACTTTTGCATGACTTCTTTAATTTCGGATAGCTGATCTTTCATGATCATCTGTTTAACAGTGTGCGAGCCGAGTAGAATTTCGATAGCGGCACAGCGTTTTCCGTCAACAGTAGGCACTAAGCGTTGCGAGACAAATGCCTTGATGTTGTTACCCAGGTCGTGCAATAGCTGAGCCTTGCGCTCTTCAGGGAAGAAGTTGATGATTCTGTCTAGAGCTTGGTTGGCATTGTTGGCGTGCAATGTAGAGATTGCTAGATGGCCTGTTTCAGCAAATGCCAAAGCATGTTCCATGGTTTCTCTATCACGTATCTCGCCAATCAGGATAACGTCTGGCGCTTGGCGCAATGTATTTTTAAGTGCATGGTGAAAACTCTTTGTATCTACACCCACTTCGCGCTGGTTAACGATGCATTTTTTATGCTGATGAACGTACTCAACTGGATCTTCAATTGTGATGATGTGCCCGGTACTTGTGCTGTTGCGATGGTCAATCAAAGCTGCAAGAGATGTTGACTTACCCGAACCTGTACCACCGACAAACAAAACCAAACCGTTTTTGGCAGTGATAACGTCTTTTAATATTTCAGGTAATCCCAGATCATCGATCTGCGGTATTTCAGTTTGAATATTTCGAGCAACTAACGAGATTTCGTTGCGTTGCCTGAAAATGTTAATTCGAAAACGCCCTATGTTATCCAGTGCAATCGCTAGATTCATTTCAAGATCTTGTTCAAAGTCAGCACGCTGTTCTTCGTTCATTATCTCGTTGGCTATAGCGAGAATTTCGCCAGCTTCATAGGGTCGGTCACTTAGCGGGCGCAAGGCACCAGAGAATTTTGCACTGGGAGGCGCGCCAGTTGCTAGATATAGATCGGAACCATCACCATCTACCAATTCTTTTAATAGTGGACTGATATTCATTATACGGGTTTCATCTCGATTTCGTTATCCTGCTTTAGATATCGACCGATCGGAACAATCATTGACCGGGTGAAACAATGGTTTACGCAAATAAATACTGGGGAGTGTGGAGTGATTCGATAAATCGTTCGGGAGGTGACTTACGTAAGGGTTAATCAGAGCAAATGCCCGATAGCCATTGGGCTACCGGGCACATGCCTTAGAGCTTAGCTTACTGGCCGTGCCAGAATACTGTTTGAAGCCGTTGTGCCACCATTGATATTGATTCCTTATCAACAATGATGTTCACCTGACTTGATCCTTCTGGGAAAAGAATAATGGGTGAGCTCGGAATGCGTGAGCCACTTAGTGGTGATATGCGATCAGCTGCTAGCAAACCTTCTGTTACCCTGGAGCCATCATCGGTGTATTTTACTGGGCGCCCATCTTTTAGATCCATGATGTAGAGCTTGCCAGTTGCAACGAAATCGCACACACCGTCGCCCATAGTGGTGCTGGGCTCGTAAGTCGTTGCCATCAAATTACCTTCAAACGTCAATGGCGCTGACAGGCCTTTTTCGCCTAAGTTGAGTTCTATAAACCAACCTTTGCTTGCAGCCAAGTCATCATGAGCGGTTGATGCAACTCCCGCATCAGTTGAGGCGATACTGTTATCCGTTGCTTTGAAGAGGTCACCCTCGTTGATCACGTTAATCGAACCAGACGGCGGGCCTTTTTCGGTGTCATTGTCACGAAGCATATAAATAGCATTCAGCGAATCAGCGTTTAACGGATCTGTACGGTTGCCAGAAGTTAAGGAGACGGATAAGTGATCGCCTTTTGAACTGTGGTTCAATGCAATACTGGGTGGGTAGAAAAACGGTTGATTTGCGGTGTCGTTCAATTGCGCAAATAAGCTTACGTCGAACTCTGCGTTGCCGCCGTCTACGTTGTTAAAGTCGACGCGCCATACCTGACTGCCCGTGTCGCCTACGTATATGCGATCCGCCAGACGATCGCCATCGGTATCTACAACGACTAAATCTGATGGAATGGAATAATCCATCTCTGCGTTGTCGAGGCCGCTAGTTGACCAAATCGGAGTGCCATCCAGATCAATCATGTAGATTGCATTACCACTTGCAGCGACATTGCCGTCAGTGCCATCCACCACGGCAGCATCATAGCCGCCGGAAAAGACGAGTACTTGTTTGCTAGGTGCTCCCTTCTTTGCCGTTATCACAGCATTTGGAGAAGACTCTGCCTTAACCGAAACCAGTGACATGCGAGACCAAGTCTGGGCAAGGTGAGCAAACGGTGCCGCGCCACCTTGAATACGCCACATTAGGCGAGGCGAATTATAGTTCGTCACGTCAACTGCGTAGTAGTTGTTACCGCCGCGGCGCATTCCAAACACCAACATCAGGCTTTCACCTGAATCCACAATACCATTGTCATTTGTGTCAGTGTGAACAGGCGTAATTTGACCATCAAGGCCGTAGATATGGCCGCCGGGGCCTGAAGCATTAGCTTTAATATCTGATAAATTGCCTAGCAATTCTTGCGGCATAAATGCAAATAGCTCTTCGCCTCCTGATGAATCCGGGGTGTTGATATCCGTCGGCTTGCTAGCATCTATTGCATGCAAAAATCCTTGATTGGTAATGGCAAAAACCACTTTTTTGTCGCTGTAATTGGCGGTGACCACTTTGCTGTGCAATGGGTCACCCATGGGTGCTGTTTGTAGCCAATCCAGTAATGCGGCTTTGTCGCTAGGGTTGTTTAGCATGCCGTCGGTAATCATGGTGTTACTCTTGTCGAGCATATTGACTGTAGCGGTAAGGTCTTCGCCAATGGTAGTGTCGATGGTGTTGCCGGTAAACGTGTATAAATTTCTGTTGCCCTGCTCGATTTGCTCAGAAGCACCGCCATCGTCTACTTCATTACCGTCGGCTGCATCCGACCAGAAGCTTTGTGCATTGCTATCAAAGCGAGTGCCTTCAGCATCTGTAATGATGGCCGGAGCATTATTAACATCAACCAGTCCAGTCTGAGTGACATAGTAACCTTTGACATTGCCATTCCATGCGGGTTTTGAACTCGGATCAAACAGGGAAAAATACGCTCTGTTGTCATGGGAAAAGCTGGCTTTATTCAGATCAATACTGAGTTCAGCAAAACTCTCACTGCCTTTTAGGATATCGTCCAGCAACAATTCAAGTGCTTCTGTCAGTTGTTTCTTATCATCGGCTGGAAAATACTGGCCTTGGCCGGCGGCCGCTAGTTTCTCAAGATAGGCCTTGCCACTACCGCCTACTGAAAAACCAATCGTATAGCTCTTAACCTTGGAATCAGGAATAGCGGCGATTTGATCTTCGGTTGCCATCTTGTGCAAAATCTCAGCGCCACAGTTACCGTAAGTTTCGCCCGAGTCGCCAAAAATAGAAGTACTGACATCTTCGCAGCTACTATACGATGCACCCAATACAGAATCTAGGGTAGCGCCTGTTGTACGTACTGTTGGTATGCCGTCCGATATCAGTATCATGTAGTTCTTTTGACATTCGTGTGCAATCGGTGACACATAGTTGGGTTGAGTCCAGGCGGTATTGGATTCATACTCGCACGAGTTGTAGCCGGGACTATTATAAGCGACAGTGGGTGTACTGTCGTTGTCGTCGTGATCCCAGAAGCCCGAACTTGGCGGCCGATCGACACATTGGAGAATCGTTTTTCCTGCGCAATAGTTTTGCCCGGCCGGATTGTAGCTTGTATAGTCCCGGCACCAATCTGTCAAAGATCCGCTTGATACGCCTGCTTGGAAAGCATCCTCCGGGAAGTAACTAGCCGGTAGTGCGCTATAGGGGTTGCCGCCCGAATACTTACTATCAGCGTTGCTCCAATGATCTGGATGGTGAGACCAGGAACTGCTCAGGCTAGCATCATTGTGTGTCACCGGCCCGGCCTGGAAATACAGCGCAGCGTCTGCTAATGCACCAACGGTATTGGTAGCGCCATAAGCACTACGTTGCTCAAGCTGAGCGTTAATGACGTCGCGCATAGAATAAGTGTCGGGCGTAATGTCATTGTCGATGGTGTGTGGGTCGTCGGTCAGGTCAGCCACTGGCCAACGCACACCAGATGGCGTGGAGCCATAGAGTGAGCCCAAACCCAAGTTAACACGATCTTCATGCTCGATCATCAATGCGTTAACTGCCTCTTTTAGTATGGTGATTTTCTGATCGGCAACAACGGATGTATTAAAGCCGCCTACGTCCTGAGTCATACTGCCAGAGTAATCCAGCACCAGTAAAATATTAGGCTTTATCTGGCCAGCCAGTTGTGAGCTGTAGACATCTAAATCGTCTGCGCTAGCGGGTACTGAAACCAGCAACGTTGAAGCTAATGCAATGATTGCTCTACGGTCTGTAAAATGTGTAACACTATGCATTTGAAATCCTTTACCCGTTTACGTTGGTGTACCGACACTGTTCAAATTCGCGTAAAAGCGCAAACTCAAGACGGACTGCTATGCGGGTTGTGGCGGCCACTAAAGTTATGCTCTTTAGTGACGAAGCGATAAAGCGTGCTCACAGGTGTCGAAAATGCGTGTTAATCGAGAATTTGGCCTGCTTGCGCGGCTTTGGAAATATGTGTTCCGCGAAGTAGATGCCAGTTCTCTAGCGGTATTTCGAATATGTTTTGGCGGGTTATTACTGTTTGAGAGTATTAACTACGGCCTGTTTCTTTGCCTCGATTGTATGTATCGCAGTTCAGTTGTGTTGTTCAAGTATCAACACTTCGAATGGGTCACGCTGCTGCCTGGCAATGGTCTGGAATGGGTGTTGGCGTTGATGGGAATTAGCGCCATGGGCGTAATGCTGGGTTGGTATTATCGGCTTTGCTCAGTGCTGCTGCTACTGTGTTTTTCCTATCACTTCTTGCTCGATCAAGCCCTGTACTTAAATCACTTTTATATGGTGATGCTGATCAGCGCCATTATGATATTTCTACCGGCTAATCGTATTTGGTCTGTTGATGCTTCGCGAGCTAAAAGCCGGGGCGGTGAAAATACACATTCCACCATTCCAAACTGGGCCTTGGTTTGGATGGCGTTTCAGCTCGAGATTATTTTGATTTATGCAGGCCTGGTAAAGCTAAACTACGATTGGCTTAACCTGGAGCCCTTGCGCTTGTGGATGCAGGTCAGCGCTGCCGATGAAGCCACCATTTTTCAATGGCTCACTCACGATCCGGGCATTGCGCTTGCCAGCTATGGTGTTATCTTGCTGCATATTGTGGGTGCGCCATTGCTGTTGTTTAAAAAAACTCGCTTGGCGGTATTTTTGGTTTATTGCGTGTTTCATATCATGAATACGTTTGTATTTAACATTGGCATTTTTCCCTGGCTGACGCTCGCCGCCACCTTATTATTGTTTGATCCAGATTGGCCTCGTCAGGCTATAGCATGGCTAAACAGCAAAGGCTGGTGCTTACAGGGACGGCATTTAGCTCAAGGTGTTGTGGTTGCTCAGGTACCTAAACAGAACGCTTGGCAAATTGTGATCGTAGCGTTTATGGGTATATGGTTGCTGCTTCAAGCACTAATACCACTGCGTCACTACACCATGCCAGGTAATGTTGCATGGAACGAGGCGGGCCATCAATTTAGCTGGCGCATGAAGTTGCGTGACAAACGGGGCACTGTGTTGTTTCGCGTAGTTGATAGTACTAATCGAGAGTGGCGTGTAAAACCAGATAGATATCTCAACCAAAAACAGCTTTATCGAATTGCGTGCATACCCGGTTTGGTTTGGCAGTTTGCTCAAATGCTGGATACCGAATACAGCTTACGTACGGGTGCAAAGGTGGCTGTTTATGCAGATACCAGCTGTTCTCTTAATACTCGTAAGCCCGTACCATTAGTTAATCAGCAGATCGATTTATCCATTATTCCACGTGATCACCCTACCTCAGCGTGGTTATATTCTCTTACTGAGCCGCTGCCGCGACCATTGTTTCATTGGTGATATATACTTTGCTCTCAGCAATGCCTACTCCTCTTTAATAACAACAAACCATCACTGTGATTTCTCTGGCGATCGAAGTTTTATCGATACTAGCTCCAAGTGCGTTTCTAGCGCTGATTGGCATCGTTTGGTATCACCGTGGGCCGGAGTACCCGATAAAATTTGTAACAACGCTGGTTGTTGATGTCGGTATGCCCGCATTGCTGTTTTATACCTTAGCCACATCCAAAATCGAAATTTTGGAGCTTGCCAGAATGGCTTTTGCAGCGTTACTAGTCCATCTAATAATTGTGCCGCTGGCAATTATCGCGCTTAAAGTTGCTAATAAAGATTGGCGACTATGTGTGGCGATGTCGGTAGGCAATACCGGTAACCTTGGATTACCAATTTGTCTGTTTGCCTTTGGTGAAGAAGGCTTGGCCTATGCCATGGCCTTTTTTTCAGTGCAAGTGTTATTGCTTTTCAGTTTTGGCGATGCCGTCTATGCTGGGCGCGCGAATATCGCAAAAACGCTACGCTCGCCAGTACTCATTTGCGTAGTGATAGGTGTGATTTTCAGGCTGTCAGGTTTTGATCTACCAGAAGTAGTGGCTGATACGACCAAACTGCTTGGCCAGCTTGTCATTCCGATAATGCTGATAACGCTCGGTGTGAGCCTGGCAGGTATGCGGGCAAAACATTTTCCATCAGCGCTACTTTGGTCATCAATCCGCATCATACTAACCATGGCTGTGGGGTTTTCACTAGCCCATATCCTTGGCTTTACTGGCGTGGCACGCGGTGTGTTAATTCTGGAAACGGTTGTACCGGTTGCGGTGTTTAATTTTCTGCTGCTGGTGCGACATGATCGTGACCCCTCAGAAGTTTCCAGCTTAATACTGGTTACACATCTAGCAGCCATTATCTATCTGCCCATTGTATTGGCGCTGTTGCTGCGCTAATACTCGGTCTTGGTTTAAAATTCGGCCTGCCTAGTCCTGCCACTGTGTGTGATAGGTTTGGTCGCCGCCTTCGAGTAGTTGATAGGTATGCGCCCCAAAGTAATCGCGCTGCGCTTGCAACAAGTTGGCGGGTAGGGTGGCCGTGCGATAACCATCGTAGTAACACAATGCAGATGCTAATGCTGGCACCGGAACACCACCCATTAATGCATCACAGGTGGTTTTGCGCCAGGCTGGCTGAGCGGTTTCGATAAGCGTTATAAAGTGATCATCAAGCAACAAATTTTGTAGTTGAGGCTTGTTTTTAAAGGCGGCTCTGATGTCAGTTAAAAAGGCTGATCGAATAATGCAGCCTGCACGCCAGAGCTGTGCAACTGCAGCTAAATCAATTTCCCATTCAAACTGCTCGGCCGCTTGTTGAATTAATACAAAGCCCTGTGCATATGAAATTAACCTTGATGCAAGTAGTGCTTGTTCCAGGTCATCTACAGTTGCGTTGGCAGTGAATTGATTTGGGCCTTTGAGTTTTGTAGCGGCATCGATTCGTTCTGATTTTAATGATGACAAAAAACGAGAGAAAACCGCTTCTGTAATTAATGGCAATGGCACACCAAAATCAAGTGCATTGATTGCAGTCCATTTACCGGTGCCTTTTTGCCCGGCTTTATCCAGAATTCTATCTATTGTATGTGTGCCATCGGTTTTATGCGCAAGAATATCGGCGGTTATCTCGATCAGATAACTATTAAGCGGGCCTTTGTTCCAATCGGCAAAGACTTCGTGCATAACATCATTGCTCATGCCCAGTGCGGATTTCATAAAGTGATAGCACTCGCAAATAAGCTGCATATCACCGTATTCAATTCCGTTGTGCACCATTTTTACAAAATGGCCAGCGCCGTTTTTGCCCACCCACTCACAGCAAGGCTCGCCTTGTTCCGTCTTGGCAGCGATCGCTTGAAACAGCTCTTTTATGTCGGGCCATGCTTTGACATCGCCGCCCGGCATTAGCGATGGTCCATGCCGCGCGCCTTCTTCACCGCCTGATACGCCCATACCGACAAAGCGTATATTTTGTTTTTGTAAGGCTAGTGACCGACGTTGAGTGTCTTCATAATTGGAATTGCCACCATCGATGATGATGTCGTTATCGCTTAGCTGAGGCAGGAGTTGTTCGATCACTGCATCAACGGCCTTGCCGGCTTTTACCATCAGCATAATCCTGCGTGGTGTTGTTAGTTGACTCACTAGCGCTTGCAGTGATTCAGCGCCAACAATTTGTGTCCCCTTGGCCTCGCCATCCAAAAATTCAGTGGTTTTGCTGGCGGTGCGATTATAGGCCGCCACGCGATAGCCACGATCGTTCATGTTCAGAATTAGATTTTGGCCCATTACGGCTAAGCCAATGAGCCCAATATCGCACGGTGTCTGATTGCTCATTATCGCCTCGAATGCCATAAAAGGCTATTGTGCACCAAATAGGACATGCCACGGCAGGATGATTGCAAGCAAGCGCTATGACTGACATTCTAAGCCCGGTCGGCTAGACTTCAATGCAATCGGTTAAAGTAATTACCATGCAGCAAAAACTCGTTAATAGAGGCGTTTTGATTCTAGTGCTGATCGTGATATCGGCTCTGTTTGTAACTGTTGTCAAACCCTTTTTACTGTCTATATTTTTGGCCGCATTATTTGCCGCACTATTTACCCCCCTGTATCGAAAAATATTGGCTCTAGTTAAGGGGCGCGAAAGCCTGGCGGCATTGTGCACTTTATTGTGTGTCATGACGTTCGTATTTATACCGATGTTTGTTTTGGGCGGTGCTGTGCTCGGGCAAGCTAGTGACATATTGCAGATTGCTTGGCCTAAGGTGGCTCAGCAGCTCCAACACCCAGAACTCTTTACCGAAAAGCTTGCCTCGCTTCCGTTTTATGAACAGCTGTTGCCTTACCGCGATAGTTTGCTCGGAATCCTTAGCGACCTATCGAGTAATTTTTCAAAAGCTGCTGTTGGGTTTGTGCAAAAAACAACGGCTAGTGCACTCGGGATGCTGTTGTCTAGCGTTATTGTGTTGTACACCATGTTCTTTTTTTTGATGGACGGTGATCGCTTATTGTATTACCTGCTGTACTACATACCACTCAACGATACTGATGAGAAAAAACTCCTGCACCGATTTACGTCGGTTACGCGTGCAACTATAAAAGGCACGGCAGTCATTGGTGTTCTCCAGGGCACACTTGCGGGTTTGGCTTTATGGTTTGTGGGTATTCCCAATTCACTTTTTTGGGCAGTGGTCATGATGTTTATGTCAGTGGTGCCGGGAATTGGAACGGCGTTTGTCTGGGCGCCTGCTGCAGTTTATCTGGCAGTGACAGGTAACGTTTTGCAAGCAGTTGGCTTGACTGTTTACTGCGTTGTAGTGGTGGGCACCGTCGACAATTTGCTACGCCCTAAGTTGGTTGGGAATGACACTCAGCTGCACGAGCTGTATATCTTTTTTAGTACGCTTGGCGGTTTGCTTTTGTTTGGTTTCATGGGGTTTATTATTGGGCCTATAATTGCCGCTTTGTTTGTCACTATCTGGGAAGTGTACGGTGAGGAATTTAGCGACTGGCTGCCCACTACAGCGTTTCGCCCTAAAGCTCAGAACTTTGAATTGCCGCATCAACGCAGGCGAGGCAACGATAAGGTTAAAGCAGCGGCTAGTCAATTAACAACGACTAACCCTGCGACTAATAAAACGGTTAGCCAAACGGCCAGCAGGTCAATAAAAACCCCGTCGATCAAGCCCGATGCATCACCGCCTGACGAAGCTTAGCGCAGTTACCAATGACGAGGTAGTTTACGCATTATGTAAATGATGCCATCGCGTAGCTCCACGTACTCACCCTTGATGAGCTCTGCCATCACCTTGCCCACCATCTCTCTAGATGCGCCAATCATATTGCCGAGCTCTTGGTGAGAGTACTTTTTAGCTAATTGCATTACGCCATCGCCAGCGTCCTCACTGAGCTCTAGCAGTTTGTCTGCAAGGCGGCGGTAGACATTATCTAAGGCCAAACTGCGGCTACCTTCGGTGGCATGGCGTAAGCGTTGTGTTAATGAACGAATAATACCCAAGGCCATTTCAGGGCTTGATTGCATCGTGCGTATAAAATCAGTTTTGCTGATCATTATAGCGGACGTGTTTTCCAGGGTTGCCACTGATGCAGATCGTGGTTCGTCGTCGAGCAATGCAATATCACCGATTACCGATCCTTCGCCTTGCTCATAGAGCACTAATTCTTTACCATCGTCATCACTGACGAAGACCTTCACTAAGCCTGAGGCGATCACATACATTGATTCGCCTGCATCACCTTCCGTCATTAAAATAGCGTTTTTTCGAAATTGCACTTCACGGGACTGACTCGCAAGTTCACTCAGCTGATCATCTGTCAGATGGTTAAAAAGCTCTACATTTTTCAATAAGGTTTGCGCGTCTTTCATAGTGTTTCCAGAATTTTGAGTAGTCTTTTTGCAGTTATTATCGGCCCTTGCTACCAGTTTCGGCATAAACCCTGTTAGTAACGGTAAGTTTCATGCAAAAATGACAATAGTAGCTATCGCAATGGGTTAAATGTAACCATAATAGCGGCATGTAGGGTCGTGTTTATTACCGCTTGAATTTACGTTCTTCAATGTTTTTATAACACAGCTTGTGACCTAACTCATCGTTAAGAGACACAGGGTGTGAAACTAGAACGATTATTAGAGTATTCCGAATCACTCGCTGCCTGTGGAACCCAGGACGAGATAAAAGCAGTGTGCAAGACATTCGCCCACAGCTTAGGCTTCGAGCATTTTATCTATGGCGCCTACTTCCCTCTAGCCGAAAACATTGTGATCCTAAACGGGTTTCCTGACCCATGGCGTGCACATTATGACAGCGCAGGCTATATGTATTCTGATCCAACTGTGAAACATTGCAGCGTCAAAACATCCGCTATTGAATGGTCACAATTGGATTTGGCAAAAGACCAGCGCGGCACAGCCGAGCGTGAAATCATGAGCGAGGCTGCGGTATATGGCTTGCGCCAGGGCGTTAGCGTGCCCGTTCATGGTCCCGGAGGCGAATGGGGCATGATGAGCTTGTCATCAAAAGAGAGATACAGCCCAACAATGATTCACGACACACGTTTTCACACTCAGTTTATTGCGCAGGCTGCCCACGAAGCACTAAAGCGAGTGGTTAACGCTGTTGATGGCGATTCGCTTGAGTCTCAACTCACGGTGCGCGAGTGCGAATGCCTACAATGGACGGCAAATGGCAAAACTGCCTGGGAGATCTCCAAGATACTCTGTCTTTCAGAGAGCACAGTGGCCTTTCATTTAAAAAATGCCATTAATAAGATGGCAGTCGCCAACCGCCCTCAAGCCGTAGCAAAAGCAGTTGCACAGTCACGCATCACGCTGTTTTAAGCGCTTTAGTTGCGTGTGCAACGGCATTTCTAAACTGCTCGTTTACGGGTATCCAACAAGCAACAGATTCAACTGATCCCACCATTGTTGATTCGCCGTCGCCAAATCGAATCATCGGTATATCGCAGCGTTTCATTAATCGTTCAACCGATACGCTGGTTACCGTAACGTATTGTTCAATGCTATTTAAATCAGCGAAAGCGATTAATTGATCGATCATTGCGTAGGTGAGATCGCTTAAGTATATTTGCCCTTTGTAACGACGAGAGGCGCTGGTGACGGCAAACCGGCTTAGTTCCCAAATGGAGGTCGCTATCGGCGTTTTCTCTCCGCGCAGTAGTTGTGGGAATGTGTTGGCAAGCATGTTAGGGCCAGTAGTGGGGAGTATTCGCCAGCAACCTTGAGCACGTTGTTGATCGCCTGCAATCATGTAGATTGGATTTAGATGATCAAAGTCGTCCCGTTCTTGTTGATTGGTCCCGTCAACTTGCCAACCTAGCTTTTCATGAAAAACGTCGTATCGCAGCTTGAACATTTGCTCCATAAGGTGGGGGGTTATATTGCTATCTCCTGCTTTGCCAATCACTACTGTTGACATGATCACCTCCTTCGCTAAAACGTGTGATGGAGTAAAGGCCAAAAGTAGTTTTTTGTTAGCTGTAAAATTTGGTAGGAAATGGCTTTAAATGAAACAGTTAAATGATTGAAAAATAGAGATTATAGTATAGCGCTATAGTTCACGCTTATGTGACTAAGCAATGTGCATGCGGTTTAAAAGACTACATTCTGAACAGCTTAGTGCGTACACTAAAGGGGTAAGGTTTGCACATCCGCGTGCGAATGTTCGCATACAAAAATACCAGGTGTTGCAATTTGAATGCACTTTGACGTTCATTTGCAGTTGAAAAGCATATTGAATTAAAACAATAAAGCGAAGAGGGATTCACATGAAAAAATTACATGGTTTGGCCGGCGCTCTAACCCTTTTGGGTATGTCGGTAAGTTCCACGCTAGCGGCACAGACGCTAGTGTATTGTTCAGAAGGGTCGCCAGAGGGCTTCGACCCCGCTCTATATACGTCGGGCACCACGTTTGATGCATCGTCACGACAAATTTATAACAAGTTAGTGGAGTTTGAGCGTGGTACTACCACTATCGGGCCTGCATTAGCTGAAAGCTGGGACATCTCTGAGGACGGGCTTGAGTACACATTTAACTTACGTCAAGGCGTAAAGTTTCATAGCACGGATTACTTCACCCCAAGTCGTGACATGAATGCCGATGACATCATCTATTCTTTCGATCGTCAGCGCCTTGAAGATCACCCCTACTACGGTGTGTCTGGTGGTACGTGGGAATACTTTGCTGGTATGTCCATGCCTGATCTGATTGCGTCAATCGAAAAAGTCGATGACAACACCATCAAGTTCGTACTTAACCGCCCTGAAGCACCCATGATGGCTAACTTGGGTATGGATTTCGCTTCAATCATGTCAGCTGAATATGGCGACAAGATGATGGAAGCTGGCACACCTGAAATGGTTAACCAGCAACCGATTGGCACAGGCCCATTTAAATATGTGGCTTACCAAAAAGATGCGGTTATTCGCTACAGCTCTCACGCTGATTACTGGGCAGGTGAAGCGGCAATTAAAAACCTCGTGTTTGCAATCACACCTGATGCCTCTGTTCGCTATCAACGTGTTCTTGCTGGCGAGTGTCATGTAATGCCTTATCCCAATCCAGCCGATCTAGAGCAGATGGGATCCGAAGATTCAATTACATTGATGGAACAAGAAGGTCTAAACGTTGGCTACCTTGCGTACAACACGCAGGTTGCACCATTCGATAACGTAAACGTGCGCAAGGCACTTAACATGGCGATCAACAAGCAAGCTATTCTCGATGCTGTGTTTCAAGGTTCTGGCAAGATTGCTAAAAACCCGATCCCGCCAACCATTTGGTCTTACGACGAAACCACTGTAGATGACCCATACGATCCAGCCGCGGCTAAAGCAATGCTAGAAGCTGAGGGTGTTACTGATCTAAAGATGGAAATCTGGGCAATGCCAGTACAACGTCCGTACAATCCGAACGCACGTCGCATGGCCGAACTTATGCAAGAAGATTTCAAGCAGGTGGGTGTTGAAGTTGAGGTTATCTCGTATGAGTGGGGTGAGTATCTGAAGCTATCTAAAAATATTGATCGTAAAGGCGCGGTGCTGCTGGGCTGGACAGGCGATAATGGCGACCCTGATAACTTCTTGGCTGTGCTGCTTGGTTGTGATGCTGTTGAAAAATCAAACCGTGCACAGTGGTGTCATAAGCCGTTTGATGATGTGGTGCAAAAAGCCAAAACAGTATCAGACCCGGCTGAGCGAACAGCGCTATACAAAGACGCGCAGCGTATCTTTAAAGAGCAAGCGCCTTGGGCAACCATTGCACACTCTGTAGTGTATAAGCCGGTACGTAATGAAGTGAAAGACTTCAAAATCGATCCATTTGGCGGCCATATATTCTATGGCGTTAGTATCGAAAAGTAAGCATCTTATATTGTGGCATTTCGGTGCGGCAATCGATGTTGTTTAAATAAGCTGGAGCCGTTTATCAACGGCTCCAGTTCTTCCCTACAGTATAAATAATCATGAATAATCCTATTCAGGCTTATCAACAAATTGCACGTGATCAACAGCTAGATGCCTTGGCGTTGGTGCCGGGCTCCAATTTTTCGCGTTTGTTTAAAAAAGAATTCCATCAAAACGAACGCCCATTGGTGGTGTTTATACCGGCCGAGGGTGCGCCTTGCGCAGTTGTGCCCAATCTTGAGCTCGGCTCGTTTGCGCAGATTAATTTTGAAGGCGATGTATTCGATTGGCGTGATCAATCGGGTTACCAATCAGCATTTGATGCCTCACTAAGTACTCAACCGTTTAAACGTATTGGAGTAGAAGGCCAAGTAATGCGTGTGTTTGTGCATCACGCAATCAAGAGCGCCTTGCCCAATTGCGAGCTTGTCGACGCACAGGTGCCGATTGCATCTTTGAGGCTACATAAAACCGAAGATGAGCTCACTGCAATGCGGCGTGCAATTGCTATATCGGAACAATCGCTAAGCGATACGATTGAGCAACTTCGTGTCGGCATGACTGAAACACAAATAGAGAGCTTCTTAGTGCAGAGGCTGTTAGCCAATGGCGCGAATGAAATGGCATTCTCCCCCATAGTGGCGGCATCCACAAACTCAGCCAAGCCACATGCTTCAGCGCGAAGCGACTATGCCATCAAGGCAGGCGATGCGCTGCTGTTTGATTTTGGCGCTAGATACCAAGGCGTGTGCGCTGATATTACTCGTACGTTTTTTATTGACCACTGCGATGATCGCCAACAAGCGATCTATAACACGGTGCTGGATGCCAACCTTGCCGGTATTAAAGCATCCAAGCCAGGCGCTACTGCGCACGATGTTGATGATGCGGCTACTGGTGTGCTCGAAGCGTCCGATTTTGCTGACAGAGTACGAACCAAAACGGGTCATGGCTTGGGTAGAGATATCCACGAGGATCCCTACATCATGCGCGGTAATCAACAAGTACTTGAACCAGGCATGGTGTTTACCGTTGAGCCTGGGCTGTATCAACTAGAAGACTTCGGCGTGCGTATCGAAGATGATGTGTTAATTACGGATGCTGGCGCCGAATCACTCACTACGTTCAGCAAGCAGTTACAGGTGTTGTGCACATCTAAAGCCGCACCTTAATCGTGATTCAATTTGTACTAAAACGGCTCGGCACTACCATTCCGACATTTATCGGTGTATCGATAATCACGTTTTTGTTTATCCGCTTGATACCGGGTGATCCGATCTTATTAATGGCGGGCGAGCGTGGCATGAGCGATGAGCGTCATGCCAAGCTAATGGCGCAGTTTGGCTATGACCTACCTCTATGGCAGCAGTATTGGGATTACCTGTCCGGAATGCTAAAAGGTGATCTTGGTATTTCGTTTCGTACCAAGCGGCCAGTGTGGGATGAATTTTTCGCGTTGTTTCCAGCCACTCTAGAGCTTTCAGTTTGCGCCATTATTTTTTCGGTGCTAGTTGGTATTCCCTCAGGTATTGTTGCTGCCATCTATCGTGGTAAGTGGCCCGATCAATTATTGATGTCCACAGCGCTAATCGGTTTTTCCATGCCGATATTTTGGTGGGCACTACTGCTGATTATTTTCTTTTCCGGCACGCTTGCTTGGACGCCTGTATCTGGCCGCATTTCGTTAATGTACTTTTTCCCATCCGGTACCGGCTTTATGCTGATAGATGCCTGGCAATCAGGGCAAGCGGGCGCTTTTAAATCTGCTCTGCAACATTTAATATTGCCAACTATTGTGTTGGGCACAATACCGTTAGCGGTTATTGCTCGGCAAACTCGCTCAGCCATGCTTGAAGTGCTAAGTGAAGATTACATCCGCACCGCAAGAGCAAAAGGTTTAAGCCCGTTTCGTATAAACGGCTTACATGCATTGCGTAATGCACTGATACCCGTAATAACAGTGATTGGGTTGTCTGTGGGCACATTGCTCGCGGGTGCGATACTCACTGAGACGATATTTTCGTGGCCAGGCATTGGTAAGTGGATGGTGGAATCGATAAGGAGCCGTGACTATCCGGTGGTGCAAGGTGGGCTGATGTTGATAGCTGCCATGGTGATGCTAGTTAATTTATTTGTTGATTTACTGTACGGCGTCATCAACCCCAAGATCCGAAAATCCTAATGGCTATTACTAACACGCAGCCTGAAGTTGTTGAGATGGCGCGCCCTGGTCGCTTTCGTGAGTTTTGGAACTACTTTAGTGAAAACCGTGGTGCGGTTGCTGGCTTAATCGTTTTTCTATCGTTTATTCTGATCGCGATATTCGCAGATTTTCTTGCGCCTTATTCGCCTACCGACCAATATCGAGATCACTTATTGCAACCGCCATTTTGGCAAGATGGTGGCAGCACTGAATTTTTGCTCGGCACGGATGCGGTTGGCCGCGACATGTTATCGCGTTTAATACACGGCGCTCGATTCTCGTTTTTTATCGGGTTGATCGTTGTTAGTATTTCATTATTAGGTGGCGTGACAGTTGGGCTGATCGCAGGCTTTGTCGGTGGTTGGGTTGAAACCATGATCATGCGCTTGATGGATGTGATTCTGGCGTTTCCTAGTTTGTTATTGGCATTAGTTATGGTGGCGATACTCGGGCCATCGTTAATCAATGCGATGCTGGCGATTGCCATCGTGCTGCAACCTCAATACGTGCGGCTCACTCGAGCGGCTGTATTGGCAGAGTTACCTAAGGATTACGTCACGTCTGCGCGAATGGTTGGTTCCGGCACACTGCGGCTCATGTTTATCACCGTGCTGCCCAATTGCCTTGCCCCGATTATTGTGCAAGCTGCTCTGTCCTTTTCGACAGCAATACTTGACGCTGCAGCCTTGGGATTTCTCGGCCTCGGTGCGCAGCCGCCTAAGCCTGAATGGGGCACGATGTTGTCAGAGGCGCGGGAGTTTATCTTGCGAGCGTGGTGGCTGGTTACATTGCCAGGTTTGGCTATATTGATCACGGTTTTATCGATTAATTTAATGGGCGATGGTTTGCGTGACGCACTCGATCCCAAGCTTAAGCGGAGTTGATCTAATGACTTTGCTTGACGTGAAAAACCTCACGGTCGAATTTAAAACCTCGCAGGGGCCGTTTCGCGCCGTTGATAGTATTGATGTGACTGTTGATGCGAACGATGTATTGGCAATTGTTGGCGAATCAGGCTCAGGTAAATCGGTATCGATGCTGGCAGTAATGGGTTTATTGCCCTGGACCGCCACCGTCACCTCCGATCGCATGCTATTTAATGGTGTAGATTTAACCGGCTTGAACGCAAAAGAGCGGCGCAACATTGTCGGCAAAGATATGTCGATGATATTCCAGGAGCCGATGTCTAGCCTTAATCCGTGCTTCACTATTGGATTTCAGTTACGCGAAGCGCTTAAAGCACATTTGCCACTTAGTAGGCGAGAACGTAAAAACCGTGCGGTTGAGCTATTGGAGATGGTGGGAATACCAGAACCTGCAAAACGGCTTGTTGCATTTCCACATCAGCTGTCGGGCGGCATGAACCAGCGTGTGATGATTGCGATGGCTATTGCTTGTAAGCCTAAACTGCTAATTGCAGATGAGCCCACCACGGCACTTGATGTCACGATACAGGCACAGATACTCGAACTGTTATTAGAGCTTAATCATCAACAAGATATGGCGCTGGTGCTGATCACTCATGATATGGGCGTAGTGGCTGAAACCGCAGAGCGTGTGAGTGTGCAATACGCCGGGCAAAAAGTGGAAGAGCAATCGGTAGAGGCCTTATTTGCAACACCGCGCCACCCTTACACGTATGCATTGCTGGCTGCATTGCCAGAACGATCAACCGGAAAATTGCTGCCGAGTATTCCTGGTGTTGTGCCCGGGCAGTTTGATAGGCCATCGGGTTGTTTGTTTTCACCACGGTGCAAATTTGCTGATGCGCGATGCGTGCAAGATGTGCCCTACGCCAATGCAGACGATCCCACGTCGGTGCGTTGTCATTATCCATTAGCGCAATCGGCGTCGTAGCATGATGACTGAAAAACTTTTGCAGGCTGATGGCATTAACCGTTATTACACGGTGCGTACTGGTCTATTTGGTAAGAGTGCTACGGTGCGTGCACTGAGTACCACCTCGTTTAGCCTGGAAGCAGGTAAAACGCTAGCAGTTGTGGGTGAGTCGGGCTGTGGTAAGTCAACACTTGCACGCGTGATCAGTATGATTGAGCCTCCCGGGCAAGGTTCGTTCACCCTCGACGGTACAACGATAAAAGCAGATGAACCCGCATCAAGCGACATTCGCTCATCCGTGCAGCTGGTGTTTCAAGATCCCTACGGTTCACTTAACCCGCGACAAAAAATCAGCCAGATATTGTGTGAGCCTTTGGTGATTAACAAGCCTGAACTAAACGCTGCCCAGCGTGAGGAGCAAGCGCGTGAAATGCTGCAATTGGTAGGCCTGCGAACAGAGCATTACGATCGTTACCCACATATGTTTTCAGGCGGTCAGCGGCAACGCATCGCAATCGCGCGTGCCTTAATGCTCAGGCCTAAGTTGTTGGTCTTGGATGAGCCGGTTTCTGCATTGGATCTATCCATTCAATCGCAAATATTAAACCTATTGGTAGAGCTGCAAGATAAGCTAAATCTTACCTATTTGTTCATCTCGCACGATCTTTCTGTTGTGAAGCATATGGCAGATGAAATATTGGTGATGTATTTGGGGCGAGTGGTTGAGTCTGGTAGTACCGATGATATTTTCAATGATCCCCGGCATCCATACACACAAGCCTTGTTGTCTGCAACACCAGTAGCAGATCCAACGCTGGAAAAAAACCGCATCCAGCTGGTAGGTGAATTACCATCACCGTTATCACCGCCCAGTGGTTGTGCGTTTAATCCGCGATGTTGGATTGCGCAAGATCAATGCAAAAACGATAGCCCACGCTTGCAAGTACAAGGTACTCACGCGGTGTCTTGCCATTTCCCACAACGCAGCTAATTGATAGTAGTCTTAGGTAACCATTTAACTACGGAAATGTGATTATGCCCGCACACGGTAAAATTGATTACATCGAGCTACCAGCGGCAAACTTCGAATCGGTAGAGCAATTCTATACGCAAGTATTTGGCTGGACGTTTACCAGTTATGGCCCCAACTACCACGCGTTTAACGATGGTAATATGGATGGCGGTTTTTATCCATCTAAGCAGCATTCGACAACCAAAAACGGCGCAGCCTTGGTGATATTTTATAGCAATGATATTGACGCAACGCTTAAAGCAGTTGTCAATGCTGGCGGCACACTACTGCAAGAAATCTTCTCGTTTCCTGGTGGTCGGCGTTTTCATTTTGCTGATCCATCCAATAACGAGCTAGCCGTCTGGACTGACGCCGGAGCTTAAATCGTTTTGCAAACAGAACATATCAATCCACAGCATAGCGAACTTGATCTGCAAAGTGATGATGCGATTCTTACCTTGTTGCTTAACTCTCAGCAACAGGCTGTGGATGCAGTACGAGCCGTGCAAGGTGTGGTGGGTAACGCTGTTGCTGCGGCAGCCTTACGACTATCCAGCGATCAGCAAGGGCGTTTAATACTTGTCGGTGCTGGCGCATCGGGCAGAATCGCTGTGCAAGATGGCGCAGAACTATGGCCTACCTATGGTTGGCCTGCAGCACGCTTGTTACTGCAGATTGCCGGCGGCGATGGCGCGTTACTGCACAGTGTCGAAGGTGTGGAGGATGACCCGCACGATGCGCAACAACAGGTGTCGCAGTTCAATGTTAAGCAATACGATGTAGTGCTTGGGCTTGCGGCGAGTGGGCGCTCACCATGGACATGCGCGTGGTTGGAGGAAGCACGTGAGCAAGGCGCATTAACCATCGGGTTTTCAAACAATGCCGATACACCGTTGTTAGCCGCCGCGGAACACCCGATATTGCTTGATAGTGGGGCTGAGGTGTTGGCTGGCTCTACGCGCATGGCGTCGGGCACGGCGCAAAAAATAGTGCTTAACCTGTTCAGCACTTTACTCATGATTCGGCTTAATCGCACTCACGGCAACTTAATGGTTGATATGGCAGCTACCAATATTAAGTTGGAAGGTAGACGTATCAAGATGATGCAAGCGATATTGCCAGCACTGACAGAAGCAGATGCGCGCAAGGCACTTGATGCAGCAGGTGGTTGGGTAAAACTTGCGGTGTTAATTGCAAATGGTTTATCGAGCGGTGATGCTGAACAATTACTTGTGACACATTCGGGTTCGTTACGGCTGTCGCTGCAGGCTATTACATAGGCAAAAAATGAAAGCAAAAAAAAGCCCCGCATAGCGGGGCTTTTTCAATTTTGCTAGCTAGAGTTATCCAGCCATGCCTTTTAGTGCTTCTAGAATCGGGCCAACAATTGGCTCCAAGATTGAACCCACACCAGGCAATGCTAGTACCTTGTCGATGATTGGCTGAAGTTTGCCAAGGCCATCGGTAGCGATTGTGTTAAGCGGTCCACGAGCTGCCTCCGGCACCTTATCAAACAACCCGCCCATATCTGTAATCTTAGAACCAACATCTTCAAGTGCAGGGATAGCAGCAGTTGCAGAATCGGCATCAGTGATGCCACTAAATGCATCTGTTGCGCTACCAAATACCCCTGTTAAGCTTTCACCGATTCCGTCAACATCAGGCATTTCCATACTGTCTGCGGCACCGGCTACGGTTGACGTGACGGCTTCAGTTGCACCTTTAGCTGCATCAGTTGCGTTATTTGCAGCATCTTCAATACCACCGCCACCAAGAAATTTCATTGCCAGCCACGCAAGAGCTGCAAGGCCAACGATAGGTAGTAACCAACGGAACATAGATGAACCACCTTTGGCAGCATCACCCACTGCATCTGTAGCACCCGATACTGCAGAACCGGCAGCATCAGTTACACCGGATACAGCAGAACCTGCGGCACCGGTTACGCCAGATACAGCAGAGCTAGCCGCGTCAGTTGCACCAGATACAGCGGAGCCCGCAGCATCACTTAAACTACTTAGGAATCCTGATGCGTTGAGCTGATCACCCAAGCCTGCTGGAAGTGCGCCGCCGATGTTGCTCTTTTGATCCATTAACATACTAGCCAGGCCGCTGGCATTCATGCCATCACCCATCACTTTACGCTTAAGAATACCGATGATCACTGGAGCCAACATACCCATTAATGAGCTAGTGCCGCCTTTACTCAAACCAGAAAAACCCGCCAGTGCACCTGCTAATTTGCCAAGGCCACCAGTACCAAGCAAACCGCCGAGTAGAGAGTTACCGTTATCAATAATTGAAGACGCTTGACCACCACCGAGTAGTGAACCAATGTTATCCATTAAGCCGTCGTCTTGATCGTTTACGGCTTTGAATAGTGAATCTGCACCACCACTAGTGCTTGAAGAGCCCATCATTCCGCTCAATAGAGCTGGAATCATGCTGTCGGTAGCGCCTGCGGCTTTACCGCTTTCGTTACCAAGTAGATTACCCATTTGACCAAGAAGCTGGCCTTTGACTTGATCCTTTACTAGGTCAACTATGTTAAAAGACATCTAGTGTCCTCCTTAAATTCTAAATTTTCTATCTAAATGTGAGTTGCTACCAACGAGAGATATGCTGATAAGCAACGGCATGCAGCCATACTACAACAAACCGCTGTTATACAGCGCTAAGTGTGCATGTTATAAGTGTTGGAAATAGCGGTTGAGTGATTTACAAATGTTTACAAATTGTTACAAGCGTTTAGTAGGGCGGCTAATAGCAGCGTCAAAAAAATCTCACATCAACTAAGCACAATGTTGTTAATTGCAAAGCGTTGTTACGTCTAACGCGCTTAGCTTTTTTGCATCGGCAAATGCTTTGGATGTTCGCTTATTCGCGTTAACCACTGGCCTATTGCAGAGTAGTTTGAAAGGTCAAAACCCCCTTCGTGCGCCACGTGTGTGTACGCATACAGGCTGATATCAGCGATACTCATGTTGTTACCGGCAAAGAATGGTTGCTGATTGAGATGAGCTTCCATTACTGCTAAAGCGTTGTTGCCGCCGGTTTGTTTTTCTTGATAATCCGCCTTGCGATCCTCTGGCATACCAAGGTATACGTTAATGAAACGGGCCACCGCAATGTTCGGTTCGTGGCTGTATTGTTCAAAAAACTGCCAAGACAAAATCACCGCTTGTAGCCAAGTATTTTCTGGCAGCAACCATGACCCGTTGGCAAGATAATGCAGAATAGCGTTTGATTCACTTAAATGCCTGCCGTCATCAAGCTCCAGGAGTGGGATTTTACCGGCAGGGTTCATCGCTAAAAATTCGCTAGTTTGGGTATCGCCTTCCAGGATATTGATTGGTACCCAGGTGTGAGCGATATCCAAGTGGTGAGCCAGCAGTTGGATTTTGTAGCAATTACCCGATTGTGCATCACCATATATTTTCATCCAAGTCTCCACAGCGCAAAAGTGTTCGCATGCAAGATAGCAGACATTGTTTATTAGGCGCTAGATTAGGGTAATTACAAGAGTTGTACAGATGGACATAGAAACGATAAGCAGCTTAGCGGCCACTCATGGCCTGAGCTTGCGTGGTGGCTTTGCCGTTAGCAATGACGACAGGGTGCCTACGCCTGAAAGCGGAGCGGTTGCGCAATCGTTGGTGTTGTTTGGTAATACGGGTTCGGCTATTTGGCCAACGTTCTCAAGCTGCCCTGAAATAAAAGACGGCTTAGACAATCCATTGGATAGATGGAGCAAGCGTATCGGTGATGATCTCGCCGCGCAGTTGGGTGGTGTGGCTTATTACCCATTTGCTGGCCCACCGCATCAACCGTTTATTTCATGGGCACAAAAAGCAGAAGCTTTGCGCCCTTCAAAATTAGGCATGCTGCTACACCCTGAATTTGGTTTATGGCATGCCTATCGTTTTGCGCTAGCGCTACCGTATGATTTGTTCGACAAACAAACTAACAACTTGCAACAGCGGCATGCTTGTGATACTTGCAAGGATCAACCTTGTTATAGCGCATGCCCGGTCGAAGCATTTGTTAATGGCCACTATGATGTTAATCGCTGTGTGCGATACCTTGATGCCAATCCGCAAGGTACCTGTAATCATAGCGGGTGCATGGCGCGCATGAGCTGCGTAGAGGCTGAACAACATCGCTATTTACAACCGCATGCTGAATTTCATATCAATCAGTTTTTAAAAGCGCGATTAAAAGTACTTAGTGACATACCCGATAGTGGGCCGAGCAATGTTTCTTGAAAGCATCCCTAGGCACGCAAAAATAAGAAGCAAAACCATCATGACTGAACGCTATCGATTGGGTATTGACACAGGTGGCACATACACCGACGCTGTTATTGTTGATACAGCCGGCAAAGTATTAGCAAGCAATAAGCAGCTCACCACACATGGTGATTTGGCTGATGGTATTGGTGAGGCGGTTAATAGTTTGCCCGAGGCAATGCTTGCGCAAGTGCAGATGGTTGCATTGTCTACAACGCTTTCAACAAACTCGGTTGTAGAAGGCAGAGGTGGGTCTGTATGTGTGCTGTTGCCAGGCTATGACAAAACACAAGTGCAAAAAAGTGGCTTGTTTGAGATTCTCGATAGCGATTGCGTAAATCTGATTAGTGGTGGCCATAGTGCTACGGGGGAGCAAACTGCGGAGCTCGATATCGAAAAAGCCACACAAATCATTAACAAACATGCCGATAAAATCAGTGCTTTTGCTGTGTCATCGATATTTGCTACACGCAATACTGCGCACGAATTTAAATTAACAGAGTTGATTCAACAGCTCACCGATAAACCGGTGGCGTGTGGGCACCAGTTAGCACATGCCCTTGGCGCGCCGCGCCGTGCTTTAACCACGGCCTTGAATGCACGCATGATTCAACCCATACGGGCGCTTATTGCAGCGGTCGATCACACATTGCAGCAGGTGGGTATAAGTGCACCAATGATGATAGTCAATGGAGATGGTTCATTGGTTAATGTACAGATGGCATTAGCGCATCCTATTGCGACCATTTTGTCTGGCCCTGCGGCCAGTGTGTCGGGTGCTTGCGCGTTAAGTGGCATTGACGATGCCGTGGTAGTTGATATTGGCGGCACCACTACGGATATTGCCATTGCACGAAACGGTAGGGCCCAACGCAGCCATGATGGTGCCCGTATCGGTGATTGGAAGCCGCTTGTTGATGCTATTAGAGTGTGTGCCGTTGGCTTAGGCGGTGACAGCGAAATACGCTTTAACGGTAAACTGGCAATTGAGCAACGACGGGTTGTGCCAATGAGCTTATTGGCACAACTTTATCCCTCCACAATTTCAAAACTGGAAAGACAGTGGAAAGGCTTATCCACTGCTCGGCAAAACAAATTTGCAATAGCCCTGCGCCCTGATGCCGATACCACTGAACTTAAAAAACAAGAGCTAATTGTTTGGAATGCATTACTGGATGGGCCACTTGAGATTGAAGCGTTGGCCGAATCTAATGCTACGTGGGGTAGAGTCATCGCTAAGCTTGAGCGCAAAGGCTTGGCCATATACAGCGGCTTCACACCTACTGATGCGGCCCACGTGTTGGGTTTGAGCAAACATTGGAATAAAGATGCTGCCGTGCTGGGTGCAAGGTTATGGGCTAGGCAAATGCGTTATTTGTATGGCTGTGGCACTTGGGAGATTGGTGATGAATTCGCACCAAGCCAACAGGTGTTTGACATGGTGGTGAGTAAAATATGCGAACAAATTATCGATGCCTGCCTGCATCAACAATTCAATCTCAATGATAAGCAAATGGGGTTGCTACGCGATGTACTGACAAAAATGATTCTTGCTGATAACGCAGCTGATGGCAGTAAGGCTGTAAATGGCGCAGCGGTATTAAATGTACAATTTGATAAGCAGATATCAATAGTGGGTGTGGGCGGTTCTGCGCCTGATTACCTGCCTGAAGTGGCGAAACTGCTCGGTATGTCATTGCACATACCAGAGCATGCCAGCACAGCCAATGCGATTGGTTCTGTATTTGGTGATGTGATGCAATTGGTGAGAGTGGTGGTGATCCAGCCAACCAATGGGGTATTTATGGTGTTCCATCAGGATACCCCGTTAGTGTTTGACGCGCTTGAGCCTGCAATGGCAAAAGCCAATGAAATTGCTACAGCTGCTGCATTGGCAGCGGCAACACTGGCTGGCGGAGTAGACATCAATGTATCGGTCGATGTGAGCTCCGATCATGTGAAGCATGATATTGATGGCGAGCTATTTGTTAATGCCACGGTAACCGCTACCGCGGTGGGGGTGCCTGCTTGTTTGAAGCCTGGTCCCTAAAATCGAACTCAGACAATACATTGGGATAGATTGATTGAGCTGGGCATGCTTAATGTTGCGGTAAAAATTCTATGTATTTCCCCCGATAGAAATTTGTTTGGCACTATCCAAAAAAGCGGCTGATAATGGCCACGTTGTTGGAAACTTCTTTGTCGGTTCATGTGTATGAAGTGTGTAGAGCGCTAAGTTTGTTTAAGTATGTGTCTTAATGGGCTAATCACAGCGCTGCCGCCTCGTTGTAAAACATGGGTGTAAATTTGTGTTGTTCTTACATCACTGTGGCCAAGCTGCTCTTGTACCGTGCGAATATCAGCGCCGTGTTCGAGTAAGTGAGTAGCAAACGAATGACGAAAGGTATGGCAGCTAGCTTTTTTAGTAATGCCTGCTTCGCTTATTGCTTTTTTTCCGCCCGTTGTACCGATTGCTCATGCACATGATACCGGCTGACCATTCCAGAACGTGGCTCTTGGCTTCTGCTGCCACTTGGGAATACAAGCTGCCATCCAAATTCAACATTTGCTGCTCCATACTTTCGGGCTAGGGCATAAGGCAATACAGTGCGGCCATAGCCTTCAGCTAAATCTTTTTCATGGATGCACCGCGCTAGGCCAATTTGTTGTTTTAAAGGCTCCATGGTGTCGTCGGGTAGGGTAACTACTCTGTCCTTACCACCTTTGCCATCTCTAACCGTTATCGTGCGGTAATGAAAATCAATATCTTTAATACGCAAGCGTAAGGACTCCATTAACCGCAAACCAGAGCCGTACATAAGTGCAGCCAACAACCAATACGGGTAATTAAGGGCAGACAATACATTGCTGACTTCAATTGGTGAAAATGCTACCGGCACACGTTGCTTTGTTTTTGCACGAGTAAACCCAGCGAGTTTTCCCAACGGTGCCATTTGTACATGCTTATAAAGAAACACAATAGCATTAAGCGCTTGGTTTTGCGTGCTGGGCGCTACATGCCTATCGAAAGCCAAAAGGCTTAGAAAAGCCTCGACATTAATCTGCCCAAGATCTTGCGGGTGAATGCAATCGTGAAAATGAATAAACTGCTTTATCCACATGACATAAGCTTGTTCAGTGCGATAACTCAGATGACTTTTTAGAATTGCGCCTCTCACCTGATCAAGTAAACGAGGGTTGTCAGCCATTCTCATCATCCTTTGAGATTTGAAATCAATTTACTATATATAATTACAGTTAGCAGTGCCCAATCGCGCATTCTTATGCAGAATGATATGCGGGTGTTTCAAATCCATTGAATTTGAGTGAGTTTAAGTTGGAAAAATGAGGGATACGATCACATTGGCGTGTTATAACATTTCACTTTGATGCCTAATTATTGTTAGATTTATACGATTGCCATTTAGCAGGTGTACGTTTTTATTCGTTCAGCATATTTGAAGAAAGTATTGCATTTTGATTGATGGAATTGTTGAGAGTTTAACGAAGCCGCAACTATAAATAGACTAAATATAATCTATGTGATATTCTTTAGTTCATGTGGAAAGTGCAGCAACACAGGGATGTAAAAAAGAGTCTGCGAAAACTCCCAGAACCCATTCGGCGAGCTTTCACTGTTTGGATTGGTATCGCAGAAACTGAGGGCCCGGTCGGTCTGCGTGCAGCGCGAGGGTTTAACGATGAAGCCTTGAAGGGGGTTTGGAAGGGCTGTCGATCCTCAAGATTGAACAAACAATATAGAGTTATATATCGGGTGGAAAATGAAGTTGTGACCATATTGGTAATGGATGTAACCGCGCACGACTATCGGAGGAAATGATTATGAAAGCACCGGTACCCTACAATGCCAAAGACTTTGTGTCTGCTGACACGGGCCTGGTATTGAGTCCAGGAGAAACGATCAAGACACTCAGGGAGATTAGTGGACTGACCCAGGAGGAGCTTTCTGATGAAACTGGAATTCCGCAGACAACGATATCCGCAATAGAAAGTGGTCGAACGAAGCTTGGTGCGGAGAGATCAAAAATATTTGCTGAAGCGTTCGATGTGCACCCTGCAGTAATATTATTTTCGGATTGGCGGCGATCCGCAGCTTAAGGAAGTCTCGTCCATAGATCAGAAGTACAAATCTAACGAGACGCATGGAGTCGACAGATTGACCCTGCCACCTTTGCGCTGCCGCTCCAAGGCGTCAGCCTCAACTGCAACTCATGCGCGATGTTAGACGTACTTTCATGCCTTATGCCAAGGCATTAGTTTATGGAAGGTAGCAGCACAAAAGAGGTTGGAGTAGTATTGCAAATGAATAAAATATTTCTAATACTATTATTTCTACTTTCAGGCTGTGCTGGGCTGTCGAAACAAGAGTGGGCAGTTGTCGGTACGTGGAGCTGGCAACATAGAGTTGGCGAATTTGAAGATTCAGGTCACGTGACTCTTAACTCTAATCGTACGCATTCCTACGAGATTAAGCACAGAAGTACAACTGAGTTGCTTGGCGAGGTCTACGAGCCCGGTGAAAGTTACTGGAGGCTTTTAAGTAGTGGGGCTGTATCGCCGATAGCTGGATTGGGCCAACGATTTTTACCAAAATAAAAGTGAAGAGCGAGCGCTGCCTTTGGGAGGTTCGAGAATCAACCTCTGGAGAAATTAGATTGCTTCTTTTATTTGGGGGAGCAACCAATAGCGAGATTTATGCAAAGCGTAAGTGATAAATATATTTCATAGGGCGCATGTGTTTATGTCATGGCTTACGGTAATTGATGCATGTTAATTTAAGGTCAATCCGCGCATGCCTAACGAGTCGATGCACTCGACGCTGGACCCTGTCACGGAACGTGGGCTTTGCCCACAATCCACGCCAGCCTCCAATGCAAGTTATCGTTGATGTTGAGGCTGTAGAAAAACCTATTTGCATCTCTATTTGAAGGTAAAGTGGTTTAACCAGAGAGTGGATGCCGGTTATGGCCAACTTCATACCGTACGACTATCGCCAAGACACGATGGTTGTGATTAATTTTGAAGATCAAATCCTGCCTGGTACCTTTGAGCACGCAATCCATTATCTGATTGAGAACAAGTTGGACTTGTCTGCGTTTCATGCGTGTTATCGCAACGAACATGAAGGTAGGCGCGCTTATGATCCAGCGATCCTACTCAAGATAGTGCTGTTTGCTTATTCTAAAGGCATTACATCGAGCCGACAGATACAGTGGTGTTGCCAGAGCAACATCATATTTAAGGCTCTGTCGTGAGATACCAATCCAGATTTTACGACGCTGGCCAGTTTTATCAGTGGCCACAGCAAGGCGATAGCCTCAGTGTTCGACAAAATTGAATCATTCTTGCAAACCGCGGCACCACGGATCGGCAAAGGCGTCATAGTAAAAGATCATCAACCTATATTG
This sequence comes from Granulosicoccaceae bacterium, assembly GCA_036478595.1. GTDB lineage: Bacteria > Pseudomonadota > Gammaproteobacteria > Granulosicoccales > Granulosicoccaceae > Granulosicoccus. Next base: position 86,263 of record JAZGEF010000045.1, read on the forward strand.
AACCCAGAGTAACTATCGAATTGCGGCAGCTCTATGGGTTCGCTCGTCCTGTGGTGACGATTGGTTATTTCTCGATACTAAATACTGGAATTGGCCAACATTTTTATGTTATTAAAGTAAGTGCTGGACTATTATTATAAATGTCGAAGCGTGATAAAACCTAACTAACGGGTCGATGCAGGTGATCAAGTACGCGCAAGGTGCTGCCCGAGTGCCTCGGCACACGTTCAGCGCTACTGCAGTTTATCGTTGATGTTAGGCGCTAGGCAGCAGGGTCTCTCCTTTTGTATGTTCATGTAATGTAGATGACACCTTCTGATTGTATTTGGCCTATGCATGATACGATGCTGCGAAGCTCCGAATCAGCATAACTGGAAATAGCATTGTGAGTACAGAAACGTGGATTTTATATGCGTTTGCAATTTTGATACTGACGGCGTCTCCGGGACCGAGCGTTCTGCTTTGTGTTTCAAAATCTGTCAGTTTCGGATTCTCCAGTGCTCGTTGGGCTGCACTCGGAGGTGTAACAGCGATAACCATTATTTTGTCATTGTCGTTCACCGGTTTGGGAGTGGTTATCGCATCCTCTGATCTTGCCTTCACCATAATCAAATGGCTTGGTGCAGCGTATTTGATATATCTGGGTGTAACAGCGCTACGGTCAACAGAAACTACTTATGATATTTCTTCAGAGCATGATGGGGCTGAGGGAAAATTCGGGCACTACTGTAGCGGATTTTTAGTAGGTTCTAGCAATCCTAAAGCAATCGTGTTCTTCACTGCACTTTTTCCACAGTTTATAGATCCAGCAGTCAGCCTTATGCTGCAGTATCTAATATTCGCTTCAACGTTCATTGTGCTCGAACTAGGTTGGCTGCTCTTATACTCCTATCTTGCGCATCGATCATCAGGGTGGCTTTTGATGAAGGGGAGGGCTCGTTTTTTCAACAGAATAACCGGTGCTACATTTATTGGTGCAGGAGTTCTCCTTTCTACAAGCAAACGAGCAGGGATTTAGTTACCAGCGCTCGCAAAAGCGAACACAAAATTCCCTTGCAGAAAGTTGTCAAGCTTGAAATTGCGAAATAAATTCGCAGTGCAGCAAAAGGGTATTCGCGACGCATGTCTAACAGAGCCATGCAGCAATCACTTGACCCTTGGTTCCCGACGCTGTTGCTCTGGTCAGTCAACCTTCAGTGAAAGTTATAGAAGTTGGCAATGCATTGCGCTGAAATTATTGTTTGTTTAAGGTAATTTGCCATATGGCTATTGATATGGACAAAACTGCAGAGATCGCGCTAGCAATTCTTGCTTTAACGCAACACACAGATCAAGCTGGTGGGGTACGAGCATGGAAAGGCATTGACTGGGAATTGCTGGATGCGATGCGTCAGAAAGGCTGGATAGGCAATCCTGTAGGAAAAGCGAAGTCTGTATCGATATCTAAATCTGGATTGTCGGTAGCCATAGAGGCGCAGGCCAAATATCTTGATACAGAGCCCAATGTCGCAGATATAAAATCGTTAGAAGAAGGTATGTGGACTTACGCCTTGCGTGCAGATTCAGATTGGTTTGATGCTCATTTGCATGGGAAGTTTGTCGAAGTTGGGCGTTCTGGCCGCAGATATTCTCGAGACGAGTTCTTTCCTATTAGCGTAGGTCTATTTGAAGCAAAGTTGCCACTACCTCGGTATCAAGTCCAAAGGCTTGGTAATGGCTGTGCACTGGCAACTTATGATTCGGTAGTTCGCTATCAATCGCATGTAGAAACGGCTTTTCGTGCATCGACCTGGATATATGAGGAAGGCAATTGGCAGTTGCTTTACCACCAAGGGACGGCTCAGCAGGATGACGCCTAACAAGCCGCAATCGCTTGCAGCTCCGGCGCAAACGATGAGTACCTCACCAACGCGTAGCAGCTGCAATCGTTTCTCACGGCAGATGTTAGCTGTCGTTGGCAGCCACTATTGAAACCTTAGGAGTCAATCACATAGCCACAGCAAACTCAGATTCGAAGTGAGCTTCCGGCAGCTCTGCGCAAATAATAGCGGTTAATGGTCTAACGCCACTTATTTATCCTGCGGATAGTTCCACGGCAGCCACTTCTCTGGAGAGGCTTTTACCTGCAATTGGTTTCGCTGAATGCTCTGCAGATAATCAAACGCGTTAACCTCATTCTCCTGGCAAGTGGCCAGTATTGATGTGATCACATCGGATACCGAGGCC
>JAZGEF010000046.1:0-39677 GCA_036478595.1 Granulosicoccaceae bacterium
ACCCAACGAATCCAATAGATTCAGATAATGATGGTGTGTACGATTACCAGGAAACGGACAGTGATGGTGACGGTATTCTGGACGCTCTTGAAGTCGGTGCCGATCCAACGACCCCGACCGATTCAGACAACGATGGAGTCTACGACTATCAGGAAACCGACAGCGATGGCGACGGCATATCCGATGCACTAGAAGCAGGTTCTGACCCAACGAACCCGACCGATTCAGATAATGATGGAGTCTACGATTATCAGGAAACTGCAGGTGACTCAGACAACGACGGGCTAACTGATTTGTTGGAAATGGGGCCTGATCCGGCACATCCAATTGACTCCGACAATGATGGAATCTTTGATTTTCTGGAAACCGACAGTGACGGTGATGGGATATCAGACACTCTGGAAGGTGGGAGTGATCCAACGAACCCGGCCGATTCAGATAACGATGGTGTGTATGACTATCAGGAAATCGATAGTGATGGCGACGGCATTCTGGATACGCTGGAAGCTGGCACGGATCCGTCGAACCCAATCGACTCAGACAATGATGGCGTCTACGACTATCAGGAAGTCGATAGTGATGGCGATGGCATTCTGGATGCTTTTGAAGCCGGTACTGATCCAAGCAATCCAACAGACTCAGACAATGATGGCGTCTACGACTTTCAGGAAATCGATAGTGATGGCGATGGCATTCTGGATGCTGCTGAAGCTGGCTCTGACCCAGCGAATCCAACTGATACAGATAATGATGGTGTATACGACTACCAGGAAGTTGCCAATGTAGCCGACGGTGACAGTGATGCAGACGGCATACCGGATTCTATTGAGACAGGGGGTGACCCGGTAAATCCTGTGGACTCGGACAACGATGGTTTACCTGATTTTCAGGATATAGATAGTGATAACGACGGAATTCCGGACGCCGTGGAAGCGGGACTACAGCCAGAACAGCCACTGGATTCGGATTCTGATGGCACGCCGGATTTCAGGGATTTAGATTCTGATAACGATGGAGTTACAGATGTTGTTGAGGCTGGCGCCAACCCGAGCTTTCCGGTTGACAGCGACAATGATGGTGTCACTGATGTGCTCGATCCTGATTCTGATGATGATGGTATTGCCGATATCGTTGAAGCCGGTGGCAGTGATGTAGATGCAGATGGCCGGGTTGACTTATTCGTTGACGAAGATGGCAATGGCCTGGACGACACGGTGCAAGCGACAGCTTTGACTGATCCGGACTCGGATAGTGATGGCAGCCAAGACCGCATTGATACTGATTCTGATGGCGATGGTGTCAACGATATTGTAGAAGCTGTTGATGATACCGATGGTGATGGCTTACCTGATTACCTGGACATAGATTCCGATGGTGATGGCTTGCCGGATTCTGAAGAGCCTGCAAACGTAGACACAGATGCCGATGGCATTCCCGACCGGCAGGATACTGATGCCGATAATGATGGTATTCCCGATGGAGTCGAAGGCTTGCTTGATACTGATGGAGATGGACTGCCTGATAGCAGGGATCTTGATTCGGACAATGACGGTATTCCCGATGCGGTGGAAGCGGGCAGCAATCCTGCATTACCTGTTGATACGGATGCGGATGGGGTAGCTGATGTTCATGATCTGGACAGCGACAATGATGGCATCGCAGATATCGTCGAAACGCAAAGCGCGGCAAACGATGTTGACGGTGACGGCCGAGTAGACAATCAGGTTGATGAAAACGGCAATGGCCTTGACGATAGCATTGAACTGATCCCGGCCATACCGGATGACATCGACGGCGATGGAATTGAAGACTACCTTGACATCGATACTGACAATGACGGCTTGCTGGATTTAGTTGAGGGTGGTGGTATTGATATCGATGCAGATGGAATAGTGGATAGCATGCTTGATAGTGACAAGGATGGCATTGTTGATAGCGTGGATGTTGATCAAACCGGCGGCAATGATGCCGATTCGGATGGCATTGACGATACTGCAGATATCGATTTTGTACCGGGCGCCTCCGACCTTGACCGCGATGGGATAATTGATGCGCGAGATCCGGATGCTGACGGTGACGGGCGGGCGGATCCGCTATCCGATGGCTTGCCAGCATCTCTGCCTGATACCGATCAAAACGGCGTTCCGGATGTTGAACAAGTCGGCTCGGCGGTAGCTGCTACACCTGCTGGCACAGTCTATACCGGGTTGAAAGGCGGTGGTTGTGCGCTGAATTCGTCGACTGCTACAGGCTACGATCCGTCGCTGCTGTTGCTTTGTGGCGTCGCCTTTATGCTATTGATGCGGCGGTATTGCTTACGCCGCACAAATCGGCACGATGGAATTCCGGGCTAAACTCCGCCAACAATATTGCTTATTTATCTCACTGCCAAACCGGCCTGTATGAATGTCTGTGGTCGGGTCGGTGGTTATGGCAGCTCACGGGTGTTTGCTTAAGCCTCTCTACTCAATCTAACGCACACCGCGTGAGAGCCGAGCCTCGCCCATCTTGTAGCAAAGCTGATAGTATCGATGTTAATTGCGTAGGGTTAGTTATCATTGGCACTTATCTCCTAAACTCCTCAATCAGGATTTTTTTGCCTCAACTATCACACGCTGCTGATTGGACAGCTCAATTACCTATCCGATGAAGAGTAGCAATCATCAGGTGCTAACAGTTCTCGGCCATTGGTTGGACGAGGGGCACACGGCGGATCTTGTCACCGTAGTATCAACGTTTGGTTCCTCTCCACGTCCCTTGGGTTCGATAGCGGCGGTGCGAGATGACGGTAAGCTAGTGGGTTCGGTATCCGGTGGTTGTGTGGAACAAAATTTAGTTGAACACTTCTCTCGATCCAAAAAACAGCACCAAAAACTGTTTGAGATAGAAGATAAAGCCGCACGTGAATTCGGATTGCCTTGTGGCGGTAAGCTGGAATTGTTATTTGAGCGCATCGATGACGCAGCGCAAATACATTTGGTGCTTGAGTTATTAGACAGACGTCAGCTTGTTAAGCGTGTTGTACACACAGAGGGTAGTCAGCCAACGATAATTGTGGAGGCCGATGCCAATAGCGCGTTTAGCTATGATGACAATCGTGTGACTCAGGTGTTTGGGCCTGGATGGCGTGTATTGTTAGTGGGCGCTGGCGAACTTTCTTTTTACACTGCTCAATTTGCACAAACGCTAGACTTTGATGTTCGTGTGATAGATCCGCGTCCAAAGATCCGTGGCTCATGGCAGTTAGATTCAATCACGGTAGAAGATTTACTGCCGGATGAGGCTGTTAGCTTGTTCGCTAACGACGAACGCTCTGCGGTAATGGCATTATCCCATGATGCTGAGTTAGATGACCTTGCCCTACAAGAAGCGTTACCCAGTTCAGCATTCTATGTTGGCGCCCTAGGTTCGCGTGGAAATAATAAAAAGCGACTGGCTCGTTTAGCTCATTTTGGTTTAGTCGATGATGAGCTAGCACGGCTGCATGGCCCAATTGGCTTATCAATTGATAGTCGAACGTCTGCCGAAATCGCTATTTCAATAATGGCTCAAGTGATTGCTGAACGGGCAAAGGTGCGAAATGGATAGTTCCATAAACTGGGTTGTTGGCACTTTTCGTAGTCTCACTAAATGCGAGCTCTATGCGATGTTTCAACTACGTGTGGCTGTATTTGTGGTTGAGCAAAATTGTGCCTATAACGAAATTGATGGCCAAGACCATCTAGATGGCACTGTGCATTATCTGGGTTATAAGGATGCAGAGCTATGCTGCTATGCGCGCAAACTAGCACCTAGCCAGCATTCTGATGCTGTTCGTATTGGTAGGGTAGTGGTTGCCCAAAATCATCGTGGCTCGGGCCTGGCCACGCATTTGCTACAAAAAATGATTGCCGACAACGTTAGTGTAAACCCACAGCAATTTGTTGCCCTTAGTGCGCAAACCTCCGCACTTGGTTTTTATCAGCAGTTGGGTTTTATTGAGACATCGGCTATGTACCTTGAAGATGACATACCTCATGTTGATATGCTCCTCTCGCCCAAAGCTTGATGAGTCAGACGTTAAGCTAGGCCTACCTTTCTTCGATTATCTTCATCTCTTAGTAAAAAATCTTGTCCTCTAAAATCCAAAGCTTCTTCAGAGCATAGCCACATAATGGCTTTGGCTGCCCAGTCGGGTGGTATGTGATCACCAGCCGACATTTTACTGACCGGGTTAATGCCTGATTGCTTAATGGCAACTTGCATGTCGGTTGCTACAGTACCAGGGCTCATGCCAATAACATTAATACCTTGGTCACGGTATTCCTTGTCAGTGCAGCGAGTGATGGAAAGTGCTGCGGCTTTGCTGGCGCAATAATGGCTCCATCCTTCAAGTGCGCCGCTTGCAGCACCGGAGCTTATATTTATAATGGTGCCTTGTTTGTTGGGTAGCATGTGTTGCAATACGGCATGTGTTCCGTAGTAAACCCCTTTGGTGTTGACGTCAATCACGTGGCCCCACTGTGTTGGATCTGATTCGTGGATTGACTTTATCGGCTCTATTAAACCTGCGTTGTTGATCAACACGTCAAGCTTGCCAAATCGTTTGATTGCGGTGTCGACAGCATTGCTGACGTCTGCATAGTTGCTGACATCGCAAGCAACCGCAATTACCTTGTTACCCGATGAATCAAGCGCCTGTGCTAGCGCTGTTATTTCATTCAGGCTGCGAGCGGCCAGTATCAGATTCGCACCATTATCAAACAGCAGCCGGGCAGTAGCAGCGCCAATCCCACGGCTTGCACCGGTGATTAATACTGTCTTGTTTTCCATTTTGTTATACCTGTTTAATTAGTCGTGCTGCCACGGTAATAAGGCCATGCAGCCAGCTTGGTAGTTGAACAATAGTAGCGCAGGGGCTAAGTTATCTATTTTCAGCGTATACTTTAGATGGCAATTTGGCGCTGAACGAATGGCGGAGCGCTTTATTGCTGATGAGGAACAGGCTCAAATCGTATCAAATTTAGCGAATGCTTGGGTCGCAATAGTTTGTGGTAATACTAATCTTAAATCGAGCCACCTTTACACGCCACCATGAGTGGCGAGCGAGAAATTCTGATGATGTCGCAACGTGCTTTTTTATTGATGAGCTGCTTGATACCGCTATGCGTATCGTGCATCCCAGAGCACAACACTGCGGATTCCTCAAATCTAACACTACAACCACCGGCTTCCATCTTGGCCGCGCGGATGGTTGATCCCAGCCAACTCAGAGTAGAGGTGACCGTTGACGACAAATCAGTTGAAATGTCGCCGGTGGGCGACGGCAACTTCTTTGGCAATATTAGCTTGGCAGCAGATAATGCCAACAATGTGGAAGTGAGTTGGTTTGAATATTTCGAGGAAAGAGATTTGTTGCTAGCTCAAGCTTCAAAGGTAGTGACAGTAAGTGCTGGCGATACCGAAGCTACGATCACCATCAGAAGTAGTGAATTCGATACGAACTCGTGGGATGCTGATTCAGACGGGCGCTCAAATCTATCGGAGCGCATTGAGGGTACTGGCCCACGTGACTCTAGCGATCCCGCTGCAGCACCGACTAAGGTGGCCGTAGAGATCCAGCTAAACATTTCCAATTCCTTCCAGGCTGCCGCTGTTAATACGGACGACTTAACAATGGAAGCGTTTGTAAATAGTCAATCGGTGGCACTGACCAGGTCAGGGCTAATATGGATGGGTGGTCTTGAATTAAATGAAAATAGCGACGCATTTATTAACGCCACGTTGTTTCGTGAAAGCGGGAGAGTCTTGCGAATCGGCGATATTGGTAAATCTGTCAATGTAGGTTCAGGCGGTATAATTGTCGTTCCTGACACCGACTTCAATTTTGAGTATGACGATGACCAAGACGGCTTTTTCAATTTAGATGAAATTCTGAACGGGCACGACCCGCTGAATTCTGAAAGCCCGGTAGTAGATCCATGTGTGCCAACAACGTTTGTTGCTGAATGCCTCAATGACGAAGACCGTGACGGTACCAGTGATTTTCTAGAAACCGAAAACGCCGACGAAGATATGGATACGATTCCTGATTACCTGGAGTCTAGCGTTACTGATTTCGACGAAGATATTTTTCCAGAGCAAACTGACCCGGACGATACGGATCCATGCATACCGAATGATGAGGCCATAGCTTGCGTAAATGGGTAGTGGGGCTTTGCTGTAGTTGATCTAAAATTGTTGTTAACTGTTAGTGATGTTTCAACGACTATTGAGTAGTTTGCGCAATGCATTTGTAGAAAAGCGTTTTAACTTGTTAACTAAGGTGTTTTGTCGTTGAAATAACAGCGACCAGGCCATAAGCTTGAGATGCACTCTTATAGCGAGTTTTAAATGATCGACAAAAAAAAACGCGATACCCTCAAAATTATCAGCACGGCCACAGTCGTGGCGGCAGTGCCATCATTGCTTAATGCAAAATCGTTTGCTAGTGATGTTAAGCCAGCATCTACAGGCCTACCAAACGAACTAGCAAACATTGATATCAAGGTTCGAGTTAGCGCCACTAGCAATGATCTGGAGTTGTTAGTTAGCAACACGGGCACAGAGGCCTCCAACATAACTCGATTAACGCCTTCGCACTTGCAAACCGCGCGTGGTTACTTTGATATGCAAGGATTGATGGCTGATGGCCCACTAAGCCTGAAACCAGGCGAGGGTGTAACCGTGCCGCTCACCAGGCAAGCTGATAACCATTTATCTAGTGTGTCAAATTCGTTGATTGAGGATTTGCAGGAGCGCGTAAGCATCATTACTGACAACGAAGCTTACGCAGCAGTGAACGTATCTAGAGCGCCCTATTTTGTGTAAACACACCTGCGTTAGGTAAACTATAAAAGCGTGCAATCCCAAGCCCATATCCAATTTAGGGAATTGGGATTTCTGTTGTATAAACCGGTACCTGATAACCTTTAACTACAGCAGGGCGTGCGGCAATAGTTTTGTACCAGCGCAAAATATGCGGATAGTCGCTTAGGTCTATACCTTGCCATTCATAACGTGATATCCATGGCCAGCAGGCAATATCAGCAATGCTGTATTCGCCAACTATGAATTCCGAATGCTCCAGTTGTGTATCTAGCACACCGTATAAGCGGTGGGTTTCGTTTGTGTAGCGTTGTTCGGCGTAGTCAGACTTACCCGGGTTAAACTTGACGAAGTGATGGGTTTGTCCTGCCATTGGCCCAAGGCCAGCCATTTGCCACATCAACCATTCCATGGTTTGCCATCGCTTGGCGGGTTCTGTTGGCATCAGCTTGCCAGTGATCGAAGCAAAGTACAGCATGATTGCGCCAGATTCCATCAAACTTAAGTTGTTGTCAGTATCAACAATGGCTGGGATTCTATTGTTTGGGCTGATTTTGAGAAACTCTGGAGCAAATTGCTCACCCTTGGTGATGTCGATGGAGTGGGCGTTATAGGCCAAACCCAACTCTTCCAGCAGTATTGATACTTTTCGGCCATTGGGTGTTGACCAGGTATAGAGCTGTATCATGTTGAATCTCCGGGTGGTTTTGGCTGCCAATCCAGATTACACTGGCTTGATCAACGACGCCCATTCGGGCTATCCCGCTGGGTTATAGCGGCGTAGAATACGCTCACCAGTAGATAAGTAGAAGCGTTGAACCTGACATCTTATGATTTATAGCGAATTCTTTAAACAAGCCAATCTTATTGGCGGAACTTGGGCAGCGGCTGATGGCGGTGCAAGCTTTGATGTGTCCAACCCAGCCACTGGAGAGGTGTTAGGGCAAGTGCCAAAATCTGGCGCTGCTGAAACACGCCGGGCAATAGAAGCTGCTGAAATTGCGTTTGTTGATTTTCGTCGAACCACTGCTAATGAACGAGCAGCTTGGTTACGCAAGATGCATGATGTCATGTTAGATAACCAAGCAGAGCTTGCGAACATACTCACGATGGAACAGGGTAAGCCACTGGCTGAAGCAAATGGTGAAATTGGCATTGGCGCAGCCTATCTACTTTGGTTTGCCGAAGAAGCACGGCGCATTTATGGTGAGATTGTGCCATCGCCGTGGAAAGATAAAAAAGTCATGGTAAATCGATACCCAGTAGGTGTCGTCGCGGCTATTACACCGTGGAACTTTCCATCATCGATGTTAGCTCGAAAAATCGGCCCAGCTATTGCCGCGGGTTGCACAAGCGTTGTTAAGCCTGCATCACAAACGCCTTACTCCGCCTTGGCTTGGGGTGTTATTGCGGAGAAGGCCGGTTTACCGGCTGGTGTGATTAATATACTCACGGGTTCTGCTAGTGAGATTGGAGGTGAAATTACTGCTAATCCGCTGGTTAAAAAAATCACGTTTACGGGTTCAACTGCTGTTGGCAAAATACTCATAAAACAAGCAGCTGATACCGTCAAAAAAGTATCAATGGAACTTGGTGGTAATGCACCATTTATTGTGTTTGATGATGCGCATATCGATCGAGCGGTTACCGGTGCCATCGCATCCAAGTATCGCAACTCAGGGCAAACGTGTGTTTGTACCAATCGTTTTTTTGTGCAAACGGGTATCTACGATCAATTCATTGAAAAATTTAACGCTGCCGTTAATGCTCTTAGTGTGGGTGACGGAGCAAAAGAGGGTGTACAGCAAGGCCCACTAATTGATACTGCGGCAGTCGAAAAAGTTGAAGAGCTGCTTCGCGATGCAACTCAATCAGGTGCTACGGTAGTTGCGGGTGGTAAACGGCACAAACTTGGTGGTTCGTTCTTTGAGCCCACCGTTATTACTGGTGTCAGTTCGGACATGCGTATCGCTAAAGAAGAAATATTTGGCCCGGTATCTTCAGTGATTAAGTTTGATTCTGAAAACGAAGTGCTCACTATGGCTAACGATTCTGAATATGGCTTAGCCTGTTACTGCTATACAACTGACCTGGGTCGAGCGTTTCGAATGACTGAGCAGCTGGAGTATGGCCTTGTGGGTATTAATGAGGGCATTATTACTACGCCTGAAGCACCGTTTGGCGGCATGAAAGAAAGTGGTATCGGTAGTGAGGGGGGTAGCCGCGGTATTGATGAGTACCTCAATACACAATACGCGTGTATCGGTGGGCTCGAGCAATCTTAAGCAATGGAGCAGTTCGGAATACTCGACGGTGCTCCTATTCAGCGTATCAGAATAGCCAACGATTCTTTAATGGCGCATATACTTAACTATGGCGCCGTCGTACAGGATTTACGGCTTGCGTCCGTACCTCATCCATTGGTATTGGGTTTTGATCACTTCGAACATTATCCGCTGCATTCCCAATCGTTCGGGATTCTTGCAGGTCGTCACGCTAACAGAATCAAAGATGGTCACTTACCATTGGGTGCAGACGTGTGGCAATTAGATCGTAATGAAAATGATGTCACGCATTTGCATGGCGGTGGTGCTGGTACCGGTAGCCGAGTGTGGGATGTGGTTTCATCCACTCAAAACAGCGTCCATTTACACATCCTATGTGAACACGGCGAGATGGGGTATCCGGGTAACCTTACTATTGACTGCTACATTAGCATCAGCGATCCAGCCACCTTGGTATTTGAAATTACTGCGGTAACAGATGCCACCACTGTGTGTAACCTGGCGCCGCATTCTTACTTTAATCTTGATGGTACGAATAACATAGGTAATCATCATCTACAAATTATTGCCGAACACTATTTGCCGGTTGACCCGCAAGGGATACCTACTGGGCAGATAGCAGCAGTGGCAGGCACTGATTTTGATTTTCGAGCCCATCACGAGCCAGCTATGCCCAGAACGCTAGATACACGATTAAGCTCAACCGCTTTTGATCACAATTATTGTTTGCACACACAGCGGCGAGAATTATCGCTGGCAGCAAGGCTTGGGGCAAGCAAAGCGAATGAACGCAGCGTGGTGATGGATGTTTACACAACAGAACCCGGTTTGCAGTTTTACGATGGTTCTAAATTGGATGTACCCGTAGCAGGTTTGGACGGCCGACATTATTGTCGCCACACAGGCTTATGTCTGGAGCCGCAGCGTTGGCCTGACAGCATGCATTATCCATCTTTCGCAGGCGCTGTTTTGCATCCTGGTGAGCAATATCATCAACGATCGGAATATCGACTGACAACAGCTTGACGCAAGCAGTTTGGTCATTTTTAGCGGAGCAATAGATGTCGACCGATCATCATAATACCGGTTGCTTTATTACCTGATTTCTCTGCGCGATCATCGCTGAATGGGCAATGAGCGATTATTGGGCTAGCTGGGTAGTGTCAAACGGGTGTTGTTTCCTAACACGATGTGAAATTATAGAGCCGACGAATGGCCCCCCGTTGGGGTGGTTGATGCCACAGACGAATTTAAGCGATGGGGTCAAACAGTTGTCAGTAACAATTCAATACCATCAATTGGTGTTCGATTGCTGGTGAAGGATAGTTAATACAGTCTATTAATGTGGAATCGCGCATGACCCGGCTATCGCTATGCTGCTACGATGTGGCCACATTTAGCCCACCACATTTTTAGGAGTAGGCCGTGAAAATCGGTACGCCAACAGAAATAGCGACGGATGAAGCTCGCGTAGCCATGACGCCAGCGTCAGCGGCTAGGTTACAAAAACTTGGGCATAGCTGCTTGATACAAAGTGGCGCAGGAAAAGCCGCTGGCTTTAATGATGATACCTACCAAGAGGCTGGTGTTGAAGTAGTGGCAAATGCTGAGGCTCTGTGGAACGCTGCAGACGTTATCACCAAAGTTCGCCCACCCCTAGCAAATGAAATTGCCTTGCTTGATCAAAGCAAAACCTTAATTTCTTTTTTCTACCCGGCGCAAAACGAAGCGCTATTGGCTGACACTAATTTAAGCAAAGCAACCTTAGTTGCAATGGATATGGTGCCGCGTATCTCGCGCGCACAAAAAATGGATGCTCTATCGTCGATGGCGAACATTGCAGGCTATCGAGCAGTAATTGAAGCGGGTAATAATTTTGGTCGTTTCTTTACTGGGCAAATTACTGCCGCAGGTAAAGTGCCACCAGCAAAAGTGTTAGTCATTGGTGCAGGTGTAGCAGGTCTTTCTGCTATCGGCACGGCGCAATCGCTTGGCGCCATTGTTCGCGCCTTTGATGTTCGCCCCGAAGTGGCCGAACAGATCGAATCTATGGGTGCTGAATTTTTGTTTCTGGATTTCAACGAAGATGGCGCCGGGGATGGCGGCTACGCTGCACCATCAAGCCCTGAGTTTCGTGAAAAGCAATTGGCGTGTTTTAGGGCGCAAGCACCTGAGGTGGATATCGTCATCACCACAGCACTCATCCCAGGGCGCGATGCACCAAAGCTATGGTTAGAAGACATGGTCAAGGCCATGAAGCCAGGTTCTGTGATTGTCGATCTTGCAGCGGAACGTGGCGGCAATTGCGATTTAACAGAAATGGATAAAAAGGTGGTTAGTGATAACGGCGTAACTGTAATTGGTTATACCGACTTCCCAAGCCGCATGGCCGCGCAATCGTCCGAACTGTATGCAACTAATATTGCGCATATGCTTGCTGATCTAACGCCTGAAAAAGACGGCCAGATTAATCACAACATGGAAGATGATGTTATTCGTGGTGCAACGGCGAGCCATGCGGGGGAAATCACGTTTCCACCACCACCTCCAAAAATTGCAGCTATCGCAAAACCGACGATGGCGAAAATACCTGAAAAAACCCCTGAAGAGATTGCGGTAGCTGAAGCAAAAGCTGCTAAGCAAGCGGGTTGGCGTCAAATCGGTTTACTTTGCGTCGGAGCTGCATTCATGTGGTTATTAGGTAATTACGCACCTGCAAGTTTTATGCAGCACTTCATTGTATTTGTATTGGCTGTTTTTATTGGCTTCCAGGTTATTTGGAATGTTAGCCATGCCTTGCATACGCCGCTTATGGCAGTGACTAATGCTATATCGGGCATCATCGTGCTCGGTGCCTTGCTGCAGCTCGATTCGGATAATGGTGCCGTCACGCTGTTAGCTGGAATATCAGTGCTGATCGCCACCATTAATGTTGTCGGTGGTTTTATGGTCACGCGACGGATGTTACAAATGTTTCAAAAATCTTAGTTGGAGTTGAATTGATGACACTCACTTACGAACTCCAAGTCGCGGCTTACATCACGTCGGCTGTATTGTTTATTTTGTCGCTTGGCGGCTTATCCGATCAAGAAAACGCCAAACGCGGTGTATGGTTTGGCATTATTGGTATGGCCATCGCTGTACTAGCAACCATATTTGGCCCCGGTGTCACTATCGGCCCGGTACTAATAATTGCACTAATCATTGGTGCGATCGTTGGTGTTGTAGTTGCCACTCGTGTCGAAATGACAGGCATGCCGCAACTGGTGGCGGCTCTTCATTCTTTTGTGGGTTTGGCTGCTGTATTTATTGGTATTAATTCTGATCTTAGTCCGCCAGCAAATCTGATTCCTGCTGAAGTCGTCATTCATGAGATAGAAGTGTTTATCGGCGTATTCATAGGTGCAATAACCTTTACCGGATCTATCATTGCATACGCAAAGCTTGCCGGCAAAGTAGATGGCTCTGCATTGATACTGCCTGGCCGTCATGTGTGGAATTTATTGATCGTTGCTGCCTGCATTCTTTTGTTGATTATGTACATGAATCATGCGGGTAGCTGGACACTTTATCTAATGACATTGCTTGCATTTATATTAGGCGCGCATTTGGTCATGGCAATTGGTGGCGCAGATATGCCGGTCGTTGTATCGATGCTTAATTCCTATTCAGGTTGGGCTGCTGCAGCAACCGGCTTTTTACTTGGCAATGATCTACTGATCGTTACGGGAGCCTTGGTTGGTTCTTCAGGTGCCATCTTGTCTTACATCATGTGTAAAGCAATGAACCGACAGTTTCTATCTGTCATCCTTGGTGGTTTTGGTGGCCCAAGTGGTGAGCAACAAGTCATCGAAGGCGAGCAAATTGCAATTGATGCTGATGGCGTAGCGGCATCGCTTGAAGATGCCGACAGCGTGGTTATTGTGCCAGGCTACGGCATGGCAGTCGCGCAAGCACAGCAGTCTGTTTCGGAGTTAACTCGTCGCCTGCGTGCCAAAGGTAAGAACGTACGCTTTGGAATTCACCCGGTTGCTGGAAGGCTGCCGGGGCATATGAATGTATTGCTTGCCGAAGCCAAAGTGCCCTACGACATCGTATTAGAAATGGATGAGATCAATGATGATCTACCTGAAACCGATGTTGTCATTGTTATCGGTTCCAACGATATCGTTAATCCCGCCGCGCAAGAAGATCCGAACTCGCCGATCGCTGGGATGCCGGTACTAGAGGTTTGGAAAGCCAAGCAGGTGTTTGTATCCAAGCGCGGCCAGGGCACGGGTTACTCGGGTATCGAAAATCCATTGTTCTTTAAGGAAAACACTCGTATGTTTTATGGCGATGCAAAAGCGTCACTTGACGCCTTGCTGGCAAAGGTCAGTTAAATGCGGTGTATGCTGCCGAAGTGTGGCTTGGCTAACAGATTGATGAGTAAGGTTTTTATCAAATTCACAGTGCGTCATTTTAACAGCGCCTTTCTTTACCGTTATACCTTAGAATTAACAAGTTTAGTGGGCGAGGCATTTTGCCAGCCTCGCCGTAACCGGCTCTTGTAAGCACAATTGTAAATCGAATTCATACAAAAATAAGAAAAAACAAAAAACTTAACACGTTAATAATAGGAATATCATGTCTCAGTATCAAGATCTCACTGCTAACGCAGGCAAAGTGATCAAGCAGGCGGGTAGCAGCTGGAACGCTATCCAACCTGAAATCGTCACGCGCATGAAGCTTCAGAACCAATTTCACACTGGTCTGGATATCGCGAAGTACACAGCCGCTATTATGCGTGCTGATATGGCTGCATACGATGCAGACCCTGCTAATTACACGCAATCATTGGGTGTGTGGCACGGCTTTATCGCTCAACAAAAAATGATTTCTATCAAGAAGCATTTTGAATCAACCAAGAGCCGATACCTATATCTATCAGGTTGGATGGTCGCAGCTTTGCGTAGTGAATTTGGCCCGCTGCCTGATCAATCTATTCACGAGAAGACATCAGTGCCTGCATTGATCGAAGAGTTATACACATTCCTTCGCCAAGCGGATGCTCGTGAACTGCAACATCTATTTACTGATCTAGATGCAGTACGTGCTGGTAAAGACTCTGCAAAAGAGAAAGCGACGCTGGATAAAATAGAAAACTTTGAAACGCACATTGTGCCAATCATTGCTGATATCGATGCAGGCTTTGGTAACGAAGAAGCCACTTACTTATTAGCCAAAAAAATGATCATGGCAGGCGCATGTGCACTACAGATCGAAAACCAGGTATCTGATGTTAAGCAGTGTGGTCACCAGGACGGCAAAGTAACGGTGCCGCATGCTGAATTTCTTGCCAAAATCAATGCACTACGCTATGCGTTTCTTGAGCTGGGTGTAGACGACGGTGTTATCGTTGCTCGTACTGACTCACTAGGTGCGGGCCTAACGCAAAAGATACCAGTATCGATGACTCCTGGTGATATCGAAGATCAATACAATGCTTTTATAGACGGTGAAGAAGTCACATCGGCTGATGGCCTTCGTTCTGGAGAAGTGGTACTTAAGCAAGGCGACAAGTTAATTAAGCCAGCTCGCTTGCCGAATGGTTTGGTTCAGTTCAAGAAGGGCAGCGGCGTTGATCGCTGTGTGCTTGATTGCATCACGTCATTGCAAAACGGCGCCGATCTGCTTTGGATCGAAACTGAAAAACCACACGTTGGCCAGATCGCGGAAATGGTTGATCGAATCCGTGAAGTTATTCCCAACGCAAAATTGGTTTATAACAACAGCCCATCTTTTAACTGGACGCTAAGCTTTCGTCAACAAGTATTTGATGCATGGAGTGAAGCGGGTAAGGATGTATCTGCATACACCCGAGATGATCTAATGAATGTTAGCTACGACGCCACTGATCTTGCAGTAGAAGCCGATGTCAAGATCCAGGCTTTCCAACGTGACGGCTCAGCACGTGCCGGTATTTTCCATCACTTGATCACATTGCCGACATACCACACTGCTGCATTGTCTACTGACAACCTTGCCAAGAACTACTTCGGTGAGGAAGGCATGTTGGCTTATGTTCGCGATGTTCAGCGCCAAGAAATTCGTCAAGGCTTGGCGTGTGTTAAGCACCAAGATATGTCGGGTTCAAACATTGGTGATGATCACAAAGAATACTTCTCTGGCGGGCAGGCGCTTAAGGCCTCTGGCGAAGACAACACAATGAATCAGTTCGATTAATTTGTTGCGTGGTTAGTTGAATTAAAAATAAAGTGGCGCAAGGTAATTTGCGCCATTTTATTTGTTTTTAAATTGTTGGCTGGTTCAAGCTAACGGTAAATCGATATCCTTATCTTCGTTTAGGTTAGCTTAAGTGATGGGGCAACCCTCTACGCCATCCAGCTTGTTCCAGTAGGGTGTGTTCGTAGACATCTCGCAGCGCACCAAATACTGCCTTCCCGTAACGTTCACACACTCCACGGTGCCCAGGTTTTTCATATCGCCGGTTGGCGCGCGGCATTGGCAATCAGTTTCGCTGGGTTCGTCAAGGGCGTAGCTTGCAGAGAAAAAGATAATCGACAAAAAGATCGATTGGGTGGCGGGTTGCAGTAACTTCAAAAGACTCTTCATATCGTGCCTCTTTGGGTATATACCGCTTTGATCCTACTCCGGTAGCGGCCGCCGGGCAAGTATGCTAGTTTCCCCTGTTGCGCTACACTCAAGGAGAGCCACGTGTTTCGTACGTTTTTTGGTTTGTTCGCCCTGCTGCTTAGCGTTGCCTGCCAAGTGTCGCCCTCACATCCGTCTCTATCAGAAAACTCATTGCCGCCACTAATGCAGGTACGCAATTTCGTTGCTAGTACGTCATTTAATGATAACTACAGGCTGTCTCCAGACGGCACCTTCATGGTGTATCAAGGTGTAGCCAAATTACGATCTGCCATCTTCATTAAAGATTTAACTGGTAAAACGGCTACGCGTGTAATGCGATTTAAAGGTGATGCGCCCAAACCGTTTTGGGCTGCTGATAGCAAGCATGTGTTGTTTCATATGGATGTCGATGGTCGAGAGAATTATCACGTGTTTGCTGTAAACGTAGACGATGCCGCAATGTCTCGACGCGACCTGACACCGTTTGAATCGACGAAATCGTTTGTTGCACGGGTGCCACGGCAAGATAGCGCCACTATTTATGTGATGCACAATAATCGTAATAAGGAGATATTTGATCTCTATAAGCTTGATTTAGAATCCGGACAGCTAAGGCTTATTTTCGAAAATAATGGGGGTGTTGAAAATTTGTTGTTAGATGATTTAGGTAATGTAAAAGCTAGAGTATATAGAGATGGCGTTGAGAGGCAGCTGCAAGTAAGCTCGGCTATTGACCAGTGGAGCACCGTGCTTGAGTTTGGCCAGTTTGATTCGGTCCATCCAATCGATTTCAATGAATCAGGCGAGACACTTTATCTCAGCAGTAACCACGATTCGGATAAACATCAACTAATTGAACTTAATTTAGCCACCGGTGAACAGAGTGTTTTATTCGCCGATGATGATTACGATTTAGGGTGGACGACGCTGAGTTCAAAAGACAGTCGGCTTCTATTTGTTTCTGTCGAAGGTGAATACCCGCGAATTGAGTTTTTTGATGGATCGTTTGAAAAGACACTAGCGCCGTTTGTAGAGTATGGCAAACATGGCATGAACGTGATGAGTGTGACGAGAGCCGAAGATGCGATGACGGTGGCTCGGTATAACAGTAGGGGTGCCAATTTCTACTACTATGACCTAACAACAGGTGAGTCACGATTGTTGGGTAATGGTGCGATGCACAAATATTCTGACACCTTAACTTCACAGATACCAATAAAGGTTAAAGCGCGAGATGGCTTGCCTCTGGAAGGATATTTGTCACTACCCAATGGTACGTCCGAAAACAGTAAATTACCTACTGTGTTACTAGTGCATGGTGGCCCGTGGGCAAGAGATACCTGGGGGTACGATACTGCGACGCAGTTTCTGACTAACCGTGGTTACGCTGTGTTATCCATCAATTATCGGGGTTCTAGTGGATACGGTAAACAGTTTATGATGGCTGCCACTAGGGAATTTGCCGGTAAAATGCATGACGATTTGGCGTAATTCCATGCACTTGTGGTACGCGGTGGTTGGAGACCCTGCAATCCCTGCGGATCGCACCGATATGGATAAACGATCACCGCTTAACTTTGCCAAAGATGTAAAAAATCCCATACTCATTATTCATGGTGCTAACGACCCTCGAGTCAATATTGATCAATCAGAACGAATGGTCAGTGAGCTTAAAAAATATGGCAAACAAGTTAAGTACATTCCAATTAAAGGCGAAGGACACGGTTTTAATCACTGGAAAAACCAATTGAAAATCTATCGCGAAACTGAAGATTTTTTGGCAAATTGCCTGGGTGGCCGGAGCGCAGGTTTCGACTTCTATTCGCTTGGTAGCTGGGCGTTCTAGAGTTACCACAACACGTGTCAAACCAATCTAATGGCGCTAGGCGGGCTGTCGCTGGGAGGCTTCTATGGGGGATGATTCTGTTGAGCTCACTCAGTGCCGTGCTCCCGCATGGTACGTTCTCAGCGATAGGCGCGTTGTCTGGCTTGGTGGCTGGAGCCGCTGTAATACTGTTGTTACCTGATGTTCGAAAGCTGTTATTTGTACAGGCGATGGTACTGATTGTTATTGGTGTAGTGCTAATGTTACTAGCTGGTCAAGGCGGTGATTCAATCAGTTGGCTCGATTCTTTATCACGTAATACCACATTGCTGTCCATGGTAGTGGCGGTGGGGCTCCTACGACTTGTCATGCTCGATTTTATTGACCCAAAGAGTCGCTTGCCAGTGGGTAAGCAGGCCTATGCCAAAACTCTGCTTGCGGTAACGCTGTTTGGCTCGATAATCAATATTTCCGGGCCGATAGTCATCGCCGATCGCTTAACCGCCAATAAAAAGCTCAATCTATTTACGTCGTCTGGAATAAGCCGAACCTTTTGCGCGTGCTCTGCGTGGTCACCTTTTTTTGGCGGAATGGCGGTGGTGTTGCTTTATACAGAAACTGCAGATTTGCCCTCGTTGATGATGCATGGATTGCCTTTTACGCTTATATCGCTGTTTGTCGTCTATTGGGCCGGCGTGACTCGTCATGCTAATGAGGTTGAGTCGTTTCAGGGTTACCCACTTGGTTTACAAAGTTTAGCGGCGCCGGTAGTGCTCTCCCTCATTGTGTTGTTTGCTTATTGGCAGTTTCCCAGGCTGTCGATATTGGTAGTCATTACTGCATCATCGATTGTTTTGCCATTGGCCTATTTGTTAAGCAGAGAAGGGTTAAGCGCAATGATTGGTAAATTTCGCCACCATATTGATACTGAATTTTGTCAATCGCAAAACGAGCTATTATTGTTTGTGGCTGCGGGCATACTGGCGTCAGGCTTATCCAACTATCTCACTGGCGTTGATATCAGATTGCCTGTCCAGTCGTTTGGCGCCACAGAGGCTGCGGTGTTGCTAGCTGGCATGATTGTGGTGGCGGCGATGGGCATTCACCCAGTCATACAGATTGCAGTGCTAACGCCGTTACTACAACCACTGTCGCCGCCGGTAAATCTGCTGGCAATGGTATATTTGTTTTCTTGGGCCTTGGGTACTTGCGGTAGCCCTTTGTCGGGCACCCACTTGGTTGTGCAAGGGCGCTATGGTATTCCGGCGTGGCAAGCGGCTGTTCGTAACTGGCCGTATGTCGCTGTGATGTACTGGGTTGCTGTCATTATTTTATTTTGGGTTTCATTATCATCAACATCTTTGTGAGGAATTATACACATGCATAGCCGTAAAATTGGATCGTTAGAGTGTTCTGCTGTGGGTCTGGGCTGCATGAATATGTCGATGGGCTATGGTGCAGCCGATGAAAGAGAATCTGGCGACTTACTCAATCATGCGCTTGATGTTGGTTATACATTTTTTGATACCGCGCATATGTATGGTGATGGCCACAATGAGATGCTGGTCGGAAAGTACTTGTCTGACAAACGCCAGCAATTTGTATTGGCTACCAAGTGTGGTTTATCAAATGGCGGCATTGACGGTCGCCCTGAAACCATCGTTAAAGAGTGCAACGAGAGCCTTAGCCGGCTTAAAACAGATGTCATTGATTTGTATTATTTGCATCGCGCCGATCCGAAAGTACCGATCGAGGAGAGCGTTGGGGCAATGGCGCAGCTTGTTGCACAAGGGAAGGTGCGAGAGCTTGGTTTGTCCGAGATCTGCACTGACACGCTTAAGCGGGCAGTGGCGGTGCATAAAATTGCCGCGGTGCAATCGGAATATTCGCTATGGTCGCGTACACCTGAGCGAGGTATCATAGACACATGTAATGCCCACGATATAGCGTTTGTACCTTTCTCCCCATTGGGGCGTGGTTTTTTAACGGGTAAGGCTGCGGATGTTACTCAGCTAAGCGATAGCGATCTGCGTTGCACCATTGCGCGGCCAAGGTTTGAACCCGATGCCTATGCTGACAACGTAAAGCTGTTAAAACCCTTTGCCGAAACTGCTGCACAAAATAACTGTTCAATGGCTCAACTAGCGTTGGCTTGGTTGCTAAATCGAGGCGACAATATGCTGCCTATCCCAGGCACCAAGCATATGGATTTTATGATCGAAAACGCTGGTGCGTCCGAGATCAAGCTAGATACAAGCACACTAATTCAGCTAGACCAATTAATAAACCACGATACTGTAGTGGGTACACGTTATACCGAAAATAGAATGGCTGCGTCTGAGGCAGAGCGTGATTAGGGAATGGCCCGTTGGTGGCGGTGATGAGTTGCAGTGATTGGTGTAAGCGAAATGTCGATGTTGCTACAGCCTTAATTTTATTTGGTGTTTTGTGGAAATCAAAAACAGTAGAGCCAGTGGCCCATGTGTGCTAATACCAAAGTAGGTCAGTGCCTTTGTGGCTCAGTTATATATAAAGTAGCAGCAATAGAAAATCGAATGGGTCATTGCCATTGTTCGATGTGTCGAAAATTTCATGGTGCAGCGTTCGCCACATTTGGAGAAGCCAAAGCAGAGCACTTCCGATGGGTTACGGGCGAGGACCAATTAAAATCGTTGGTATAGCGCAAACTTTAGAGAGGCCATCGATCTCATCGAACGCTCCGTCGCGTTGCAACCGGATTTTGCCCTGTCGCATGCCTATCTCGCTCTTGTAAAAGCGCTGGGTCATCGGGTTGGCCTGTTGCGTGATGACGACAAGGTAGTAGCTTCTGCGATTGCCGCAGCGGAAAAGGCGCTCGACTTGGAAAGCCAGGACTCGACGGAGTTGGGTTTGGTGGGTTGCGCGCTGGCCGATGTAGGGCAAGTGGAACGTGCACTGCCAATCCTCCACAAAGCGATCGAGGCGGGGCCGGGAAATGGCCACGCCAAAACAGCGCTAGGCGCAGCATTGATGATGAAAAAAGACTACAAAGCAGCGGCAAATCTGCTGACCGAGGGCATGGCATGCAGTCCGGCGGACAGCCGCTTGTCTGTTTGGGGAACCGCTCTGGCATTGGCGGAGCTGGTGCAGGGTAAGCTCGACAATGCACTCGAATCGGCCACCAGCGCATGCGGTGAAGATGACCAGTTATACCTTCCCCGATTAGCCTTGGCGGCCGTGCACCTGGTGCGGGAGGAGCAGGTACAAGCCATTGCAGCGGTTCAGGATTCACTACGCACAAAACCAGACTTGACCCAGCAGCAAGTTACCTGCATCCTCGGCGAGCGTCTGGGCTATCGCCCAATCCATCTTGGGCCAACATAAGAAGCAGTGAGCACACTAAATAATGCCCATACATCGGCTTTCCAAGCTGATTTCTATTTTCATTTCCGATTAACGGGTGCTTTTTTATTTAGTTTAGAACGTACGCTTTAGGCTGATAGTGGCGGTGCTATAAGCAGCAGAAATTATGGGTCAGAAAAAATCAGTAAATTCAATCCAGATCCACAGGCCAAGTACGCTACTAAATGCCTGGACCCCCACGGCTATATCGATTCATTAATGTGGTTGAGCAAATAATTGAACGAATTGGAAGTTAGAAACAAAATTATAGCGCTCTGTAAAGAGATGAACTCCAGTGGCCTGAATCAAGGCACATCGGGGAATATCAGTGCGGCATATCATGGCAGAATGCTCATATCACCTAGTGGCATCGCCTACGATGATCTCGAACCTGAAATGATTGCTAGTATGTCTCTTGTGCATGAAGGTGATCACTACGAGGGGCCATGCAAGCCGTCGAGTGAATGGCATTTTCATCGCGCTATATTGAAGAGCAATCCTGCTTATGAAGCCGTTATCCATACGCATTCTAACTACTCGACCGTGCTCTCGATTACTCGGCAAACAATACCGGCGTGTCACTACATGATTGCAGCCTTTGGTGGTAACAGTGTGCGTTGTGCCGACTATGCAACGTTTGGCTCTACCGAACTTTCGGATAATATCCTTGCGGCCATGCAAGATCGCTCAGCGTGCTTAATGGCAAATCACGGAATGGTCGTTGCGGGTAATAATTTGGATAAAGCGATGTGGGCGGCGGTCGAGCTTGAAACTTTATCCAGGCAATATTATCAAGCGAGCGTGGTTGGCAACATGGTGCTATTGCCCAATGATGAAATCGACATCGTGATTGAGAAATTCAAGTCCTACGGTTTGCAGACCAAAAAAGAATAAACCGGTGTTGGCTTTTAGGCATTGGCAAGCTAAGCTTAAAGGCGCCACATTAGTAGCTAACAGTGCGATTGAATGGCTCGGGCTCGTTAAGCTTATTGAGTACCTCGAGCAGGATTTGCATACCAGCGATAAGTCTTAACCCAGCAAAACCTGCTGTTACCAACAAATTACGTCACACAAAGAAGCCACCATGCAAGTATCAGAAGCACAACATAAGTTTGTCGGTGAGATAGTTGAATTGGTCGCCGGCTTATCTGGTGATGAGCGTGAGATACACCCAGAAACTGCCGCGGCATCCGCTGCACGATTAGCGGGTAGCTTTATGTTTCGTTCATTTGATTTAGAGCTGGCAGGTATCGAGCCTGGCACGCTTATTTTATCTAAAGAAGCAGACGAAAAAGCGCCGCATTTAGTTGAAATTATGGCTGCTGCACTAAAGATGTTTGACGACAGGATTGATACCACAAAACTAGGCGGTCAACATAGGATGATGGGTGAAGAGCCTAAACTTGAAATAGCGCAATCGTTAATGGCCTTGCAATACGATGCGATGCTAAAAGCTCAATCTCATGGCTTGAACCCTGTGCAAGCTGCAGAGGCGGCGGCTATTGCCACCGCTTATGTGGTTAAAGAGTGCATAGCTAATATTGGTATTGATGTTGGTTTCAATGTAGCTGCAGCAGGCTTTGTTGAAGGATGTAAAACTGTACCACCTGAGTTGCGGCCACCTACAGCCCAACACTAATCGTCGCTATTGCGTTCAATACCGGCCTAAATCAATTTAAACCATGTTAGGTAACACCAACGAGGTAAGCCCCAGGCGACCGATATTCGCCGTATTGCTGTCTGTTCTTGCCCCTGGGCTTGGCCATGTTTATGCGGGAAGCCTTAAGAAAGGATTGCTATTAAGCGTCTTTGCATTTGTTGCTTTATTGAATGCGGGAATGATGTTTGATCTGTCTACATTTTATGCAACAGTATTGTTGCGGCTTGGCCTAGTTGGCTTCTACCTATATGTTTTTATTAGTGTCTTTTTGCTCGCCCGAAAAAACAAGGCATATACGCTTAAAAAATTCAATCGTTGGTATATTTATCTAGCGATGTTTGTCGTATTAGCCTCTCTTGCTAACGTATTTGTTGCGCACGCTAATAGTATATTGGGTACAACAACATTTAGAATTGTTAGTAATTCCATGGCACCAACTGTTCAGCAGGGTGATTTCATATCAGTCGACACCCGGTATTCAGTGCCAGTAGTGGGGGATGTCGTTGTATTTGTATATCCTAAAGATCGATCTAAAGATTATGTGTTCAGAATAGCAGCAATAGGCGGTGACACCATTTCCATAAAAGATGGCATCGTCACGCTTAACGGGCAAGCTGAATCAGCACTCAATGTGGCAATTTCTCGCAGGCAGTCAAAACCATCAGTCTCTATGGACAGGCTGGCCATCCCTGAAGATGAAATCTTTGTATTGGGAGATTGGCGAGACAACAGCAACGATAGTCGGTATTGGGGCACTGTGCCTGTCGGCGATATTGTAGGTAAAGTTAGATCCATATGGTTTTCCAAAACGCGTGATCGGATTGGTACAGAAGTAGAGTAGTCTTGTTCGCTGGCTAGTCATCATATTGGATATCTCAATATCACGGAGAAAGAGAATGGTAGAAGATCAGGCAAAACCGGCAATGGCTGAGCAGTACCTGGATGAGATGATCGAGGGTGAAGCACTTGGCGACGCAGGCTACGAATTATTTACCAAGCGATTTGATCCAGACACTCTAAAAGACTTCGGCCCGTCTAGATTTAAAAAAGAAGTGCTTTGTATCAAGGAAGATCTTGGTGAATACAAAAGCCGGGAATATCTTGGGGCTTTAAAAGGGTTTGTTGACGTCGATGATCCTGATAAGCACCCAAATTGTATTCGATACAATTGGCGAGGTATTTTTGAAAAGAACGAAACGCTAATCACGGTCGGCATTCACGAGCAAGACGGCAAGTACGTTGTGAATGAGACTATGTATCGCTGAGTGCCAGGTTTTCATTTTTCAGCGGTTCTTTTCAGCGGTTCTTTTCAGCGGTTCTTTTCAGCGGTTCTTTTCAGCGGTATTAGTCAACGTAGCAATAAAGTTTGTAAGGCGCGTCCCACTACGCCATGTTCATCAAACAACAATGCGTCAGCCATGCCAATGCCATTTGGCTCCCAATAGCCCACACTTTGAGTGCCTAACCATTCGCCCTCTGGTAGGCGATGTAGTAGTAAGGTTAAGTCGGTATTCATAAACGCAACTTGCTGTGGATCGGCATTGCGGCCAAACGCATTGCCGCAATCAGCCAGCGGGCACATCCTCTGAAACGGGCTAGGTGTTTCATCTGCCAGTAACGGCACCGTTTTTAACCACGCGGTTGTTGGTCCAGGAGAATTATCATGGCCTTCTGGGTAGCGCGTTTCTACACCGGTACCATTGAATGCAGGCAATCCGTGCAGCGTGTCGACTATCGGAAACTGGCCTATGTTTGCATCAGCGGCTTTGCCAAATTCGATCGAATGGCTTGGTCGAGATTTAATTGCTTGCGGCGCCATGTGCAAACCAGTAGCGCTGATAACCGTATTACCTTCATCGTTAATCAAGCTGGCAGCCGTGGTGCTCACCGTTTTGCCATCGCGTGTGATTTGCGCCTCCACCTTAAAACCACTAAATGGGATGGGCCTCAATAGTTCAACGGTTAGCCTGCAGAGCTGTTTGTTAGGTAGCGCTTGCTCCATTGCACGAGCCAATATGCCGCTGGGTGGGCCAGCATGGCAGGCGTTCGCATCCCAAGGGCCGCGGGTGTGTGCCGTGGGCCTAAAGAATTCACCATCAGTGATGAAAAAGCAATCGGGTATCGCTGCTTGGGTCATAACGTTATAACCGAATTAGGCCAAGCGATAGGGTATCAAACCACGGTTGTTCTGATCGACTTTAATTTTGCGTTTTAACGGCGGCATTGCCCGTTGATGGCAATTGGCGCGATCACAGATGCGACAAGAAATACCAATGGGTTCGTAAGTGCCCGTTTTATCGGTATCGAGTGAGTCGGCATATACAACTTCGCGTGCATGGATAATCTCGCAGCCAAGCGCAAGGGCGTAACGCTGAACGGGTTGTCCGTAATAGCCCGTGGGCTTCTCTATCGAACGCGCAAGGCACAGGTAGCGCACACCATCGGGTGTTTCTGCTAACTGTCTGAGTAACCTACCAGGGTATTCAAAAGCTGCATGAGCATTCCACAGGGGGCAGGCCGAACCAAAACGTGCAAATTGTAGTTTGGTGGCGCTATGACGTTTGGTGATATTGCCAGCTTGATCAACCCGTGCGAAAAAGAACGGTAAGCCTTTCTTGCCAGGACGTTGCAATGTGCTTAATCGATGGGCTATTTGTTCTACGCTTGCGCCAAAGCGATGTGCCAACAAATCAAGATCATGACGCTCGGCCTTCGCCACAGCATGAAACTCTGTGTAAGGCAGTAAGCTCGCCCCGGCGAAATAGTTAGCTAAGCCAATTTTGCACACCGCAATAGCATCGTCACTTTGAAATCCAGCGCTCTCTGCCAGTGTTTGCATGATGTCGTCGTGTTCAATTAGTGCGACTTGATGAGCGATCTGAAAGGCGCGTGTTGATGCTGCGCTTAGTGAATGCAGTGTTAGTGTTTTTGATTTGGCATCGTACTGCCGCAGAAGGTGTAGCGATTGTTTGTCATTCTCTAACCTGATTGAATGTTTGTGTTGTTTGTTGAGGTATTGCGTTAGTGCACTGATGTTGTCAGTGCTGAGCTTTTTAAGCCTGGCCGCTAGGGTTTCTGCGGCTATGTCGAGCTCATGCACATAGTTATCGTTGTAATGAAAGAAATCACGCACCTCATCATAGGGAGTGGGTTCATTCAGAGCGCCCGATTGCTCAAGGCTATGATCCAACTCCACCAGTTGCTCTCCTGCGCGGCGCATCGCTTGGTGCATGGCAATAAAAGCACGCGCAACCGTGGGTGTGTTTTGACACAGAAACTTTAGGTCGCGAGCCGTCGGTTGTTTAGTGACAAACATGGGGTCAGCGATAATTTCTGAGATGTCAGCCAATAGCCGATCACTATCGTTTTCAGACAGGCTGGCGATATCCACAGCGAACGCATCGGCCAGCGCGAGTAACACAGACGCCGTGACGTGCCGCTGGTTGTTCTCCATTTGGTTAAGATAGCTAGTGGAGATGCCTAATTGCTCAGCAAAGCGAGCCTGAGTTAACTTGTGCTGATCACGGATCTCGCGGAGATTTTGGCCAATAAAAAGTTTGGGTGTGCGCATTATACTTATTTGCAAATGTGTGTTTGCGAATAACAAATATTACACATGTACGCATGATTAATCTGCTGCTTTGGTCAAATGCTGCTTAACTTGTATCGATACGCGCGCGAGCGAAGCGGGTTGATGGCTAGCGGCAAAAAGAAAATCCAGCTAAAGCGTTGATAATTAATATTTTTATTTGGTCATCATTAGGCAGGCTCGAACAATCAGTACAGGATATTTTATGAGTTCAGTAATCGAAGAATTAGAAGCGAGACGCGCCGAGGCGCGATTAGGTGGTGGCCAGCGGCGGATAGATGCTCAACATGCCAAGGGCAAGCTTACTGCAAGGGAGCGAATCCAGTTGCTGCTCGATGAGGGCAGTTTCGAAGAATACGATATGTACAAAACTCATCGATGCACTGATTTTGATATGCAGCAACAGCAGCCACCCGGCGATGGCGTAGTCACAGGATGGGGCAAAATTCAAGGCAGGCCTGTTTATATCTACGCGCAAGATTTCACCGTGTTTGGTGGTTCCTTATCAGAAACCCATGCCGAAAAAATTTGTAAGGTAATGGATTTAGCTGTTCAAAACGGCGTGCCGCTTATTGGGCTTAATGACTCCGGTGGTGCACGTATACAAGAGGGCGTTGCATCTCTTGGTGGTTATGCAGAAGTGTTCTGGCGCAATGTTCAAGCTTCCGGCGTGGTGCCACAAATATCCGTGATCATGGGGCCGTGTGCAGGGGGTGCAGTGTACTCACCAGCCATGACCGATTTTATCTTTATGGTTAAAGACACCAGCTACATGTTTGTTACGGGCCCTGATGTTGTCAAAACGGTTACCAATGAGATTGTGACAGCTGAGGAGCTGGGCGGTGCTTCCACGCATAGCCGTAAATCATCGGTGGCAGATGGTGCGTTTGACAATGATGCGCAAACACTTGCAGCCGTGCGTAAGCTTTACGCCTATTTACCGTTGTCGTGCAGAGAGTCTGCACCGTTGCTGCCAACTCAGGACCCTGTTGATCGTATTGAAGAATCGCTGGACCGTTTAATTCCGGATAACCCCAACAAACCCTATGACATGCGCGAGACAATCGAAAAAATTGCTGATGAGGGTGTTTTTTTTGAAATACAAGCGGAGTTCGCGCAAAACATTTTGTGTGGTTTTGTGCGGATGGCCGGGCAAACAGTTGGCGTTGTGGCGAACCAGCCGATGGTGCTAGCGGGCTGTTTGGATATTGACAGTGCTAAAAAATCAGCACGCTTTGTTCGTTTTTGCGATGCTTTTAATATACCCATACTCACGCTGGTTGATGTGCCTGGTTTCCTGCCCGGTACCGCGCAAGAATACGGTGGCATCATTAAGCATGGTGCTAAGCTCTTGTTTGCCTACGCCGAAGCTACCGTGCCGAAAATAACGGTGATCACTCGTAAAGCTTATGGTGGCGCATACGATGTGATGGCATCCAAGCATATACGCGCCGATATTAACTACGCCTGGCCTAGTGCTGAAATAGCGGTGATGGGAGCGAAGGGCGCAACCGAAATACTGTATCGCTCCGAACTAAATGATAAGGAAAAGATCGAGCAACGCACGGCAGAGTATGAAGCGCGTTTTGCTAACCCCTTTATCGCAGCACAACGCGGGTTCATCGATGAAGTCATTCAACCGCATTCCACCAGGCGCCGAGTGATTAACTCTCTTGAAATTTTAAAAAACAAGATAGTCAATGTGCCTGCCAAAAAACATAACAACATCCCGTTGTAAGGAGCAATCGCAATGTTTAAAAAAATACTGATTGCTAATCGTGGCGAGATCGCTTGCCGAGTAATACGAAGTGCCAGAAAGATGGGCATCGCTACTGTTGCGGTTTATTCTGATGCTGATGCACAAGCACAACATGTAAAGCAAGCTGACGAAGCGTTTCACATTGGTGATTCGCCTGCAAGTGAAAGCTACCTGCGTATCGATAAGATAATTGATGCTTGCAAACAAACTGGCGCTCAAGCCGTGCACCCAGGTTATGGCTTTTTATCTGAGCGTGTTGAATTCAAGAAGCGCTTAGCAGAAGCAGGGGTAGTATTCATTGGTCCTGGTGAACAAGCCATTGAGGCAATGGGCGATAAAATCACGTCCAAAAAACTTGCTGCAGATGCAGGTGTCACGACAGTGCCAGGCTATATGGGTTTAATCGATAGCGCCGATCACGCCGTTAAAATCGCTACTGAAATCGGCTACCCTGTCATGATCAAAGCGAGTGCAGGCGGTGGCGGTAAAGGCATGCGCATCGCATGGAATGATGCAGAAGCGCGCGAAGGTTATGATCGATCCCGCTCAGAAGCGCAATCATCTTTTGGCGATGACCGCTTGTTTATCGAAAAATTTGTTACCGAGCCTCGTCATATTGAAATTCAGATATTGGCGGATTCGTTTGGTAATACCCTGTACCTTGGCGAGCGAGAGTGTTCTATTCAGCGTCGCAATCAAAAAGTGATTGAAGAGGCGCCTTCGCCATTTCTTGATGCCGCCACTCGCAAGCGAATGGGGGAAGAGGCGGTAGCGTTATCAAAGGCGGTTAACTACCAAAGCGCCGGTACCGTCGAGTTTATCGTTGATAAAGAACGCAATTTTTACTTTCTCGAAATGAATACCCGCTTGCAGGTTGAGCATCCGGTTACTGAACTCATTACGGGTGTCGATCTGGTCGAGCAGATGATTCGTATTGCCAACGGTGAAAAGCTAACGCTTAGGCAAGAAGACATAAAGCTTAATGGCTGGGCGATGGAAAGCCGATTATACGCAGAAGATCCCTATCGCAAGTTTCTGCCTTCTATTGGTCGTTTGGTTAAGTACCGTCCGCCAACAGAGGTGAGCTTGACGAATAAAGTTGTGCGCAATGACACGGGTGTAGTGGAAGGTGATGAAATCAGTTTGTTTTACGATCCGATGATTGCGAAGCTGTGCACCTGGAGTGATACTCGTGAGCACGCAGTTGATGAAATGTCAGCAGCGCTCGATCAGTTTGAGCTAGAGGGGATTGGTCACAACATTCCGTTTTTGTCAGCCGTGATGCAGCATGAGCGCTTTAGAACAGGAAACATCACCACAGCGTTTATAGACGAAGAATACCCGGAAGGCTTCCAAGGTGTTGAGTTTGATAGCGATAGCTTATTAAGAGCGATTGCGATATCACTATTAGCCTATAGTGTGGAACAAAACCGAATGGCTGCAAGCAGTGGCGTCGCTTCCATCCACAGAGGCCCGTTCGAAAGGGTGGTCCGGATCAATCGAGAAAACCATCGAGTTACGTTTAGCCCAAACGATGAGGGAATTAATTTCGCATTGGCTGGTGATGAATCAATGCAGCTCAAAAGCGACTGGGCGCCAGGCAATACGCTAATTAACGCCGAGCTTGTAACAAATGAAAGTAATGGCACTAGGTTTACCGCAAAGCTAGATACAACCATCGATGGCTACCGAATTCGTATGGGCGGTACCGACACCCGAACCTTGATATTGTCTGTGGCGAATGCAGTGCTGCACGATTTGTTGCCTGAGAAGCAAGCCTCTGATACCTCTCAGTATTTGCTTTGCCCAATGCCCGGTTTGCTGATCTCGCTAATGGTGGCTGAAGGCGATGCTGTGGAGGAAGGCCAAGCCTTGGCGATTGTTGAAGCGATGAAAATGGAGAATGTACTGCGCGCTGAAAAAGCAAGTACCGTTAAGTCGATACGATGCGCTGAAGGCGATAATCTCGCCGTAGACGAAACCATATTGGAGTTTGGTGATGAGTGAACTTCCCAAAAAGTGGATTGATTTGGCAACTGCCGAACAAAAAGGCGGGGACCCTGCCAAGCTTTGTCGCATGACGCCTGAAGGCTTTCAGATCAAACCGTTGTACACAGCCGTTGATGTGCCAGAAAGTGCTGCAACTGAACTGCCGGGCCTTGAGCCATTCACGCGCGGTGTTAAAGCCACCATGTACACCGGGCGGCCTTGGACAATTCGGCAATACGCTGGTTTTTCGACTGCCGAAGATTCCAATGCATTTTATCGAAAAAATTTGGCAGGTGGCCAGAAGGGTCTATCGGTCGCGTTCGATCTGGCCACCCATCGTGGGTATGACAGTGATCACCCAAGGGTGAAAGGTGATGTTGGGAAGGCCGGTGTAGCGATCGATTCAGTTGAGGATATGAAGATCCTCTTTGACGGTATTCCGCTGGAGTCGATGTCGGTATCGATGACCATGAACGGCGCGGTGATACCTACCTTAGCGATGTTTATTGTAGCAGGCCAAGAGCAAGGCGTTGATACACAGGCTTTATCTGGCACGATACAAAACGACATACTCAAAGAGTTTATGGTGCGCAACACTTATATATACCCGCCTGAACCCTCTATGCGGATCGTGGCGGATATCATCGAATACACCGCTCACAATATGCCTAAGTTTAATTCGATATCCATCTCTGGTTATCACATGCAGGAAGCCGGTTCTACTTTAGCGCAAGAGTTGGCATTCACTTTATGCGATGGTATGGAATACGTAAGAGTGGCTAAGTTGCGTGGGCTAGATATCGAGACGTTTGCGCCGCGTTTGTCATTCTTCTTTTGCATTGGCATGAACTTCTTTATGGAAGTGGCCAAGCTACGTGCGGCCAGGCAAATATGGGCGAAGATAATGACTGATTTTGGTGCTACAACAGCACGCTCAAAATCATTGCGCACGCATTGTCAAACCTCGGGCGTGTCATTATCCGAGCAAGACCCTTATAACAATGTGGTGCGCACCAGTTATGAGGCGATGGCGGCCGTATTGGGTGGTACGCAATCGTTGCATACCAATTCGTTTGACGAGGCAATTGCACTGCCTACCGAAACATCGGCACGCATAGCGCGCAATACCCAATTGATACTACAGCATGAAACTGGCGTGACTGATACGGTCGATCCACTAGGAGGCTCTTACTACGTTGAAGCCTTAACTCAAGAACTTGCCGGTGAAGCCTGGAAATTGATCGAAGAAGTGGAAGCGTTGGGCGGCATGACGAAGGCTGTGGCCTCGGGTATGCCAAAGGCACAAATCGAAGCCGCGGCGGCTACTCGTCAAGCCAGAGTTGATCGGGTTGAGGATGTGATTGTTGGTGTTAACCGATATCGCCTTGAAGACGAGCCAACAATAGACGTGCTGGAAGTTGATAACAGCAAGGTACGCCAATCGCAGCTTGATAAGCTTAATAGCATTAAAGGTACGCGCAATGAGGCTCAGTGCAAGGCTGCTCTGGCAGAGATTGAAAGGGCCAGCGCTAGTGGCAAAGGTAATTTGCTGGAGCTGGCTGTTGAAGCAGCTCGGTATCGTGCCACGCTGGGCGAAATATCGTCGGCCATGGAAACCAGCTTCGGTCGGTATCAAGCGGAATCTGAAATAGTGGCAGGTGTATACGGTGATGCTGTGGCTGATTCACCCGAATACAAAATGATGCAATCGCGTATCAAAGAATACGTTAGTGAGCATGGTCGCAATCCTCGTATTCTAGTGGCCAAGATGGGTCAGGATGGCCATGATCGTGGTGCAAAGGTTATCGCCTCCGCATTTACTGATATGGGTTTTGATGTCAGTCTGTCTGATTTGTTTGAGACGCCAGCAGAGGTTGCGCAGCGTGCAATTGAATTAACAGTGGATGTGGTTGGTGCCTCATCGTTAGCTGGCGGGCATAAAACCCTGCTGCCAGAATTGGTTATTGAACTAAAAAACAAAGGCCGTGAAGATATTAACGTGGTGTGTGGAGGGGTAATCCCAGAGCAAGATTACGCATTCCTGCTGGACGCTGGCGTGGATGAAATATTCGGCCCCGGTACCAACGTGATGGATGCGGCTCAAGCAGTATTGGGTAGGATAAAGGGTGATCGGCGTAATCGCTAGGTGTGCTCAACTATACGATGGCTTATCCAGTTATAGGGTTGTGTCTATTTAAGGGTAGCCTGATGTATAGTTGTTCAAGCGGCAATATCGCGTATGAGCTCTTCCCAAATGGCCCGGCAAAACAAGCGTGTAGGTACGCGGGCCTGCCTAAGCCCACTGGCTGCGTTTAGATGGTGATTGCCGTGTGTTGTTTGCCTTGGTGCTGTGTGTCGCAGGCGTCGTGTGTCGTGTGGTTCAATTTGCTAACACGCTTCAATTTTACATGCTCAAGTTTTTAAGATGATATATACCATTGACCACGTTGTACTCACTACTGCAGACATTGATAAGTGCATTGATTTTTATGTCGAAGTGTTAGGCATGACATTAAAAACCTTTGGAGAAAATCGAAAAGCCTTAATGTTTGGAGAACAAAAGATCAATTTGCATGTCGCTGGCAGTGAACTAATACCCCATGCATCGCGCCCGTTGCCCGGTTCGCAAGATTGGTGCTTTATCTGTACTACACCGGTAGCGGATTGGATTGAGACATTTAACGAGGCTGGCGTTAACGTCATTGAAGGCCCGGTTGAGAGAACGGGCGCACTAGGGCCGATTACATCGGTTTATGTAAATGATCCCGACGGCAATCTTATTGAAATAGGTAACTACAGCTCCGAAGTGAAATTGCTTTACTAGCTATTGGTCATTAAATCTGCACCGAATATTTCTACTGTTGTTTCAATATCTGCAGGCGTAAATCCAAACACCTGCCCATAAAAATACAGCTCAGATTCTAGCGCAGTAATTATATTTTCAGCTTTACGAAACCCGTGTTGTTCGCCTTCAAATTCAATATAAGCCACTGGAATTTTTCGTGCTTTAAGCGCTTCAACTATCTTGCGCGATTGCGCAGGAGGTACGATAGCGTCTTCATCACCTTGCAGCACAATCATTGGCGCTGTCAGCCCTTCCAGATGATTGATGGGTGAGCGTTCCTGATAGAGGGTTTTCCGCTCTGGGTATGGCCCAATCAGTCTGTCCAAGTAGCGGCTTTCAAACTTGTGGGTATCGCCGGCTAAGTCTTCAAGGTTGGCCACACCGTACATATTGGCACCGGCAGTAAATACAGAATGCATAGCCAGGGCGCACAGCACGGTAAAGCCACCTGCGCTACCACCTCGAATAATCAGTTTGTTTTCATCCGCTTTGCCAAGCGCTGCCAGGTAGTGGGCGGCATTGATACAATCATCGACATCGTAGACTCCCCAATTGCCTTCAAGCTTTTTTCGGTAGCTGCGACCAAAACCACTGCTGCCGCGATAGTTAACATCCACTACAGCAAAGCCGCGGCTAGTCCAAAAATTACGCCCCAAATTTAAGTGCGAGCGAGCGGCGGACGTAGGGCCACCGTGTGCCAACACGATTAGAGGCGGAGCAGTGGAAGGTTCTGGGGTGTAAGCAGGGTTGGCTGGAGGAAAGTATAAGGCATAGGATTGTTCATTGTTGCTAGTGTCGTAGCTTATTACCTCTGGCGTAGGCATAAATGCCTCGTCATAAGCTAGTTGCCGAGTTTGGTTAACGATCTGCCCGTCAAAAATCACTACTGTCTCACTTTGCCAGCCCGCTGCTGCAAAGGCTACGTGAGCACCTGATGTGCGTACCGAGTTAAACGCTGTGTATTGCGGATACCCATCGAGATATTCCACCCCGCCGTCAAAGCGTGCCGCGATAACACTGCCGGTATCAGTGAAGGCGTAGCGGGCGAGGCCAAACACCCAAGGCGGGTATCCGATTTCACCTTCAAGCTGAGTAACAGGTGCGTCGCGCCCTTGCTGGTATAACTGCCATAGATCTGACTTGTCTGATAAAAAGTGGAGCACGCCAGAGGGTGACCACAAAGGTTGTACGATGGCTTCATCTTTCCCACCAGCAAGCAATTGAATATCGCTGACTGCAATTGAGTTATGGGTAGCGCATAGCTTGGCCACAAACAACTCGGTATCATCCCAGGGCAGGTTAGGGTGTTGCCATTGTGTCCATGCCAACTGTTTGCCATCAGGGGACACAACAGGTGACTGATAAAAATCAGCGCCCTCTGCCAATATCTGGTGTGTCTCAGAGCCGTCATTTTTTATAGCAACCAGAAAATTGTCCACATCGTGGCCGTTGGGCAAATGGTGTTCACCGACCGCGATGATCCATTGCTCATCAGGTGTCACTGTTAAATCAGCATAGCGAAGCGCGCGTGGTGTATCAGGTGTTTGGCTTAGCAACTGTACTGATTGATCAGGCATGAGCTTACGAATGCGTTGATCGCTGTCGTCTACGTAGTAGGCGATGCCCTTGTACACGGTCCATGCGCCACCGCCGTACTCGTGTACTCGAGTACGAACATTGGCATCCGGAGCGGTCACTTCCGTACGAGAGCCATCATGCCAACGCATCATGGCACTGCGGCCCCCTTCGCTAGGCCGCGACTCGCACCACCATACGGCATCCTCATCTGGGACTACCTCCGAGATGCCAGCAGCACCCTGAACCAGTGATTCAGCGCTAATCGGAGAACGCCAGCTACCGTAGGGTGCAGTGGTTGTCATGTTGGTTAGTCTGCCTGTAATGATTAGTTAATTTATACGACATACAAACGCTATTTACCACCGCTAAATCATGCAGTGGCGTGCCATGCAAGCTTGTGCCATAGTCACGTCCATGAAACTCAATTTCGGTCGCGACCATCTAGCCATCCCAGGCCCGTCTACCATGCCATCGCGCGTGCTGGCAGCAATGCAGCAAGCTGCACCCAATATCTATGCAGGCCCACTCGTTGATCTAACAGAGCAAACCTATCAAGGCTTACTGCGGATTGCCAAATCCAGCGGACAACTGATCAGTTATGTTGGCAACGGCCATGCTGCTTGGGAAGCTAGCCTAAGCAACACGCTTAGCCCTGGTGATGAGGTGATTGCTTTAGTAAACGGGCGCTTTGGTGGTATGTGGTCGCAAATTGCAGACGCCCTAGGTGTAAAAGTTACGTGGGTACAATCTGACGGCACAGAAGCAATTAACACGGAAGCGTTACTCAGAGCGTTACAAGCTGATAGCGAACACAAAGTACAAGCTGTATTAATGGTGCAAACCGATACATCTAATTCCATTGTTAATGACGTACAGGTGGTTCGAAAGACGCTGGATGCATCAGCGCACCCAGCGTTGCTAATGGTTGACGCAATCGCATCGTTTGCGTGTGAGCCACTGCGTGTGGACGATTGGGGTGTGGATGTATTGGTCACCGCCTGCCAAAAAGGTCTGATGACTCCACCAGGTCTTGCTTTCAATATTATTTCTGACAGAGTTTGGCAATGGCATGCCAAAGCTAGCCGTAATACGCCTTATTGGGATTGGGAGCCACGAGTAAAGGGCGAGCTGTTTCCAGAGAAGTTTGGCGGCACCCCGCCTACGCATTTACTGCTTGGCTTAAGTGAGGCAGTAAAGATGTTAGAAGAAGAGGGCATTGAAAATACCTGGGCACGACACAGAGTGCATGCCGAATGTGTTTGGGCAGCCGTGGATGCTTGGAGCGCTGAAGGTAGTATCCGTTGTTATATCGGTAACAATAAGCTTCGTTCAACTGCGGTCACTAGTATCGTGACAGCCAATGAAGATGCTATGCGAATTCAAGACTGGATAAGTGAGCACACCGGTGTGGTTTTGGGTGTTGGCTTATTTGCTGAAGCGGGCGCAGGCCTAGATAAAAATCAATTTAGAATTGGGCATATGGGGCATTTGTCTCCGCCGATGATACTTGGCACCTTGTCTTGTGTTAACAGTGCCTTGATCGCATTGGATATCAAGCACGGTACTGGTGCGCTTGATGCGGCTTGTCAGGTAATCGCTACTTACTAACTCTGTTATGCAATTTGACTACTTCATTGTTGGCGCTGGCTCAGCTGGTTCAGTTATCGCAAGCCGGTTAAGTGAAAACGGGCGCTTTACGGTATTGCTGCTTGAGGCGGGTGTAAGCGGCAAGCGCTTTTTTATCCAGATGCCGATCGGCTACGGAAAAGCCTATTACGACGAGCGTGTAAATTATAAGTACACCACCGAGCCTGTTAAAACATTAGCCGGGCGACGTAGCTATTGGCCACGTGGCAAAGTGCTTGGCGGGTCTAGCTCGATTAATGCGATGGTATATGTGCGTGGTCATCCTGGAGATTACGCAGAATGGGATCAAGCCGTGAGTGGATGGGGGCGGGATACGGTATCTAGTA
Source organism: Granulosicoccaceae bacterium (assembly GCA_036478595.1). GTDB lineage: Bacteria > Pseudomonadota > Gammaproteobacteria > Granulosicoccales > Granulosicoccaceae > Granulosicoccus. The sequence continues at coordinate 36,367 of JAZGEF010000046.1, forward strand.
CCTTTACAGCGCTGGAATCTTACAGTGGTTAAGCCTCATCGCATAGAGGTACAGATGGACCATTGCGTGTATATGACACGCAAAACGATGTTCACCCCTTGTGTAATCACTGCCTGAAAGATGCCGAACAAATGCAGCTAGGTGTCAATAGCGACTACAATGCTGAATCGATGCTGGGTGCTAGCCTGTATCAAATAACCAGGCATAAAGGTTGGCGCGCATCTGCATCACGTTGTTATCTTTGGCTTGCGATGGGCCGCTCAAATCTAACTGTGTTAACACAAGCTGATGTGCAGAAGATCAACATTGTGTCAGAGGTTATCACATAGGGTGGTACGATAATCGAACTTTAGCAAGTCGGGGTTAGAAAACCAATCGTCACCTATGACGCCGGTTTTACATTCTAATCATTGGAAGCCCCGTTACCCAATCGGCAACGAGGCATCTTTGTCACCACGCTATTTTGAGGTTTCTAGAATTTGAAACCGTTGCGAGGCAGTGTTATTTCTGCTAAATATCGAGAGTGTAGTGCCTCCAACCGTAGTTCCACCTGGCACATCCAGTACTTTGCCAAGGTGGCTTGCAATTTCAACTTCTGCAGTCCCTGATTTATTGACGTCCCATCTCTGACTGGTACTGTCCAATCGTTGTGTCGTGGTAACGCTACTGCCATTAGCAGAATTAGCGTTGTGGACTGTCATCAGCTTTGTTGGTGCTCTTAATGGTTTGATTTCCAGATAGTCCTCACAATCCAAAATGAGGAGTGTGCAGTCAGTCTTTTTCTCAAACAGGAAGAACTGATTCTCGGCAAAGTTGAGGTAGTCTGATTTGACCGGAAAGTCATTCACTGATTGAAAGGGATCCGACGTCAACAACAAGTCATTCTCTAACATAGACTCTATGGCATATACACGTCCTGCAACTGGCAGTTTCGTTGTGACCAGCTTAAACTGCTGAGACGGTATATTGAACCGTGTTGATAATTCCATATTCGTATAATTGGATGTCTCTCCATTCGTTAGGCTCAGAACCTTATTCGAATCCAGGGCTGATTCAATCTCAAAGTAAATATCATCCACTGCCACCAGACGAAACTTTTGTGAGTCCGTTGCATTAGCCTCCCACAGTTGTATATTCGTACCATCCGCAGAGTTGCCACCGGAGACATCAATAACCCTATCAGAGTCCAGCGACGATTGAATTCTGTAGTTCCCGTCTTGAGTCTGGCGGAATTTAAACACTTGTGCATCGGTTCCATTGTAGCTATGCAAGATGGTATTCGTTCCATTGGTAGATTGACCACCTTGAATATCGATAACCTTATTATTTCCTAGTCTGGATTCAAGGACATAGGACGACCGCGTATCAGGATGGTAGGTAAAGCTCGGCGGTGTCGTTTCGGTACGGTATAGCGTATTAATCGTGTTGATATCGCCTGAACTCAGTGTTCCCGAACCTGAGATCAAACCAGATGGCACTTTTTCAATGGTGGGTATAGTTCCATCAATCGCAAAGGAATAAGATCCGTAGTGCATGATGGAATCGAAGTCATAGTTTCCCACATTTTGGCCATTGACACCCAGATCGGTAAACCACCATCCGTCCGTGTCTATTTTCTTAAAATTGTGTTTTTTACCGGGCTTGATATTGTCCCAATTAATCGATACAAAACTATCTCTATCCGATCTGCTTTGTTCGTGATGAATACCGGCTACATGCATGAACTCATGCTTAATGACTCCAACGCTACCGCATCCAGGAGCCAGGTTCATCACTTGTTTGCCCGCTGCAAAGGCTTGCCGGCTTTTCTTGCCGATAGCGGCAGCGCATCTTGTGCCACCGTGTTTGATAGTGACAAATTCACGCTCATCAGTTCGTTCGAAGATAGCGACATTGGTGGCGTCCGAAATTTGCTGGGCCGCTTGATGAATTTGTCTTCGGAATGGGTGCCCAGTCTCGATAACATAAGGGATTCGTCCTCCCGGCCACAAGGCGGAATTGGGTACTGCAGCGCCTGCCGAGCATTGGCCTTGCTCGTTGCAGATACGTGGGTCGGTGATGATAACGTCATCCTGGAACAGATAGTCGTCCCCAAATGACTCTACAGTCACTGATATCGGATCATCAAATCCGGGAAAGATTACGTCGATGTCTCGCAAATGACTTGCTACATTTCCATTCGAACCGGTACAGCTTTGATCCCCATCGGATGGACAAACATCAGGTTGGTCTGACGTCGCTTGGGGTTCAGGATTACCGGAGCCTGATCCGCCGCACGCGCTAAGCAAAAGAATTGACATTAAAATCGCTGGTTTTCGCATTTTTGTTCTCCTGACAATGGGTGTTTGTGGTCATCAGGATATGAAATACGTCTCCGGCTTACTGGTATAAGCCTCCACTAAGCTTGGTAAAAATACCAACTGCTCGACACAGATGTAATCCCCCCTAAAAGCCACAGTAGACATAAGTAGAATCCAGGCTGTTATTTTGGCTTGAAGAAGACTTTGTAGTGGACTAATCTAATTATGAAAATAGCTGCCGCGCACGCTAAATGCAGTATTCACGATTTTTCCTCAGGCCTTTCATATTTTCGTACTCACTCAATGTTGAATAATGAATTCCCAGAAGCTTAGCTGCCGCCTTCTGCGTGAGGCCTGCTTGTTGTCTTAGATAGAGAAGTTTATTGGATGGGTTTCTTTGGTTTAGGTTTAGTTGAGTTGGCGCATATCCAAGAAAGTTGGCGATTTGAGGATAGTGTGAAATATGTGGCAAATGGTCATTTCGATCCCAACCTGTAATGGTCGATGTGTCAACACCGAGCAACATTCCTACGTCTTTTTGATACATACCTCGTTCAAGTCAAGCTGCCATTATCTGATCTCCAACGGTTTGAATTTTCTCCGGATACCCTCGTTTCTCCCGTTACTCCTTGAATACGCATGGTTGCAACATGGCACCACAACCATGATGGTGTAGTGCATCGTTTAGCTGGAAAACAGCCAGCTGAGGTTAAGCTATAATTTGTTCACAATCAACCCTTCCACCTGTGTCATTAGATTTAATGGCAGCGTCCACAAACAACATCCCATTAACCCCATCCACTATGTTTGGGTAGTTCAACAAGTTTTCGGGGAGAGCCGTTCCGTTCCTGCGAGCATCAATGGCTATGGCGAATTCAGTATAGAGATTGGCCCATGCATCGGTTAGTGCTTCAGGATGGCCTCGTGGCATCCTGACTAGATGAGTGGCGGGTGCTAGCATGCCCGCGGTGTAACCGCGTTCTATTATTTGTGTAGGTGAGTCAAGCTTGG
>JAZGEF010000047.1:0-11151 GCA_036478595.1 Granulosicoccaceae bacterium
GCTTCTTCGAAAGCCTTACTCTATTAAAGATCTGGAGCATCAACTCGCACTGATTTAGCTAACCTTACCTGGTATGTTACCTACACGCCCAAGGTTTGTTGAGCACAGATAGGCCCGGTCAATTAAAACACAGCGCGCGGTATCACCGTAGGCAGTAATGTTAAGCCTAGTGTGATAGCGCAACGATTTGTTTCAACCAGCCCAACGACAAAGGGTTGAATGCTGGCTCGTGTGTCTGAGCCAAAGGTAGGTGGACACACTACCTATTTGGTTGATTACGATATGATGTGCCAGAGTTGTTTTGATCGAGTGCGTATCTCGCAATTAGTCGGAACTCAGATAAGTTTTCGTTTCGATTGCGTCAGAATGGTGCACACCTCATTAGACACTTGGCTAAACGTAGAACCTGAACGAATTTGTTGTTTTGCAGTGGTGAAATCACTGGCATTGATGGTTTGGGCAATGCCTGCTGCGACCTGGTGAAACCGCGCGTGAGTTTGTAGGAGGCTCTGATACAAAGGCTTGTTTCCCAAGAGCTGGCAGTTAGCGCTATGTATCCACTGCCCGAGCGCGCACGCGTCGTCTCGGCAGATAGCATCTGCGTCCAAATGTTCGTGATGAGCTATTGCTTTTCGTAGCTTAACCTTCCAATGTCGATGCGCCTCTATGGCAGCATCGAAATCAAAGTTCGACGTATCTATTGCAACCTCAGCAGTCAATTCTCCTTCGCCGTGAGACTCCATTGCGCTTTCCAACAATTTATACTGAGCGACTTCGGAGACAAGCGTTGTGGCTTGTTGACGCACCGCCTTTGTAGCGGCAGCGGTCTGGTTAACCAGCGCTGCATTATTCTGAGTCATTTTGTCTAGCTGTGTCAGAGCTTGCCCTATCTGGCTGACGCCTACGCTCTGCTCCTCTGCACTGACACTGACATCTTGTAACAAGTTATCCACTTGATGTGAAGACTCGACAATGCTGTTAATGATCGTACTAGCGTGGCTGACGACAGCAGCGCCATCAGCGACTTTTTTCGCACTATTGCTTATAAGTTGGGTAATCTCTCGTGCTGCATCTGCACTTCGTTGCGCAAGTACTCTGACTTCTCCAGCGACTACCGCAAAGCTACGACCAGACTCCCCTGCGCGTGCTGCTTCAACCGCGGCATTGAGTGCTAGCAAGTTAGTTTGGAACGCAATGTCATCAATGGTCTTTGTTATCTCACTGATTGAAATAGACTGTTCGTGAATCGCAGCCATGGTCTCTGTCACATTCAACATGGCTTTGCCACCATCGGCAGCTGCATTGGCATTCTCCCGGGCTACGCGTGACGCCTTATGGAGATTGTTAGCGGAATTTCGCACAGTCGTGGTGATTTCTTCCATCGATGCGGCAGATTCCTCCAGATGCTCCGAGGCTTTTTCGGTGCGTGTGGCGAGATCCATCGAACCGCTTTCAATTTCACTACTGGAATGCGCGATCTCCTCGCCGGTATTGCCTACTCGCGCGAGCATACTAGCAATCGAATCCTGCATAGCGCGCAATTGCTTGCTCAGTCCGGCTATCTCATCGCCGCCCTTGACATCTGCTTGGTGTGTCAAATCACCTTGGCTAATAGCCTGTAGGTGCAAACTTACACTTTGCATACTGGATTTAATGGATTGTATGTATGCCATTATAAAATAGAGTGCCACAAACGCAATTATGGCTACGATTTTTAGATTTTGCGAAAGTACCGCATGTTGTTCTGTTTTAACATTGTCAACATAAGTACCGGATCCCAGTACCCAACCCCAAGGCTTAAAGCCTGCGACATAGGCAACTTTGTCCGCAGGCTTCTCACCGCCTGGTTTGATCCATTGATAGTGGACGAACCCTTCTCCTTGTCGTTTTACGATATTTGTAGACTCCTGGAACAAAGCCAGGCCATTGGGATCCTTTACGCCAGCCACGTTGGTCCCATCAAGCGCTGGTTTAAGCGGATGCATAACGGCGCGGGTTTTCATGTCATTAATCCAAAAGTACTCGTTCTTGCCATAGCGCATGCCGGCAATCACTTCAGCTGCAATCTTCTGTGCATCCACTCTGGACAGGCTGCCTGTTTGCTGCTGTGAATGGGCCCATTCGAGCACGCCTCGCGCCACCTCCACATGCTGCTGGGTAGAGTCCATGCGCGCTTGCAGGGAGCGCCGACTTTCGTCCACCATGCCGTAGATCAACAGGCCGACAAGTGGCAACGCAATAATCAAGCTGAGTAAGGTTGTCTTGGTAAAAAAGCGAAATTGACTAAATAGCTTTATACCTGGCAACAGCAACGCATTAGCGCTGATTGTTGATTTTTCTATTGCGACAGAGTGATTCGACGTTGATGACATTGACCGGGTCCACTGCTTTGTACGAGACCACATACAGCAGCGCTGAGATTGTGGGCGTATAGCAACGTATATTCTAGGGGCTCATTAGAATATTTCGGCCCGCTATTCGCGCTCAGGAGAGTTACACGCAGTTCGTTTTTGCGCAACGGTTCTCACAAATGACAATGCAACGTAAGCCGGCAGTTAACAGGGGGTTGCCCACAATCCAGTGCATCAACCGTTTCTAAAAAACATCGGCAGCAGTTGCTGGCGCTCTTCAGTGTTTGTTGCATGGGATAACGCTCGAACAACTTTTGAGGTACGCTGTGGGTTCGAGTTTTACTGAGTCATTCTGGATAGTTTTGCTAATGCCACATCAGTATAGGGATACTCATGTTTGCAATAGCATATTCGGTGGCACTACCCAGAAATAAACAACGTGCTCTAGAGTGACCATAAGCACCCATTACAACGCAATCTACTTCATAATCCTTCGCTACATTAAAAATGGTTTTTCCAATACATTCTCTTTCTTCAGTTGACTCGGACACTTCGGCCATGACTCCATGGCGGGCTATGTACCTTGAAAACTCTTGCAAATTGAGATCGGTAACCTCGCCTTCGTCCATGGTGGTACGAACGTGATGCGCCAGCACTCTTTTAGCTGATACAAGCATCGGCAGCGCACCTCCCACCGCACGCGCAGCCTCACTCTTCCCGTCCCAGGCAACCAGTACATTTTGCCCGATCAATGCCGCATCATAGCGTTTAGGCACTAGTAACACGGGTACAGGTGAATCAAGCAAAACGGTATTAACGATCTCTTGAGTAAAGTATGTTCCAGCATGTTGGCCAAGGATAAGCAAATCGGCAGTGGATGCTTCTTGCAAAACGGTGTCTTCTAAGGGTGCGTTCCGTTCATCAATAAACCGCCATTCCGCAACATAATTTTGATTACATGTTTGCTCTTCAAAAATTTGTTGTATACGTTTCATCCGTTCTATTTGTTCTTTGGCTAGTAATGAAGAAAACTCCCCCGAAGAACCGACTCCTGCTGCCTGACCTACATAAAGCTGAAACGGATAAATCACAAAAAGACCAATTAGGTGGGCTTCGTGTTGGCTTGCAATGCTACTTGCAAGCTTAACTAGTGCAGGCGCGTGGGCTTCATCGTCAAAATGCAAGAGTATAGTTTTGTATGCCATTGCCTTATCCTTATACAAGATACTCAAGGTTAGCCATATAAGTATGCAATCGAATTGACCAGCATCAATATTCAACGTTATCGATGGACTAATTGCTAAGCATATTCCTTGCGTTGAAGGAAGTGAATTTCGATTTTTGTGCGCATCGCATAGTTAATTCAGATGTCAATCGCGGAGCAGGTGACGCAATATCCGCAGCGTAATTGCTCATGGAGTGGCTTTAGATTGGTCCACTGTTAGCCGCTAGAGTGATAAGGCGTCAGTAAAAACTCCGAAGAGCGTACGCCTATAGCTTTAGGACATCCATAGTGAATACATAACCGACCCCTCTCACAGATTTGACAATGTTCGTGGTGTTCTCTGGATCCAACTTTTTTCGTAGTTTAGCGATGTGATTGTCTATGGTGCGATCGTTTGGGTTCCAGGCTTGGCCTTTCATTGCATCCATTATCTGCGATCGTGATAGAACGTTATGTGATTGAGCGATTAGAATCGCTAAGAGATCGAACTCGGCGGAGGTTAGTTCCAGTTCGATGTTATCGGTGCTTAGCACCAATCGCTTGGAGGGGTAAAGCCTCCAGTTGCCAAACTGAAAACCAGTGGCAGTGCTTTTAGGGGAATCCTGGGAGCTATTAGTAGTTGAGAGTTTAGTTCTGCGCAATACAGAACGTGCGCGAGCGACAACCTCTCGCAGCTCAAATGGTTTGCTTATGTAGTCATCAGCGCCAATCTCTAGACCAAGCACTGTATCGATAAGATCGCCCTTACCACTAACAATTATAATACCGACGTTAGAATCCTTGCGAATCTGTTTGGCTAAGTCAAGGCCGTTCTCGGATCCCAGGGAAATATCCAACGTAATGAGGCTGACATCGTTAGTGGTGAGTAAGCTAAACATTTCCTCACTCGTCGATGCCTCTAGGACAATATAATTTTCAGCCTCAAAGCAGCGCCTCAAGAGTTTACGAACAGCAGCTTCATCGTCCACTACGAGAATTATAGTTTCTTGATTTTGCATCATTTTTGAATCGAAAACACTGCCCAGTGCGCATTATAACTTATTGGCAAAGTTGACGATCAGATTGTTCAATACCGATAGAAGAGCCAGCCATTGTTTGCCCTACTGTGTGGATATAGTATTGTCAACGCTTGCCTTCGGCTAATTCCATGAGGGCGTCAATATCATTAATGCGGACTTCAGAATTGGAGACTAACTCTATTACCTTTGAGCGTTTCAATTTGGTGAAATTTCGACTCACAGTTTCAATGGTCAACCCCAAATAATCACCTATCTCTCCGCGTTTCATTGGTAGGTTTATCGTATTAGATAGCTGTCCATGTGTTTCCGTTCGTTGTGAAATACGCAACAGGAATGTCGATAACTTTTCCATGGCTGATTTCTTCCCTAGCGAGACCAACAAGTCACGGGTATCGGCTAGCTCCCGTGATGTTATGCGTAGAACAGTTTGACCAAATCCCGGTTCGTTGAGCATCAACTTCTCGATGGCTGAAGACGGTATACACCGAACCCTGCAAGTACTAAGTGCCTCCGCACTACTGGAGAACGTCTCTGCATGATCAAATCCAAGCATATCACCTGGATATACAAACCCAACGATCTGACGACGACCATCTGCCATCATCTTATAAGTGCCAACAACACCTTCTAGCAGGAAATATACGTGGTTTTGCTTATCGCCTTCTATGTAGAGATGTTCGTTTACATTGAGAGATTTTTCACCTGTTCCACTATAGCTATGGCCAATTTTTATTTGCCCTGAATTGTTAGAAACCAACTGTCGCATAGCCACCTGCACGCCATTTTCAGACGAATTAATAGTTCGCAGCATATTCAATCCCTTTCGAAATTACTCGACAGCAAGCCGCCGTTAGGGGTATCTAAACAAGTGAATGTCAATGCGGAGCCGCGGTTGTGTAAGGATTTGTCGGAATAGGTAGGAAAATCCGGTATAAGCTGTACAAAAGAGGTTTAATTCAAAAACTATCTAATAATTACAAATGGTTAGCAATTGCAAAATGTAGGCTGTGATGTAGGTATCTGTGGATGTGGATACGCTGTGCCTCACTGCATAGTCAGGCTAGAATGCTCTATGCAGGCAAACTTCATCCAACTCCTGCGTTTTTCTAATCGTTCAATGTGTTCTAGCAGATTCAGCGCTGTAGCGGCACTGCGTGCTTCAATTCCAATGGTTGCTTTTAGTCGACAGGCTTTTCGTAATCGCGCTAACTGAGTTGTTGAATACAGGTTCGCGTATGAGCAATCTGATGTAATCACTCCGTTTTCGACAAATTCGTTCACTTGCTCAGCTCTGAGTTGACAGTTGGCACCGAGTTCTGCAAGGGTGAAATAGACGCCCTTCAGCGCAACACTTTCGTTTTGTATCTTAGTAGGATCCAATTGCTTAGATTACCCATAACATTCATCGTAATTCATATAGCCACTATAGGGTGATTGAGAATGCGTGGCTTGATTTAGATCAATCCAGTATTCGTAATGCAAATACCCACCCTCATTGAGTATTCTGATCTGCAGTTACACACCAAAAAAAACGACCGCCAGGGTTGCACGGTGGCCTGCAAATGGCAATTTAAGCCTATCGATTCGAAACCAAGATAGCTAGTTGGCTATATGAGTTTCATGATGATCGGGCTAGTTTTTTCAAGGGCTGATTAAACGGGCTTAATGCCGATGTTGCCGGGAATAGCCTGATGACCACCTGTGCGAGTCCGCTGGCCTCCCACTTGTTTAGTAGTAAGTGGTATTTGATCATCACCCTCTCCCTCTGACACAGGCAACTCATCCAGAGTGCCGCCCAAGTCCCGAGCAATCAACATGTAGACGGATGGGATTATAAATAGCGTAAACAAGGTGCCGATAGCCATACCGCCGACTAATACTAGGCCGATGGAATTTCTAGCCTCGGCTCCAGGACCACTCACCAGTGTTAATGGAAAGTGACCAGCCACGGTTGCGAAGGTTGTCATCAATATAGGACGAAAACGCGTGCTTGAAGCTGCCTTGATAGCAGCGAGTTTGTTAAGGCCCTGCTGCTGCATTTGTTTGGCAAACTCCACCACCAAAATACCGTTTTTGGCAACAAGACCAATCAGTGTAACCAGGCCAACTTGCGAATAAATATTTAGCGTGGTTGTAAAGCTATTGGTCCAATAGGGAAGCTCTGGATTGGGGATTTTAAGAAAAGTGAATATCAGAGCACCAAACATTGCCAAAGGTACCGAGCCTGCAAGAATGACAAAAGGATCTCGGAAACTGTTGAACTGGGCTGCCAATGTCAGATAAATAAGTATAACCGCCAATGAAAAGGCAGGTAGAAACTTGTTGCCCTCAAGGCGCAGTTGTCGGGATTCGCCGGTGTAATCCAAGGTATACCCCGATGGCAATATCTCCTCTGCAGTTTCTTCAAGAAACGTGAGTGCTTGATCCAGTGTGCGAATCGTGACACCACTGAGCTTGACAGCATTGAGTTGTTGAAAACGGTTTAGTGAACGAGGCACTGTGCTATTTTCGATCGATGCGATTGAACCAAGTTGCACCATTTCACCGTTTGGCCCAGTGACATAAAGCTCGTCGAGCTGATCAGGGTTGAGTCTTTCAGTACGTAGTGCTTGAGGAATAACGCGATAGCTGCGCCCCCCTATGTTAAAACGATTCACGAAACCACCACCGAGCAAGGTACCCACATCAGCGCCCACCTGTTGCATCGTTAAGCCCAGGTCAGCGACGCGATCTCTATCAAATATCAGCTCTGACTGCGCTTTGTCAATTTTGGTATCAATGATCGGCGGGAAAGCAAATAAGCCTGACTGGATAGCTTTAAGTTGAATCTGCCTAGCGAACCCCAGAATTTCTTCAGGTTCTGCTGTTGATGCCAGTATAAATTCAACAGGAAATTGACCACCACCTGGCAAGGCTGGCGGCGTTACAGGAAACATGCTGATGCCTGGAATATTATTCAGCTTTTGCGCAATTTCCGGTTTAATGTCAAATACTGACCGTTCGCGTTCATCCCAGTCTTTTAATACCATCCCGCCAAAACCAGATGATGGAAAGGTGATCTGAAAAGTGAACTCTGTTTCATCGATGCTGCGGAACGCTTCGTCAGCTTCAGCGGCGTGGCGTGAAGCGCTGTCGATGGTAGCGTTTCCAGAGCCGTCTACAATACCAAAAATGATGCCTTGATCTTCTGTGGGCGCAAGCTCTTTTGCAGAGAACATGAACATAGGAATACAGAATAAACAAATCATAATCCAGAAAATATAAACGGCCGGCCTGGCTTTTAGTGTGCCGTCTAGTAGTGTAGAATAGCGACTGCGAACTTTGTTAAAAACAGTGTTCACTTTTTTCTGGAAACCGCGTTCGCCATCACCTTCGCGAAGCAGCTTAGCTGACATCATCGGTGATAGGGTCAATGCTACGATGCCGGAGATGGAGACCGCACCTGCCAAGGTAAAGGCAAACTCGCGAAACAGTGAGCCCGTTAAGCCGCCTTGCAAACCGATAGGTAAGTACACAGCAACCAATGTTGCTGTCATAGCGATAACAGGGCCAACAAGCTCGCGAGCGCCCAAGAGCGCAGCCTGCAGGCTCGATTTGCCTTCGCTAATATGCCGCTCAACGTTTTCTACAACAACAATGGCATCATCTACGACAAGCCCAACAGAGAGTACAACTGCCAGTAGCGTTAGCAAATTTACGCTAAACCCAAACATTTGCATTAGAAAGACTGCGCCAATCAATGAAATGGGTATTGCCATAATCGGGACGATAACCGATCGTACTGAGCCCATAAACAAGAAAATCACCAACATAACGATGATCAGTGTTTCGACCAGTGTGGTGACAACTTCGCGGATGGAGCTGGCAATGTATTCTGATGCATCATAGGCAACTGCAGCTGTCATGCCGGTGGGTAACTCGCTTTTTATCTCCTCCAGTTCATCCCGAATGCCTTGGATGACATCCAGTGTATTGGCATTGGGAAGCGGCCAGATACCCATAAAAATAGCGTCTTGGCCGCTGTAGCGTACTTCGACATCATAGGCATCAGCGCCTAGTTCAACGGTGCCGACATCTTTCACTCGGATCAATGCGCCATCATTGGAATACAGCACCAGATCTTCAAATTCTTCAACAGTGGATAGATCGGTGTTGGCTGCCAGGTTGACTTCGATCAGTGCACCTTTGGTTTTGCCCAGCGCTGCTAGATAATTATTGGCAACCAACGCCTGCCTGACTTGCACTGGCGTTACGTTGTAGGCAGCTAGTAAGGCGGGGTCTAGCCATATACGCATGGCAAAGTTACGGCCACCGAGCACTTCAGCGCGTTGCACACCATCGCGAGCGGCTAAGCGTGGTTGCACTACACGGACTAGGAAATCAGTGACCTGATTGGGTTTAAGTATGTCCGACGTAAAGCTTAAGTACGCTGAGGCAAACTGGCTGTCGGCGGATTCGACATTGATTACAGGAATCTCAGCCTCTGGTGGTAAATCACCTCGAACCTGATTGACCTTTGAACTGATCTCAGACAGGGCTTTGATTGGGTCGTAGTTCAGTTCAAGTCGTACGCTGACGGTTGACAGGCCTTGTTGGCTGGAGGACGAAACATAATCGACGCCAGCAGCGCCTGATACGGCGCGTTCGAGAGGTGTTGTGATAAAACCCCTAACTAGCTCGGCGCTGGCCCCAATGTATGCAGTATTAATCGTCACAACTGCATTGTCGTTACGAGGGTACTGGCGAATACTGAGGCTACTGATCGCCTGAATGCCGGCAATCAGAATAAGCAAGCTAACAACAATCGATAAAACCGGTCGCTTGACAAAAATATCGGTAAATTGCATGTCAGTCTCAGGCGTTGTCGGGTTGGGGTGTCAGGCTGGGTGTTGAACTGGACTCGTTTACCTTGACGCTTACTCCATTACGCAATTTAAATACCCCATCGTTGGCAATTGTTTGGCCTTGTTCAAGCCCTTGTGTTACTTCAACAAAATCGCCTCGCCGTTCGCCTAGCTGAACAAACTGTTGCCGTGCACTGAGTTGATCATTGTCGTTTTTTTCAATAACAAACACTGAATCGCCGAAGCTTGCAAAGCTTACGGCCGTTAGTGGAATCATCAATACATTTTTAACAGCAGGAAGAACAACTTCTACTTTGGCAAACATGCCTGGCAATAAATTGTTAGATTCTGCGTTCGTCGGTTTTAACGTTGCTTGTGTTCTCACGGTTCGCGTAACGGCATCGATCTCAGTGTTGATCGCAGTAATCTCACCTTCGAAGATATTCCCAGGAACGGCGTCTGTCGTGATCCGCACTGCCAGCCCACTCTCAACCTGCGAGAGTGCCTGCTGCGGCAATGAGAAGTTAACGCGCATCGGATCAATTGCTTGCAAAGAGACAATGGGCACTCCTTGCGACAGATCTTGGCCAATATTGGCAAGGCGTAAGCCGAGTCGGCCGTCAAACGGTGCAATGATTCTTTTTTTGGCCAATGTTGCCGTAATGTTATCAACCTGGGCTTGGGCAGCGCTAAGCTGCGAGAGAGCCGAATCGAACTCAGCGCGAGAGATTACCCTGTTGCGGAATAAGCGTGATACACGATCCAGATTGTTTTGAGCGAGTTCAAGATCAGACTCGGCTGCATCAAGCTGTGCGGTTTCGGTGCTGGTTTCTTGCTCTAGCAATATGTCCCCCGCGGAAACTGCCTCGCCACCATCAAAAAATAGGCGGGACACGCGTCCCGGGATATCCGCGGTGATCATCACGCCTTGTGCAGCTTCAAGGGTGCCAATGGAATTGATCGATGTTTCCCAATTCACCCGTTCCACAGTCACTGCGGTAATGGCCGTTGGCGGCGGTCGCATGGCAGCGCCCACCTCACCCATATGCTGGAATTGGCCTAGTTTTAGAAATATCAGGCCGCCGCCAATAACGATCAAGGCAACGATGGAGAGCAGAATACGAGTTTTCATACAGACGATTATTTTGATATTAAATGCGTGTAAACGAAATAACGCTGACTGCTCGGTGTTTCGTGCCAATTATTAGATTAAACCTACTGGTACATTGCAACAAGCACCAATGGTATTAATTTGTGGTTTTAGGTGATGAAATGTAGTAGGTATAACCGCCTCCCACTCAAATTGAGTACTGGTTATCAATTATATGCGCGACGCACGCCGCTCATCATTAGTAACCTTTAACTGACAAAAAAATAATTCGAGGCATTAACAATAATGAATCATGATTTTAGCAACAAAACGATAATCGTTACCGGCGCAGCTTCTGGGATGGGGCGCGCAACCACGCTCAAATTAAGAGAACTCGGAGCCACTGTCTATGCTGCTGATCGCAATGATTCAGCATTAACTGACACTTGTGAACATAGTGGCGCCGAACCATGCCTGATTGATGTAAGTAAGGTAAATGAGTGTAATGCCTTAATTGAAAGAGTTAAAAATGAGCAAGGCAGCTTGGATGGATTGGCTAATTTTGCTGGAGTCATTAAGCGTAGCGGCATACTCGAATGCACGGATGAGGATTTTGATTTCG
>JAZGEF010000048.1:0-29273 GCA_036478595.1 Granulosicoccaceae bacterium
CCAACTCTCTACGTTTTCACTATCACTTAATGCGGGTTCGTAGAACGCGGTTTGGTAGTTTCGCATGGTGTGAGAACAACCAAGAAAGTGTCCACCTGCCTCAACTTCACCGTACGCATCTCTGGCGTATGCTTCCTCTGAGGTATCCAGTCCCTTGCCAAGGATTTTTTGATAACCGCCTAAACGATCTGCATCCATCACGAGTTTTTCAAAGCCGGTGCAGAGCCCACCTTCAAGCCAACCAGCGGAGTGCAAAACAAAGTTGGCTCCGGCTAACATCGTTGAATGCATCGAGTCGGCGCTTTCATAAGCCGATTGAGCATCCTCTATTTTCGACGCGGTTAACGAACCTCCGCAACGAAGTGGCAAGCCTGCCCTTCGTGCTAATTGAGCAATCGCGTAGTTTGAAACAACTGGCTCTGGCATTCCAAAAGTGGGTGCGCCAGATTTTAGGGACATTGAAGATAAAAAATTACCCAACACAAATGGAGCGCCGGGACGAACCAATTGCACATACGCGCAGACCATCATCGCTTCAGCCATGGCTTGTGCAATAGATGCTGCAGTAGATACCGGCCCCATTGCGCCAGAGAGGATAAACGGGACGACGATCATGCCCTGGCCACGGCTGGAATAAACGCGCACTGATTCAGTAACCACTTTATCGACCAGCAGCGGCGAATTGGTGTTGACGTTCCCCATGATCACGCAATTGTTGTCCATCACCTCTTTGCCAAAAACAATCTCTGCCATATCAACACTGTCTTGTGCACGGCTCATCTCTGTAATAGCGCCAAGATGCGGTTTGTCGGAGAGTGTCATATGGGCGTACAACATATCCAAATGGCGTTTACTGACAGGGATGTCACAGGGTTCGCAGGTAACAAAACCTCCGTGGTGCAGATTGGGATGCATGTAAGTGAGCCGAACTAAATTTTCAAGCGCTTCGAGATCACCATAGCGCCGACCCTTTTCAAGGTCTCGCACAAACGGCGCACCATAAATAGGTGCGAAGACTTGATGGTTGCCACCTATAGTGACTGAACGTTCTGGGTTACGAGCTAATTGGGTGAACTGTGAAGGCGCCTTGGCACACAGATCTCGAACCCAGTCTGCTGGTGCTCGAACAATATCGCCATCCACCCTGGCGCCGGATTCTTTCCAGAGTTTGATTGATTCAGGGTCGTCGCGAAAGGCGATGCCTACGTCTTGCAATATCCAGTCTACCTGCGCTTCAAGGCTGACAATTTGCTCTTCGCGTAAAACGTCGAAGAACGGCAAAGCGCGTTGAATGTACGGTGAGTTTGGTGCGCCTTTTTGAACATCGAGCATTCGCCTGGACTTTTTTGCGCGTCTGGCCATTTGCATTTCTCACTGAATCTAGATGGATAATTTTACAAAATGCATGATTGCCTGTATATATTTAATTTAAGCATGTTTAGGATAATGATATATTATGCAAGAGCTCTGACAACTTGTTGCCTCTCCACGCCATTTGATGGTTTTCGACGCAGCAGCGCGGCACCAATCCTTTACTCAAGCAGCCAAAGTGCTAAATACGCACCAGCCCGCTGTTAGCACAACCATCAAACAGCTAGAGTTTGCCCTGGGGGTGTTGCTGTTTACACGCGACCACAAAAAAGTGGTGCTTACCGCAGCCGGGTCACGATTGCATTCCGATGTTGCCCGCTCATTTGAGCAGATACTTCTTTCCGCCAGATCGGTACAGCATCTGAGCAAGAACGATCACGTCACCTTAAATAGCTCTTCAGCATTCAGTCATTATTGGTTGGTGCCGCGACTGGGTGATTTGCATGCCCGCCATCCTGATATCGACCTACGAATCCAGTCAAGTGATCGCGAACCTGATATTGATAGTGAGAACATCAGTTTAGCTGTCAGGCGTGGAAACGGTGACTGGCCGGGCTGTCATTCTGCGTTAATCGCAACTGAAGCGATCTACCCAATCGCAACCCCCCAAATTATGTCAAATGTGGGCGACCGAGATGGAAAACCTGATTTGGCAAATCATTTATTGATACACCTTGAAGAACCGATACGCGAACGCCCTACTTGGCCACAGTGGTTTGATCATTTTGATTATACGGCAAGCTCACCCCACAGCGGGCTTATCCTGAATGACTACGCACTTGTACTTCAAGCCGCTATCGCGGGTGAAGGTATCGCTTTTGGATGGCGGCATGTGACAGGCCGGCTCGTTGACCAAGGTTTGTTAGCAGCGAGAAAGGACTGTACATGGGTAACCGGTGTAGGTTTCTATTTAGTGTGGTCGAAAATGCGTGAGCTATCATGCCCCGCAACACGGATTAGGGATTGGATACTCGAAATATGTGAGCACGAACAGTTATAGCAATTCATTGTTTAGAGCCGCACGAACCAAGAAGAGTTTCAGTGGGATGATGGTTAACACGCATAAAAACCCCTAGGCCGTGGTCCACGCCCTAGGGTTTACACCTTTGAAACTAATAGATGTCTTAAGCGAATTATTTTTTCAAAAAACCTTTCGCCATGTCAAGCAAACCACCGGCGCCGCCGCCAGTAAGTGATTCCATCAGATTGCCACCAGAGCTTGCTTTATCAAGTAGGCCGGGCAATATATCTTTTAACTGAGACGCGGCGGTATCTGAATCAACACCGAGTTTATTGGCAACGTTTGAAAGGCCTTCTTCACCAAAGGCAGATTTAACTTGATCAGCTGACAATTCCTGGTTTTCACCATCGCCCAAAAAGGAATCGAGCTGATCACCCATGCCACCGGTTTTCATTTTTTCCATGATGCCGCCTAGATCAAGGCCTTCACCACTGGTTAAACCAGACAGCGCTTCCATCATGCCTCCAGCTTTGTCACCGAGCTTGTCGCCCAGCAGTTGCTGGCCCATCTTGAGTAAGTCCACGTTATATCCTCATAAAGAGTTAAAAAAAGAAAAAGCGAGAGTAACTTAGGCAGTCTGGCGGGTAAACGCAGATTATTCAAGTCGTGGAACGCAATAGAGTGTGAAAATGCTGCCCGCAAGGTCGACTACACCATGGAGCCGTGAGGCCTGTCAGCACAGTATTTGTCCAAGGTGCTGTTAACGTGAAAGATCGCTTCCGCGAAGGGCTTGAACCCTTGCAGCCTAACACGCCCAGTTTATAGAGTGCGCTATATAAGTTAGAATAGTTTTTCCACCGTACTCAATTTCATAGTACTTAACCGCGACGGGCAAACACATCAAATAGCACATGATATTTTCACTATTTCTTGTTTTTTTTGGTGCCGCGGTTATGGCTACCATCGTGCTGTTCGCTGGCCAGGCTTTATTGCTTGCCTATATAGCTGTTGGTGTATTAACCGGGCCTTGGGGGTTTAATTGGATTTCTAATCCGGCATTGATCGCTGATATTAGTAATATCGGGATTTTATTTCTGCTTTTTTTATTAGGATTAAATCTGGAGCTTGCAGAACTTAAAAAAATGCTCAGGCAAGCCGTGCTAGTAACGGTGGTGAGTAGCCTGGCATTTGCTGCCGTAGGTTTCGGTGTCGCTATGTTGTTTTCGTTTTCTGTTATCGATAGTGTTCTGGCCGGCATCATAATGATGTTTTCTAGCACCATCATTGCTCTTAAACTGCTTCCAACCAGCGCATTGCACCATCAAAGAATGGGCGAATTGATCGTAAGCGTGCTGTTGCTGCAAGATATGATCGCCATAACTGTCATGATTATCCTCCAGAGCATTGGACACACAAATGCCCTTGTGAGGGAATCTGCCATTCTTATCATAGGGTTGCCATTGTTTGTGATTGGTGCCTGGTTTGTGTCCAAGCATGCACTGACTCGCTTATTTTTAAAATTTGACCAAATTCAGGAATATCTATTTTTAGTGGCAATTGGCTGGTGCCTGGGTTTAGCCGAACTTTCAACTGTCTTAGGCTTGTCGCATGAAATTGGCGCTTTTATAGCTGGTGTAACGCTAGCAACTAGCCCGATTGCACGATTCCTTGCAGAGAGTTTGAAGCCACTACGCGATTTCTTTCTGGTGTTATTCTTTTTTGCCTTGGGTGCAAGTATTAATCTTGATCGCGTGCCTGAAGTACTAATACCCGCTGCATTTTTTGCGTTATTGTCGGTTTTTTTAAAGCCCGTCGTATTTCGAGTGTTACTTGAACGTGATCAAGACAAAGCGACAAAGACACGTGAAACGAGTGTTCGCCTAAGCCAGATTAGCGAATTTTCACTACTGATTATAGTCGTGGCAATACAATCCCAGTTATTGACAGACAGAGCGGCTCTAATGTTGCAAACAGCGACACTGCTGAGTTTTGTTTTGAGTTCCTTTTGGGTGGTTAAGCATTACCCAACACCAATCGCAACCAACAAAGCTTTGCGCCGAGATTAAAGATGGTTAATTAAAAATGAATTAGTTGACTTCTTCAACTAGCTGCTCATTGGCTATGGTTGTATTGAGTTCCTGTACCTTTGGTCGTCTGCGGCGTCGAGATTTAATCGGCACCATAGTTCGCATTGATTCCATTTTCCCGTAACAGAGTAATTTGTCATCGGCTTCTAAGATACGATCTGAGCGAGGGTTTGGGATAATTTTATTGCCGCGGTAGAGTGTTAGAACGTTGATGTCTTGCTCAGACAGCTTGGTGTCGGTGATACTCATACCAACAAACCCGGACCCTTCTGGCACATATATTTCACTGACACCATAGCCCTTGCTGATCGTTAGTCTCTGACGAATGTCGATTTCCGGGAAATCCACTTGGGCAGAGACGTAATCAATAACTGCGCCTGCAACATCAAGCCCGGTACAGGTCTCTATTCCTTCAAGCCCAGGCGAAGAATTCACTTCCATTATTTGCGGGCCTTTCTTGCCTTCAAGCATATCTACCCCCGCCACTCTTAAACCTAATATTTGTGCGGACCTTACGGCAGTTTGAATGTATTCTTCCGAAAGCTCCACAGCCTCAGCAACACCACCGCGGTGCACATTACTACGAAACTCCTGACCTTGTGCAACACGGCGCATAGCAGCAACCACCCGATCACCAACAACAAAGGCTCGAATATCTTTGCCTTTGCTTTCGGCAACAAATTTTTGAATTAACACATTCTGCTTTTGACTTTGCAGTAGTTCAATGATGGATTCGGCAGCGTTGATGGTCTCGGCGAGCAGTACTCCGATTCCCTGCGTACCCTCAATTAATTTAATCACAACGGGCGCACCACCGACTCTTTCAATGGCGGGCAGCACGTCTTTTTTGTCTCGAACAAAAGTGGTTCTGGGAATTCCGATTGAGTGGCGACTTAAAATTTGTAAGCTACGCAGTTTGTCGCGAGAGTTGATTATGCCGTGGGCTGTATTGGCGCAGAATATATCCATCTCCTGGCATTGCCGTACTACTGCTGTGCCATAATAGGTTATTGATGCGCCAATTCTTGGCAGCACGGCATCGTAATTACTCAACACCTTTTGCCGGTAATAAAGATCCGGTATTCCTTGTTGTAGATCTATTGCAAATTTTAGCGTGTTCAGTACCTTTACGGAATGTCCGCGATCTATCGCAGCCTCTTTGAATCGGCGAGTACTGTAAGAATTAGGTCCACATGATAATATGCCTAGCTTCATTATTGCTCTCCATAATACGATGTATCGGCAAGGGAACTACAGTTGACTAGCCACCAAAACTTTTTCAAGTGACTACTTTGACGTGTGTCATTAAAACAACTCATCATATTTGTTTCTCTAAATCCCGTTTCCTGCCTAACAAATAGGAACTCGAAGGATCAATTTGAATTCGACCGTTCATGGCAGTGCGTGCATGTGGCATTGGAAAGCGCATGTTGTCCAAGAGGTTAATGTGATCTCGATCGGCCAAGTTTAACCTGCCATGTGGAATGACAATATCACTTAACCATCTCGAGATATACAATATGGTTGGCATCCATGTGCTCTCTATTCAAAAACAAGCGTTAAAATCTCTTACCGCGTTTCATTATATTGGCTATTTCCTGGAGGCTCCAATTTGTCGATAGCTCCTCAAGTGGAATTGAATAGCGTCTGCGCCAATTAGGGTGCTCGTTTATGGTACCCGGTATGTTTTGAGCGTCGATGTGCTGAAGTACATCATCGAGCTGGACCGAGACCATTGCAGCGGGAGATTGAGCGAGAGCCGTGTGGATTACATTGGACAGTGGGGACTCAGCCGGCAGAGATGCTCGAGTATCAAACCTAGACAAGCTTTCAACTTCCTTGGCTCTGACGCTGCGCGTGTTCGCCGCTTGCTCTCCATCAAGCCAGCCCAGCTTAAACCACCACTCTATATCTCTAGCCTTGAAGAAACCTTGCAAAGTGGGAGTATCGTGGGTACCAAAGCAGGCAAGCAATTGTGATTCAGAATGTGCTGGATCAGCAATTTCGCTTTCCTGGTTCTTTTCATACTGAAGTACCGAGTAACTGTAAAAACCCTGTGAACGAATGCGATCTCTAAAGCCATCCGGCACTAATCCTAAATCTTCTCCAATGATCACGGTGCCTGATCGCTCTGCCTCAATTTTTACCAGCGCCATCAGCGCATCAAATGGCTGGACAATATAGGCCCCAGGAGAGCCGTCGTCTGGGATCCAGAAACTGCGATTTAAACCTAATATGTGATCTAGGCGCAGCACACCGGCGTGGCGCATTGACGTACGCAACACACTACGCAGTGCTTTGTATTGCTGTGCTTGCAGTTGATGGGGTGAAAAAGCAGATAGCTCCCAATTTTGTCCTGCCGGGCTGAGTTGGTCGGGGGGTGCACCAATGGATACTCCTGATGCAATCACATCATGGTTGCACCAGCTCTCTGCTCCACTGCGACGTGAACCCACTGCCAAGTCGAGATAGAGGCCCAAGGGCATGTTAGAGTCTCTTAAACGCACACTAACGTCCAACAGTTGTGTGTCGGCAACCCACTGCAACCAGTAATGGTAGGCTAGCCTGTTCTGGTATGTTTCTCTGACATGCCGAAGTGACTTTTCTTCTTTATCTCTTAACTTCGTTGGCCACCCTCGCCAGTCAGCGCCATGAAGCTCACTAATAGTTTCGTACAACACAAAATCACGCTCGGCGGTACTGCATTGGCTATAGCGACGTTCAAACTCAGCCTTGATTGTAAAATCGGCCTTACTCAAAAAGCGTTCGTACATGATCTCCAAGCTTTGGCTATGCAGTTTTTTATAGGATAGGTAATCGATAAATTGATCTGTATTATCAGTGGCAGAACAAGCCATAGAGCGCGTAGTTACAGCAGTTTTAGTTTGGTCCAGGCCAGGGATTTTATCGAGCGCGATATGTAAGGTGTTTAACATCGCTCGATGAGATGGCGAATAAGGGCTTATGACATGATCAGCTTCTGCGCCAAAGGCGTGTACAGGGTTTATACCGATAAAACTTGCACCATTGGCGGCCAGTACTTCTCCTAAACAAGCTAGGTCTTCGAAGTCACCGATTCCTGTATTTCGTTTGGATCGTAGCCCATAAAGTGCGCCGTTTATACCCCAATGTCTCGAGGCGCCTGATACGTCTTCGATGGAAGGGGAACGCTCAGGTGCGACCAATAAGGTGATGGATTCTGTTTTGTCATCATCCTGCACTAACAACTCATAGATGCCAGACCGCAATTTTGGTAGAGAAATCTGATCATGTATGCGTCCTTCCGCAATGATCGCCTGTGATTCTGTACAGGTAACTCGCCAGCTCGTGCCAAACTCAAAAGCGAGTTCGTTAAGCGTGTTGCTATCGAGAATGATTTCTCTCGGGCACTTGCGTGTTAAAAGTTCAGCTTCTAGCTCAGCCAACGCTTCCAGAATCATTGCATCGTTGCCTAACTTTAGGCCATTCGCCTTCAACAATGCTTTTTTAGTCGCTGTACTGGTTACATGCTCGCGCCCGTTAATCTCATAGAACGTTGCAACAATGCCGTGATGTTGCGCTAGCTTATTCAACGCCTGATCTGCAAGCAATGCCATTTTGTTTTGATTCTGAGCGATAGGCTGCAAAATTAAAACAGCCAGGGGCGGCAGCGTAAGAGCTAGCGAAGCAGCACGGTTGTTCCACGAAGTTTCATCAGCAATGAGTGGGTCGGTATTACCCATACCGCTACCACCGTATTGTTTTGCGTCGGTGTTAAGCATCTCGACCCATTGGCCACTGTGATTGACACCGATTCTGTAATCGACTAGTGGTTCAGGCGTTAAATTACACACCACAACTAGTTCGCAATTTTTATTACTGTTGAATCTGGAAAATGCGAACACGCTGTGCTCAGCGTCATCGCAGGATATCCATTCGAAGCCCTCAGCATTGCAATCTGTACTGTGCAAGGCATCATGATTTTTATACACGGCGTTTAGATCGGCGAGCAAATGTTTCATGCCAGAGTGCCGAGCATCGTTAAGGCGATCCCAGTTTAGGCTTCCATCATGATCCCATTCTGCCGATTGAGCGAATTCACAACCCATAAACAAAAGCTTTTTGCCTGGATAACAGTACATGTGGGCATATAGCGCACGTAGATTGGCAAATTTACGCCAATCATCGCCCGGCATTTTGCCGAGCATCGAACCTTTGCCGTATACAACTTCATCGTGCGATAAGGGCAATTGGAAATTTTCACTAAACGCATAGGTTAAACCAAACGTAAGATCATTCTGATGATGCCTTCGATGAACAGGGTCACGGCTCATATACTCCAAGGTGTCGTGCATCCAGCCCATGTTCCATTTGAATGTGAACCCTAAACCTCCAGAGTAAGTTGGATGGCTGACGCCTGGAAATGATGTCGATTCTTCTGCAAACGTAATGCCGCCTTCAGCATGCACAAGTACATTGAGCTCTTTTAGGAAACGAATTGCCGCCAAATTTTCGTTGCCGCCAAGTTCGTTGGGTACCCACTCACCCTCTTCTCTGGAATAATCCAGATACAGCATCGAAGCCACTGCATCAACTCGCAAGCCATCAATATGAAATTCTCGTATCCAGTAAAGCGCATTGCTAAGTAAATAGTTTGCCACCTCAGGGCGCTCATAATTAAAGATCAGTGTATTCCAATCTTTGTGTAACCCTTGTTTAGGGTCGGCGTGCTCATATAAATGAGTGCCATCAAACATCCCTAACCCGTGCGCATCTGATGGGAAATGCGCCGGAACCCAATCGATAACAACCCCAATACCATTTTCGTGGCATTTATTCACCAGATACCGAAAATCATCTGGGCTACCCAGCTTGGATGTTGGTGCAAATAAACCTATTGGCTGATAACCCCACGATCCAGTAAAGGGATGTTCGGTTATAGGCATTAGCTCTATGTGCGTGAAGCCCATCTCCAAAACATAGGGCACTAATTGATCAGCTAATTCTCGATAAGGCAGTGGATCTCCATTGGGCTTACGACGCCAAGAGGAAGCGTGCACCTCATACATTGAGATGGGCATAGTTAACACATCTTGATTGTCTCTAACATCAATAAAAACCTTGTCACTCCACACAAAGCGTGAGTCAAATACTATGGATGCATTGCCCGGTGGTTGTTCAAAGTACATGGCGTACGGGTCATTTTTTAGCGGCAGTTTATTGTTGTCTTGATCAAGTATTTCATACTTATAAAGAATGCCTTCTGGAAGCTCTGGGATAAACAGATCCCAAAGCCCACTGTGAGCATGTGAGCGCATGACGTGACAACGGCCATCCCACTGGTTAAATTCGCCTACAACACCGATGCGGGACGCATTGGGTGCCCAGACCGAAAATAAAACGCCCTTAGTACCGTCCAGTTCAGTGACATGGGAACCCAACATGCGGTATAAATCATGATGATTACCTTCACCTAACAAGTACCGATCAAGATCACCAATCGCTGATCGAAAAGAGTATGGGTCTAGGATGCTAAAGCGCTCACTGTCGCTTTCGCCTTCGAGTCGATATTTGTGCACTGGCACCGGCACAGTAGCTTCGAATACACCATCACTGTGTGTTTTAATAAGCGGTATCGAATCTCCATTCTCGAACTTTAAAATTGCTGATTTAGCCTTTGGGAGAAAGGCTCGAATGGTAGTCTCGTTTCCTATTACATGCTTTCCCAGAACTGAGAACGGTGCCGGGTGCATGCCTTTGGCGAGCATATCGGTATCTTGTGAGCTTAGGCGACTCATGAATACAGCTGATCAAGGTAGGCTTTTGAACTTGTCTGCCAAGTGAAGCGCTTGCGGCGCGCTGCATCTGATATCAACTGATACTCTAATGGGCTGTTAGTTCGTTGTGCCAGTATCTCTATCAGCCGCTCTACTAAATGGGCGGCCTGAGCATCTTGAGAGGTGCCAGAAAAAAGAAAACCGTCGATGTTGTCCTTAATGGTGTCGCGTAAACCACCGACAGCGTGCGCTAAACAAGGTTGCCCATAACGCATCGCCATCATTTGGCTAATACCACATGGCTCGAAAGAACTCGGCATAAGAAAAAGATGACCATTGGCGTATAACCAGTCTGCCAACTCTGCATCGAAGCGATTCAGAAAGAGAAAGCTCTCCCTCTCGGCTGCTATCGTGAGGCAAATATTTTCAAGCTCAGCGTGGCCGCTGGCCAACAGAATAAACACACCACGCCCTTTCAGTGAATCTAATAATTGTTCGAGTGTGGTACGTCCATCAGCTCCTATACGAAGCATCAGCGCCATTTTCTGCTCAGTCAATCGACCAACACTGGTAAGCACATGAAGTGGTTCAGACGCATCTATCCAAGCCATTGCTCGTTGATTGGCAAGTTCATCGACGCTGCGCACTGTTGCAGGGTCAGCTACCCATTGCTGAACCCTCTCGCCGGTGCGCTTAATCAATAAAGGCCAATCCATTTTTAAACTCGGCCCATCGTTGTACGCGGTTCCATTGATAATGCCTACAAGGCGAGATGACTTAGAAGCCTGTTGTATGTCACGCTCTAGCCCTTCGCCCCCATGAAAGCCTCGCGCACTATCATTGGGTACTTGAATTTCTCGAGCATAAGTGGGTGATACGGTGTGGATTTTTTGGCATAAACGAATAGCTGACGCTGTTGGATTAATGCAGTCGTCCCAGCGCGGATCAACTAACATGGTTTTATCGTACTGCAGTGCTGGATACCAGCTTTCAAGAGAGGATGGATGCCCTGCGAATGGGCGAACCCCTTGCATCGCCAAATTGTGAATACTATAGACGGTGCGTATATCAGTTAAATCATTAAATTCTGGCGCGTATTTTAATAACACCACGGCAAAAGCTGTGTGCCAATCGTGCAGATGCAACACATCGATCTGCCCGATAATTCCTGATTGTAAAAAGCGCAGCGCCGCGATACTGAACAAGGCAAATTTTGTCGCATCCGTTGCAAAGGGTTCATGGTCAGGGTCGTTGCAGTAAACACTGCCATCGCCACATGCACTAAATAACTCCGCATGCAGCACATAGTTACATACACCTGAATCATTTTCAGGAAAGCGTTCGTATACACTAACTTCTAGCGGTTCTCCCATAAACGGCACCGATAGCACTTGAAGAAGCTGTGCATCGTCAGTTAAGTGAAATAATCCGTAGGCTGGTATTACCACCGACACATCAATGTTGTGGTCAGCAAGTGCAGGCGGTATGTCGCGCACCACATCACCAATACCTCCTACTTTTGCACCTGGTAGTGCTGCATTTTCAGCAGCAAGCATACAAATATGTTGCCGTCTTGACATCAGTTTGATTAAAGCTCTTGGCTGGGGTTATCGAAGTTTATGTAATTTCTGACCGAGTGCATCAGGTGTGACTAACGTTATTCCTGAGTCGGTTACGCGAAAACCACTTGCTCGATCCTGCTCTGGATTAACGCCAATCTTTGTTCCTTCAGGGATGATAGTGCCAACATCGATAATCGCTCGATGAATAACGCAGTTACGCCCAATATCGACATCTGGCATGATCACTGAGTCGGTTATTTTGCTGTATGAACGCACGCGTACATTTGAAAATAACAAACATCCTTTTAGTTGTGCGCCTGACACTATGCAACCGCCAGACACCATACAATTAACAGCCAAGCCACGGCGTTTGCCAGAGCTGTGTACAAACTTCGCTGGAGGCAGTTGTGCTTGCAAGGTAGAGATTGGCCAATTTTTATCATATAGATCTAACTCGGGTTCGAAATCAATCAATTCCATATTGGCTTCCCAAAAAGCATCGAGGGTACCTACATCACGCCAATAGGGAGCTCGATCTGGTGTGTCATCACCGAGCCTGAAGGCAAATACACGATACATACTTACAATTGTGGGCAAGATGTCCTTACCGAAGTCGTGGCTACTACCGGGGGTATCGGCATCTATGATCAATTGCTCATAGAGAAACTGAGTGTTAAATACATAATTACCCATTGAGGCCAAAACGCGTCCGGGTTTTCCAGGAATTTCAGCAGGCACAGCCGGTTTTTCTGTAAATCCGATTACGCGGCCGTCATTGTCAACTTCAATAACACCAAACGAGCCGGCCGCCTCTTCCACAGACACCTCCACACACGACACAGTGAGATCCGATTGCCAATCATCATGCTGAGCAATTAGAGGACCGTAGTCCATTTTGTAGATGTGGTCACCACCCAAAATCAGCACATGATCGGGTTTATGTGAGCGAAGAATATCCAGATTTTGATAAATAGCATCGGCGGTACCTTTATACCAGCCTTCGTCCACACGCATAGAGGCTGGTAATATCTCCATCGATTCACCAAACTCGCGCCGAAATCCAGACCAACCATTGACCAGGTGACGGATTAAGGAATGTGATTTGTATTGGGTAAGAACGCCCACTTGTCGCACACCAGAATTGATACAATTGGACAGGGGAAAATCAATGATACGAAACTTACCACCGAATGGCACGGCCGGTTTCGCTCGCCAATTAGTAAGCTCATAAAGGCGGCTACCCTGCCCACCGGCGAGAATTAGAGCGAGTGTATTGCGAGTGAGTCGACTAAGTCGCCTGTCATCTGTCTTTTGCATGTGGCAGCCTTACTTGCTGGTGAGAATTCAGCTTATAATACAAATCGCAAATTTGGCAATTAAATGAGTCAATATAATAATTCGACTATGAAATCTGCACACCTCAGCCCCGCAAATACCGCTCAATCCCTTGTAAAAAACAAAGAACTGTGGGCCGATGAAGGCGGCTCTGCCGTATCAAGTGATGAATTGCTTAGTAGCATTCGCCACCAATTTAAATCAACCCTAGGGCTAGAGCTCGATTCTGCCGATGCAGAACAGCTCTACCAAGCCATAGCGCTGGCGGTACGCGAGCAGTTGATGCCCAACTGGAGAGCCTCTAGAAACCAATTTCAAGACTCCACTTTACGCAGGGCTTGTTATCTATCATTAGAATTCCTTCTCGGTCGGACGCTTAACAACGCAGTGTTAAATTTGGACCTAAACTCAGTGGTTCAAGATGCGCTAACAAAGCTAGGCGTGTCTTACGAAGTGATCAGAGAACTGGAACCGGATGCCGGTTTGGGTAATGGCGGGCTCGGTCGATTGGCTGCATGTTTTCTTGATAGCTGTGCCACGCTTGGGCTTCCTGTGATGGGTTACGGACTTCGTTATCGTTATGGCATGTTTCGTCAGAGCATCGAGGACGGTTATCAGCATGAGCTTCCAGATAACTGGCTTCTACACGATCATCCCTGGGAAGTACAACGCCCGGAGCATCGTTGCACCGTGCCATTTGGTGGCCAAGTAGATGTAGAAGTCGACTCCAAAGGCCGAGAGCACCGCGTGTGGAATGACACTGACAGTGTTATGGCCGTACCTTACGACATCCCAATTCCCGGATTCGAAAACGATATTGTCAACACGCTTAGACTCTGGTCTGCAACTGCGACCGATGCTTTTAACCTTGCTGAATTTAATGCCGGTAGCTATGCTGATAGTGTTGCTTCAAAAGTTCGGGCCCAATCCATCACAATGGTGCTTTATCCGAACGATGCAAGTGAAAATGGCAAGGAGCTACGGTTACGCCAGCAGTACTTTTTAGTATCGGCTAGCCTGCAGGACGCCACTAGTCAATGGTTAACGAGCCACGACAATTTTGATTCTTTTGCCAACGCTCATTGTTTTCAAATGAACGATACGCATCCAAGCTTAGCGGTGGCAGAGCTAATGCGATTGCTTATTGACGAACACCATTTAAAATGGAATGACGCATGGTCAATCACAACAAGAACGATGGCCTATACCAACCATACGTTACTACCTGAGGCCTTAGAATGTTGGTCGCTGGGTTTGATGCAACATTTGTTGCCGCGGCCCACCGAGATTATTCGTGAGATCAACAATCGGTTCTTAGATGACGTCAGACAAAAATGGCCAGACAACACCAGCATTACTGAGACTATGTCGATAGTGTCTTATGATGATCATCCCGTGGTTCGCATGGCGCACCTTGCCATCGTTGGTAGCTTTTCGATTAACGGCGTAGCAGCTTTACACTCAACGCTTTTACAACAGGGTTTGTTTAAATCTTTTTTTGAACTATGGCCCGAGCGCTTCAACAATAAAACTAACGGTGTTACACCACGTCGATGGCTGGCTCATTGCAACCCAGCGCTACGAACTTTTCTAAACAACACCATTGGCGAGCATTGGCAGAAAAATATTCCATCTCTTGAAAAATTAAAAAAATCCTGTAATACACCGGCAGTGCTTACTGAGTGGCGTGACATTAAAAACGCGAACAAACTTCGGCTCGCCGAATTAGTTGCTCAACGCACGGGCATCGTGATCAACGAAAATATGATATTTGACGTTCAAGTGAAGCGCCTTCACGAGTATAAGCGCCAACTGTTGTGCGCGCTGCATGCTATTCATGTTTATCTCAAGCTGAAATCAAAAGGTAAAGCTGCTGTGGCGCCAAGGGCAATCATCATTGCCGGTAAAGCAGCCCCTGGCTATGACATGGCAAAGTGGATTATTAAATTCATAAACAATGTTGCCGATGTAATCAACAATGACGCTGATACAGATGGTCATTTAAGACTAGTGTTCTTGCCAGACTATAACGTATCCAGCATGGAAGTGATTTGCCCTGCAACTGATTTATCAGAACAAATATCAACGGCAGGCAAAGAGGCATCTGGCACCGGCAATATGAAGTTTATGATGAACGGTGCACTAACAATCGGAACGCTGGATGGCGCTAACGTGGAAATTCTTGAGGCAGTTGGCCCGGAAAATTTCTTTTTGTTTGGTCTTGACGTGCATGAAGTAGGCAAGCTTGCAGGCAACTATTCACCAGCAAAATACATCGAGGCTGACCCACGCATAAAGACAATCGTCGATGCAATTAATGCTGGCCAGTTTGATGGGTCTGATGCCGAATTAGTGAAAAGAGTGATGCATGCCGCCCAAAGCAATACTGATCCTTGGATGACATTTGCAGATTTAGGCTCCTATATTGACGCGCAGAGCGAAGTTGAAACTCTTTGGAAGGACCAACCGGCTTGGTCTCGCAAAAGCCTATTAAACACGGCTGCGTCTGCTCGCTTTTCTTCTGACCGTACGATTAACGACTACAACAATGATATATGGAAGCTGCAAGCGCTAAGCGCAAAGTAGAGCCTGGTGCAGCCTATCCGCTCGGTTCAACGGTTCAGCCAAGCGGCATTAATTTTTCGCTGTATTCTGCACATGCTGAAGCGGTAGAACTCTGCTTATTCGACAGCACTGGGCAAATAGAGCAAGAGCGCATTTCCATAACACATCGTAGTGATGATGTATGGCACGTGTTTGTACAAGGGTTAAACGTAAATCAGCTATACGGTTATCGCGTACACGGCCCTTACCTTCCAAATGAGGGTCATCGTTTTAATTCAAATAAATTACTGCTGGATCCGTATGCCAAACAATTTTGTGGACGTCTTGAACATCACGATGCCATTTTTGGATATACAAGAGGCCATCGGGCCGGACATTTGTCATTCGATACTCGCGATAGCGCTCCCTATGTGCCCAAGTCAGTCGCTGTAGAATTAGCAAAACCCTTACACAACCCCAATACGCCTGTATCTAAGTCAGATACGATAATTTATGAGTCCCATCCTAAAGGGGTCACTAAGCAGTTCCCCGGTATCTCAATTGCTGATCAAGGTTGTTATACGGCACTTGCTGAGCCGATTTTCATCGACTACCTAAAGCACCTGGGTATAACGGCGTTAGAGTTACTTCCGATTCACTTTGCCGCTGATGAACCTTTTTTAGTTAAAAAAGGCTTGGTTAACTACTGGGGGTACAATACCCTGGGTTTTTTTGCTCCAAGCTTGCGCTATGCAAAGATAGATGCTATCGGTGAGATAAGGAGCGCTGCCAGTGCCTTGCACGACAATGGTATTGAGCTGATTTTGGATGTTGTCTACAACCATACTGCCGAAGCCGATGAATACGGCCCTACACTGAGTATGCGTGGTATTGATAATCTATCCTATTATCGGCTTGCAGAAAACAAATCTGAATACATCAACGATAGCGGAACCGGTAACACCTTAAACTTTACTAATCCGCGCGTAATCCAGCTAACAATGGATTCATTGCGCTACTGGAAAACCACAATGGGTGTGGATGGTTTCCGTTTCGATCTTGCTAGCATTTTGGGCCGTGAAGACCACGGGTTTGATTCGGGTGCAGGCTTGTTTGATGCAGTCCAACAGGATCCTCAACTTGCTTCAGTCAAATTTTTTGCAGAGCCTTGGGATGTTGGACCAGGCGGTTATCAACTTGGTAATTTCCCGAATCGTTGGTCAGAGTGGAATGATCAATTTAGGGATACGGTTAGAAGGTTTTGGCAAGGTGAGAATGGAATGCTAACAAAACTTGCGGATCCTCTACTGGGTAGCAACTCCATATTTGAGAGTTTAGGCAGCAGTACTGAAAAAACCACGAACCTAATCACGGCACATGATGGTTTCACTCTTGAAGATCTTGTTAGCTACGAGAGAAAGCACAACGATGCCAATGGTGAGGACGATCAGGACGGCCACAATGCAAACTATTCTTGCAACCATGGTATCGAAGGCCCAACTACTGATATTGAAATTATAAACGCGCGTGATCAGCACAAGCGCAATCTTCTTGCCACGCTTTTTCTATCGCAAGGTGTTCCTTTGTTACTTGCAGGAGACGATGTTGGTAACACGCAATTAGGTAACAACAACGCATATTGCCAAGATAGTCCATTGGCCTGGATAGACTGGCCCGAGCATCCATCACAACATGAGCTATCTAAATTTGTCAGTCGTTTGATCGCGGTTCGAAAGAAGGTTGCTTTATTGCGGCAAACTCGGTTCTTACACGGTGAGGCCTTGGATACTGCACAAGGGTTTTCTAATGCATCATGGCTGAACGAGTCCACCTCTCCAATGTCTGGGGATGAATGGAGCAGCCCGGAGCGTCGATATTTATCCTTGCTACTGGTTGGAAACTCAGTGGATAATCCGAAGGCTGCAATCATCACGATTAACGATACAACTAGTGATGTTTGCTTTCAACTGGAGAGTAGGCACCTGCCTAGTGGTGATTGGTATTCATATATTGACACCGCTAATCCAGCTGCGAAACGGAGCAAGCTTGATACTATGTTCAATATCAAATCTAAATCTGTTTCGTTAATTATCTGTGAATAGTAAGCGCACTACGAATACGCGTCGATATTTTAGCGCTAGCGAATAAACTAGAGCCCGGATACTGTAGTGTGATTAGTGGGAATTCTGCGGTGAGTTAACTGGCTTGCCGTTTAATGCTCCATCGACACCCTATGAGAGTGCCCTACCAATGAAAGATCCTATTGCTAAACTAACGCCAGTAGTGGATGGTTACGGTTTAGGTAAACGCTTTGACGATAGATGGTTGGTAAAGGGCAGTGATATTCGAGTCATGCCGGGTGAATCAGTGGCATTGCTGGGCGAGTCCGGTGCTGGTAAATCAACCTTTCTCAACCTCATAGCTGGGTTAGAACCGTTTAACGAAGGCGAGCTGTACGTTACTGGCCACAAACTTGAGCCAAACAAGAAGGACACCGATGCCAGCGCTGAAATGCGATGTAAAAATATCGGCTTTGTTTTCCAAGCGTTTCACCTATTGCCTCATCTATCAGTAGTGCAAAACGTTGCATTGCCGCTTCTACTCACAGGGGTATCAACCGGCACGGCGATAACGGAGGCATTATCATTTCTGGGAAAATTAGCACTGGAGAATTTAGCTGAAAAACGACCATCTACTTTATCTGGTGGTGAACAACAACGGGTTGCGCTTGCTCGATCACTTGTTCATAAACCAGCACTACTACTGGCTGATGAACCAACGGGTAACCTTGATCCAGAGTCCGCTGGACGGGCACTAGAATTAATGAAAATCACTGTAGACGAATCTCAATGTGCATTGATTCTAGTCACTCATTCAGAACACGCGGCTAGTATTTGTGATCGCCGGTTACGATTGGCGAAAGGTAGCTTGTTGAAGGATGATGTCGGCCCGGCATCACAGCAAAACATCAACCCCGAGAGCGCATAACTGATGCAAATTGCGTTGATGCGCTGGCTGGCAATATCCTGTTGGCGTCAACAACCTGGGCCCCTGCTCGCAGCAATTTTTGCCATTGCGATGGGTGTTTCACTGGGATTGGGCATCAGCCTGGTGAATACATCGGCCTTGAATGAATTTGATAATGCAATTAGTCAGATCAATGGCGAGGCCCAGTATCAGCTTACCGGTGCGCTATCATGGATTGATGACAAGGTACTGTTAGCAGTTGAACAAAGCCCTGATGTCATTGCTGCCAGCCCGGTGATCTCAACGGCTATCCCTCTATTCAATCGCTTGGACAAGCAGCCAACTACCTTACCCTTGATCGCACTGGATGTTTTTAGAGCAGCAAAGGTCGCACCATCATTGCTGCCCCGTGCTGACACATCATTTGCCGGTGGAGCAAGTAGTGTGGTGTTTAGTGATAGCGCTATCTTCTTGTCCATCGCTGCAAAAGGTGATTTGCAACTTAATGTTGGGGATCGATTACCGGTTCTTGTAAACGGTGGTGTTGTTGATCTCACCGTGAGTGGTGATGTTCCCGGTGTTGGTACGGAGACGTCAATTGCTGTCATGGATATCGGCGCGGCACAATTTCACTTGGGGTGGCTAGGCAAGTTAACGCGTATCGATCTACGTTTGGCAGAAGGCGTTGATCCTCATAAATGGCTAGCTCAGCTTAAAACTAACAGTGTAGTTGGTGCTGCCAATGTTCGCCTTGATCGGCCTGGCATAGAAAAGCAGCGCATGTCGAATCTTTCCCGTGCCTATCGAGTTAATTTGAATGTACTTGCATTGGTGGCATTGTTGACCGGTGGGTTCATGGTGTTTGCTACGTTAGATTTGGCGGTGACGCGCCTAGTACCAACC
The DNA here is from genome assembly GCA_036478595.1 of Granulosicoccaceae bacterium. GTDB lineage: Bacteria > Pseudomonadota > Gammaproteobacteria > Granulosicoccales > Granulosicoccaceae > Granulosicoccus. The sequence continues at coordinate 19,487 of JAZGEF010000048.1, forward strand.
TTATCGTTGGTGTCTGTATTGGGAGCAAACTCGGTGATTCGTTTACGCCTGGTGTTGATTTTATCAGTAGTATTAGGCGTTTTTGGTGCATTATTTGGAGTCGCCTTGGGCATCGCATTAGCGTGGGTATTGCTGGGCCTTATCGGTGGGGATTTAGGTGGAGGATTTTTCGCTTCAACTCGCCCATCACTGTCGCTCCCGGTAGTTTCGTTAACGTTGTTCTTTATACTCGGAGTGTGCGCAGCGGTAGCAGGTGGCTTATCACCTGCCCTAAAACTTAGAGCGCTAGCGCCAGCCCAAGCGTTAAAAAGCGGCCAGTCATTAACGCTTGGCTCAAAGTTTGTGCCGTCAGTGATGAGTTTACTCCTGCTTATCGTGGGAGCCATACTGCTTATGCTGCCATCAATAAATGGCTTGCCGCTTGCCGCCTACATAGCGATAGCCTGTTGGCTATTCGCAGGCGTATTAGTGGTTTCACCGCTGCTTGGCTTTGCAGCACGAATGTTGTCGCAATGCTCATTAACGCATAATAGGCCTTTGTTGATGATGGCTATATTGCGCTTAAACAATGCCCACAGCCGAGCTTTTCCTGCATTAGCGGGTGTTGTGGCAAGTTTTGCGTTGGTTTGTGCAATGGCGATTATGGTTCACAGCTTTCGTGTTTCAGTTGAACACTGGTTAGAGGATATTCTTCCTGCTTCACTCTATGTGCGTGTACCCACAAGCGGTACGAATGGCGCGCTCAGTGGTGAGTATAGGGATGAATTGAGATCCATTGATGGTATTGAAAAAATTGAGTTTGCCAGAGCTTTGGATCTGACCATCGATCCTGAAAAACTGCCGGTAGAATTGATTGCACGATCGATCAACTCGATTAACCCCGGTGAAAGCATGCCGGTAACTGGAAGCGTGTTGAGACAATTGGACATAGATAACACCTGCACGATGATCTACGCTAGCGAGCCGGCTTCTGGTTTACACGATTGGAAATTAGGCGATAAAGTGTCCCTGCCACTGTCCACACGCCCCACTGGGTCAGCTTGTTTTCAAATAGGCGCTATTTGGCGAGATTACGCACGCCAAAGTGGTGCCATCATCATTGATAAGTCTGATTACGAAAAATTAACAGGTGATTCATCTGTCAGTAGCGCGTTTTTTTGGTTCAAGGAATCAGCAAACGCTTCTGATGTAGTTGCAAATATTCGTTTAAAGCTTGAATCATTGTCCGGTGTGCAAATACGCAGCGCTGAAGCCATTCGCTCACTGTCTTTAAACATATTTGATCGAAGCTTCGCCGTGACGTACGCATTAGAGGCGGTGGCCTTGTTGGTTAGTCTTTTTGGAGTGGCTACTACCTATTCAGGTGAGGCGCTGTCACGCACTAGAGAATTCGGCATGCTACGGCACCTGGGCATTACGCGGCGTCAAATCGCCAAGCTATTTGTTTACGAATCTATGTTTTGCATTTCATTGGGTGTGTTGTGGGGTGCTCTAGTAGGCGCGGCAATATCGCAGGTTCTGATACAAAGAGTAAATCCGCAGTCGTTCAACTGGTCAATGCAAACCCACTGGCCGTTGAACCAATTGCTAATTGCTGCATGGGTGTTAGTGGTGTTGGGTGCGTGTACTGCTACAATCGCTGCGCGTAAAGCAGCTGGCCGTGGGCCAATCGAAGCTGTGCGAACAGACTGGTAATCGAGATGACCAAAAATCATGCTCAATCAATTTCGCGCCGCCGGTTTCTTAAACGCTCTGCGCCAGTTCTAGGGCTAATTCTTCCTGAAATACCCACAAGCGCTGTCGCAGCGCTTGAACCTGAGTTGTATCCCAACGTTAAACCTGGCCAGCCATTGAACTTTCCAAGGGATCATGGCGCTCACCCTGACTATCGCACCGAATGGTGGTATCTCACCGCCTGGTTAGATAGCACAAATGGGCCGATGGGATTGCAAGTAACCTTCTTCCGCACTCGCACGCCTTACGCTAGAGGCAACCCAAGTCGTTTCGCGCCTCAACAACTGATACTGGCTCATGCTGCACTGGCTAACCCTGAAAATGGAAAGCTACTGCATGATCAACAGTCATGGCGTGCGGGAGAATCGGTAGCGCAATTTAGTGCTTCTGACACGGATCTAGCTATTGGTTTAGCTAGCAATCGTTGGAGCATGATGCGTACGGATTCAGATCAGTACGTGATCAGCGTAATGGCCGATCAGTTCGAATTTAATATAACAGCTACTCCTCCAGCTACGATTCCGGCACCGGTTTTACAAGGAGATGGGGGGTATTCAAAAAAAGGGCCAGGAGCCGATCAAGCAAGTTTTTACTACAGTCGGCCTCAGTTGCGTATAGAGGGAGCATATCGAAGCGACAATACCAAGTTGGCAGTCTCTGGAACCGGATGGCTTGATCATGAGTGGTCAACTGAATTGCTTGGAAAAGATGCGGCAGGTTGGGATTGGGTTGGTTTGAATTTCCATGATGGTTCTGCATTAATGGCGTTTCAAATGCGCTCAGCCTCTGGCGGTGTGCTGCACTCAGCCCAGCGGCATGTCTCTGGCGAAGGGCAAATACAGCACAGTAGTGAACCAACAATCTTCGAGCCTTTGCGTTATTGGGTATCACCCAGAACCGATGCTCGATACCCCGTTTCAGTACGGTTAAAGGTGGGCACGTTTGACTTGGTAATAGAACCCTTGTTAGATGATCAAGAGTTGGACTCAAGAGCTAGTACTGGTGTTGTCTATTGGGAGGGTGCAGTACAAGTTTGGTTTAGCCGCGATGTTGATCAAAGTGGAGCAAAAAGTAGCGATCCAATTGCTACGGGATACTTAGAACTAACGGGCTATGCAGGGGATCTATCGATTTAACTACACCTAGACTACACACAGCTAAAATGATTTAACTATTGCAAGGCGTGTTTATATATGTACTGATGCGTCGATTAAAATCTTACAACTTGTTATTTTACGTTTTACTCAATTTCTGGCTGGCCGCGCTACTGCCCATGCTGTACGTAGCATACAATTTTCCAAAGGTCTCCAGCATATGATTCCCTAATTAGTTGTAGTCGCTTAGCAATTCAGCCAAAGTTTCTAATCCGTTCGCAATAGCAAATTGGACTGGGGTTTGATTCTGTTTGTTTTTTGCGTTGATATCGGCACCTGCCACTATTAACCACTCAATTAGCGATTTGTACGTCTCTTATTCCGGTTCCTCATGTAACCAAGCTCCGATAATGTGCAACACGGAGTTCCCACGTTCGGTTCGATGGCCAATTGAGGCCGGCGTCTTTTTAACGATTGCCTTCGCTCTTTCTAGGTAAGCACAGCAGGCAACGTCTAGTAGTGAGTCGTGCGAATCTAGCAATACACGCATTGTATCGTAACAAGCAGCGTAGGCTGCAAACCCGGCAGCACTACTATTGTGCGAAGTATCCAGGATGTCTGTCCGCGCGCCCAAGTGAAGTAAGTCTTTAATTCGTGCAGTATCGTTTTTCAATGCGTAGCTGTGCAATAGTGTTCGCCCGTGTTTAGACTGGCCGTTGACATCGAAACCCAGTGAGATCAACTCCATAACTACGCGATCGCTAGCATTCTCGGCTGCGGCGTGAAGCAGCGTTGAATCATTCTTTAATTCGGGATGAGCATCTAACAACGATGTGAAAATTTGATCGTTTTCCTGGACACAGGCAATTTGAAATTGATCCCTAAAATCTAAATCTTCAACTAGCGCCCCTGCCTGGTTCAGAAGCTGCGTGATCTCTGCATGACCTGCCAATAATGCATTGGTATGTATGGCTTTACCATTGTAGTTGCTACGAGCATTGGGATTAGCGCCGGCGTTCAATAACATCTTCACTCGTGACGCGCGATTCGTATCAACAGCGCTAGACAATTGGAAATCAAGTGTCGAAGTATGAGCAGCGCGATTTGGATCGTTCCAGTTAAGTGGGTCGTCTACTTTCAGACCCCTGCTTATCAACAATGCTAACCATTTATCTCCACTATCAGTAAACATGGTGTTGTACAGGCCCTGTTCGTCGTTCGGATTGGCGCCTGCATCCAGCAGCACTGCGGCCATTTCGTCTGAATATTGATGTGGAGGTTGATTGACACCCTGTTCGCCCTCGCCCATCGCACCTGTTAAAGCGGTAAACCGATACGTGCCATCTAACATTAAGTGCGAATCTGCGCTTGCGCCATATTCAAGCAGCTGACTTACAATTGACAATGAATGCATGGTGCCTTCAGGTTCGCCTATTCTGCTATAGATTGCATACAGTATCGGTGGCCATCCGAGCGGACCACCGGAGCTCGTTGCCAACCTTGAATCAGACTCCAGGTGTTTTCTAACGGCTTTGGCATTGTTTGCAACCAGCGCTGTAAAAAAACTGAATTGGGCGATATCAGGGAAAGACGCCAACAGCCTGCGCGCGCGTTTATAGTTACGCAAGGTATCGTTGCCACTGTATTGCACACAACCCAATTGGATAAACAGCGTTGATTTGTCAGCTAGATTTCTAGCGGCGTCTTGCGCGATCTCTACCGCTTTACTGAGCTCTACCCACCCGGGGAAATTATAGCTTCGCGCAATGACAAGCTGGGCATCTCGAAGGCCTGCGAATGTGTTGGGTTTAGGGTGGTTGCTGCTGACAAATTCTAAGGCGTCGGGTTGACCTTCTCGAACTTGTTTTAATAGTTTTTTAGCCTGTTTTTTTAACAAGCTGATACTTGGTTTTTTTGGCAAAGAGTGTGTCATGGAGACCTCCTTTCATCAATGCCCGAGTCCGCGATAACAGGCTGAAAAGAGGTTGATTTCAGCGTGGTACTAACAGAATGGGATAATCCCTTGCCGCGGACGGGAGGCGCTCAAGTGCACACTACCTAATATAATAGCAGATCCAACTTTCAGCGCAAGAGCCCATAATGTTGTCACGGGATCGAATTGATTACACGAAGAGATAAACATGAGCCATTATTCAGAGAAAGAATTGATGCTACACAAAGAGAACATCAACAATCAGTTGACGATTCTTGAGTCACTGGAAGAGACGGCGCGAGACGCTGCTCAAACCGTCACCTTAGATCAATCTAGAATTGGCCGCCTATCAAGAATGGATGCGCTGCAAGGCCAGGCTATGGCCAACGCAGCAGTTGAACGCAGGCAACTGGAAGTGGTGCAACTACGCAACGCGTTGAAAAGAATCGATGACGGTAGTTTTGGAGAATGTTTAGCCTGTTTTGAGGATATCGATCCCCGGCGTGTTACACACAATCCAGCCGTTTCCTTGTGTTTAAATTGTGCTGCAGCGTTGGAAAAAAGGAGTTAATGTGCAGTTCATTAAACTCTGCAGCTGCAGCCCCTTTCATAAAAATGTGCCTAGCGCTCTTTGCCACTCGTTCACGATAGATTTTTGTATTCTCCTTTGTTCTTGTCGCCTTGTCGTAGTAACCTAAACGAGCTTGGTGGAGCAACCCACCCATAACTAGAGGTTATACTGTGAACGATATCGCTACAGGTGCGAATGCGCGCCCGCGCGTGCGTCCCGCTGACGCTCGCTTTTCTTCCGGTCCGTGCCGAAAACATCCAGGCTGGGATATATCCGCATTAAATACCGATCATCTTGGCCGCTCTCATCGTGCGGCGAACCCTAAAGCCCATCTAAAATCTGCCATAGATCGATCCGCGGCACTCCTAAACCTACCCAGTGATTGGAAGCTTGGCATTGTGCCTGCCTCCGATACGGGTGCGTTCGAGATGGCCATGTGGTCCCTACTTGGCTCGAAAAACGTTGATGCTTTTGTTTGGGAGAGTTTCTCATCTGATTGGGCAAAAGATCTAGGCGAGCTAGCGCTTCCTGGACTCAACATCTTTAATGCTGACTACGGCATGTTACCCACTTTGCGTTTAGCATCGGCTCAAAACGATATCGTATTTGTATTTAACGGCACGACCAGCGGCGTACGCGTACCCAATCTGGATTGGATTTCCGCCGATCGTGAGGGGATCGTGTTATGCGATGCCACATCTGCCGCATATGCTATGCCAATCGACTACGACAAAGTCGATGTACTCACTTGGTCATGGCAGAAATCGCTCGGTGGTGAGGGCGCGCACGGCATGCTTGCATTAAGCCCACGTGCTGTAGAAAGACTCGAGTCAGAAAAACAACCTAGAGCCTTGCCTAAAATATTTACGCTAACAAAGAAACAAGCGTTAATCGATGGCATATTTTCCGGCGCGACTATCAACACACCCAGCATGCTAGCAGTCGCAGATTTGCATTCAGCATTAGATTGGGCCGATAGTATTGGCGGACTTAAGGCACTTCATGCACGTTCAAGCGCAAATTTTAAGGCCATGGATGCCTGGGTCAGTAACAGCCAAAGGGTAAGTTGGTTAGCAAACGATGCAACAACCCGATCAAGCACATCCCTGTGTTTGCAGATCATTGCAACAGCCTTTCAAGAACTGAGCCTGGATAAACAACAAGCCGCGGTGAAAACCATGGTTGGCTGGTTGGCCGAAGAAGGTGTCGCATTGGATATAGCGAACTACCGTAGTGCGCCGCCAGGCTTTCGTGTTTGGGGTGGCGCAACCGTAGACGCATCCGACATAGAAGCCTTAACCGCCTGGCTTGATTGGGCATATATACGATTTGAATCAACTGAACTAAACTAAACATTGAGATGCCACATGTCTAAACCACGCGTACTTATTTCTGACTCAATGTCATCACTTGCCGTTCGCGTATTCGAAGATCGCGGTGTCGAGGTTGTTCAATCATCAAAACTCTCGGTTGAAGAATTGATGGATACCATCGGTGATTTTGATGGGCTGGCAATGCGATCATCCACCAATGTCACTCCGCAATTATTGAAAAAAGCCACACGGCTCAAAGTGGTTGGTCGTGCTGGAATTGGTGTCGACAATATTGACGTACCTTCGTGTACAGCAGCCGGCGTAGTGGTGATGAACACACCATTCGGCAATGCGATAACAACGGCTGAACATGCTATGGCAATGATGCTTTCGCTTGCCCGACATATCCCGCAAGCAAGTCAATCCACGCACGAAGGTAAATGGGAAAAATCCAGGTTCATGGGCATGGAAGTAACCGGCAAACAACTTGGCATCATTGGCGCTGGTAATATTGGTTCGATCGTTGCGCAAAAAGCACTAGGCCTTGGTTTGCACGTCTTGGCCTACGATCCGTTTTTAACAGAAGAACGCGCAAACCAAATCGGAGTTAGCAAACTTGAGCTCGATGAGCTGTTAACCCGCAGCGATATTATTTCGTTACATGTGCCCAAGACACCAGACACGGCCAACATTATTAATGCAACGGCGTTAAACAAAATGAAAAAAGGCAGCATGCTGATTAATTGTGCCCGAGGTGGCCTGGTGGATGAACTGGCACTCAGAGTCGCATTGGATTCAGGGCATTTGCGCGGTGCAGCACTCGACGTATATGAGCAAGAGCCAGCTAAAGAGAATATCTTGTTTGGTATGCCCAACGTCATATGCACACCGCATCTGGGTGCATCAACGTCTGAGGCACAAGAAAAAGTCGCTGTACAGGTGGCTGAGCAGATGAGTAATTTCCTTCTTACCGGTGCTATTAGCAATGCATTGAATGCACCAAACCTAAGCGCCGAAGAAGCTCGTCAATTAAAGCCTTATTTAAATCTTGCTGAACAGCTCGGCTCCTTTGTTGGCCAATTGACTCACGATCCAATTAAAAAGTTGACCATAACTTACGCCGGAGAGGTTTCAGCCTACAACACTGAGCCACTGACAACTGAAGTATTGAAGTCCCTACTCATCCACCATGTAGACACGGTCAACATGGTCAATGCTCGTGAAGTGGCCAGAACCAGAGATATCACTGTCGTTGAAGCGAAGAACGATGGTAAGGATGAATACCAATGTCGTATTATCGTGGATGTTGAAACTGAAAAGAAGCAACGCACCGTAGCGGGCACTTTAATTGGAAACAAGCCGCGTGTTATCGATGTGAAGGGAATTGCGCTTGAATCACAGCTCGGCGAACACATGCTGTATTTTACCAACGATGATACGCCTGGCGTTATCGGTGCGATCGGTACAGCCGCCGCCGACAAAGGTATTAATATCGCAAACTTGCACTTGGGTAGGCATCGTGACACGCCCAGTGCTATAGCGTTGCTTGAAGTGGATGCTGCCGTATCGGCGGAAGATCTAGAGGTGCTGCGTGCTATTCCAAGCATCAATAACGTTCAGTATTTGTATTTTCCTGAGCATTAGTACAACAAAAGCCGTCAGGGCTTTATTTGCCCTGACAGCTTTACCCATTAAACAACGCTAATACTGCTTTATGCAAAGGCGCATTGGCCGCCGCCAACACTGATGTGGTTTCCTGTGTGATTGCATTACCTGCAAGATCAGTCATTACACCGCCCGCCTCGGTTACCGAGACATATAGTGCTGCAATATCCAAAATATTAACGTCCGATTCAATGACAATATCAGCATGCCCGCAGCACAGTTGGTGATAGTGACAAAAATCGCCATAGCCTCGCGTGCGTTTAACTTGTCCTATAAGCCTACCAAGAGCTGTCCAACCCCTTACGTCTGCTGCTAACGAGGTAAGGTTGCCGGTGGATAGGTAGGCTTCATTCATTTGGATTTCTGCATTACAGAAAACGAGTTTACCGTTGAGCTGCGCTCCCTGGCCAATGGTAGCAAGCAACCGTTCTCCATAAGCTGGTGCGTTTGATACACCAAGAACTAGTTCATCACCCTTCATTAGCGCGATTTGCGTAGAGTAAAACGGAGATTGTCGAACGAAGCTCTTAGTGCCATCGATAGGATCAACCAACCACAAGAGGCGAGTCTGATCGTTTGCAGGGCTATGCTCAGCTGCGTGCAGCCCAGTTTCTTCTCCATAGAAATCAGCACCTAGCTCGGCTGCCAACAAAATCTTTTTGATCGCCAGTTCTGCGGCCACATCAACCTCTGTTACTGGCGTGTTATCTGGTTTATTGCTTACCGACCAATCACCGCTACCTAAAAAGCGATTGATTTCTGAATTTGCTGCCTCGCAAGCTTGAACGGCGGCTTCTGTTGCTCGTGTTAACTGCTGATTGTTCATGCTTTTAGTATAGAGCTTCGAATACACATTTAGCTTAAACAAACCTGTGACTAGAGCTTGATAGCGCTTTTTTTAAGTTACTAAACGGGTAAATAGATTATGACGATATATCAACCAGTATCACTACACCGAGCCTAAATTAACTCGATGTCGCGCGCCTTAAAATTATTCGCATATTGCTTTAAGAGCCTTCTAGGATTCTTTACAGTATTTATTATGCGATACGAGACCGCTTTTCTCAGCCAGTTGTGCCTAAAACACTCAGAGTTGTTTGAACAACTCAGATAAATGGCTTATTGGCCCATGTTCTGCACAAATGAGTCAATAGCTATCCCTAAATTCAGCCCATCGCGAGAAGCCATGGTGCGATGTGGGGTACTTGCATTGCACGTAAAAGTAGTGCATAATCATATAAAGAATACTTTATATGTATATATATGCATATTCACGACATCAGACTATAGTGTTGATATATAACAATTATGTTCCAAAGGAGCAAAAATGAAATTATCATTTGAGTTTTTCCCACCGCGTAGCACTGCACAGCATCGGCGGTTCTGGAGAACACTGGGTGCTCTGGAAACCTTATCACCAGAATTTGTATCGCTTACCTGGGGAGCCTTAGGTACTGATCAATCGGCCAGCTTAGAA
>JAZGEF010000049.1:0-79218 GCA_036478595.1 Granulosicoccaceae bacterium
TGCGCAGTTACTTAAGGCCGGTTGGGCAGATATCGGGGTTGAGTGCTAGCAAGGGTTTATTCGGCCCATCGTGGGCCTCACCCCTTCGGGGCTGCGCGCAGAGCGCTTGTGAAAAATTGCTCCGGGCAATTTTTTCGAACCGAAGGTTCTCATCACCGGGTGGATCTATCTATTATTTGAGCTGGGGATGCGGTTTGGAGCCGAGCAATGAATGTGGCGGAGAGAGAGGGATTCGAACCCTCGATACGCTATAAAACGTATACTCCCTTAGCAGGGGAGCGCCTTCAGCCACTCGGCCACCTCTCCGGTACTGCATTAGACTGCTAAAAAAATGGCGCGCCCGGAAGGATTCGAACCTCCGACCGCCTGGTTCGTAGCCAGGTACTCTATCCAACTGAGCTACGGGCGCGCTACAGCCAGAGAATTATGGCTGCTGAGGGGGATGCCGTCAACAAAGATCTGAATCTAATTTGTACTGGCTAGGAAAAGATGTTACGAATCACTGGCTTCGACGTCTTCAACCTTGGCTAATCCTTCCTGCTCTTGCTTAATCCTTTGGTAGATCTCTTCCCGGTGAACCGCGACTTCTTTGGGGGCATTAACACCGATTCTTACCTGGTTACCTTTAACGCCTAAAACGGTAACTGTTACCTCGTCACCGATCATTAATGTTTCACCTACTCTGCGAGTTAGTATCAACATTTATACTTCTCCAACTATACATTACAACTAATATTTCTTTGTACAAAGACGCATGGAGTTAAACACATTGTGTCCGGACCACTCCCTGTGGAAAACTTCATGCATCAAAAGAAATGATGAATGGAACGAGCATAGTATGGCAGGTTGAATCACTGCTAAGCAGCAGCGCGGTTACTAAACAGGCCACAATTCACAAGGGCTTACAATTTGTCATTGATCTGCCGCAACTCGGTGGAAGAAACTAATGCTTGTGGGCTAGGTCAACTTGTATAAGCGTAAGGTAAGACAGCTACACCAAGTTAAATTTTGTTACGCCTCAATAACTGCTGCCTCTGCTAATTCAAATTCGTCGTGCAACGATCGCACACCAAGTTCGAGAAAATTTTCATCGATTACTACAGAAATTTTAATTTCTGACGTAGTAATCATACGCAGGTTGATTCCTTTTTCAGAAAGCGCGCGGAACATTCGGCTTGCTATACCAGCATGAGAGCGCATTCCCACACCAACAATAGAAATTTTGACTATCTGGTCATTACCAGTAATAGTTGCTGCACCTAACTCTTTTTGTTTAGCGGTAAGAAATTCTAATACTCTGTGATACTCCTCACGATGCACGGTGAAAGTAAAATCAGTGGTGCCGTCAATACCCGCGTTTTGAACGATCATATCCACTTCGACATTTAAGTCAGCGATCGGGCCGAGTATCGAAAATGCAGTACCGGGTTTGTCTGCAATATTCGTAATCGTTATTTGCGCCTCGTCCCTGTTGAACGCAATTCCAGAAACCAGCGCTTGCTCCATTTCGTTTTCCTTATCATCAGTTGTTATCAATGTGCCTTCACCTTCTTCGAAAGAAGAAAGCACCCTTAGGGGTACGTTATATTTTCCGGCAAACTCAACCGCTCTGATTTGCAATACCTTCGATCCTAAGCTGGCCATCTCCAGCATCTCTTCAAACGTAATGCGATCAAGCCTTCTTGCTTTGCTTTCTACGCGCGGGTCAGTAGTGTAAACACCGTCAACATCTGTAAAAATTTGGCACTCGTCCGAGCCCAAAGCGGCGGCCAAGGCCACTGCCGATGTATCGGAGCCGCCGCGACCTAAAGTGGTGATATCACCAATCGCATCCACACCCTGAAAACCAGCCACCACCACAATACGACCCTTTTCTAAATCCGCCGTGATTTTGTCGATATCAATACTAACAATGCGTGCCTTGCTATGGCTGCTGTCAGTCAGGATGCGCACCTGAGCACCAGTGTAGGAACGAGCATCGCAGCCTAGTGTTTTTAGGGCCATGCATAACAAGGCAATAGTCACCTGTTCACCGGTGGAGAGCAATACGTCTAGCTCTCGCACATCTACCGTGGCTGGCATCAGCTCTTTCGCCATCGCCACTAGCCGGTTGGTCTCACCCGACATCGCCGAGACAACCACGACTTGATCGTCTCCGGCTTCTCTGGCCAGCGCGAGCTTTTTAGCGACGGCTTGGATACGTTCTACTGTGCCGACCGACGTACCGCCGAATTTCTTGACAAAGGATGCCATGATCTGTGCTTGCTTTCTCTGCTGCTATTGAATCAGGTTGCTAAATTATCGTTCAAATACTGCTCAGCTGCTTTAAACGCCGATTGAACATTATCCAGAGAGTCAGCGCCGCCTTGCGCCATATCAGGCCGTCCACCACCTTTTCCGCCCAGCTCCTGAGCCACTATCTTCAGTATGTCGCCCGCCTTAATACGATCGTGCAGTGATTTACTCACCGTCGCCACCAATGCCACTTTGCCATTGCTTTCGCTTGCTAATACCAAAGCAGCATTCGGTATATCTTGCTTGAGCTGATCCATTACTGTGCGCAGGCTTTTAGCGTCGGTGTTGTCGATCACTTTCATGAGTACCGGCACGCCATGGATAGTGGTTGCCTCGCCGAGCATATCTTTGCCGGCCTGTGATGATAATTTGGCTTGCAGCTGGTCACGCTGGCCCTTGAGTTCTCTGCTGCGCTGTTGCAACTGCTCAACTTTGCTATACACATCATCACTTGACGATTTAAGCAGACGGGCAATCTTGGTTAGCTGCTGCTCCTGTGCTTGCACATAGTTAAGTGCCGATTCGCCACTCACCGCTTCTATTCGTCTAACCCCTGCTGCAACACCGGTTTCGCCAGTAAGCTTGATTAAACCTAAGTCGCCGCTTGCATTCACATGGATGCCACCACAGAGCTCTATAGACTTATCACCCAGTTTCACCACTCGTACAACATCGCCGTACTTTTCGCCAAACAATGCAATGGCACCTGACGCAACGGCTTCATCCATACTCATCTCTTTTGTCTCGCACGGGCTGTTGGCAGCGACCTCAAGCTGCATCCACGCCTCAATTTTGCGTTGTTGCTCATCAGTGATCGGATCACCGTGCGAGAAGTCAAAACGCAATTGGCTGTCATTTACCAACGAGCCTTTCTGCTCAACGTGATCACCCAACACCTGCCGAAGCGCACCGTGCAGTAAATGCGTTGCAGAGTGATGGCGTTTAATCGCTTGCCGGCGTTCCTGATGAACATCAGCGGTAACTGAACCACCAACCTTAAGCTCACCTTCAGCCACGCTAACCGCGTGCATAAATGCGCCACGATACTTTTGGGTATCCAACACATCAGCACGTGCACCGCTTGCGCTGATGACACCCGTGTCACCTACCTGCCCACCAGATTCACCATAGAATGGTGTTTTATCCAACACCAACCAGGCAGCCTGCCCAGCGGTAACACAATTAACGGCAGCCCCATCAACGTAAAGCTCAACAATGCTGGCATCACTTTGTGTACTGGTGTAGCCCAGAAACTGAGTTTGTTGTTGCGATGGCGGAATATCACCACCACCAGCAGCGAATTTACTCGCAGCACGAGCGCGTTCGCGCTGCGCTTGCATGTGTGTGTCGAACCCCGCTGAATCAATCACTAAATCACGCTCACGCGCAATATCAGCCGTTAAATCAACTGGGAAGCCGTAGGTATCATACAAACGAAACACGACGTCGCCTGGTATCTCCTTACCCTTTAACGATGCAACTTCTTCGTCCAGGATTTTCAAACCAGACGATAACGTTTTCGCAAAACGTTGCTCTTCTTTAAGCAGTTGCTCAGTGACTTTCGCTTCTGCATTTACCAGCTCCGGATACGCTACGCCCATCTCTTTAACCAGAGCTGGCGTGAGTTTATTAAAAAACAATTCTGACGCACCAAGCTTATGCCCGTGTCGCGCCGCGCGGCGAATGATTCGACGTAATACGTAACCACGCCCTTCGTTACTGGGTAGCACGCCATCAACAATCAAAAATGCGCAGGTACGAATGTGATCGGCGATGACGTTAAGCGATGGATTCTTTAAATCGCTTGTGCCCGTCAGCTTTGATGCAGCGGTAACCAGGTTACGAAACATATCGATATCGTAGTTACTGTGCACATGTTGCAACACAGCCGCCATTCGCTCAAGGCCCATGCCGGTATCAACACAAGGTTTTGGCAACGGGTGCATCGTGCCGCTGCTGTCTTTGTCATATTGCATAAAGACAAGGTTCCAGATCTCGATGTAGCGATCACCATCTTCTTCTGGCGTACCCGGAGGGCCTCCCCAAACATCTTCGCCATGATCGTAAAATATTTCAGAACAAGGGCCACAAGGGCCAGTGTCACCCATCATCCAAAAGTTATCTTTTGCACCGATGCGTATTACCCGCTCAGCAGGTACACCCATTTTATTTACCCAAATGGTTTCAGCTTCATCATCTTCTTCAAACACAGTGATCCAGAGTTTTTCACTTGGGATCTGTAACTCTTCTGTTAAAAAACGCCAGGCAAAGTCGATAGCCTCTTCTTTAAAGTAATCACCAAAGCTAAAGTTACCCAACATTTCAAAAAACGTGTGATGCCGTGCGGTATAGCCCACGTTATCCAAATCATTGTGCTTACCACCAGCACGGACACAACGTTGTGACGTGGTGGCACGCTTGTAATCGCGAGTTTCTTCGCCTGTGAAGAGATCTTTGAACTGAACCATGCCTGCATTGGTAAATAGCAGCGTCTTATCATTGCCGGGTACGAGCGAGCTCGATGGCAAAATTTGATGGCCATTCTTAGCGAAAAACGCCAAAAAACGTGTCCTAATGTCAGATGTAGAAACCATATAGGGAGCAATGTTGAAAACAGTCAAACCTTATTGTAGCCGGATTGGGCAGTTCTCTGCAGGGTGGCCGCTGATACAAGCCTCAGGTGGCACCGATCTGGATGCTAGCGGACTATCGAGATGTTTGGCCTACGGAACTACACGTGGTCCGTTGCTGGTCTCGCCTACTCTGCTTGAGTGCACGCAGCGCCACCGATGATGAGAAACCGCGGGTATGTAGAAATCGAGCGATTCGCGATTCAATTTTGGGCTCAGTGCTGGTGATTACATCAGATCGGAATTTTTGCCCGATCACCTCAACGGCATGCTCGACCCAATCAACCTGCAATTCAGTGAGCGCATCAGCTGCCAAACCAGAATCAATGCCTCGCTCGTAAAGCTTGGCGCGAATGGATAACGGGCCGTAGCCCTTAGTGTATCGCTGTCGTGTGAATTGTTCCGCAAAACGCGCATCGGATTGGTAGCCCTTGTTTTGTAGATCAAGAAGAAGGTTTTCGATGATGGTGCGCGAGTACGCTCGCTTCTTAAGCTTTTGGGTAAGCTCAAACGCAGAATGCTCACGAGTGGTGAGCAATTTGATAGCGGTTTGATACGCCTGACGTTTATCGTC
The DNA here is from genome assembly GCA_036478595.1 of Granulosicoccaceae bacterium. Lineage (GTDB taxonomy): Bacteria > Pseudomonadota > Gammaproteobacteria > Granulosicoccales > Granulosicoccaceae > Granulosicoccus. Next base: position 5,500 of record JAZGEF010000049.1, read on the forward strand.
AGACGTATCTTCTTTGACGATATCGTTAACGGTGTCGGTCTTCAAACTCTGTGACACTCACGCTACGCTTAAGCTTCGACCTCTGTCTCGAGCTCTGCTTCTTCTGCCGCCGTGGCATCTTCTGCTGCTGGTGCTTTTGTTAGCAATAGCGCACGTAGCTTAACGTCGATGTCATTGGCGATAGCTGGGTTTTCCTTAAGGAACTCACGAACCTTTTCCTTACCCTGGCCAATGCGATCACCATTGTAGCTATACCAGGCACCTGCTTTATCGACAATGCCGTTTTTAGAACCCAGATCGATAAGCTCACCTTCGAATGAAGAACCTTCGCCATACAGAATTTCAAACTCTGTTTGGCGAAACGGAGGTGCCATCTTGTTTTTAACCACCTTAACTCGCGTTTCGTTACCCACGATTTCGTCACCACGCTTGATGGCACCAATACGGCGAATATCAAGACGTACAGATGAATAGAACTTAAGCGCGTTACCACCAGAGGTGGTTTCTGGGCTGCCAAACATAACGCCGATTTTCATACGGATCTGGTTGATAAAGATAACCAGTGTATTAGTACGTTTAATGTTACCGGTTAGCTTACGCAAAGCTTGTGACATTAAACGGGCTTGCAAACCAACGTGTGAATCACCCATATCGCCTTCGATTTCAGCTTTAGGGGTTAGTGCAGCAACCGAATCGATAACGATCATGTCTACGCCGCCGGAGCGAACCAACATGTCAGTGACTTCCAGTGCTTGATCACCCGTGTCTGGTTGCGAGATGAGTAGATCATCAACGTTAACGCCTAGTTTGGCTGCATAGGTTGGATCGAGCGCGTGCTCCGCATCGATAAACGCTGCTGTGCCACCCGCCTTTTGGCATTCGGCAATGGCTTGTAATGTAAGCGTTGTTTTACCTGATGATTCGGGGCCATAGATTTCGCACACACGACCACGTGGTAAGCCACCTATGCCAAGCGCTACATCAAGGCCCAGGATGCCTGTTGATACTACTTCGATGCCGCTGGTATCGGTGGTATCACCCATACGCATGACGGTACCTTTACCAAACTGCTTTTCGATTTGGCCGAGGGCCGCTGCTAATGCTTTTTTTCTGTTGTCATCCACTTGGTTTGTCTCCGTTGTGACTGGGAATGCGGCGCGCCGCTCCTTGGGCACCCGACCGCAAGGCTATTGTTTCATAAATATAGTAGAAAGAGGCAAAAATACTGTAAATTTATTTAGTTGTTTTGCCAGCCATGCAATTTTCCATGGAACCAGGCTTTATCTCTTCTTGTTCTTCGCACAGTGCTTTCATCCTGGCTTGAATTGCCTCCTGCTTTGCCGTTTGCTGTTCAAACTCAACACGTTTAGCTTCTAACGCTTCTTGTGTCTTGTCTCGATTAGCGATCGCAGCATCCAGCGCAGCCTGCTGTTTTTCTATATGAGCTTGTAATTCTTCTGGGGACAAAGCTGATTGTGCAAACGCTGTAGAAGATATCAATCCAACAAAAAACACTACACTGGCAGCATTAAACAAAAAGTTTGAGAGGTGGCTAAAAAAAATCATGCAAATTAATCCGCGAGGTTGGAAACGCGAATGATACTACCACTAAGAGCCGCTAACAACGCAGCCTGGCGCACTTGCTGCCGATTACCTTCAAATACCGCAACCTCCGCGTCCTGAAACTGATCATCCAATGACCAACCTATCCACACGGTACCCACTGGCTTGTCCGCAGTACCACCGTCCGGGCCCGCAACACCACTGATTGCAACCGCGATGTTGGCAGCAGCAATTTGACGCGCGCCATTGGCCATTTCCAGAACAGTTTGTTCACTCACTGCTCCATACTGGCGTATTGTTTCGGCACTTACCCCGATCCGATCGATTTTAGCTTGATTAGAGTAGGTAACCCAGGATTGCTCAAACCAACTGGAGGCACCAGGCACGTCGGTTAAACAAGTAGCCAATAACCCACCCGTACAAGATTCCGCCGTTGTGATGCGGTATTGATGTTGGATAAGCAAGTCACCCAGCTTGGTAGCAAGCGCAAAAGCCCGTTCATTGTGATTAGTCATACGTTGTTGTCATATTACCTACATAAGTTTGTACACTAGCGCCATGAGTCAGTCCACCCAAACGCCTATGATGCAGCAGTACCTTGGTATCAAGGCGCAGCATCCAGACACCTTATTGTTTTATCGCATGGGTGATTTCTATGAGCTCTTCTATGACGATGCCAAACAAGCATCTGAGATTCTCAATATTACGTTAACCGCACGGGGCAAAACCGGCGGTAATGCCATCCCCATGGCAGGCATCCCTTATCACGCAGCTGATAGCTATCTTGCCAAACTCGTGCGCCAAGGTGTTTCGGTTGCTATTTGCGAACAAACGGGGGAAGTGACCGGCAAGGGTCCGGTTAAGCGTGAAGTAGTAAGAGTCATTACGCCCGGTACGCTAACAGAGGATCATTTGCTAGCCGCTGATGATGTAGCGTTATTGGTAGCCATTGCTGAGCTTGATGGCCGCTATGCCATTGCATCACTCGATGTGGCGGGTGGTGACCTGGCTGTACAAGAGCTCAACTCTTTAGCAGGATTAAAAACCGAAGTCGCACGCTTACATCCAGCAGAACTATTACTAGCCGAAGGTAGCCCATTGATCACCGAGTTTGGGGCGCTAAGCTGGCGCGGTCGAGCGCCGTGGTTTTTTGAAGCCGATGCAACACGACAACAATTGCTGGAACACTTTAAGGTTCAACACTTGCGCGCCTTTGATTGCGATGATATGCCGCTAGCCATTGCAGCAGCAGCCGTGGCACTAGGCTATGCACGCGAGACTCAAGTATCCGACTTACCGCATGTGCGCAGCCTGCGAATCGAACACACTAGCGATACTGTGATCATGGATCCAGGTACTCGCGCGCACCTCGAGCTAACCACCAGCCTCAGCGGCAATATCGAACACAGTTTATTTGGCGTGATGGATCGTACAGGCAATGCAATGGGCAGGCGCGTGCTGAAACAATGGTTGCAACGCCCACTGCGTAACCACGACGTTATCACCCAGCGACAAACCTGCATCAATCGATTACTGCAAGATCAACTGTACTTGGATGTACAACCGCATCTGAAGCGTATCTACGATATGCAACGCATCCTTACGCGCATTCATTTGCGTAGCGTGCAACCGCGAGAGCTTGATCGTTTAAAACGCTCCTTGTCCGAACTACCCGAGTTATTACAAGCTTTAAAACCTGTTAACGATAGCCAACTAAAAACACTAATCGATGATGTATCTGTCACCCCTGCCACACTGCAGTTGTTGAACGATGCATTAGTTGATGAGCCACCTGTACTGATACGCGATGGCGGCATGATTGCCAAAGGCTACGATAGTGAACTTGATGAACTTAAAAGCCTTAATACTGATGCGACTGAGTTTCTAGATCAGCTAGAGGTGCGAGAAAAAGATTCAAGTGGCATTAACTCGCTAAAAGTGGGCTACAACCGTGTGCATGGCTTTTATATCGAAACCAGCAAAAATCAAACCGTGCCCGAGCACTACATTCGCAGGCAAACGCTTAAAAACACCGAACGCTACATCACGCCCGAGCTTAAAGAGCACGAAGATAAAGTGCTCAGTGCACGCGAAAAATCATTAGCGCGCGAAAAAGAACTTTACCGCGAATTACTTGAAAAACTGCAAAACGATTTACCTGTACTAGAAGCTATCGCCAACGCAGTCGCTAGGATAGATGTTTACACATCACTGGCTTGCTGTAGCTATGAATATCAATGGTGCTGCCCTGACATGGTTAACGAGCCTGGGTTAGATATCGAGGATGGTCGTCACCCAGTGATCGAATCATTAAGTGATGAGCCGTTTATAGCCAACCCCTTACAACTGGATTCAGCACGCCGCATGCTGTTGGTCACTGGCCCCAACATGGGTGGTAAATCAACGTATATGCGCCAAAACGCGTTGATCGCATTGCTTGCGCATACCGGCAGCCATGTGCCTGCAACACGCGCAAGCATAGGGCCAATTGATCGAATTTTTACGCGTATCGGTGCATCGGATGACCTTACCAGCGGTCAGTCAACGTTCATGGTGGAGATGACCGAAGCTGCACATATACTGCATAACGCCACCGCCAATAGTTTAGTGTTGATGGATGAGATTGGCAGAGGTACCAGCACGTACGATGGCTTGTCGTTAGCTTGGGCTTGCGCTGATCACCTAAGTAACACCAACCAGTGCCTGTGTTTGTTTGCCACCCATTATTTTGAACTAACTGATTTAGCCAACACGCATGATGGTGTCAGCAATGTGCACCTTGATGCAGTGGAACACAACGGCCAAATTGTGTTTATGCACCAAGTCAAACACGGTGCTGCCAGTAAGAGTTACGGCATACAAGTGGCAGAGCTTGCCGGGCTCCCGCAAGCGGCTTTAGGGTTTGCCCGAGAATGCTTGGCACAGCTGGAAGAACATAACACCAATACGTCAACTTCCCCATTTGTACCAATCGCAACCGCCGCTCCCATGGCACCCGCTGCGCCTCAACTGGACCTCTTTGCTGCTCCTGATGAGATAAGTGTTTTTATTCGAGGGCTCGAATTAGATTCCACCAGCCCTAGAGAGGCGCTAGACCACCTATACACGCTGTCGGCCATGCTGGGTAAACTATCCCAAAATGACTCGTAGTTTGCCCAAAAGGATCGCCCAGGCATGACACCACCCCATTGCCGTGATAACTTACACGGATGACACAATTCACAACGGTTGGCTTGCTCTCCAGGCTACACGACGAAAGCGTTGCCGGCACACTCGCAGATGTAATCGAACGCCTAACGGCGCTTAACATTGACATCCAACTGCACGAAAGCACTGAAGGCCTCATTTCTGGGCAAACGGTTGTTAGTAGCGAAGAGGTGGGCACCCATTGCGATCTCGCTATCGTAATTGGTGGCGATGGTACATTACTACATGCTGCCCGAGAACTGGTTAATTACGGCGTGCCTATCGTTGGGGTTAATCGTGGGCGCTTAGGCTTCTTAGTTGATGTCCCTCCCAATCAAGGGCTAGAAAAGCTCGATGCGATTCTACAAGGGCAATACATATCCGAAGAGCGCATCATGCTAGAAACACGCATCATGCGAGAAGGCGAATGTATCAATTCGGCCTATTCACTTAACGACACAGTTGTTCGCGTTAAAGACGTGCTACAAATTATGGACTTTGATATCGTCATAGACGATGTACTGGTCACGCATCACCGAGCAGATGGTTTGATAGTCGCTACGCCTTCTGGTTCAACCGCCTACAGTTTGTCTAACGGCGGCCCTATTGTTGGCCCAACAATCGAAGCGGTCGTCGTGCAACCTATTGCCTCACACACACTCACCAGTCGTACAATATTGGTCGATGCAAAGAGCCGCATACGTGCTCATTTGTGGGACGACGAGCTACGCGAAGCGCAGGTCGTTTGTGATGGACAGCAGTATATGGAAGCAATACTCGGCGATATGATCGAAATCAGCGTAATGAAAAAGAGATTAACCTTGCTACACCCTGAAACTTACGACTATCACCAGGTACTACGCGAAAAGCTCAACTGGGGAGGATAGTGGCATATGCTCAACAACCTGCATATCCGCAACTTTGCGATCATCGACAACACTGAAGTTGATCTCGATTCAGGCCTAACTGCGCTAACCGGTGAAACGGGTGCTGGTAAATCAATCTTACTCGGCGCACTGTCATTGGTACTTGGCGGTCGCGCCAGTGGTGATCTTGTTAAACAAGATACCGACAAAGCCGAAATCAATGCCTCATTTAGTATTGATGCGTTAAAAAACATTCGACAATGGCTAAGTGAGCAGGACCTTAACGAAGCCGATCCCGACGAAGGCAATGAATGCCTGCTACGTAGAGTGATCACTGCTAACGGTAAATCACGTGCGTATATTAATGGCCGACCTGTTACCGTGCAGTTGCTTCGTACACTCGGAGAGCTGCTGCTTAACATCCACGGACAGAACGAACACCAGCGTTTAAGTAATCCTGCGGCGCAACGCGAACTTCTTGATAGCTTTGGTGATACACCACTATCAAAACAGGTCACTCAGGCGTTCGATGCATGGAAGACAAGCGATCAACAACTCGCGACACAAATTGCTGCCCAGCAAAACGCTCAAGACCGCATTGATATGTTGTGCTTTCAGTTACAGGAATTTGATGCACTCGATACTGGTGGCGCAACGGCTGCGGATATCGAATCAGAACATCGTTGGTTAGCGAATGCTGATCGCCTAGTTGATCTTGGCAATCAATCATTACAGACACTTGATTACGCCATTAATTCCATCACTGAAACTCAAGCGCCTTTGGCCAGCTTGGTGGCGATTGATGACCGCATGCAAGAAGCCTTGGATTTAGTCGAGTCAGCCTCAATCCAATGCAGCGAAGCCGTCTCTATGCTGCGTGGCAGCACAAGCTCCATGGAACACGACACCAACCGCCTCGCATGGCTTGACGATAAACTTGCAGCCTTACACCGCTTGGCTAGAAAACATCATGTGGGTGCATCAGGTTTAACCGATGTCGAGCTTGCACTACGTGATGAGTTAGACGGCTTAACTGATCCTGCAAACAGCAATGAAGAGCTACAAAAACAAGTAGGCGCACTGCGGGAAGTGTACAGAGCAGCCTGTGCCAAGCTCACCCGCCTGCGCAAACGCTCCGCTAAAAAGATTTCGGCTGAAATTACAGAATCAATGCAGACTCTGGCAATGGAAGGCGGCGCATTTAGTGTGCGTATTAATACTGATGTAACCGCCAGCCATAAACACGGCCAGGACACAGTCGAATTTTTAGTTAGCCCTAACCCCGGCGTGGCGGCAGCGCCTCTTGCCAAAGTCGCATCAGGTGGTGAGCTTTCACGGATCAGTTTGTGCGTACAGCTAGCCACTATCAAATCGCAAAACGTGCCGACGCTAATTTTTGATGAAGTGGATGCAGGCATTGGTGGCGCAGTGGCCGAAACAGTTGGCCGCTTAATGCGTAAAGTAGGCACATCTGCTCAAGTTTTATGCGTGACTCACCTACCGCAAGTAGCTGCGCAAGCTCACCATCATTTGTTCGTTGAGAAAACCAGCACTAAAGGCAAAACAGAAACTAGCTTACAAACGCTCAACAAAAAACAAACACGTGATGAAATTGCCAGAATGCTGGGCGGTGCAAAGATAACTAAAAAAAGCCAGTCACACGCTCAGGAAATGCTTGACTCGGTTGAGTAAGTGTTCGGGAAATAGAACACTCAACTATCGCGCTTGTACTCACCATACAAAATGATCTTATGATCAGTTAGCGAGTAACCCAGCTCTTCAGCAATCTCTTGCAGCCTACGCTCTATCTGCTCATCTTTAAATTCAGCCACCTTGCCAGATTTCACGCACACGATGTGATCGTGGTTGTCACCGGTATCGAGTTCAAATATTGCCTGCCCCCCATCAAAATGATGGCGTGTAACCAAGCCTGCGCCTTCAAACTGAGTCAATACGCGATACACTGTGGCCAAGCCGATGTCGCTGCCATTTTTAAGCAGTGCTTTGTATACGTCTTCAGCGCTTAAATGGTGTTGTTCTGCACGCTCGAGAATCTCGAGTATGCTTACACGAGGCAGCGTGACCTTTAGGCCCGCGTTTTTGAGCTCGCTTGTGGTAGTCGCTTGATGGGTGGATTGGGGCATATTTCGCAAGTGTCACTGCAAAGCCTTTGAGAAGTGGCTACAAGTATACGACAATACCCTTACAACTTAAATGGAAGCTCCCGTGAAAACCCTGGCAGTCCTTTTGATCAGCATTAGCTCACTTACAGCCTGTGGTGGCGATCCGTTTTGGCTCCCAAGAGCCCACAAAATCACCATTCAGCAAGGTAATTTGCTTAGTGAGAGCCAAATTGGTCAAGTTACCGTCGGCATGCCACGCGCCGATGTACGCACTTTATTGGGCGCACCCGTTACCAACACCACCTTCCACGATCAGCGTTGGGACTACTATTACACTAGTACACCAGCAGGCCAGCCAACAAAAGCTAAGCGCCTATCACTATACTTTGAAGGCGAAGTATTAGAAAAATTAGATCGTAGCGCGGCAGAGATCAGCGGCAAGATTGAAAACCGCCGCCCCTGGTGGGAGCGCATTTTTGCACCTAAGCGTAAGAGCTAATAGTAGTTAAGCTCTGCTAATGAAAATCGGCTAATTAAGCTGTGCCACCACGCTGCCCTTTCTGGGCAGCAGCACGTTGCCGACGTAGCTCCATCGGGCTTTGAATTAACGGCCTGTAAATTTCAACACGATCATTGTTAAGCAGAACGTAGTCATCATTGACCTGCTCACCAAATACGCCGATGGGCACATCATGAGCTCCACCCACAGCATCTAAATCCAAGCCTTCATCCACAGCACGTATAACCGCTTGCCTCGCATTTGTGCCCGCTGGCAGTTGAAAATGCACCTGGTGTTGGGTGTCACTAAAAGCCAACACCACTCTGATTGAGAGCATGCCATCACATGCCATATACATCCCCTGCTCGTTTTACAAATGCATTGACAATGGTTTGGGTAACGGTACTGAAAGCTGGGCCAATCATTTTTTCCACTAAACTGCTTCTAAATTGAAACTCGATGTCCAGCTCTACTTTACAGGCGCTATCGCTCAAGGCAATAAAATGCCAAACACCATCCAGGTTTTTGAATGGGCCATCCTGCAAGCTCATGGAGATTCGCTGATCTTGCTCCAAGGCGTTTTGGGTGGTGAACTTAGTTTGCTGATAAGCCTTTTTGATCGACACCGAAGCCAGCTGACGCACAACGCTCTGCTCGGTCACCTCACTGCCAGAGCACCACGGTAGAAATTTGGGATAGGATTCCACATCCAGCACCAGTTGATACATTTGGGCGGCAGTAAAGCCCACCAACGCACTTCTCGAAATACTCGACATAATTACCTTATCAACTTCAGCACGCCTATAATGCCGTCATGGCCAAGAAGAGCAAAAAGACCAAAACCTCTGGCAAGGGCAGTATCGCACGCAATAAGCGCGCAACTTACGATTATAAGATCGATGAGAAGTTCGAAGCCGGAATTGTACTGCAGGGATGGGAAGTTAAGAGCCTCAGGGCTGGCCGCGCCCAACTCACCGACGGCTACGTGCAGCTGCACAAGATGGAAGCCTGGCTTTATGGCTGCAATATCTCCCCTCTAATTACCGCCTCATCTCACAGTGTGCCCGAGCTACAGCGCCGACGAAAATTGCTATTACACCGGCGCGAATTAGCGCGCCTAACCGGAGCAGTCGAGCGCAAAGGCTACACCATTGTGGCCATAGCCATATATTGGAAGCGCGGCAAAGTGAAGATCGAAATCGGCATTGGTAAAGGTAAGAAAGAATTCGATAAACGCGCCAGCATTAAAGAGCGTGAATGGGATCGAGACAAGGCACGCTCCATTCGTACTCACTAGCCATCCGCAGGAACGATCACCCTTGATCCAAATTCCGCCAAACACACCCGGCATCAGAACTATTCGCAAGCTTATCCAGCCACAAATCGTGGGCGCGCATTTCAACTTCGTCCGCTTCCACTAGTTTGAGATGATGAGTTTTCTTATCGGTATTGTCAGCAGAGATGGCAGCATTAGCGGCGTTGTCTTCGTCGAGCAGTAACGCAGTTTGACCACCGGTCATTCGCAGATACACATCGGCAAGTATTTCTGAATCGAGCAAGGCGCCGTGAAGTGTGCGATGGCTGTTGTTAACATCCATGCGTTTGCAAAGTGCATCAAGGCTATTCCGTTGGCCGGGGTATAACTTACGCGCCAAGGCTAAGGTGTCGATTACCCGACAGATCGAATTGATGGTTATGTTGCCAGCGACACGTGCAAATTCTGCATCCAAAAAGCCCACATCAAAATCGGCATTATGGATAACCAGCTCTGCGCCCTTTAAATAATCGAGCACCTCTGTCGCGACGTCTTCAAAGCGCGGTTTATCACTAAGAAACTCATTACTAATACCGTGCACCTCCATTGCGCCATGATCGATCTGGCGATCAGGTTGTAAATAGATGTGCAGGTTGTTGCCCGTGAGCCTTCGCTCGATCATCTCAACACAACCTATTTCGATAATACGATGCCCTGATTGTGCATCCAGACCGGTGGTTTCAGTATCAAGAACAACCTGCCTCATGGCATACCCGCTGGGGGCGCGCCCGCTGGGGACTTACCCGCTAAAAATTCATCAATTCCTTTATTAGCCAAGTCATCCACCCGTTCGTTTTCAGCATGGCCACTATGCCCTTTCACCCAGTGCCATTCAATATTATGAAGCGCAGCCAACTCGTCGATTTGAATCCACAATTCTTTGTTTTTGACAGGCTTTCGTGCAGACGTCATCCAGTTCTTTTTCTTCCAGCCCGGCATCCATTCCAATATTCCTTGCCGCACATATTGCGAATCAGTGGTTAGCGCTACGTTGCTGGTTTTTTTTAATGCCTTTAATGCTTGGATCACCGCAGTCATTTCCATGCGGTTATTGGTGGTGTCTGGCTCACCACCGTAGAGTTCTTTTTCATGCTTGCCAGAACGTAACAATGCTCCCCAACCACCTGGGCCTGGATTTCCACGGCAAGCGCCGTCAGTAAAGATCTCGATAATTTGGGTCATGCTGGTTAGATCTATTCTGCTTTTGGATCAAATTTGCGCAGTGCCGCGGTTTCGCGTGCCCTAGAAAAACTACTCACAGCCACGCTCGGACGTTGTTGCCTGCCCCACTGGCGTCGGCTTGGTGTTAACGGGATAGTTTGCTTACGTGCAACCAAGATATACAGGCCGCCCAAACCACCCAGCCAAGGCTCTACACGCTCTAAATGACGCGTGCGGCGAAGCAGTCTTTCGCTATTAATAGGCGGGCGGATAAAAAGGGCATCGCTTGTTTGTACTCGATAGTTGAGTACCGACAACCAATCCGTTAGGCGGGTTCTGGAGTAAAACCGACCATTCCAGGGCGCATTTCCGCGCCAGCCTGTTAAGGCGTGTCGCGCACCGAATGCACTAAACGGGTTAAAGCCAATGATCAATAATTGACCATCATCAGCTAACACTCGATCAGCTTCACGAAGCGCCTGGTGAGGCTGATCACAAAAATCTAGAGTATTAAAAAACATCACCAGTTTCATGGTGTCACTGGCTACGGGCAGCTGTAGTACATCACCATGAATGTCAGCCTGTGAGCCCGACGCATCAAGGATAATTCGCCTATGCAGGCCCGAGCTTTTGAACAGGTCTCGCTCAGGTGCAAGGTTACCAATCTGCAGGCCTTGATAACCAAAAACATCACTTAGGCTAGCTTGGAGCTGAACTTCGAGCCTATCGAGGATAGACTGTCCGAGCGCTGATGAGTACCATTGCGTTAGCGGACGCTGCGAGTCGATCCAAATAGGCTTGCGTCGTGTCAAATTTATCATCAAATTCTCATATACCGATCAGTCACAATCGATGTCATCTAAAACGCCATGTATGGCAGATAACAATCTGGCCATTAGCCGCCATAACAGATTGGTATTGATCCCCTCAATGATCAGTATAGCGGCTAAAGCCGCCACAATAATGCTACTAATAACCACAAGTGTGCAAGGCTTGGCGGAAACCAACACCGCAGGCCGCGCGCAACTGCCCCAGCTGGGCAATACTGACCATAACGACCGCATATTGCTACAGGAGATCACTGACGAGCACACAGTGGAAGCTCAACCGCAGTTGCTCGCTACGGCGCAGACCACTGATGACACAGAATTACCAATAGGCACCAGCACCATCACTAGCGTACCAGCGCCAGTTTCTGCTTGGGATAGCATACGCGCAGCCGACAGGCTACCCAGAGAACGTAATCAACGCGTCGAGTTTTATATTGATCAATATCAACGCGAAGTTTTGTGGATAAATAAAATTCTCAATCGCGGTACGCCATTTATCGGGTACATCGTGCAATCACTCGAATCAAGGTTTTTACCGGTCGAACTGGCATTGATACCTGCTATCGAGAGTGGCTTTCGAACCACCGTTAAAAGCTCGGTAAATGCCGCGGGCATTTGGCAGATCGTACCCATAACCGCACGTGAAATTGGTGTTGAACGCAACACCTGGTTTGATGGCAGAGGCGACATCGTTAAATCAACCACGGCAGCAATCGATTATTTAAGTTATCTTAATGCCGAATTTAATGGTGATTGGGAGCTCACGCTTGCCGCCTACAACGCAGGCCCTGGTCGAGTGCGAGGCGCGATCAAGAAAAATATAAAGGCTGAAAAGCCTACTGATTTTTGGTCGCTGGATTTACCCACAGAAACACTTAACTACGTGCCAAAGATTGTTGCCATGCTGGAGCTGATCAAAGATCCAGAAACCAGGGGCTTGGATCTACCGGATATGCCTGTTACGGCAGATTTTACGATTGTGGATGTAGGAAAACGTATAAGCCTTGATCATGCAGCCACCATGAGCAACGTGGATGAAGCATTGCTGGGCCAACTTAACGCTGGGTTAATTCATCAAGTCACGCCACCAAAGGGCCCGCACTTAATTGTTGTACCGGCATCCGCCGTGCAAAGGTTCAAACGAGCGATAGCGGCAGCGGGCAATACCAAGCTATTTTCATTGCCACTTACGCACACAGTTGTCGCCGGTGATAGCGTCAGTACCATCGCGTTCAAATACGGCATCACTCAACGAAAATTACGAGAGATAAATAGTTTAGATAACTCGCGCATATTGATCGGTCAAAGCCTAGGTGTAATAGACGTTCGCGGTACTAACACTAGCGCACGTAGTACAATGGTCGAATACGTAGTTAAGATTGGCGATACATTGTCGGAAATCGCCGAACGGTTTGCAGTTAAAATTAGCGCAATACAAAATTCGACTGGTAAAACACCGGATAATAATGTTATTCATCCGGGCGAAAAATTGATCATTCAAGTGCTAAGCGGCGATGGCTGAAGTAAACGCCGGTTTTTCGACGGCAAGTGCAGACCTTCACGCGCTTGTTGACGCTGAGCACTTAAATGACAATAATTAGGGCTTAGTAAGCGACGGATGCACAACAATGGCAGATTGCCAGGCTCCACATTTGTTTAGTTTGCGGTACTCGTAGGGAAAACGCATGACCACCATTATTGTTACTAACGAAAACGACGACGTTGAAAAATTCGATTTCGATGCGGACACCACTGAAATAAGCATTGGTCGACGTTCAACGAATGACGTCTGCATTGCAAACTTGTCTGTTAGTGGCAAGCACGCACGTATCACCTTGGATACAACTGGCGCACTGATCGAAGATCTAAACAGCACTAACGGCACCTACATCAATGGTCGGCTAATTAGCCGACAACTGCTCGATGGCGGCGATCAAATCATTATCGGTAAAACCCGCGTGCAGTATCAGATCGAGCAAACCACTGAACAGCCAAACAAATCGCAAAGTGAACAAGCAGCTGAGCTGCAACCCGCACTTACGCCTGAGGCATCCCAGCCTGCAACGGTTACGCGTCTTACAGGTAATGGCTCTAACGGCAGAGTCACAGCGCCTATTCCTGCCCCGCAGCTCAATGGCCTTAACCACAACGACTTTGACGATGAACCAATGACCTTGTCGCAAAAAGCTAAGTTAGCGCTTGGCGGCGGTCGTGCACAATCACGTACGCCAAACAACGATCACGAGCGCGATTCAGATGTCGCCCTTGCCGATCCAAACCAGCCAGATCCTGTAGCGCCGCTTACCGGCAAACACCATAGCCCGGAACAGGTGGAATTTGATGGCGCGCAAAAGCTCACTCACGATCTAGACGCCCCAGCAATTCAAACACCAGCAGGTGCTGTGATTGAAATTAAAAACGGTGCGAAGTCTGGCCAGGTATTGCCGATCGACAAACCCGTTACTACTCTTGGGCGCCCCGGCATTCAAATCGCTGCCATTATGCGTAAGCCAGACGGCTACTTTTTAATGCACATTGAAAGCGATGATAGCGTTGAGCTTCCTACCCTTAATCGCGATGAAATTGGCGACGAGCCTGTGCTACTGCACAGTGGCGACAGACTAAACGTAGCGGGTATCGAAGTCGAATTTATGTTGTCGTAGCGGAAAACAATCCGCTACTTAGATAACGATCACCACGATCACAGACGATCGTGACCACTACCGCATCTTTAAGCGATGGCAACAATCGCAACGCTGCTGCCATTGCTCCACCAGTCGATACACCGCCCAACACACCTTCAGTTTTTGCAAGCTGTCGTGTCATAGCTTCTGCGTCCTTCGCACTCACATCAATAATTTGATCCACGCGTTCAGGCTCAAATATAGTCGGCAGATATTCTTTTGGCCAACGTCTGATACCCGGGATGCTCGACCCTTCTTCAGGCTGCACACCGACAATTTGAATTGCCGGGTTTTTCTCTTTTAGGTAACGCGATACACCCATGATGGTGCCGGTGGTACCCATCGAGCTAACAAAATGCGTGATACGACCAGCAGTGGCGCCCCATAATTCTGGCCCAGTTGTTTTGTAATGCGCCGCAGGGTTATCAGGATTGGCAAATTGATTCAGTAAAAAACCTTCACCTTTATTGGACATCTCTACGGCTAAGTCGCGCGCATACTCAATACCCTGCTCAGCACTAACTAATATCAATTCTGCACCATAGGCTTGCATGGACGACTTGCGCTCATCCGTCATGTTGTCAGCCATGATCAGCTTCATTTTGTAGCCCATAGTAGCCGCAACCATGGCCAAAGCAATACCCGTGTTGCCACTAGTGGCTTCAACCAAGGCATCCCCTGGCTTGATATCGCCACGTGCTTGCGCTTGCTTGATCATATTTGATGCTGGCCGATCTTTAACCGAACCTGCCGGGTTATCACCTTCAAGTTTTGCAAACACACGATTGTTGTTATCATTTTTAGCCAATCGCTGTATCGGTACCAGCCGCGTGCGACCAATCTGATCAACCATCGATTGTGGAAACTGTTCAGCCATTACCAACCCTTAGTGTTTTTAAGATCCGCTGCAATTGAGCCTGTGTATCAAGCTTGTCTGCCGTTACCGTAGTGTAGTTATCTGCCGAGCGTATCCAAGTTAATTGACGCTTCGCCAACTGGCGAGTAGCGACTAAAACTTTATCAACACACGAAGCTTCATTGTACACCCCCTCTAGCATTTGCCACACTTGCCGGTAACCAACACAGCGCATCGACGGAAGCTCTGCGTGTAGAATATTATTATGTTTTAGTTGTTTAACCTCGTCTATTAACCCATCGGCAAACATGGTCTCAAGCCGTTTTTCAATTCGTCGATGCAACCAGGCCCGATCCTCAGGCACCAGTGCAAACTTAATTGGCTGCATCGGTAATGGCGACTGTGTCTGTTTTTGTAATTCACTCAACGGTTTACCACTAAGCATAAATACTTCCAATGCACGCTGTAGCCGCTGCGGATCATTGGGATGAATGCGTTGTGCAGAAACAGGATCAACATAGGCCAAGCGATCATGCAAGGCTTGCCAGCCTAGTACCGCCGCCTCTTGAGTGAGTTGTTCACGTATGGCAATGTCAGCATTGGGCAAAGGCGCAAGGCCATTTGTAAGCGCATGAAAATACATCATCGTGCCACCCGCCAGCACCACACTCCTACCACGCTGCGAAATATCTTCAATGGCCGTACAGGCATCGCGGCTAAATCTAGCGACCGAATACGGGTCATCCGGTTCACATATATCGATTAAATGATGAGGTATGGATTGCTTTTCAGTGATCGTTGGTTTCGCTGTGCCAATATCCATATGCCGGTACACAAGGGCCGAATCAACGCTCAGGACCTCGGCGTCAATTGCCTTGGCAAGCTCAACCGCAAGCGAGGTTTTCCCCGAGGCGGTTGGCCCGAACAAGAATAACAGCTGCGGTGTTGGCAACCTCAGCGGCCTCGCATGAACAAACGATCAAGCTCATTCATGTTTAACTGCGTCCAGGTGGGCCTGCCATGGTTGCACTGCCCGCTGTTGGGCGTGGTTTCTATTTGGCGTAACAGTGCATTCATTTCAGGTACGGTTAACGCACGATTGGCACGCACTGAGCCGTGACACGCCATCGACGACAACACCTTATCTATCGCTTCACGTAGTTTATTGCTATCACCATATTCCATAACGTCTGACAACACATCGCGCAATAAAGCTTCGGCATTTTCCTGTTTTAATAATGCAGGCACTGAGCGAATACGTAACTGCTCAGGCGATAACCTTTCGATTTTCATGCCTAGCCCTTCAAGCCATGTCGATAGTGTTTCTGCTTGATCAGCCTCTGCTTCACTAACCGTCACTGCAACAGGCACTAGCAATGCTTGCGATGCTACCTCGCCTGCTTCAAATGCTACTTTTAACCTCTCGTAAGTAATGCGTTCGTGCGCAGCATGCGCATCAACTACGATCAAGCCTTGCGTGTTTTGCGCAAGAATGTATACGCCGTGCAGGTGCGCCATCGCGTAACCCAACGGTGGTGCAACGGTTTCATCCGGTATTGTTGGCATGACCCCTACAAACGAGTCACCATATGGGCTGACCGGCTGCGCAGCACGATTAGCCGATAAGCGCTCCATGCCACGATTGTTGTCCTGCACGCTTAAGGGCATTGCCTGTTGATGAGGGATAGAACCATAAGCGCCAGAGCGAAGTATGCCCAGCCCAGCCAGAGTGACACCCGGTATACCACCAGAACTACCACCATCCAAACCAGGCGATTCCAATGCATCAGCTGGCGTTACTGCGGCTAAAAATTCTTTAAGCGAACGACGAACAAACCCATGCACTAATTGCGAATCACGGAACCGAACCTCTTGTTTGCCCGGATGCACGTTAACGTCAACCGATAGCGGATCTATTGTTAGAAACAAGACAAACGCAGGGTGGCGCTGGTGATAGATTAGATCGCTGTACGCCTGTTTAACCGCATGAGACACTACCTTATCTTTGATCATTCGTCCGTTGACATAAAAATACTGCATGTCAGCCTGGCTACGCGAGAACTCTGGAGATGCAATCCAACCCTGCAAAGCCAGTTGATTGTTATCGAGCTCTACCCGGTGAGCAGCCTCTGCAAACGCTTTACCCAACACTCTTGCCAGGCGTTGATGCTGTGCAGACTCTGAACTAGCGACTGCACAATCCAAAGTGTTCTTGCCATTGTGCACCAATCTAAAGGCACACTCAGGGTTACCCAATGCCAGGGTTTTAACGACTTGTTCGCATCGGGAATATTCTGTACGCGCAGTACGCATAAATTTGCGTCGTGCCGGTACGTTATAAAAAAGATTAAGTACTTCGACCGTTGTACCATCGGGATGAGATGCTGGTGAAAGCTCTAGCTCGCCATCACGGGCATAACGCACTTGCCATGCGTTTGTATCACTAGCAGGTTTTGACGTGAGCAACAATCGTGACACCGACGCAATACTGGGCAAGGCTTCGCCGCGAAAGCCCATCGTGGCTACCGCTTGCAAATCATCCATCGAGCCAATTTTGCTAGTGGCATGGCGGCTTAATGCCAATAACAATTCATCTTTTGGGATACCGCCGCCATCATCTCGAATACGAATACGCTCTAAGCCGCCATGATCAAGATGAATCTCGCAATGGGTCGCGCCCGCATCAAGTGAATTCTCGAGCAGCTCCTTAACAATAGAAGCAGGCCGCTCGATCACTTCACCTGCCGCGATTTGATTGATCAGATGATCAGGGAGCTGTTGAATGGGCATGGATAAGCTAGTCAGGCATAGTCACCTAACATTATGCGACAAAACCGCCACAGATGATATTAGCCCGAGCTCTTCTGCCGCGCCGCCGCCAAGCGGGTGCCCAACGGAGCCCGGCGATTTAGAAAACGCACAATGCCGTTCTGGATGGCAATGGCAAGTGCATCTTGAAACCGCGCATCATTTAGCTTCTTCTCTTCAAGTAGATTAGAGATAAAGGCAATCTCCACCAGCACGGACGGGATATCCGGGGATCGCAACACGGCAAAGTTGGCCTGCTCTACATCGGGCTTATGCACTGGGCCAACCTGCTTTAGCTGGTCCAGTACTTCTGCGCCCATATCCAAGCTGGCCTCAAGCGTCGAACTTTGCGCTAAATCCAGTAATGTCTGTTTAAGATCAACGCTTAAACCATCGAGCTGTACTTCACCAAATAGGGCATCCACATTGTTCTCATTTTCTGCCAACCATTGTGCAGCTTCCGAACTAGCACCCTTAAGTGATAGGGCGTACACCGAACTTCCAGCAGCCGCTTTACGTTTAAAGGCATCGGCATGTACAGATACAAATATGTCAGCATGTTGATCACGTGCAATGCGAATTCGCTCGCGTAACGCAATGTACTCATCTTTGTTACGCGTGAGTATTGCACTGATACCCTCTTGCGCATTGAGACGTTCGTGCAAACGTTTTGCAACAGCCAGCGTAATATCTTTTTCCAATGTATTGCGTTGGCCAGTTGCACCGCCGTCTTTGCCACCATGGCCTGCATCAATCGCGACAATGACATCGCGGAAACCGCCAGCAAGTATCGCTACCTGCTCAACTGGTGTCGCCTGGCTCGGCGCTTGAGTGGCTTCAAGCACGATCCCTGTATCGATAATTAATCGTTGGCCACCCTGGCGCGTGATCACTTCATGGCTCGGCTTTGCAGCCATACTGAGATCTACCGCGATACGTAATTTTTGATCACCATGAAAGCCATGACGAATGTCCAGCATCATCCCTCGCGAGGCATCCAAGGCTAAGGTGGTATTAAGCTCGGCATAGGCCAAGTCAATGACTAGCCGATGAGGGTTACTCAACGCAAACACATTGACATTTTCAATGGGCCGATCAAAGTCGAGGTGCAGCATCAGATTAGATTGCTGGACCACTTGAAAGCGTACTAATTGAGCACCCGCAAGGGCTGCTGGCGCAAAGGCGTTGAGAAACAGCAAAACGCTGAACAAACCAAGCAATCGCCGCCGCGCATGCCGCTCAATATGTTGCTTAGAATCAAGCGAAAATAAATTGTTCAATGAACCCCCTCAACAGGCAACTGTCTTCATGCGGACAGCTGGCGCCTCACTAAGCATAGATGGCTATTTGGACAAATCAACCGGGGCTGAAATGTGCATTATTCTGCCAGGCAGCGCGTATTCAAGTTCCACCACGTAATCAGCCGCTGTCATCAGATTGCCGCCTTTTTCTGACCATTCCACCAGCACTAAATCAGCTTCGCTTGTGAGCTCGCGATAACCCAAGGCGTGTAGCTCTTCTGGGTCCTCTAAGCGGTACAGATCAAAGTGCACTATCTGCAGGCCGCCTGCTTGATAGGTTTCGACCAAGGTATAGGTGGGGCTCTTGACGTTACCCTCATATCCCAATGATTGGATTAAGGCGCGGGCAAAGGTGGTTTTGCCCGCACCCAGCTCACCGGATAAGTACGCAACCGCAGGGAACTCCAGAGTTGATCCAAACTGAGCCGCAGCTGCCAGCAATGCGGGTTCGTCGATGAGTTCTAGTATTTGTGCTTGCATGGTATTATTTGCCCAATTTAGTTAGTGCAGTTAAAGATTCCTGCCACTGGGCATCAGGCTCAATAGTAATGCTGATCGGCTCGCCTTCCCATTCAAACTCGAGTTGGCGTGCATGCAGAAACAAACGCTTCAAGCCCTTGCCTGCAAAGCGTTCGTTATCAAAGCGTTTGCCGTAGCGCTCGTCACCCACAATCGCGTGCCCCGAATGCTGAGCATGCACTCTGATTTGGTGCGTTCGTCCAGTTTCAATGGCAACTTCCAATAACGTGGCTTCGTTAAATCGCTCAACACGTTCAAAATGGGACACGGCAGACTGACCACCATCGGCAACGATTACTTTACGCTGCCCACCCGCGTCTTGGTTTTTAAGCAACGGTAGCCTGACGGTTTTTGCGGCATCAGGCCATTGGCCGGACACCATCGCGTAATAGCGCTTGTTAACGTCGCGCTCACGAAACAGGTTTTGAAGCTTTCGATTCACGCCATTATTGCAAGCAATCAACAAGCATCCGCTAGTGCCCTTGTCTATCCGATGCACTAGCTCAAGCGCCGGGTTATCTTCATGCTGACGCAGGGCGTCGATCAGCCCAAAAGGTAACCCGGTGCCGCCATGCACCGCCAATCCAGCGGGCTTGTCCACCACAATCAGATCATCGTTACGATAGGCAATCCGCCCAGCAATTCGCGTCGCCAGCTCATCAGGTACCGAAACTTGCGCCTTTGTTACAGTCTTGATTGGCGGTATCCTGACGATATCACCCTCCACAAGCTTACGCGTGGGTTTACAGCGACCACTGTTAATTCTGACCTGCCCAGTCCGTATAATGCGGTATATGTGGCTACGAGGCACGCCAGGCGCCCGGCGAATGAGAAAGTTATCCACACGCTGTCCTGCTTCACCTTCTCGCACGGTGACTAAACGCACTGAGGCTGAATTACTGTCTGATTCGTGCATGAATGTTGCTATACTCTCTTAAGCGCTGAAACGAGCCAACCGCCCGCAAACCATTGCATGACCGGTTGCTGAAGCTTATTGCTTGTAACTTACTCGCATGAAGCTCGGCTCACCGCTACAAGATACACCAAGTGAACAATACGGCTGACCAACTGAGCAGCCTTGGCAAGCCATTCAAACTCTTTACTAGAGAAAATGGTTTCGCAACCCAGTTTTTTACGCTAGGCCAGATGCACACTATCCGCCCCAGCAACGCGCCAGGCATCACAGCCTGCAGACTTAATTAAACGATAATACTAACTAAAACCGGAACAACAACACCCTAGCAATGTCCTTCGCAATACTCACAATGCTAATACTGCTGAGCCTGTGGCATCTTTGCCAACAGATGCCTGCGTATGTTCGCACACGCGACCAGAGACTGGTGGCCCGTTCTTCCGGAACGGAAACAAATAATGAAACGAATGTTAATCAACGCGACTCACGAAGAGGAGCTTCGCGTAGCTATAGTCGACGGCCAACGCCTCAACGATCTCGATATAGAGCATAAAGAACGAGAACAAAAAAAATCCAATATATACAAAGCAAAAATAACCCGCGTCGAGCCTAGCCTCGAAGCCGCGTTTGTTGACTATGGCGCAGAGCGCCATGGCTTTCTACCCTTTAAAGAAATCGCCAAGGAATACCTTTCCGATAAAGCCCACCGTGGCGATGGCCGGCCGAACGTTCGCGACGGCATCAAAGAAGGCCAGGAAATCCTGGTACAAATAGAGAAAGAAGAACGCAGCAACAAGGGCGCTGCCCTAACCACTTTTATCAGCCTTGCCGGTCGCTTTTTGGTATTGATGCCAAACAATGCTCGAGCCGGTGGTGTATCACGTCGCATCGAAGGCGAAGAACGCACCGAACTCAAAGCCGCTATGGCTGAGGTCAACACGCCAGACGGCATGGGCACTATCGTGCGCACCGCAGGCGTTGGCAGAACCTCCGAAGAACTCCAATGGGATCTGGACTATCAAGCGGCCATATGGGCAGCAATAGAAGAAGCTGCTGAAGGCAAGAAAGCCCCGTTTCTGGTTTACCAGGAGAGCAACATCATTGTCCGTGCCCTGCGCGATTACTTCCGCAGCGATATTGGCGAAATCATCGTTGACGAGCAAGCTACGTTTGACCAGTCCGCTGAATTCATTCGCATGTACATGCCTCAAAATGCACGCAAACTCAAGCTCTACGAAGACGATGTACCATTGTTCAATCGCTACCAGATTGAAAGCCAGATAGAGTCCGCTTTTCAGCGTGAGGTTCGTCTGCCGTCGGGTGGCGCTTTAGTTATTGATCATACCGAAGCACTGATCTCCATCGATATCAACTCAGCTCGTGCTACCAAAGGTCACGATATCGAAGAAACGGCAGCCAACACTAACCTTGAAGCTGCCGACGAAGTTGCTCGCCAACTACGCCTGCGTGATCTTGGTGGCCTAGTGGTTATCGATTTCATCGACATGATGTCTAACCGTAACCAGCGTGCGGTTGAAAACCGCTTACGCGATGCGCTCAAGCAAGATCGTGCCCGAGTACAGATAGGCCGTATCTCACGCTTTGGCCTGTTAGAGATGTCTCGCCAGCGTTTACGCCCTTCATTGGGTGAATCTTCAGAGAACGTTTGCCCACGTTGCCAAGGGCACGGTACGGTTCGCGGCACCGAATCAACCGCATTGTCTATCCTGCGCTTACTTGAAGAGGAAGCCATGAAGGACAACACCGATCGCGTCTTTGCCGACGTACCAGTCGATGTCGCTACATACCTGCTTAACGAGAAACGCGCCAGCATCAACGAGATCGAAGTGCGTAATGAAGTCACGTTATTGATCGTAGCGAATCCTACGTTTGAAACACCTAACTACACCATCGAACGAGTACGTGCATCAGATGTTGAGCACGATACGGTAAAGAAAAATAGCTATGAGCTGGCAACCGACAATATCGAAGCTCAAGCCCAAGCGGATAGCAAACCAGCCAAGCCGGTTGAACGAGCGGCGGTTGGCAACGTTGTACCGGACATGCCCGCACCAACACCGGCAAAGGCCGTAGCGGTCGCCGCGCCCGTTGTTGCCGCCAAAACTGGAGGCCTGAAAGGCATCCTGGGTAAAGTGAGCTCTATATTTGGTGGCAAGCCTGCCGAAGTTGAACCAGCTATTCCAACTCCTGAAGAAGAAAAAGCGGCAGCCCGTAAGAGCAGCGGTGGTAATAGTCGTAACCAAAACCGCAAACCACGTAATGCTCGCTCCAATTCTGAGGAAGGTGGTGATTCGCATCGTCAGAAGAAAAAAACCGGCACGCGTAACAATCGCAATCGCAACAAGAAAAACGAAAATCGTGACGAGAAATCAGCGGGCAATGCTGACACCACCAACACGAATATCAACGCTGACGTCAATACCAAAAAGGATGCAGCCTCCACAGGGGAACAAAAGCCGAAGTCAGAGCGCGGGCGACGTCGCGGACGCGGTGGCAAACGCAATCAAGCCAACAAACAAGCGGCTAACGATGAGCAAACTGCAAACAACACACAAGGCAACAACAACGAATCGCAAAATAAGGCACCTGCCGAGCAAGCGAAAGCTGCTGCCGATGCACCGAAGCCCGTCAGCGGTGTAACGCAAACGGGAGCAGCTGTAGCGCTTAGTGCCAACGACGCCAACGCAACGGACAACAAAAAACCGGAAGCCAACGGTAACGTTGCGCCGAGCTTCGTTGCCAAGCCTGTCAGCAATGAAGCCGACGGCAACGTTGCTGAAACGAACGATGCAAATGGCAACAACGCTAGCGACAAGAAACGTGCTCCAAGCCGACGTCGTCAGAAGGTCCAAGATAAGCAAGAAGCTGAGAAGAACGACACAAGCGGCGAAAGCAAGCCACAAGCCAAACAAGCGGATGCCACAACAGATGTCTCCGCCGACGATGCGGGCAATAAAGCTACCAGCGATTCAGCTGATGGTGATGCAGATGAACGTCCACGCCAGGGTTCTAACTACAACCGTTCGCGCCGACATAACAACCGTAAAACAGAAGGTGAGCAAAAGCCAGGCGCCCCTGCTGGGAACGACGCTCCGCATCCGAGTTCAAGTTCAGGGCCTGCAGTGTCAGTAACTGCCGCAACGCCATCTGCTGCTGAACCATCCAGCACTGCAGCGCCAAAACCAAGTGCAGCTGCGCCTGTAAGCTCTGCCCCTAAAGCAAGTGCTACCGCGACCCCTGCAGCTGCACCGTCTAGCTCTACTGCGAAACCCACTACTACTGCGCCAAGCACTTCTGCACCATCAAATGCATCGCCAGAGGCGAAACCACCTGCGGACGCAACTGCAGTATCACAACGTCAGCCAAGCCAGCTTAAAGGCACAGTGAAGTCGTTGGCCAATCGTGATGATGATGGTTTGTCGTTTGCTTCACGCAAAGTGGTCGATGTAGACGGCTCCAAAAAGAAGCCAACTGGAGAAACCAGCGACTAGTAAAAGCCAATGTATCCATGGCGGCGATAAAACGGGAGCTATCGATTGGGTGAAGTTGCTCACTTTATACCCGGCTTTATTGCCGCTTATTTAATCCTGCTAGTGGGCGCGTCCTCTCCCGGCCCCTCTGTCGCATTACTCATTGGCATCGCGACTACCGAAGGTCGAACGCCTGCATTGCTTGCCAGCCTGGGTGTCGCATTCGGAAGTGCAACCATCAACGTTTTAACAATTTTTGGTGTGGGCTTAGTGCTCTCACAAGCCGCCTGGGCCATGAATGCTTTACGAATAATCGGGGCTGCGTATTTGCTCTATTTAGCTTACGGCGCGATTAAAAAATCAATACATCCACAAGCTTTGCAAACAGCAGAAACAACTAAGCAAAGTTGGACAAAACATTTCACCACCGCATACCTTCTTCAAATAAGCAATCCAAAAGCCATCGCATTCTGGTTATCCATCTCGGCAGTGGGTGCAGTAGAAGGTGCAAACCTGGGTGTGATTGCCTTGTTTATAGCCGGTGGGTTCTTAATTTCGTTTAGTTGCCACGCTGCTTGGGCAGCAGCATTATCCATCGCGAAAGTTCGCGCAGCTTATTCTCGTGGTAGCCGATGGATTGAAGCTGCCTTAGGAGGATTCTTTGTGTTTGCAGCCTTCAAGCTTGCGACATCGGAGAGCTAAATCGCAGCGAGTCACCCTCATCGGCCATGCATAGCAGCTTCAGCCACGAATTTTGATATCAAACTCACCACCGAGCGCCGTTAGTTGAGCCTTGATACTCCAGGCTGCGTACAGACTACTAACGCAATGCTCAATCATTTGATTATTTTAAAGATTGGTTGTTGGAATTCACTCGATGGGCCAAGTATGTTTGTTTTTCTCGACAAACTTTACGAGCGCATCCAACCTTGTCGGCATTACTTTTTCACCAAAGCCGATACGAAAATAATCACTGTATTCATCAGCATCGTCTGTAAAACAATAGCTCGGTTTTATCGAAATCCCCTCTTTAGCGAGTTCATCTCCGAGCTCTACCGAGGACATCGGCCCCTTGAATTTCACGAACGCCACGGTACTAGCGGTGGGTCGAACCCATTCAAAATAGCCCCCGTACGTATCCATAAACTGATCAAGCAGTTGAAGATTGTCCCGTGCAATATCCAGATTCTTTTTGAGTATTCTATCGCTGGCCCTTAAGGTCATTATGGCTTGGAGCTCACTTGCTCGACTAGGGCAGGCGGTTCCAAAATATTGTATATCCACTAGCTTTTGTTTTAGCTTCATGTCCTGTAGTGCAAGCCAACCAATTGTAACGCCACAAGCTCCCCAAGGCTTTGACATAGTGCAAGCGCTAATACCCTGGTCATAGATATCAGCCATTGCTGGTAGCCTGTCCCTTTCATTGTGCTCCAGCAGTCGATAGGCTTCATCGCACAGCATAGTGATATTGTGCTTTCGCGCAATGTCTATTAGCGCTTGCTGGACATCGGATTTCATCACTGTACCAGCGGGATTGTATGGGTCATTGCTTACGATATATCGGGTGTTCTTTTTGATCGCTTTTTCAACTTCCGACGGATCAATTTGCCATTGATTTTTCTGGTACAGCTTGATTCTGGTGACTTCACTGAACGCGTGTTCTGGTGCTTGTAGTACCGACTGATAGCCAGGCGTGAATACGACACTGTGATCGCCCTTGCCAAGAACTGCATAAGCAGCCGTTTGTAGAGCAACCTGCCCGCCTGCAAAAATCAATATATTGTCGGCACTGATCTGAGAACCGTAAAGCTTGGCTACCTCTTCACGCAGATCAAGGCTTCCTCCGTTGGGTGTGTAGGCAAGAGAATGTTTGTAATACTCCTCCACCAATTGTTCATCACCTCCTGCGATCGCATATTCTGTCAATTCTTCGCAGGTGAGCGGTTCCGAAAAAGAGTTGGAGAAATTGTATTGCAGCCCGCCGGTGACTTTTTTGTGCTGCTTGGACCAAGGTTCTTTATACATATTCAGTTGCTATCAGTTGTTGTCCGCAGAGGCATATTTTCGTCTTCAGCCATTGAGTATTTCTATCGCCCGCTTATGAAGCGCTGGATCGCCGCTGGCCAAAAATTGTGAACCTGATGTCAGCGTTAATGAATTGCCCTGCCAGTCGGAAATAACGCCACCCGCATTATTGATAATAGGCACTAGCGCCAAGTAATCGTGAATATCGTGTGCGGTTTCATAGGCTACATCGATGTAACCATCAGCGATACGTCCAAAAGCCTGACACCCACCACCAAAAATTAAAAACTGCACTGCATTGACCATTCGATCATATGCCGCGATTTCAGTGTTTGATTCAAAGTACAGTGGTGAGCTTGTCTGCGCAATGGCATGCTCTAATGCCTTACACGATCGAGATTGAATGGTTTTGCCGTTTAGTGTTGATCCAAACCCATCCGCACCAACCCACCGTTCCTGAGTAATAGGGCTATCCATTACACCCAATATTGGAGAGCCTTTCCAGGTGAGTGCTATTAGTGTACAGAATGTCGGTAATCCAGCGACGAAAGACATCGTGCCATCAATGGGATCCAGAACCCATACAAAATCTGAATCTGTGTGTTGGTCATCGTATTCCTCACCGACTATGCCATGTTCAGGATACGCCTCATTTATTGCAGCACGTAGCGCCCGCTCAACTTTTTGATCCGTAGGTGTAACTGGCGTGGCGTCTGATTTAACTGTCACCACCCGAGGTTGATTAATTTCCTCGCGTAGTATTGCACGGGAAATATCGGCTAAGTGATTCGCGTGATCAACAAACTGAGCAGCATTCATGCATCATTCTCCAGGTAACTATTGACGGTGCAATAGCACTTTCTACAGAGTATAAAGGCAACCGCATCAAAGAAATATAAGCAATATCACAGCTTCGCCTTCACCGCCCTATACGACTAGATCATATCTTATGTTCATAGGAAAACTGGTATCCTCAACCGTATAAACATCTAATGTACTTTAACGTGAGATACAGATGACAAAATTATATACGCTCGACCAGATAAAACAGGCGGTCGAGACAATGAACTTTTCCGCAGACATTGAAGCCGGTTTTGTCGCGTATTCCAATGGCGAAGTCGTCGTGCCCCCCGTTGGAGAAATGATATTCGAGGACCCTCCAGGTGATACGCACATCAAGTATGGGTACATAAAAGGAGACGATTCCTACGTTATAAAAATTGCATCTGGGTTCTACGAAAATGTCAATATCAACCTACCTTCGAGTTCAGGTTTGATGTTGGTCTTCTCACAAAAAACAGGTGTACTAAAAACAATATTACTGGATGAAGGTTTCCTTACCAATGTCAGGACGGCCGTCGCCGGCGAAATTGTAGCCAAGTACATGGCTCCCAAGGATATATCAACGATCGGCGTGTTTGGTACCGGAACAATGGCCAGAATGCAGGTACAGATATTGAAGTCGGTAAACGACTGCAAACGAGTCATCGCATGGGGGCGATCAGAGTCCAGCCTTGCGTCGTATAAAAATGATATGGAAGCAAATGGCTACGATGTGCAGACAACGCTTGACTCAAACGATGTTACTGATGCGTGTAATTTTATATTAATGACGACACCCTCCACAGAGCCATTGATCAACGTTGAACAGATAAAACCCGGCACTCACATTACTGCAATGGGTTCCGATACAGCAACAAAACAAGAACTGGACACAAAAATATTTCGTACCGCAGATATAGTGATTGCTGACAGCCTATCCCAATGCCAAGAACGTGGTGACATCTACAAGGCGCTAGCAGCGGGTGATCTAGATATTAATCGGGTAATCGAACTTGGCAGTGCCATCAAAAATGGAGATCGATGCCGAACTTCAGATGATCAAATTACAATCGCAGATCTCACCGGCGTTGCTATACAAGATGTGCAAATTGCCAAAGCAGTAAGCCGTGCTCTGGATAAGGCATCGACCTGAATCGGATTCGATACCATCAATGACTCAAAATTTGTTTAAGGAATGTTTTTGTGCGCTCATTTTTAGGGTTGTCAAAAAACTCTGCAGGCTTTGCGTGCTCAACAATTTCTCCTTCGTCCATAAATATGACTCTATCCGCTACTGAACGCGCGAATCCCATTTCATGGGTGACACAAATCATCGTCATGCCCTCTTCGGCAAGATCAACCATAACGTCCAACACTTCATTGATCATCTCTGGATCAAGCGCTGAAGTAGGCTCATCAAATAATATAATGTTTGGCTTCATGCACAAAGCGCGAGCAATGGCCACACGTTGCTGCTGGCCGCCTGATAGCTGGATGGGATATTTTTTCGCCTGTTCGGGGATTTTAACTCGCTCAAGGTAATGCATCGCAACTTCCCGCGCCTCATCCTTCGGCGTTTTTCGAACCAACTGCTGAGCAATCATTAGGTTTTTTACAATAGACATATGGGGGAAAAGATTGAAATTTTGAAACACCATACCCACCTCTCTTCGAACCGCATCGAGATCTTCGACGTTATCTGTCAGCTCAATGCCATCAATAGTGATGGTGCCTTTATTGTGTTTTTCAAGGCGGTTTATGCACCGAATTAATGTGGACTTTCCTGAACCTGATGGTCCACACACCACTATACGTTCACCTTTGTGCACGTCAAGATTAATATTTTTTAGCGCCTGGAACTCACCAAAATATTTGTTAACCTCGATCATTTTTATCAACGGTTTGAGTTTGTTATCGCTCACGCTATTCCTCTCGTCTGGTATATCGACCCAGATATCTTTCAATCACTCCAAAGAGCTTTTGTAACCCGAGCGTAAAAATCATATAGACGATTGCTAATGATGTGTAAATTTCGTAAGGCGCATAAGTTTCGGCAACGATGGTGCGTGCGATTCCAGTCATGTCAGCAATGGTAATTGTGCTAGCCAAGGCAGTGGATTTCAGCAAACTAATAACGTCATTACTGTATGCTGGCAATGCTAGACGTGTTGCTATAGGCGCCGTTAAATAAATAAACTTTTGCCGAGCCGACATACCCAAAGCGGAACCCGCTTCAAGCAAACCCTTGTCTACACCTAGTACGCCGCCACGAAGGATCTCAGATACATAAGCCCCTGTATTGAGAGTAAGCGCCAAGATGGCACAACCGGTAGGTTCACGCAAAATGGGCCACAAAAAGCTCTCACGTACAGCTTCAAATTGTGGCAGCCCATAGTAGACAATAAATATCTGCACCAATATCGGGGTGCCCCGGAACACGTAGATATAAACTTGCGCTACCCAGTTAAGGTAAAACTTACCACTAATTCTCATCAGCAAAAGCAAGACAGCGAGAATAAACCCAAGAATGCCGGACACCACCAATAGCTTTAAAGTAATGCCAAAGCCTGCCAACATTTGCGGCAGACTTTCCAGAATCAAATTTAGATCAAAATTCATCTTGCACCTACCGTGGTGCGGTTACCGTATTTTTCCATGCCCATAACAGACAGCGTTATCAGCGTTGAAAAACCGAGGTATATCAGGCCCACTACAATGTACATTGTGAAGGGTTTGCCGGTAACGGTAATTGCTTGTTTTGCCACAAACAGGGTTTCGTTCAAACCGATAATGGAAATCAAGGCAGTGTCTTTAACCAGCGACAGCATGTTATTACCAAATGGTGGCAAAGCGATTCGCCACATTTCAGGAATCCGAATGTAGATGAACGTCTGAAGGGTGGACATGCCAAGGGCTCTTGCCGCTTCTATACTGCCAGGCTTGACCGCAAGAAATGCACCGCGGAATGTTTCTGTAGCGTATGAACCGACTATGAGTGCTATGGCGATTGTCCCAGCCCAAAAAGGCGGAACGTCGACAAATCGAACGTCGGGATTAAAAATTTTCGCTATAGCCGTTAAGGCAATCGCCGAACCGAAATACAGTAAAAGTATGACCAGTATCTCGGGTGTACCTCGAAATATGACGGTATACGCACCAGCAATCTTCTGAGCTAGCTTGTTGTTCGAGAGTTTGGCTCCAGCACCTAGAAGCCCGAATAGAATCATCAAAGATAGGGACGCCATAAAAACCTTTGCGACGATTACTGCGCCCCAAAGGTAATCATCCCACCACCCTGTTAACACTTCCACATCATATTCCTGTCGAGTGCTTCACGAGCGGTATTGAGGCGGCAAGAAGAATCCTGCCGCCCCGATGATCATACTGACGGTCAAAAAGGTCTACTGCCCCCACTCATCCTTGTGAAGTTTAAAAGGGAAGATTTTCTTGGCATAACTTTCCAGATCTCCCGAATTGATCAGCTCTTTCAGTGCGCCATCTAACTTAGCTTTTAACTCCGACTCACCCTGACGCAGTCCGATACCAACCCCTATGCCAAAGAATTCTACTTCATCAACCACCGGGCCCTTAAACTCGAACCCTGCACCATCTTCTTTAGACAGAAATTTAAGATGAGCTTTCATTGGATTAGTCATGATTAAATCGACGCGACCATTTTGTAGATCAAGGTAGATAGCCTCTGAATTGTCATATAACAGGACCTCTGCACCTGGCAGCGTTTGTTCGAACCAATCTGAATAAGTAGTCGCTCGTTCCAAGCCTACTTTCAATCCTTTGAAATTCTCTGGAATCGGGTTTCCAGCATCATCGAATAAATTAACCTCGGTCTTTTTGGCCCCCAGTATCTGACCCGTTGAGAAACGATAGGGTCCGGTAAAATCAATCTTTTCCATCCGCTTGTCTGTAATCGACATGGATGCAATGATCAGGTCAAATTTGTTAGCCAGCAATGCGGGGATCATGCCGTCCCACTCTTGGCATACGTATTCAAACTCGGCACCAATAATCTGTGCAACACCTTTAGCCACATCTACGTCGTAGCCTGCCAACTCACCGTCTGCGGTTTTGTAGTTAAATGGCGCGTAAGTACATTCCATGCCGACACGTAGGGTTTCCGCTGATACATTCATCGTACTGAACATGGCAACAGCACTTATTGCTAGTAGCTTTTTCGTGATCAATCTCATCATTAACTCCTGTAGAATTAAACTCGTGCAATTCTTAAAGTGCCACTTCACAGCTGACGGGTAATAATCAAGCAGTGATAGTATTGTTGCCAGAGGTTTGTGGCAGACTCAGAAGCACCATTGAATAGCGATATACGATTCGCCTCTGAATCACGATATCAGACTTACACAGTAAAAGGAAAGCTGGATTAGCAGTCAGTGGCTGCAGCATTGATTATCGCCTCAAAACTGCCTTTGTGAAGAATCTGATCGCGATTCAGGTAAGCTGAGAGCTCAGGGGGTATGGTTTGTAGGCCATTGTTGTTATTGGCTGTGAGGTTTCAATGATTAAATATGTGAGCACCAGAGGTGGGATAACTCCGATAGCCTTTGATGAGGCTGTTTTAAGCGGATTTGCTGAGGATGGTGGATTGTTTGTCCCCGAAGCCATTCCCAAAATGTCTCAAGAGCAGTTTGAAAATTGGGCTAAATTAAGCTTTGCCGACCTCGCCTTCGAGGTTCTGTCACTTTTTATACCCCGCTCGATTATCCCTGCCGTTGATTTAAAAACACTGGTTGATACAAGTTATAGCTCGTTCGATACCGCTGACGTAGTCGATATGGTGCCCATCGATGATCAAAACCGTATTGTGGTGATGGAATTGTTTCATGGCCCCACCCTCTCCTTTAAAGATGTTGCGATGGGGTTTTTAATCAATGTGCTGGATTATTTATTGGAACGTCGATGCGAGCATCTTTCAATCATACTTGCAACAACAGGCGATACAGGCCCCGCGGCAGCCTGGGCGTCAGCAGGCAAAAAAAACATAGACTGTTGGCCGCTGTTTCCTCGGGGAATGATTACCGAAGAACAGCAAAGGCAAATGACGACTTTGAATGCCAGCAACGTTCATCCAGTAGGGGTTGATAACTGCACTAACGGCGGAGATGATCTCGATTTTGTAGTGGCCAAATTATTTGAAGATCAACAGCTAAATCAAAGACTCAACCTATCTAGTGTCAATTCGATTAACTGGTGCAGAGTCATGGTCCAGTCGGTGCACTACTTCTATGGGTACTATCGCGCTGCAAAAACACTGGGTGATGAAGTTGCCTTTGCCGTGCCCAGCGGTGGTTCCGGCAACTTGTTTGGCGGATATTTAGCGCGTTCAATGGGATTACCAGTGGCGAAGTTTATTTGTGCCAACAACACTAACAATGCATTGCATACGGTTTTTTCGAGCGGCGTACTTGCCAAGAAAGATCTAGTGCAAACCATGTCGTCGGCAATTGATATCGGCGTACCGTACAATTTCTGGCGATATCTATATTTTACATCAGGTTGTGATAGCGTTAAATTGGCAGCCTGGATGGACAAATTCGAAAAAAACGGGCTGGTGAAATTCGACAGCAACACTCTCTCCGCTATTCAGATTGGCATTACTTCAATTACCGTGTACGAATCGGAAACCAGATCCACCATCAAGACTATTTTTGAAAAAAACGATGGTTATCTACTGGACCCACACTCAGCTGTGGCCGTATCTGCAGCTATATCGCTAAAAGACACATTGCCAAATCAAACGACGATTGTTTGTTTGGCAACGGCTCATCCCGCGAAATTTCCAGAAATAACACGCACCTGTTTGGAGGCAGGTTCGGAGCTACCCGAAAGTGCCAAACATGAATCACTAGAGCAAGCAAGCAAGGTGTGCCAACAACTTCGGCTTTGCGATCTAGAAAACTTGGAGTTTGCTTTGGTTGAGGCGATGACAAGCCATTCTAAGCACTAAACAGGCCCATTCATGATATTTAATAAGAATGATGCCGCAATCGGCAATGGCTTCAACAAACTACGGTTTTAAGCTACTGCCCTGATGGGTCAGTAAATTGATCATTAAGCTTTTGTACAAATTCAGATGCTTGCTCAATTGCACGATTAATTTTTTTCTCAGCCCCCTTATTCCAGCCTATTAGGCTTGAGCTAAACACCGAATTAAAGAAACTCGTGTTCTTGATAAATGCTGCCGCTAATTCGCTGCTATCGCTTTTAGCAATCTGCGGCAGCATACGGCCTCGAACCCACTTACGGATTAAGTGGTGACCAATAAAGAGCGGAATCACCACACCGGCAATACCACTCAGCATTGCAACGGGATTTGAAAACAGGCTGAGTATCATCACCATCAACGAGCCAATAAAACCTGTAGCAATCGAAATACCAAGCACCACCGCCAATAAAGTACCTAAGGCTATGGCATCCCACTTAAGCACCTTTGAACTCCAGTCCTTCTTCAGTGTACGCAGCGCAGGGATGGATTCGTCACGAATACGATACGCTTGCTTTTCCATTGCACCCACGATGCGGTAAGCTCGCTCAACCTCTACCTGCTGGATACGCTCCTCAATATCAGCCATATCAGCATCGCTCTTAGCCGCCAATCGTTCCAGTGATGGGGATGCGCTCATATCAGGTGCGATATCTTTATTAAAAATGGTATAAAACCGCCCTGCTGTTAATCCTTTTTGCGACAAGGCGCGTTGCCAGGCACCAACCACTTCTTCGGTGTTATCCTCGCGTGAGGCTGTATCGATCTGATTCAGGATAAACATAAACTTGTTGCTATCTGATCGCGTGATGGTGCCCTGTACTAAATGCCGAAGCGTATCTTGCATTGCACCAGGCTCAGGATGGCGCGCATCAAAAAACACCATCACCAGGTCAGAGATATCCATGATGTGATTGGTGAGCTTTAATGTGGAGGTGCGTTGATCGTCCGCATCAAACCCGGGAGAATCAACAATGATCTTGCCGCGAACCGCTTCGGAATCAGTGACCTTTAATTGCAGGTACGCATCGATACGACGCCCTTCACCTTCAGCCACGTTCTCGATCTCATCGCTAATCCGATAAAACGGGAAGCGCATGTCGGCATCTACCGCCAAGCCTGGCAATACCTGGCCCGCGTTTTCCTTGCCGTAGCAAACCACGGTGAACTTGTCGTCAACCGCTTGATTGCCCGTTTTTTGTAGGGTGCGGCCAAGATAACTATTGATAAACGAGGATTTACCGGCTGAAAACACGCCTAATACGGAAATCAGCGGCCACCACGATATCTGCATGGCGTATGATTCATCAGTACCAATTAAGCCGGTACGGTAGCCCACGTCATCGAGTTGGCGAAAGCCAGCTATGACCCCTACCAATGCAGGGTTCTCTCGCTTAAGATGAGTCTTGAGGCTGTCAAAACGTTTGACGATTGATTTATCTGGCCGAACCATAGTGATTAGCGATCATTTATTATTGATGATTGAAGTCTAGCAGTAAGCGAGAAACTAATGCTTGTCGTCAGTTCACGATCTGGCAATACGCCACACACATTTAGCAAGCTTGTCAAATTGATCAAGCCATATTAATTAAAAAAGGAGCGATTCATGAGTTGGGTAATCTCATTAATACTGTTAGCAGTTGCTGCCTATTTTGTAATTTCTGCCCTGAGCAGCAAAAACAAATACGACGTACGTAACCAAGCCACTGATGGCGAGGTAGACGACAGCGAATCAGCACAATTAGCCGGTGACACTACCTCAAGTGATGCGTTTCAGCACGCCGGCGGCGCACCCGCTGGAGCGGGTTCCAGTAGTGGAACATCAGGCAGTGCTGGCTCGGGCGGCTCATCCGTTGGTGGTAGCGTTGCAGGCGCCGCAGCAGTTGGTGCAACGACCGCAGCAGCGATCGCCAGTGCGCGCAAACACAATATAAAAGGCGTCACTGGTAATAGCGCCGGTGAAATTCAAGAAATGCTAAAAATCCTAAATTTGCGAGATTCAGATGCAGCCAGGCTAGCGATTGAGAAAGCTCAATTTGCTGAACTAAAAAGTGGCACTAGCAAGCTTGGTGCAAACGAGCTTGCCGCTGTTGCCGACAAACTTCGTTGGATGCTGCGCTAAGCAGCACCTAGTGAACAATCTCCAACATGAAATCACTTGTCGACAAGCGCAATGTTCACACGATTAAGCGTGACTTTATTGGCATCGCAGTATTTCTCGCGCTCATTTGGGTAGTGTTCGTTCTAGATCGCTTTCTACCACTAGAACAATACGGGCTAGTGCCTCGTGATATGGGCGGGCTGATCGGGATAATTGCTATGCCGTTTCTGCATGGTGATTTTGGGCACTTGATGGGCAACTCCGTGCCGTTAGCCGTAACCCTATTCCTACTCGCAGGCTCCCGCGCCGATAGCGGCGCTATCGTGGTATTAATTATATTACTTGGCGGATTGGGCCTATGGCTCTTTGGTC
This sequence comes from Granulosicoccaceae bacterium, assembly GCA_036478595.1. GTDB lineage: Bacteria > Pseudomonadota > Gammaproteobacteria > Granulosicoccales > Granulosicoccaceae > Granulosicoccus. Next base: position 40,951 of record JAZGEF010000049.1, read on the forward strand.
GCACAGCTTTGCACATTGGCGCTAGTGGATTGGTATTCGGTTTGATCGCCTTCCACATCTTTGCCGGTATTTTTGAAAAACGTCTGCGTTCGATCATCATTAGCTTAGTCATCGGCGTTACCTATGCTGGCGTACTGTTTAAGGGTGTGATACCCGGCCAACAAGGCGTGTCGTGGGATGGACATCTGTTTGGCGCAATCGCTGGAGCACTCGTGGCATTGGTCACCTCAAAGCTATTGCAAGACACCCCACCAACGGGCTTATCCGATAAATACTCGTGACTACAACCAATAAAAAGTTCGCTGGCAATTTCACTCAACAAGAGCCAATAGCAGATGATGCGATCGCGGCAGCAGTAGCCGTTATGCAGTCTGGTCGCTTGCACCGCTACAACGTATCAGAGAATAACGAACTCTCTGAAACCACTTTACTAGAAATCGAGTACGCAAAATACCAAGGCCAACAATATTGCCTAGCGTGTACCTCTGGTGGGTATGCAATGCAAACCGCGCTACGCGCCTGGGGCATCGAACCTGCCCAGCCGATACTCACCAACGCGTTTACCTTATCGCCAGTACCAGGCGCAATAACCGCAGCCGGCGGCACACCGGTATTAATCGATTCCACTGATCAATTAGTGCTGGATCTGGATCATCTTGAACAAACCATCATAAGCACAGGTGCCAGCGTTCTCATGCTCTCTCACATGCGCGGCCACCTTGTTGATATGGACAAGATCATGGTTATACTCAATGAGCATAAGGTGGCACTAATAGAAGACTGCGCCCACACAATGGGTGCAACATTTAACGGCGTAAAGAGTGGTAACCACGGCGTGATGGCTTGCTTCAGCACACAAACCTACAAACATATTAATTCGGGCGAAGGTGGCTTCCTAACAAGCAACGACGAAGTGCTAATGGCCAAAGCCGTTATCTTGTCAGGCTCCTACATGTTGTATGAACGACACGAAGCTTCTCCAGCATCGGAAGTGTTTGAACAAGTTAAATACATGACACCCAACTGCAGTGGCCGCATGGACAACCTGCGCGCCGCCATCCTGCGCCCACAGCTCGTTAATTTAGACGCCAACTGCCAACGCTGGAATGTTCGCTACGAGGCATTAGCAGCAAAACTAGCCACTGTAGATATTATCGACGTACCGCAGGAGCATCAAAGTGCCGTTGAAGTACATAGCTCAGCCCAGTTCGCGATCAATAGTTTTAGTGAAGATCAAAACCAGGCCTTCTTAAATGCTTGTAAAGATGCCGGCGTAGAACTGAAATGGTTCGGCGCTGACAAGCCCGCTGCCTATACCAGTCGCTACGATAGTTGGCAATACTTCCCCACTACTCTACTGCCACAAACCGACAAGGTGTTAGCGCGTTTATATGATGTGCGTATACCACTCACGTTTAGTATTGAAGATTGCGCAACGATTGGAGAGATTGTTGCGGCACAGGCCTTGTCGAATGCGTCAACTTAAGTGTAACAATGTCATCTCTGTCGTCGGCGCGATATCAACTATATAAAGCGACTGCAATCCGTAGTACTCGACCTTACACTCAGCGGACGTGGAGTAGTTCGATCAATTCAAAACTGGGAACGCGTACTGTGTGCCCATTCCTGCCTGTCGGATAATTTGATACTTGCTAGATCAAACCCCTATATGCGAGTGCATTCTCGAACAGTACGATATTAACCACCTGCTCGCTCGTTGATTCATAATGGCGATATTACTGTCAATAGTCAGATTGGGTTATTGACTACTGAATCTCTCCCAAACCTAGCCGCTCGGCACTTGCCTTCAGTTATGTGGTACCTAGGTTGCAATGCCAGCACAGCAACCAGAACAAAGTCCATAGTCCATGATGATAATGAACATGGGTTTGGGCACGAGAGCATAGCAAGGTCCGGTGAAAGCACATTCTTGTCCTACGAAAGACACAGCGATAATCTGATTTCGTATCATGGACTACGGCAGGTTGAGGACGATTCCTAACCGTCACAAAGAATATGCGTGCGGCTGAATGATGTCCGCAGCAGAGGTTCATCATTTCTTTTAACTCAAAATAACGGCACACCTATACACGCGTAGTCAAACGAAATTCCACCGCTGATCGGCTGAGAATATATCTCTAAAATCCGGCAGGCACCTAGAAGCCACAATTGTTAGCTAGTGTCATACTGCGCTCCGCCATGGTTACCTGAGTATGCCATATCACCAACCAATACGGATAGTCGGATCGCCCGCCAATTGACACTACAATGACAAACAAATCAGCACTTGTCGTCGGTTACCTTGGCCAGAATCAAGCAATTTCATCAGGCATTCTGCTATGTTTACTCGAGGCTCCTGCGGCACGATTTTATCACCATTTTTATAAAAACTGATCAATGATGAAATTGCATTGGGCTCTAACTTAAGAGCAGCACGATGCATAAACTCAAAATATTTTGTATGCCTAGCCTTATCAGATTCGAATGTTCCATAACCGATTTCGGTCAATAACGCTAATTGAGCCAATGCTTCGCCAGAAACATTCTCTAACTTTTCGCACCCTTTTAAATGTTCATACGCTACATCGTAATTTTGAGCAGCGATGGCAGCTCGCCCTGTTCTTTCGTCACAGATATCCGGCTTCGGCAATAGTCCGCAAGATTGCAATAACATTGCAACCAGGAACAATAAAACAAACAGCTTTACTGGTGGCGTATTCAAATTGGACTCCTCCCGCTACTGACACACAGTTGGCAGCAGGGTTTATGTGTTACGAATTACTACAGAAGCTTAGCAGAACACATCAGGAATAGAGCCCATGGACCGATATCGAGCCGTTCGCCAATCACGCGAACCCAAAGAATCATTCATCCCTCCCAACCCCAAGTATAAAGGATCTGCAAGATCACTTAATGCGTTTGGCTTAAAAACGATGGACAAAACGAGCACCGCGCACGTCTAAACATTCGGCAACCGCGGCGGCACCATGGTTGGGGACGAGGGATACTCCAGCATCTTTAGTGACTACTAATTATAGACCTTATGTACAACCATCAGCGCCCTGGCCACTATCGTCACTCAAGGCCGCCGGTTGTGCTCCTTGGGTTTGCGCACCGCCAATAGCATTGCTTATGGGGCTGTTTACAAACACACTAGCCGCACAGACTCCTGAATCTTGTCCACCCTCAGGATATGTCACACTGGACATCAATGCATTATGACCACTCAAGCCATAGGGGTCTGTACAGGGTGTGACAGCAACCGCCGTAGATGGATTATCACTAACAACTTGATTGGTACTGGTATTATTCGCAGCCAATGGTGCGACTCCAGCTTCTGCAATTATTTGAGATTCCCAAGCCTCGTTCTGCATGCGTACCGTTACAACAGATGTAATCGGAATCTGCTTTAAAGCATAGTAATGTGCATTGGCTAAGTCAGTTACCACCATTGCTTTTGCGAATATAGCTGCGATAAATGGAATTTTCATTTGAAAGCCATGAGTGACTTTTATTTTTAAAAGATTCGCATCGTGCAAGTTTAATCCAGATTGCGAACCAACCTGGCTTCTCTCTGCATGGCGATTTCGTAAATGGCTATTCGGGATTACTCGCACACCTGAATCTAAGCTTACCTGGCCCCAATCATCAAAAGCCTGAACAGTGGGATTAAGAATTTCAAGTTTAGTTTGCAAGGGCAAGTTAACGCCGGCTATTGACATTGATATGGCCTCAGCCGCTTTCTCAGCTGTGCCATCGCCACCCATAAGAGGCGCTAGACGGAAGCCGAGTTCGTTCTTCATACTCTCAAGCTGAGCATGATCAACCGCACCCGCACGCGCAGCTTCAAATGTGGCGTAGTTAAGCGTTGCTTTACCGTGGTAGATCAAACCCGCTTGCACACTACCCAATCCCAAAAATAGTACCGCAGGTGCAGCGAAAATAAACTCTACCATTGTCGCGCCAGATTGCGTACTTCTAGATTTTAGATGGAACATAGCGGTCACCTCCTGTGTATGCCAATATCAATTATGGATAGTTAGTTTCCTGAATCGAATCTTCTATCCGCGAGTGCATTAATGCATTTAGCATTTGTAGCTTAGTCGCCACGAGTTTTTTAGCCGGATCATCTGCGCGCATTTGCGACCATGACATCTGCATCGCAGCTTGGGCCTTGAGTAAGTACGCGGTCGACAAGTTAAACCACGGCTTGGGCTGCTCAGCATTGCGACTAATTGAAGTCTCATATGCGCCGATGGCTTGCTGATAGGCACCTTGTTGCGCATAGGTATTACCTAAACGAAACCAAACATAGGCATCTTGTGGCACAAGTTCAGATAGCTTATTGTAATATTGAGCCGCTTCTATCCATCTACTAGCGCGATATGCTTTATCAGCTAAAGCAGAGATTTCAAATACGTCGTCACTGTAGGGGGCAGGCTTGGCCATTTGTGGCGATTGAGGCGCCGTTGTTGCACAAGCTGTCGCAAGCAACATAACTGCCAACAATGCCGAGCACCTTACACCTTTGGACGTGTGGATTTTTGAGTTTGCTAGATTGATCATGACAACACCTCTTCAAATTCTGATTGGCTACAAAACGACAGCAGGTCGCCGAGTTTCATTCCTAATATTTCAACACTGCCTTCGGATAGTTCGATTACGGCGGTAGCGTCTCGGCACCGTCGCATACTATGCCTGGGTAAAATGTCCACCCTGATTATTTTTGATTCGTTATCAAGAAACACGATATCAAGAGGGTAGGCCATACCAAATGAATGTACTTCTGAACAGGACTTGATATACATACCGTGATTCGGGCTGAGGCTATCGGTGAACAACAAGCCTCTTAAGCGTGCAACAAAGCCAGCAGCTACACAAAGTTCAACAGCCAACGGTTTATCGTTAAGCAGTATTCGGCTATTGAATTTGATCGCCATCACTGTGCTGTATTTTCGGTTGCTGTTGCCGTTTCTGTTGTCTCAACCGTAACTGTTCTAGTGGCGTTAACGGCGACATTCATCTGCTTATAAGCAAACTGGGATCGAACATGTATATTACCTATGTACGAACAAGATAAATTAATACGCAAGAACATATGCTTATCACCGCTGTACTGACGAGTTTCTCCAACATAGCCGTTGTCTTCCCTGCCAGAAACTAACTCAGTGTCGGCATCAACCACACCATTCGAGTTGAGATCTTCATATAACGCCAACACAGGCGGGCCTGAAAAAGTATTGCCAGAATAATCAATATTGACACTAATCTCCGCTTCGCCAATTGGTGAACCATCACCATCATGAACAGAGAGCAGTAATGGCGTATCAACATAGTTATTAGGGTTAAACACACAACCACCGTTGCTATTGGTAATCTGTGTTATATCGATTGACTGACCTTCAGGCGAAATACGCACTTCAGCATCGCTTGGCAACTGGCCAGACGAATCACAACCTAGCAACGTAATTGATGCTAGCAAGCTTAGTAGCACAGTCGATTTAATTTGATATTTCATATGTCTTCCTTGATCGTGAAACAAACATGGCCTTAACCTGGCCAATGATAGGCCCACACAATTGGGGCAAATGTAATCATCTGTTCAAGAATGGCCTTACTAAGAATTAAAAAACCCAGCACTAAAAACGTTGTTGGGAATATAAACATCACCAGAGGCCCCAATAGCTTCACTGGTGCCTCCATTGCAAGCTTCTCAGCTCGTTGAAATCGCTCACTACGTAATTGTTCTGCCTGGGCACGTAAAATAGGGCCAAGGCTAGAGCCAGATTTTTCGGCTTGTATCATGCTCGACACAACTGAGGTCAATGATCGTGCACCGGTTCGATCAGCCATCGCTCTTAAGGAATCGGCACGAGTCTTACCCGCTCTGATATCACGTAGCACTCTGGATATCTCACTACGTAGTGGCGAATCAGATGATTTCATTACCGCTTGTGTCAAACCACCAGTAAGATTGCTACCTGCCTCCACCGACAAGGTAATGATATCTAGGTAAAACGGTAGTGCTCTGAGTATGCTGTTTTTACGTTTACCGGTGACTTCTCGCAACCAAAGCTCTGGATAAAAATAACCCGCAATGCCGATGCATAGAGAGAACATAGCGGCGTCAAAACCTGCCAGTTTTAACAACAGATAGAAAAGCATGGTAAACGCAAAAAACGAAACAACCTTGGCACCGATAAACTGCTCAGACGATAGGCTGTATTCAACACCCGCCTGCTTTAAGCGGAAAAAGGTTAGTGTTTTTTGTTGTTCACTAACGATCTCACCACAGTAGTGCACAAACAGCTGAATCAATGGCCAGACCAAACGATAACCCAAGGCAGGGCGATCCATAAAGGATCGATCTTCATCTGGGACCGCATGAAACATGCGATATAGTTGATAAAAAACGATTGCTACAAATGCACCAAACATTAGGCTGATAGCGAAGATAATCATATTTCAATATTCACTATCTTGCGTATCATTGCGCCACCGACAAGTTGGAGCACTAGAATTACGAATAAAAATATCCATCCTAACAAGCCGGTATAAATGGCTCGGGTGGCTTCCGGCTCAATAAATAATAAGGCAGCTAGAACCATAAATGGCAGCATGGTTACCACTCGTCCCTGCAGCACACCCTGGGCAGTAAGGGCTTTGATCTTGCCCTCCATTTCCAGCTTTCGTCTGATGGTGTCAGATAAACGATGCAGTATTTCTGAAAGATTACCGCCAACGTCTTGCGCAATCAAAGCCGCTGAGATAACTAAATCCATTTCTTCGGTTTGTACACGCTCACCTAAATTCTCTAGGGCCTCCTCCAAACGAGAACCTAATCGTTGTTCTCGAAGCATGAGGGAGAATTCTTGTGAAATTGGCCCTGTTTGTTCTGCAACCATCGCTTGAATGGCAGTGGTAAACGTAGAGCCGGCGCGCATAGCACCCGATATTTGCTGTAAAGCATCTGGTAATGCCGTGTTGATTGCATCTCGACGATTGTTAGCCAGACGTTTCATGATCATCTTGGGAGCTATGATGATACAGGCAACGACGGCTGCAATCAGAACAGGCGATTGGCCTAACCAGACCAGCAAAATCGGCACTAGCAGCAAGGCACCAATAAAAATAAACAGCAATTTACGTGCATCCGCAAATACAAACATTTTTTGAAGCTGGTCGTCAGCGGTATTGGTAAAGTGCTGGGAATAGCGCTCCCAGGCACCTGCTGATGTGTGAAGAATCGAATACACCACTAAGCTAGCGCTTATAAAAATGACAACTAAAATGAGTAAGACGTTCATCAGATCACTGCCTTAGATTTGAACGCATCCAGATTCACTTCAATACCGATGCTGCGTAAATCTTCATAAAACGTCGGGATAAATCCAGTAGGGCGGAAAGTACCCTGCACTACGCCGTTTTCATCAACACCCTCTTGCTTGTATTCAAAAATGTCTTGTAACTGAACAGTTCCGCTCTCCACACCCACCACTTCAGTTACTTTGGTAATTTTACGTGAACCGCAGGGAAATCGAGTCTGTTGAATAATCATATCCACTGCAGAGGCCACCTGCTCGCGGATAGCTGTCACTGGCAAATCCATACCAGCCATTAATACCAATACTTCGAGCCTTGAGATAACATCGCGAGGATTGTTAGCGTGAATGGTAGTAAGTGAACCATCGTGGCCGGTGTTCATTGCTTGTAACATATCAATCGCTTCGCCACCACGACACTCACCTACCACGATCCTATCTGGGCGCATACGCAGTGCATTTTTTACCAGTTCACGTATCGGGATTTCACCTTTACCTTCCAGGTTAGGTGGGCGTGATTCTAGTGACACCAAATTGGGCTGAACCAGTTTAACTTCAGCAGCGTCTTCTATTGTGACGATTCGTTCCGAGTCTGGTATAAAATTAGAGAGCACATTCAACAATGTGGTTTTACCAGAACCAGTACCTCCAGCCACAATGATGTTCTTACGCATCTCTACACAGATACGTAAAAAATCACCCATTTGATCATTGGTTGAACCCGATGCAATTAAATCTCTGAATTCCAATCGCTTTTTAGGAAATTTTCTGATTGTAAGACTTGGGCCTTTTAATGCCAAAGGTGGTATAACGGCATTAACACGCGAGCCATCTTTTAACCGAGCATCTACAATCGGGCTACTCTCATCGATACGCCTGCCAATTGGCGTGATGATACGTTCGATAATTGAATAGACGGCTTTGTCACTACTGAATTGATATTGCGAGCGCGTGATTTTGCCGTTTTTCTCCACAAATATCTCACGATGATTGTTAACCATGATTTCCGTAACACTTTCATCTTCAAGAAACTGTTCGAGTGGGCCTAAGCCAACGGATTCGTTCAACACATTATTTTTTAGTTTTTCAACATCAAGATCACCTGGTATCTGTGATAACAGGCTGCTAACTATGGCAGCAATAAGCTCTTGTGATTCTTCCCGCAATTGATCGTCCGTCATTCGGTTAACGTCTTTACGACGTAAGTCCATTTGATCAATTAGCTGGTCATGAACAATGCTACTCCAATACGCAACACGCTCATCAATTTTTGGCTCGTCGATCTTTGGTTCAACTGGAGTTGAAGAGCTGCCAAAGTTGGCAGGGGCCATATTATTCTCTGCATTTGCAGCGACTGGAAGCTCCGATCCTTCAGCTACCGTTTCTGGTTCAGCAATATTAATTGCTGTACTGGATTCTTCTAATGCACTAATACGCGAAACAGCCCGAGCTGCAAAAGACAGTACCCGACTGGCACCTGATCGGTTAGTGTTTTTTTCCTCAGGAGCTACGGATAATTCTTCTTCGTTTGCTTCTTTGTATATGGGCTGTTCAATGGTAGCCGATACCTTGTCAAGCTTTGGCAAACCATCCAACCATAGCGTAACGTCGCCAATAGTCACTTCATCCAATTCAGACAGTGGACCATACTCAACCACCCTCTTGCGGTTAACCCAAGTTCCACTAAGGCTACCCAGATCCTTTAAGTGAACGCCATCGGACTTAAGTATTAGCTCTACGTGTTTTTTAGACACGCGTTTGGCATCAACGACTAAATCGCTACTACGGATACTGCCGATAGCGCAAGCGGAACCTTTTACTTTATGAAGCTTGCGTCGACCACCACTATGCTGGAAGTAAAAATCAAACATCGAGCTATTCCATGATCGGCAGAGTTTGCCGAACCTGATCTGTCTTCGCATTGAACGCTTCAAGACGCTCTTGATTGATTGCAGACATAGAGTTGTTACTCGGGTCGATCACTTCGGGTGTCACAAATATAACAAGCTCGCTAACTGAAGTACGAACGTTGCGAGATTTGAATAGTGCACCAAGAATTGGCAGATTGCCCAAACCTGGCAACTTGTCTACATCTTTACTGTTCTCAGATGTTAGCAAACCAGAAATAACAATGGTTTCACCGGAGCGCACATTAACCTGAGTTTGCGCACGCCTGGTTAGTAAGCCGGGTGCACCCTGTATTGTTACCGCAGGGTCAAGGGAGCTGATCTCGGTGTCGATTAATGTGCGTATGTTTCCAGCAGAATCAATCTGAGGTGAAATATCGAGTTTGATACCATATTCTTTAAACTCGACAACTGTATTGCCATTAGCATCACGTGTTGGATAAGGAACTTCACCACCTGCCAGGAACTTAGCACTGCCACCACTAGAGGCCGTTAGCACCGGTTCTGCAATAGTCACTGCATCACCGTTGGTAGATAGAAAATTAATACGCGACGTGATATTGGAAGCGATACCAAAGTAGGTGGAGAACGGTTCTACCGTATTGGGTAAGCCGGTAAAGCCCCCAACGGTAGGACGAAACAAATTATTGCCTACAGCATCACCGGCTATAGCAAAGCCAGGACCAGCCGCTCCGTCACTCCAGTCGATGCCAAGTTGACCCAGTGCGCTTTTACGGAACTCAACCATTTTGACTTTCATACGCACCATTTTTTCCATATAGAAGCGCGTTTCCGGATCACCTTCGCTAACTCGAACGTTGTAGTCTGTTTGCGATCCATCCTTATGCCACAAACGGATAGAACTACTGCCCGCAGTCGACGCGATAACTAACAATTCACCTGTTGCAAGTACTTCAGCTCGTACAATTTTGCCGTTACCGACCGCTACGCGCACTACCTGCACACGATCCAGAACTTGTACTTCGCCAACAAACATGTCCACTTTTTTGGATAGTACCTCCAATAGCGGTGCAGAATCAGCAGCTGTATTGGTTGCACTTTGGCCTGAGAATTCCTTAATCAACGATTTAGCACGATTGTCTTTTTCCGACAAACCGCCGGGGATCAACAAGAGTTGATCAAGCTTAGGCGATCCACCTTCTGCTAATCCATTATATCTAGCGATAGCCGATGCGTTAGCACGCGATCCAGTTAGCCGCTGAGCAATATCAGCGAACGATTCACCACCTATAGACATGTAAAGTCGATCGCCAGCATCGCCACTCGTTTTGAATGATTGCGAAGATTGGTTTGACGGCGCACCGATCTCAATCCATCCGGTTGCGAACGAAGCAACTGAAAACGCGCTACTAGCAAGCAGCACAAATCCGTTTGCGAATAATTTGAACATCAGGATCCTCCGATGATGTATTCAATGCCAGGATTTTTCTTAGCTTTCTTCTGACGCTTTTTAACAACTGGCGTTACAGACTTCACCTCGCCGAACAATGAAGAAACACTCATCGGCTTTGTGCTTAGCGGCGATTCGTCTTCAGGGTTTCGTAGCATGGCCGTCATTTTTCCAATTTGTTGAGACAAGGTAATTTTCTTGGCTTGCTCAGGGCTAACTTGAACAGTGATGGTGGTAAAACTGCGTTTAGCCCCGGCACCATTTTTATCTATTAAGGTTTGCACACCGGTAGCGATGACATCTAAATTCTGGATAATTGGAGTTATCTGCTGATTAGAACCTGAACCGTAGGTAAGCAATAAATCAATTCGGTCTTTAGGTTGCAGAAATCCTGATATCGAATTGATCTCATCTACACGCACTGTCATTGCGCGCAAACCAGTTGGTACTTTTCCTGAGAACGTTGGACTCAAGCCGCCTTCTAAATGTGCCCATAACAACGGGCGACCTTCATCTATATCAAAATCGACCCGTTGACCAATCGCTACATCGTAGTTGGCTGCCGTAACCGAATTACTATCGGCGTACTTCTCTGGAATTTCACGAAGCAGCAGATCATTGCTCGAGACGATTTCACCTCTGCGCAGTTTGCGATTTGGCACCACGATTTTCACCATGGTTTCGGTTTGCTCAAGCTGCCCTTTGTAATAAGCAACCTGCTCTTCTATATAGTTTTTAGAAAGCAACACACCCATACCACCTAATATTATTGCCAAACACATCATGATTAGGTTTTTTTTGGATTTCCGCGTCTTCTTACCGTTTGTTAGATCAATCATAGCTGCCTTGCAAAAGTTGAATAGGTCCGTTTACGGAAGAGATAAAAGATAAGTACTATTTGCCTGAAACGCGCGTAGTGTGTCGAGGAACCAGTCCACAAGAGAAATATCAAACGGAGGAATAGGTAAAAAAAGGGTACTAATGATCATTGCGGAAAGCACAATATACTCAATGCTAGCTGAACCCGATTGTCGTTGTTTTCGAATTTTCTGTAGATCAACCATTGCTCTGAGTCCGATTTAGCAAGATCACCGTCGTGCCATCTTGAGCGGCACTGACCACTATTTCAAACGCCGATATTCGCTTGTTAAACTTCATTACGTGGCTACCTTCTACAAATTCATCGGACACAAGTATCCAACCATCACGACTTAGATGATCCTTGTAAAAGCCCACCGCTGCGCCAACACTAGAGGGCGTCACTAGTATCGTGGTGTGGCCTGTCTTCCCCTTGTCTCCTGTTCGCGTATGAGAAACCTGAGAGGTGTTTGGCGGGGTTGGAATCGAATCGGATCTAAGCTGAGGCTTTGCTACCAATGCCATTGAGGAGATAAACCCTTCTGTATCTCCATCGCGACCAGTTTTAATTTGTACAACCAAATTATGAGATTCGGATATACGGCTAATAATTCGCCATTCACCGACCTTTTTCTCAACAAAACTCGGAATATCACTTAGGCTATCACCCTGCGTTCCCCATGCGGTACGGTAGAAGTTCATAACCTCTTCCACAGACTGGTTTGTAGAGAGTGTTTTGACAGCCATGCCATGCCCATTATGGTTCATATCAGTGGCTACCCAGCTAGTTGTTGCACCGTTAGGTAAATCAACGAATTGCAGATCATTATTAACGGCCCGCGCGGTCGACACACACAACGTTAGAAGAATCGCGCTTAGCACTTTGATATGCATTTGAATTCCTTATATTACTCGGGGTAATCACCGAGCAATCGCGGCAACGGCTCCATGTCAACATGGCCAAAGCCAAATTTGCCGTGTTTACGTTTAAGCCCTTTGAGCTCTTTAAACACTGGCACGTTACCTATTGCCGCTAAAATGTCGCTGACATCACGTATCGCCGTGGTGGGTACAAAACTACGAGTACGATCAGCCGCTTGACGATCACTGCTTGCACTCCAGTTATCTACCATGATGCTATTTTCAGCTGTCATACAGGCGAACGTTGTTCCTTCGTCATTACAGGCATTGGTATTCGCTCCATTAAGAAGGGCATTTTCTTTTACCCTGACTTGAACCGCTGCTCTAAGCAAACCATCGGCTGCTATACCCCAATCAGTACCAGGCGCCCACGACAAAATATCACCTGCATCTTTTACAGTTCCGCCAAAACTCACGCCCACACTTGAACCACCGTCAATGCTGTTAGTGATATTCACTTGCAGCGCATCGGCTGCAGCGCTGTTATCGGCTATGCGTACTGCACCCTTCTCCATATATGAAGTGGGGGCAACACCACTCGTCTCACCCCAAAGCCGGTTGCTTGCATGCTGCACTGCCCGGGTTTTGATCGCCCCTTCTGAATCTTGGAAAAACCGTGAATCGATTTGATCAGCAGGATTAAGCGTACTAGACACAGTAGCTTCCCATGCTGCATAACGGCTAGCGTTGATCGTAGTCTGTTTTAAGTCGATCATCTTGCCCACCATCGGAATACCGATCATGATGGGCAACATAGCTAAAGTCAGCACAGCAAACTCAGTCATTGAGCTTCCCTGTGTATAAATACCTGGCTTGTTGGTTTTGATAAATTGGTTCATTCGTCATCTAAATCCGCATCAGAAACTTCCAAATCTTTAACATCAAGCTGAAACTCACCTTTGTCAAACTTGATCAGCTGCTCAGCTTGCTCCAAGTCGATTCTCATGACGTCGGTGGAACTATTGACGATATCCATTACGTCTTGCGCCAATATCGTTTTATGAGTGTCCTGGAGATCACGAATATTGACGTTCGCGGCTGCAATGCCTGCATTTATGCCTTCGATCTGTAATAGCGTTAGTGGTATATCGAGTTCTGCAGTCAGCTGACCTTCCAAGATTGCAATCTCATCCAAAAATGGTTGCGTGGCTTCAGTTAATTCAGTTTGTAGCTCTTCCGTTTTTTCAGCGTATTGCTCAGCGATGCTGTCCTTAACCCTATCAAGCTCAGCCTCGAGTGCAGCTAGCTGATTTTCAGCACCGGTTCTTACATCTTCGATGGTTCCTGCCACTTGATTGTATTGATCTTCGTACCCTTGAATTTTCCCGTTGATATCATCTACAGCTTGCGCTGCATTACCTAGTGATCCACCGAGACCTTGCATAGCACCTGCCAGTATTGCGGCCGCTGCATCTTCCAATGCAGCCTTTAACTCTGCCTCTACTTGGCCCTTCAATACATCAAGGCCCAAAGTGGCAACCTTGTTATCTACGTAAGCCCGAAGTGCCTCTTCGCCCACACCCGCAACTACATTTTGATAAGCCTGCGAATTAACTAACTCCGCTGGATCAACATCGAACGCTTGCGCGATTGCGTTAACATCTGAGTATGCACCAGTGTTTGCCACACCATTTTGAACGGCTTGCAGTTGTGTCTCACGCGCTTGCAATTGGGCGTATTCCGCACTATCAACATCTGCAGTGGCTAATTGCCTGGCGATACTATCCAGCTCACTCTGTACATCACCTTGAACATTTCCCGATGGCGCAATGTAATTACCCATGGCTTCTGCAGAAACACTCGGTGCTAAAGCTGTACTGGTTTGAGCACGCAAGCTAAGCGCTGCAAACCGTTCTGCTTTGGACGTCGCAGCTAACCTGACATCCCAATAGGGGTTATATCCATTGGCTCGTTCGCCCTCAACCGATAAGGAATCTTCAGGGCGCTGGTAATACACCTCAGCTGTACTGACTGATGTCAGCACTTCACCGGGCGCCTTAACTGACGCTTTAAATGTTTCAGAATTTAGAAAGCTCTCGGACGATCGAATATCATTGATCGGCATGGCCACCTCAACACGTAATACCAATCGAGGATCTTGCTGTTGTTCGATTTCTTGGGTAAGCGAACGATAAGCTCTAATACCATTGAACGTAGCGCCCAATTTTTCTCGGCTCTCATTACCGTTTAGATCGCGCACGCCATTGTCCGCTGCCAACTCTGATAGCTTGTTGTGCCCCAGCCATTTCGCGCACCGGGCTCGTCCATCATTATCATCCATCGGACAGGGTTCTATACTGCCATCACCGACCTGATTATTCGCAATCGCTTCGCCCCAGCCAATGGGTGTTTCAAATCGCTTCCACCTGATTCCGCGCAAGGTAGGTGTCCACCACTGAAATTGTAACGAAAGAGAGTCTTTTGCCTTCCACTCGTAGTTTGTCTGGGAGCTTGTTTGGTTGCCTCTGTCATCAGCCTGGGTAGTGGTTACCTCAATTAGGCGGGTTTCAGCTCGCTTTTCCAGCCTAAACTTGGCTATACCGAATACCGGCATATAGCTATTAAAGAAATCCCAATTACGGGTTTTAGACCAAGGATCTCTAGAACGGTTTATCACATCGATCCGTGCCTTCATGGCTTGCCGGTTGGATGTATCGTAGCCTTCGGTAAAGCTTTCCCAGTCCTTCACATTACGCAGCTGACTAGCGATACTGTAAGCGGTGTCTGAATCAAAGCGGGAGTCGTTGGCTTTAACGACATTTCTGATGATTTCTGGCGTTGCTGCAAAACTACTGGCAAACATGGCAGTTTGTGCTTTTGACAATGCGCCATTGACTGCATTGGACACCGAAAGCATTCCCGCGCTAATAGGCGACACTAAATTCTCGGCCGTACGCATGGTTACTGCCATGGCATTAGTGACAGCGCCAACAAAAGGCACCCCACCGAGCACAGTATTGATGTTGCTTGTAGCAATCTTGCCATAGAGCGCCCACGACTTAAGGCTAACCGCTTGAGCCATTGCTACCTGATTCGCAACCATTGCACGATTGGTATAGGCCTGAAAATTCAGTGCTCGCGCCTGCCAAATCAAACCACTGTAGGCAGCGGCATCAGCAGTGTTTGCTAATCTGGTTTTATCCGAGACGACTTGGCCGGTATTAAAAAGAACTAGTGCTGTTAGGGCTCCTGCCGCAGCTAGCGCCAGACCTAAAGGCATTACTTGTCCACGCTGATAGGTTCGCATTTCGCCTCCATTCCCATGCTTTTAAGAATGCAGCCGAGATACTCGGCTGCGCTTACTGCCTTAATCACGTATTCAACTACACGCTTGAGTTTCTACTTGCCTTGCGACAATTACTAGTAGTTTCCTAAGGTTGCCTTAGTTGCCGCAGTGCCATCTTCGGCCGCCACTGCGCCTTGCGCCGTAGCAATTGCACCGCTGTTACCACCAACAAGCTCTGAGCCCATGTTGACGAATTGAGCTTTAACTGATGTACCAAAGAAACCGACCGCGCCAACAGATGCTAGTGCGATAAGTGCGACGATGATGATATATTCAGTCAGACCTTGGCCTCGAATGAGACGTTTGTTTATGACTGCCTGCTTAGATGCGATAGTGCGCATGTTTAACTACTCCTGTATATAAACATTTAAAACGTAGTGCTTAGGGATATCCTAAGCCAATCAAACCCGAATCAATCTAGTGTTTCGGTCCTTAAACACAGAGGTTTCTCTGGTAATGTTAAAACTATCCGAAGACTCCAGACAGTTCAATAGGAATTTTCCTACTGATATCTCCCGTTTGAAAAACTGTGAATCGATAGTTTATTTTTCGAGTTCGTAACTACTCAGAATAACTACCAATTTCTGGCGATCCTATTATCAGTTCACGAAAATCTGTTTTTCTAAAATATGTTGGAGGTGTAAAGTGGCCCGCAGAAAATTCGGCTTGCCTGATATTGCTTAGCTCGATGATTGTTTGGTCAATCCTTTCTTCGCGTATGACCAGGCCCCACAGTTGGCTGAAAAACACTTCGCTATAGTGTTCGCCACCTGCGAATTCGCAACGCCAAACCGCAACATCCTGCTCTCGCCACTTAGCTATCCCTACCTTCACGGCTACAAGATTAATACACGGAACAGCGGTGAGAACACTACTTTGCGGCACCTCTCCAACAACCGCTACAAATGGCTCTACCGCCGCGTTAGCATCATTTTGATCAATCAAGTTTTCTTCATCAGGTGATGCTTCGAGCAGAATTTTGCGGCTCCAATCCATCATCCAAAGCTTTTCTTGAGAGAAATTTTGTAGGTATTCAAACGAGGCTTCAGAACCCGACTGACGTGCACGCAGGCCGTCAGAAGATAGCTGAATCCAATCACTGGAGATGACCTCCCCAGTACGCGTGTCGCGTGTGATTTTTGTTGCAGTGATGCTTGGAATATCAAGCACTTCGGTCGCATTAACAAGCAAACTGCTGGCACCCGAGATGAGCATAACAAGCTTTAAAAATGCAGCTTTGGAGAAAACCGCTTTTACTACAAAAAACCAATAATTTAATCGAGGGGATTCGAACATGAGGGTAACAACTCCTTGTCGTATAACTCTCCGTAGTAAACAACCTAACTGAAACAAACCGACCGGTCAACGAACAATTAAAATTAATTTCACCAGCATACAGGCTTGTGGATCTTCATCGAGAAAGGTATTGTGATCGCTCTCACGGATTGAGATAACGGATATGGATAACCAGCTACTGACCTTCTCGGACCTGTATTTTTCTTGGTGCCAACACAAAAACTATTGCCTTAGGTATCACCTCGGCCTTATTCGCAGCGCTCTATATGCGTTGGCGTATTTAAGCGTCGCAACGAATCTGCATGCAAATACGGATAATATTACCTCCAACATTATATTGCGCGCGCAGCATAACTACACAGCAAAATTGCCCGACGAATTTAGCCATGCGATCCCGTTTAACTTGCAATATCTACCCACTAGTGGGCCCATACCTTCAAATGTCGGCAGCGTATGGCGTCATAGTTACGATGTTAGATTGCTTCAACGTGATAACAAGCTCGAACTGATTAAGCCAGATGGCACTAGGCAATTATTTCCACCCATCGATAAACATAATTATGTAGCGGATAAAAACCCTAAAGAAACGATTGAACATAAACTGCAGCACTACCATCTAACCACACCCAAGAAGACAACGATTTTTTTTGGCTCCTACCCTGTAGCAGTCACAAAGCAAGATAACTCCGTTATCAACCTGCGCTATAAAAATGGTATTTTATCGCGCCTATTCACCGAAAAGGGCGACGAGCTTCTACTGAGCTATGCCGACAATGGATTACTTGTTGGTGTAGCGCAAACCGCTGGCGCTTCTATCAAGTTTAATTACGATCAGTACAATAGGCTCGCATCTAGCCGATCACCAAGTAGTACAAGTCGTTATATCTATCCCACATCACCACCGATCGTGTTATGTACTGCTACAACACCTTACACTCACCAGCAATTGTCACAACAATCGGCAGGTGATCAACAATGTGATGCGAGTAAAGTCCCGCCATCCAGTTCATTCCAACTTAGCCAACTTGACCCTCACTCCACCAAGATCGATCTGCGACCAAAGAGTTGTCGTAGTTACTTCGTCGATTACAACGGTATTGATAGAGGCATTAAATTAGAAGCTGGTATGCTAAGGCACTCTCGTTATAACAAACTAATATCGACAATTCGATCGTTTCCAGTAGTTGATTTTATCGATGGAAGAGAAGCTGTAGCGGTATCGACAAAAGACCTTACGAGTAAAACCTATAACCCAATCGTAAATCCAGTTGGTTTATACACATCGATAATACAAGACGCACAAAAAGTTAATGACAAGTTCCTAAGCAAACTTCAAACCTTAGGCTCGGTTAGTGCAACAGAGAAAGGTGTCACCACAACCATCGCTAGTACCCAGATAGATTCACTAAGAATGGAACTGATGATTCAAGCAGGCGTTGCAACACCTACGCAGCTCGAACAAATTGAACGAGCCAGGCTTATTTTACTGACCAAATGGAACATCAAACTGATTACGGTTATTATTCCATAGGTGAAAAACATACCATTTGAAGCTGCCTACTCGCCAAACGACGGCTCACGCCCAAACACTTCAGCCACCATGGGCTCAAAGAATGATATTGGCTTACTCTTATAATCAGGATCAAAACAGTTTTGGTCATAGAGATGGCAAAATTCTACGGCGTCGTCGTACCATTTGTTGCCATTATAACGATCGCGCGCGTTTTGATCACCACCGGTGAGATGCGAGTAGTAAAACATCTGGAACACACCATGAGTTTTGATAATCCAATAAATCCGCTCTTCTACGTACGGGCGCAGAATAGACGCTGCCATTTCACTATGGCTATACGGTGCAAGCTCATCTCCAATATCATGTAACAAGGCTGCCAGTACGTATTCAGTTGATCGACCATCTTTATGCGCCCTGGTGGCACTTTGAAGCGAATGCTCAAGCCGCGATACTTTATAGCCTGCGAAGGAATGCTCTAGCTTTTTAAGCGCATCGATCAATCGGCCTGGCAAGCCTTTGGCATACTCATCTTCATGCTTGCCAAGGAATGCGTAATCCTCTTTGGTGCCATCGGCCATGTTTATAAAACTAACCGTTTCCATAGTATTCTCCAGCTAAGCAGGGTTTTTGAGACAGGTAATTTTCATGGGGCACTCAAAGCGATACCCGAGCGGCTTTCCGCGTTGTTCAAACAATGCTTCAACTTTACTATCACGAACATCTTCTACCGAGTAGTTAGTGTTGTATGAGCTCTTGACGTAGTGATCGGCAAACTCATCCCAACCACGGAATTGGATAACATTAAAGTACTCCACTACCTGTGTTTCGCTAAACATGGTTTTACCCAGGGTATTAAGCGCAAGTTGTGCGTCAGCCCTTACCTGCTTCTCATCATGAAATAAGCTCATCACTTCATTGAGTTCACCTTCAGCCACGGGCTCCATCGTACAGAAAAAACCATCAGGCTTTAGCACCCGCACGGCTTCAGTAAAAACTTTACGGTACAAATCCATTGGTACATGATGAAGCGAATAGGAAAACAAAATGCCATCGACCGATGCATCATCGCTGGGTAGCGCATCCGCACCCGTTTCTACAAATTCAATGTTTGGTTCAGCCGGTAGATCGCGATTGAGCTTGGCTTGTATAGGATCTGGATCAATAGCTAACACCTGTGCACCTCGATTAGCCAATGCACGAGAGAAGCGCATTGATCCGCAACCAGCATCGACAAGTCGTAAGCCATCTACATTTAATAGCTTATCTAGTTCAGCCAGATCAGAGCTGGCGCTGCCGGCTTGTGTTGTCATGGCTGGCGTTGATAGTGGCCTTAATCCCGATACTACCAAACTATCCCAGTTTGGGTCCAATCGGGGATAAGCAGCCGATGCGGTATCGATCAACTGGCAAGCGACTTCAATTTCGCCAAGCCGTAAGCACAAATTGTCGTCGCATCCTTTATAACACCGGAGCAAATCATTGTTTCAAATTCCTCTAGGCTAAAGGATTTTGTGATCAGCCTTCCTCTTCTTCAACTAAATTTTTTGAGCCTTCTTCAAGGTTGGTGGCTAGGTGCACATGAAGGCCTTGGTTAGAGTATCCATACGCCTGAAAAATATGACCAACATATTGAAAGTTTTTGGCATTTAGCCCGGTTTCTTCACGCAGCTCTCCTGCTGCGACGTTTGCAGAATCAGCACCAGGGTAAGACTCCCGAGATCCTTGTGGAATTTCCCAATACCTGCCTTGCATTGGGTAACGATATTGTTCCACCAGGTGAATATATCCATCGTGGATAGGCACTATGGCTACAAAATCCGGTTTACTAACCACGCCATAAATACCTTCGGCACCGCTTGAACGACGAATCTTATCTTCCCTCACTTTCAACCATTTGTTTTCATACACAACAGTACTTTCAAGCGCTTCTTTCTCATTCATATCGTTGACCTACGTTTGTACAACACATATTGTATCTGGCGTCACGTTTGAATGCGTATTGTATCTAGTGTTACTCAGAATTAACCCGTACCCTTCACCCTCGAATGAATGAGAAGAGTATGGACAGCAAAACAAACGGATGGATTAATGGCTTTATAGGAATGCTGATCTTCAGTGGCTCACTCCCAGCCACTCGCGTAGCGGTGATGGATTTCGACCCTATATTCCTGACAGCTGCACGGGCTGCTATCGCTGGAGTGGTTGCTTTGACGGTGTTGTTGATCTTTCGAGTACAACGGCCAACAAAAAGTGATGGCACGTCATTTCTGATCGCAGCCATTGGCGTTGTTGTCGGATTCCCACTCTTAACCGCCCTTGCGCTTCAGCATGTCACTGCTGCCCACTCCGTCATTTACATTGCCCTATTGCCACTGGTCACTGCTTTGTTTGGCGTACTGCGCGGGGGCGAACGGCCTCGCTCCGCCTTCTGGCTGTTCTCTATGCTCGGAAGTGCGCTGGTGATAGGATTTGTTTTGCGCGGCGGCGTCGAAGCCGCCTCTATTGGCGATCTGTACATGCTTGCAGCCATCGGTGTTTGCGGAATGGGCTATGCCGAAGGCGCGATCCTCTCAAAAAAGCATGGCGGTTGGCAGGTAATCTGTTGGGCCTTGGTTTTTTCTCTACCGCTAATGTTGATCTTAGCGATTATTTTGAGACCCGATAGTTTTTCCAACATTAGCCAACCCGCTTGGTTGGGCTTGGCTTACGTATCCTTATTCAGCATGCTGATCGGTTTTGTGTTTTGGTATCGCGGGCTTGCTCAGGGTGGAATCGCGGCCGTAGGCCAGCTTCAACTTCTCCAGCCCTTTTTTGGGTTGCTACTTGCAGCGTTGATTCTGAATGAGAGCGTTAGCATGGCGATGATTGCCACCTCAATGCTGGTCGTGTTGTGTGTGTTTTCGGCTAAGCGTTCTGCGAGCTAGGGAAATTCACGGCCAACAGCTTAAAAAGCATGGTCAAAACAGGGTTCAGGCCACGAGACTCGCCCCTCTATCGCCCAGTTTTGGGCCATCTAGATTGCTAAAAGCACCGTTTTACGTTACTTTGGCATTGAAACTTCGGGGCGGGGTGTAATTCCCCACCGACGGTAGGGCGTGCGGTTGCATGCCAAGCCCGTGAGCTGTGTTCGGCACCCTTGCCAAACATGGTTGATCTGGTCAAATTCCAGAGCCGACGGTCATAGTCCGGATGGGAGAAGTTATCGTTAGTTGGCCGCCGCGTGCATGTTAAATATCAGTGCGTGCGTGTCCCGCTATCATTGCGCCCTGTTGGTTCTTATGTAAAAAACATAGGTAATATGACACGGAGCCGGCAATGCCAGCACACAAGCACTATATGCAGCGCGCTATTGCGCTTGCCAAAAAAGCCAGCGGGCAGGTTACGCCTAATCCACTGGTTGGCTGCGTAGTGGTTAATCATAATAAAATTGTAGGCGAAGGCTACCATCAGGTTTGCGGCCAAGCACATGCTGAAGTTAACGCACTGAATGATGCGGGTAAGCAGGCGAAAGGTTCAACTATTTATGTCACCCTAGAGCCCTGCTCTCACAAAGGCAAAACACCGCCCTGCGCCAACGCCATAATCAACGCAGGTGTTAGCCGTGTGGTTTACGCAGTGGCCGACCCGAACCCCACAGCCTCTGGCGGTGCCGCACTACTACGCGAGCACGGCATTGAAACAATACAAGGCCTTGAAGAAAATGCCGCCCAACATTTAGCGCGTTTCTTTTTGCATCACGTTAGATTCGGTACACCCTATGTAGTGGCTAAATACGCAAGCAGTATCGATGGCAAGATCGCTTGTCACACCGGCAATAGTCAATGGATTACAGGCGAGCTGGCTCGGCACCGCAGCCATGAGCTTCGACAATCAGTGGATGGCATTTTGGTTGGAGCGCAAACGGTTATTGATGACAACCCCTCGTTAACGGTGCGCTTGCCTGAAACCACCCTAGCAAAACAATCGTTGCGCAACCCTATTCGTTTTGTATTGGATTCCACTGGGCGCGTGCCACTTGATAGTGCGCTATTTCAAACTAAAGATGATGCACAAACACAGGTATTAACCACCGAGCGAATGCCTGCTGATCATGTGGCGCAATTAGAAAATCGAGGCGTCACAGTAACTCAGATCGATACAGACCCAAGCACACAGCGCGTATCTATCCCGGCCATGCTCAACATGCTAGGCAAACAAGGCGTGCAGAGCATAATGGTTGAAGGCGGTCAATCTGTATTAGGCGCCTTGATGGATCAGCGAGCCATTAACGAAACATGGGCTTTCTTCGCGCCAAAGTTCATTGGTGGTGCGGCAGCTCCAGGGCCAATTGGCGGCAAGGGTATCGACGCCATGCCTCAAGCTGCCAGCCTGTGCAACGTAGTACATGAACAACTTGGCAATGACTGGCTAATCCGCGGAGATATGCAATACATGAGGGGGTGCACTTAATGTTTACCGGAATCGTAGAAGAGATGGGCAAGGTACGTAGTTGCCAAGAGTCTGATGATGGCTTTGACTTATCCGTTGCCTGTGCGGTGGTAACTGAAGATACGCAACTCGGCGACAGCATTGCAGTGAATGGTGTGTGCTTAACGGTAACCAGCCTTGATGGCGGGTTTACCGCAGGCCTTGCACCCGAAACATTAAAACGCACCAACCTTGGCCAGCTAAACACGGGTAGCCCAGTCAACTTGGAACGCTCTGTTACACCCACCACGCGCATGGGAGGCCACTTTGTACAAGGCCACGTCGATAACGTCGGCGCGATAAATGAATTCAAAAAAGACAAAGATGCCCTTTGGGTCAGCATTAAAGCCCCCGAAGAGTTAATGAAATTTATTGTCCACAAGGGCTACGTCACTCTCGATGGCACTAGCCTGACTGTTGTGGATGTTGGCCCTGACTGGTTTAACGTCACCTTAGTGGGCTACACCCAACAACACATCATTATGCCAGGTAAAAAAATCGGTGATGCGGTCAACATTGAGGTTGATGTGCTGGGCAAATACGTAGAACGATTGTTACAACACACGCAGCCTACTCCTACATTGACTGCTGAATTTTTAAAAGAGAATGGTTATGACTAACAGTACCCTCGCATCAATCGATGAAACACTTATCCGTTATGCCAAGGGTGAGTTTATAATTATTGTTGATGACGAAGATCGCGAAAATGAAGGTGATCTTGCCATCGCTGCCGACTTTATCACTGCCGAGTCCGTAAACTTTATGGCAACTCACGGCAAGGGCTTAATTTGCTTGGCGATGCATGGCAGCTTGCTGGATCGCTTGCAAATTCCACTGATGATCCCGCAAGAACAAAACCGCAGTGGCTTCGGCACAGCATTTACGGTATCCATCGAAGCGGCAAAAGGCGTATCTACGGGCATCTCCGCAGAGGATCGTGCACAGACAATTAAAGTCTTGATTGATCCGGCCACCACTGCAGCCGATATCGCCATGCCAGGGCACATGTTCCCACTACGCGCATCAGATAACGGCGTGTTAGAGCGTCGTGGACAAACTGAAGCATCTGTTGATATGTCCATACTCGCAAGCTTGTCACCAGCCAGCTCCATATGCGAGCTCATGAGTGGCGATGGCACGATGATGCGCTTACCTGAGATACATGAGTTTGCCGTTAAGCACGACATCCCAATCATATCGGTTGAAGCCTTGGCGCAATACCGGGCTGCGTTAGAAACTAAAGCGACGGTAAAAGCTAAGGTTGTTGCTGATACAGATGTGGGCCTGATTGGCAAAAGCGTTTTACCGACTGAACACGGCATTTTCGACATTCAGGTATTTCGTGATGCGCAAGGGTTTGAGCACAGCACCTTGAGCATACAAAAAGACAAAGATGCCACTGCATTGGTGCGCATCCACTCCGAATGCTTAACGGGTGATGCATTTGGTTCATTACGTTGCGATTGCGGCGAGCAGCTACAATCTTCTTTAAAAATGATTGCCGAGCACGGATCAGGTGCATTGGTGTATCTACGCCAAGAAGGCCGAGGTATTGGCTTGGGCAATAAGATACGCGCCTATGCATTACAGGACGAAGGCCTAGATACAGTTGATGCCAATCACCAACTGGGCTTCCCTACCGATGCGCGTAGCTATGATGTAGCCGCCACCATATTGGGCCATCTTAATATTAACGAGCTGAGCTTAATCACCAACAACCCAGAAAAAGTGGCGGCTATGCAAGCTGCAGGTATCAAGGTAGCGAGCCAGATCCCATTGATCATCGCTGAGCAGCCCTATAACGCCAGCTACCTAAACACCAAAGCGAACCGCCTTGGGCATCAATTAAAGCTGTCGAGCTAAACGAAAAACATTAGAGAAATACTATGAGCAAAACACTAGAAGGCAATCTGATTGGCACCGGCTTAAAGATCGGTATTGTTGCCGCACGCTGGAATGATTTCATAGGCGATAAAATGCTCGCTGGCGCTATTGACGCTTTGGTGCGTCACGACGTATCCGATGACAATATCACTATTGCTATGGTACCTGGCAGCTATGAGATCCCACTTGCCGCTAAGCGAATGGCCGATAGCAACAAGTATGATGCGATTGTTTGCCTTGGTGTGTTGATCCGGGGCGGCACTTTGCACTTTGAATTAATTGCAGGCGAAGCGACCAAAGGTATAGGCATGGCTTCAATGCAATCAGGTGTACCTATCGCCTTCGGTGTGATCACTACTGAAACCATCGAACAGGCCATTGAACGCTCTGGCTGCAAGGCGGGCAACAAAGGTGTAGAAGCCGCTCTAGCTGCAATCGAAATGGCTAATCTATTGAAAGTACTTGATTAAATGGTAGCAGCTGGATCCGCTAAGCCCAGTCTCCTCTGGTGTATTGATGAGCGTTTGAGTACACTGTGATCAAGCCATTTCGGCTTGTCTATCACACTCTTTTATCAACACCGGGGGAACAATGAAGCTACGTAAGCTATCCACTTTATTAAGCGCCACTGCACTGTCAGTAATGGCAGTGGCAGTTCAGGCGGAAGACGTTGATTACGTACTCAACACAGCATCAACTGGCGGCACCTACCATCCAGTGGGTACAGCCATCGCGACCTTATCCAAGGTTAAGCTTCTACCTAAGCAAAAGTTCAGCTTAACCGCCGTTAACTCCGCAGGATCTGGTGCGAACGTTCAAGCACTGGCTGCTAACACTGCACAGTTTGCGATTCTGCAAGGGCTATACGGCTCTTATGCAGCTACCGGTACTGGGCCCGTTTCTGAGCCACAAACAAACATGCGTTCAGTTTCCATGCTTTGGCAAAACGTTGAGCAGTTTATTCTTGCTAACGAGCTTGTTAAAAATGGCA
Organism: Granulosicoccaceae bacterium; assembly: GCA_036478595.1. GTDB lineage: Bacteria > Pseudomonadota > Gammaproteobacteria > Granulosicoccales > Granulosicoccaceae > Granulosicoccus. Next base: position 66,807 of record JAZGEF010000049.1, read on the forward strand.
CAGTCAGCGACCTAATGGCAGCCAAAGGCAAAGCCGTTGCCATGGGTAAGCAAAACTCAGGCACCTTGGGTTCTAATAAAGTATTGCTTGAAGGCTTGGGTATTGATTTTGCCAGCGACTTCGAATTTATCCACGCAGGTTATGGCCCATCAGCTGATGCATTGGCTAACGGCCAAGCAGTTGCTGCAGGCATCCCTTCTGGCCCACCTACAAGCGCGGTCACTAAGCTAATGTCAGCTAACGGTGGCAGGTTTACCTTGTTGTCAGTAACTGAAGAAGAAGCAGCTATAATGGATGGTGGACGTAACTTGTGGACACCCTACACTATCGCAGCGGGCACATACCCTGGTATTGATAAGGATGTATATACGATTGCACAGCCCAACTTCTTGGCAGTGAACGCCGATGTAGATGAAGAGCATGTATACATGCTGACAAAAACCATTTACGAAAACCTAGGCTTCTTACAGGCTATTCACCCAGCCACCAAAGCGATGAATATCGATGCGGCCATGGCAGGCTTGCCAGTACCATTGCACCCAGGTGCTCTTAAGTACTACAAGGAAGTGGGTCTAGACATTCCTGCTCATCTAATGGCGAAGTAAGTTTTTGCCACGTCGTCGTAAGGCGAACATCGAGGGCAGTGCCATGTGCTGCCCTCGATACATCCACCGTAATTGCTGATTCACCACCTACGCACTGCCAACAACGACTTAATTCGTAGCGATGAACACAGACTCATCAGAGCTTTCACCGAATATGAAAGATCGCCTGTTTGATATCGACGGCATATTGAACATGCCTTGGTATGCAAAGCTATGTTTTGCGGGCACCATCGTTTTTGCTCTGTGGCATCTGGCCACTAATCTTGTATTACATGAACCCGGTAGATGGCAAAACGCCATTCACTTCGCAGGCTTTGCTTTTTTAGCAGCCGTTACTACACGCAGTTTTAGTAGCAGGGCCACTACACGCTTATCCATCACCGTGAATACCATATTCGGTTTGCTTATAGCTGCCTCATCACTCTGGATAGCATTTGCAGAAAACGGCGTATACGAGCGAACACTTGCACAAACCGGTTTGCCATGGCAGTTCACACCAATCGATTGGATAGCAGGCACCATCGTCATCGTTGGTGTAATCGAACTCACTCGCCGCTTAACCGGTTGGATTATCCCGATACTCATCATATTAGCGATGGGTTACATACTCTACTTTGGTAAATTGCTGCCCGGTGCGTTTAGAGCTGCAAGCCTACCACTTGATGATGTGCTGTTTCGCTCCTTATACAACGACGAAGGCATGTTTGGCATCATCACCACCATTTCGTCGGCCAATATCACACTTTTTATGATCTTCGGCGCGTTCTTGGTTGTCTCTGGCGCATCTGATTTTGTTATCGAAGCATCCAAAGTTATTGCTGGGCGCATGCGTGGCGGTGCTGCCTTTGTCGCGGTAATTTCATCAGCACTCACCGGCACCATCTCAGGTTCTGCAATTGCTAACACCGCCTCCACCGGAGTCATCACCATACCGCTGATGAAGTCCAACGGTTTTAGGCCACAGTTTGCAGCAGGCGTTGAAGCCGCCTCCTCCACCGGCGGACAACTGATGCCACCAATCATGGGTGCAGGTGCGTTCATCATGGCTAGCTACACCGGCATACCGTACGGCACGATTGTCGCGGTATCCGTGGTGCCAGCGCTACTCTATTTTATGTCGGTTGCGTTTATCGTGCGTATCGAAGCGATCAAGCACAACATTAGCACTGAGCAAATCGATGCGGTTGATAAAAGCAAAATGTTAGCAGGCTTTCTAAACTTCATCGTGCCCCTAGCGGTAATGACGACTATGCTCGTCACCGGAAAAACACCCAGTTATGCAGCGGCAGTGGCAATTGGTACCTTAGTGGTAATCAGTTGGTTTACCCCAAACAAAATGGGGCCACATAATATTGCAAAAGCGTTAAACCTTGGCGTAAAAACATCGATTATGACAGCCGTATTGTTAGTCGCTGTCGGCTTAATCAATAATGCAGTCACCACATCAGGCTTAGCTAATACATTTGCACTGATGATTGCACAATGGTCGCAAGGTTCATTAATCATTGCACTCGGCCTAATCACAGTCGCTTCCCTGGTGCTGGGTATGGGTTTACCAGTAACAGCAGCCTACATCGTGTTATCGATTCTCTCAGCGCCTGCGCTGGCCGGTATGTTGGCCGATAGCATTATCGTCGAACAACTAGTGGCGGGCGTATCAGACCCCACTATTGCCGCCACCTTTATGCTGATTGATCCGGGGATAGCGGCCAAAGTCACGAGTGGCATGCCTATAGCAGAAGCCAAGGAATTACTCAGCACGATTCCGTTCGATCTTTCGATTGCGTTAAGGCCAATGATGGTTGATCCAGCAGAAATGACGACCTTCTTGTTAACAGCACATTTGATTGTGTTTTGGTTAAGCCAGGATAGTAATGTCACGCCGCCAGTTTGTTTAGCCGCGTTTACCGCCGCCGGAATCGCAGGTTCGAAACCCATGGCCACTGGCGTAGAAGCTTGGAAGATTGCTAAGGGGTTGTATGTGGTGCCGCTGATGTTTGCCTATACCCCTCTAGTTGGATCAGAACTACCACAGCTATTGCAGCTGGGTGCATTTTCCCTGTTTGGCTTATACGGTTTTAATATGCTGCTGCAGCGTTATGCCGAGGGGCCACTGGCATTGTGGCACTACCCTCTGGTACTGGCGGGTACCGTGTTAACGTTCTATCCCTTGCACTGGCTGTATAACATTGTAGGTGCTGTATTGATTATTGGCGTCACGCTACATTCAAAAACCATGCAGACAAAAGCTGCAACGGTTTAACGTGCCAAATTAACGCCCCATCGAATAGAATTCATCGTTAGGGCGCATATCGGTCAGGCTTGCCATACGGTTGGATAAAGCAAAAAATGCTGAGACCGCACCGATGTCCCATATAGCCTCCTGGCTAAAACCATGACTTGTTAACTCATCAAAATCTGATTGATTAATTTGGGCAGGTTGTTGCGACAACTTACAAGCGAATTCAAGCATGGCCAATTGCCGTGGTGTGATATCCGCCTTGCGATAATCAGTTGCCAATTGATCAGCAAGGCGCGGGGCTTTTTCACGAATGCGGGTAATGGCACCATGCGCGATTACGCAATATAAACAACGATTAAGTGCAGAGGTAGCCACGACAATCATCTCTCGCTCGCCCTTGCTCAGCTCACTATCTTTCTCCATCAATGCATCGTGATAGGCAAAGAACGCGCGAAACTCATCCGGACGTCGAGAAAACACGTTAAACACTTCAGGTACAAATCCGGCTTTTTGTTCCACGTCATCCATACGTTGCTGGATATCAGCAGGCAAGTCGGGGCGATTGTGGCGGGGAAATAGTGGTGGCTTGGACATGGGTGGCGCATCGTTACGATAAGTGCCTATAAGATACCGCGTGTTTATGCTGGCGGCAACAACGATTGGCCTGCCAGAGTGGCAGACCAACTACTCATGTTTTACGACTAGTTTTTAACTCCAACCCAAGTTCCCATACAACCAAACTCATCTTGCCAATCACCTTCGAAGTCGCCAGTGCTAATCACACTTCCTGTGTAGGTAGCGAATGAAGCTCCACCACTAAACGCAAACCCGCCTGTTATCGCGCCATCCGCTTGAATCTGGCCAGTGACGTCTAAATTCGTAGAATCAACAGGATTAACAACCGTGCCAGTGATTACATTGCTGGCCACTGTTAGAGAGCCATCGGTCTCTTCACACTCGGGGCCTTGATCTGCATCTACCATCACATCGACCGTAAACACACCATCGTTAGCGGTAGCGCCAGTTGTAGCGCCAGTTGTAGCGCCGGTTGTTGTGCCGGTTGTTGTGCCAGTTGTAGTGCCGTCCGTAGTGCCAGCTGTACTACCCGTTGTTTCGCTGTTATCGGGGCTGTTGTCACTGCTGCTGCAAGAAGCTAGTACAACTGACATTACGCACGCACTGATCAATACCTTCAGTTTCATAGTCGATCCACTAATTGTTGAGTTATTCATAGTAGTAGGAGTCTGGCACATACGCCAGTTGCCTTGCATTTTCATCTGCATAAAAACACGGTAACATTGTGGCAGGAATACCGCCTTTCTTCCAATTACAACCGAGGAATTCGAAGTTTCACGTTGTTTTTGGTCCAAAAAAATCAAAAATACGGTGGCAAACCTCAGTTCGCCACAGCTTCACTCAAATACTCGATGGTGTGCAAGCTCACTTAATCTCTGCCCGCTATTTTTGAAAAATCGGCACTACCCTCACGTCAAAGACGATAAATAAACGCTTGCTTACCCTTTTTGTTAAAGCCGCAACTAGAGTAAAAATCCTGCACCTCTTCATCACGGCCCGTTAACAGCATGATTTTGTAACACTCAGCCTGCTTGGCTGATTCGATAGCGTGCAGCATTAAGGCTTTACCAACGCCTTTTCGGCGATATGCATTATAAGTAATGACGTTTTCAATCACCGCATAAGGCTTAGCACCTCGCGTTAGGTTAGGAATGATATTTAAGTAAACACTACCCAACAGCGCTCCATCTCGCTCCATCACCCAAAGTTGATTATTATGGGATGAGTTATCTGATCAAACACAACTCGGCCATGTTCATCGTCTAGGGTTGGATCGTCTGGGTTGAGTAACCGCAACAGCTCTAATAATCGCTGGTAATCTTGAGAACTTGCTCGCCGAATACGCATATGCTTACTGATGGGTCACCCGTTGTACTGACAGTTTAGCTATTTTTGCCTACAGTGGGCAGCGACCAATTTTGCCTCAGGAATAATTGACAATACCGTGCCATGCGCCACCTAACCCCGCGACTTTCAATATAGGGCCGCAGCAGCTACCGGCTTTTAACACCTACCGAAAAACTACTCAGTTCACACTCTGATACCAAATCGCGATATTCGCAGCCCAATACCCCTGGCATGGTCTCACTCTCGCATGTGGCATTGCCGATACAGCTACTTCAGAGGCAATCACCTCTACCCAATAGGATGCTCGTGAAAATTATTCAATCCATGGCATTGTTTCTTGCCACGAGCTGTGGCTGCGCTATTGCGGATGATTGGCAATCCCCTGTGGAAGCAGAACTTGAAAACAGTAAGCCTGCGATATACGAAGAATACAAACAAGCTAGAACGCTAATTGACGGTTATCGAGGTAACCCCGCTGACATGCAACAGGCCCATCAGCTTTTAATTGGTGTTCAGAAAAAAGACAGAAACCAGGCGCCCGTACTACGCGAATTGGGTCGGCTCTATATTATTGCCGCACACTTTGGTGGCGATAGATTTGATCAACGTACATTAAAAGTTGCAGAAGATTCAATTTTGCATTCAATCTCAATTGCACCCAAGTACGAAGACGCTTATGTATTGCTTGGGCATCTTTACACTAAATCGAGGCAATACCAAAAGGCGACAGATGCACTAGACCAGGCTACTACTCTGGGATCAAATTCGCCATGGCTTAAACTTAACCTTGCGGAAGTCTATGTGAAAACAAAGCGCTACGATGACGCGCTGTCATTGGTACAAGAGGTGCTCGAACGTGGCACCAGCAATACCAAGGCAGAAACCACCGCATATACACAGAAGATCAATATTCATTGGGCGCTCGGCAGCCTAGATGCAGTGAAGCAGGCTCATCAGGATTTACTATCAGCACAAGCAGATGAAGCGCAGCATTGGGGCAACTATGCCAGCTTCTTGTTGTATGCCTTTAGTGATACGGATGGTGCCATCACGGCTGCTGAGAAAGCGCTAAGCATATTGGATTACCAAGATGCTCGCTTAACAATGGCAGTCGCTCTCTATACTCAGTGGGCACATATCGCAGAGGATGCTGCCCGCGAAGACGAAGCCGCGCAGATATACGACAAAGCCACTAGCTCTTTCCCCGATTACGCCCAAGTGATCAAAGTGGCCAGTAGGAACGCAGCAACCAAAGAGGTTGCCAGCAAGTTAGCAGCCTACCTTGAACTTAAAACGAAATAGGCAATTTTCGCTAGACGCCAGCTCCGATACAACTCGTTTATAGGCGGCCTAAACTCAGCGGCACAACATTGCGTTTCGTGTAATTATATATAAATTCAATAGGTTACTGCACTTTTCATGCTTTCTATCTAAGGCGACACTTAAATCGGTTTGTTGCTTGGCCGATACGCTTTTAGGGCCACCGGGATTGTACATGCGCAAACTTGCTCCATTGATATTCGTAATCTTCGCCATACAAGCTAACGCTGAATCCAGAGTCAGCGGTGAGCTTGTTAAATGGCATCCAATCAATATTGATGTGACCGGGCCGATGGCAGCCGAGGCCGATAACTCGCCCAATCCGTTTATGGATATCCGGCTCGACATTACCCTCACCAACCCCAGTGGCGAACAACTCACCGTGCCTGGTTTTTTTGCAGGTAATGGCGCTGGCAATGGTGAAGGAAACGTTTGGCGTGCACGCTTCGCGGCCAATGAATCAGGCGCATGGCAATATCAAGTCGCGTTTTATCAAGGCGTTAATGCGGCAGTGGTAGAAAACCCAACATCTCTGGCCACATTACCGAGCCACGGCGATAACGGAGAATTCACTATTGCTGCACGTGATGCCGCGGCACCAGGATTTTTAAGCAAAGGCCGATTGGAATACGTTGGCGAACACTACCTTAAGTTTGCAGATGGCCCCTATTTTATTAAAAGTGGTGTCGATAGCCCGGAGAATTTTTTTGGTTATGGCGGATTTGACAATACCGTTGACCAACCAGGTGGCGTATCAAAAAAGCAGCTAAACAATGAATTACACGAATACGCACCTCATATACAAGATTACCAAACGGGCGACCCTAACTTCATTAGTGAAGATACCGGCGTTGATGGTAAAGGTATTATTGGTGCGATTAATTATTTAAACACACAAGGTGTTAATTCAGTTTACTTCTTGCCAATGAACCTTGGCGGTGATGGTCGTGATACCTACCCGTTTATCAGCCCAGCAGGTACTGACAACGACAATGTTCACTACGACGTATCAAAGCTAAATCAGTGGGACATCGTACTCAACCATATGCAACGCAAAGGCGTGGCTGCACAGTTTGTACTAAACGAACAAGAAGATCTCAACACCAATTGGTTAGACGATGGCGAGCTAGGCCCACAACGTAAGTTGTTTTACCGCGAGCTGATTTCCCGCTTTAGTTATCTTAATGCGGTTAAGTGGAACATCAGTGAAGAGAGCCGCCACGGCGCCGATAATCACATAGCGTTTGCACGCTATATCCGTAAGCTTGATTGGGCAGAGCATCCACTCGGTGTACATAGTTTCAAAGACAGTCCCGAAAGAACCTACACCGACCTATTAGGCTTGTCTGAATTTGATATCACATCGATTCAATTCTCAGCAGCGAAATCCGGCGAATTCACTGAATCATGGCGCACCCAATCCAGCGATGCGGGCTGGCCCTGGGTAATCGACATGGACGAACTCGGCCCAGGCAACGTCGGCCTAATACCCTCCAACATCGAGGAGATGCGCAAGTCAGTGCTCTACCCGGTGTATTTCAGTGGCGGCAATATTGAATGGTACTTTGGTGGGGGCCACCCGCAGCCGCTAGGCGGAGATACGAGTGCAGAGGACTTTCGTCAACGTGAAGCCATGTATGGTTTTACGCGTATCGCGCGTGAGTTTATGGAAGCCAACTTGCCGTTCTGGCAGATGATACCCAATGACACCGCACTAGGCGGAAAACAAACCAATGATCAGGTGTTCTCAAAAGCCGGTGAGGTGTATGCCCTGTATCTAGAGAATGGTGAAGCTGGACGTGAGCTTAGCGTTGCAGAAGGCAGCTATGCTATTAGCTGGTATGATCCTCGTAGAGGCGAAGACGTAAGCGCTATACGTGAAGTGGACGGGTCAATGATCTCAATTGGAGAAGCGCCTAAAGAGCCTGCAGAAGATTGGGTGGTGTTGGTTCGTGCCTTGAATTTTGAACTGCCAGTGGTTGAAGTGATTGATGAACCTGAGATTGTGGTAACACCTGAGGTGGAAGTCGATCCAGAAGTAGGCACAGCTAATCCCGACGAGCCTAGTACAACAGCGGTTAATGAAACAACCGCACCTGAATTGGGCGCTGCAAATGGAACCACCGGTTCTGGTGGTGGCGGTTCGATCGCATGGTCTTTTTTGTTGATGGTCGTGTTAGGCGCTAAGTTGCGGTACTTACAAGCTCAGCGCGACTAACGTACATCAGGGTTGGTTAGTCCAAGCAGTAACGACGATCAGGGCTCACCCATAAATCTGGGGTATTAGTACTGACGCGGTGACATGACGCAATTTTCGGCTGAATTAACTTACCAACAAAGCATCGTACATCACCCGATCTCGCCTCGTTTTATACTGGTTAATTGATTTCGGGTGATCCGGTAATTCTTCTCTGCTTGATGGTGTCAATACTGAGCAGCGCAGAATGATCGCAACATATCAATATCTTCGACCTCCGGTACGCTAAGCGTGTCACACCTAATTAATGGAGAAGGTATATCTTCGGAAATGATCTGTGCTGTCGATAGGTACAACTTAACCGTCGTTCCAGTATCGATTTTGCTAGTGACCAAAAAATACCCGGATGATTGCCTTGCCGATGCGTGTGCCAAGGACAGCACTAATCCTGTGCCAGCTTTGGTCGAAAAAAAGGGCAAAGGCTTGTTCCAACATTTAAGCAGACATGCCAACTCCGGCAGCAGCAATGCAAATGCATTCATACTAACCAGGTTTTATACCTGATGCCCTCGCTCTCTGAGCAGCAACATCTGTCAGATTTAATTTCCATAGTTCAGAAGTACCTGCTGATTTGCGAAGCCTCATGTTTAACAACAAGTTTACTGACTCATTGTGTTTAAGGAGGCTGATGGCTAATCAGATAGCGATCTTGCTTTTATTGTATTCGTCTGTTTTTTTCGAGCTAGCAATCACCGGATTCTTTTTCATTGGAGAAACTACTCAACTTTAAAATGGCCAATGTTAGTGATCAGCTACTAGCGCTCCTCATACAACGTCATTAGTCGTTACAACATATCTACGCTTGATATGATCAGTTGTGCAGATGTTTCGTTGAAACGACCCTTCAATGCACTTGAGTAATATAATTGCTCTGCTGAACTTACAGTGGCAGTGTTGCCTTTGCACATTCCAATGATAATGTTGGTATCAAATTAAACCATCTGCAGCACCGTAAGCAGAAGACCACACACAATAGTCATACCAATTTAAGTGTTTCCAACTACGTTTTCAACTACGCTCTCAACGCGTAGCGGCGCCGACACTTTCAAGGCTTTGGGTGCGGTTGATTGCTCTCCTATTTCTAGGGAGATATAGCTTGAGGCTAAATCAAGCATCTCTTGGTTAGTGATAAACGACTCGAATTTAACGAGCGGTATTTTCCACGATTTTTCATCGCTAGCGTTTTTCACATAAGCTCTATAATGATCAATAAAGTTTAGCGTAAGAACGGGATCAAGCTGTTCGTGATGCTCCACCATGCTGACAGTAATGTCAGTTAGCGTCTCAACAGTTAATTGATAACTGAGCTTATTGTAGATGTCCATAAATATAATTTGTCGGGGGGCTATTGTTTAGAGATTGGCTATGACTGTTATCCATTCCACGATTCAATGACGGATGGATTGAATACGTAGGGCAGTAAAAACAATATCCCCGTTCGCTCACATCTAATTCAAATGTTCGTTGTCGCGTTGGCTTCATCCGATACAGTTTGAAACAATCTTGAAGCACACTTGCATCAAAGGTGAAACCGGTTAAAACGTGATGCTAGAATAGAGATATTCAATTATTTTGTTGTAACTAATTGTAATTTTTGATACGACGGGACGGTCAACACATCCATGGGTGTTGATTGATGACGTTGCAGGTAACAATATCGGCAAGCCAGGGCAACTTGCTTATCATCAATACCTGATACTCAACGAGATCGAACCTACTCGTACCAAAGCTCTACATCCGCAATCTACTGGGATTGTTGAGCGATTCCTTAATACAATCCTCAACGAATACAGCTTAATTCGGCAGATTTGTTACATCAATCCTGGCATCAGTTGCGGCAGCTACACCGAGCTTTGTTAACACATCATCCCGAAACTTCTCTTTTGCGTGAACGCTGATTGTAAAATCGTTTTCAGGATTAAGCTCATGCACGAGTATCCATGATCGGCTAGCGGGCACTAAACACATGTACGAGCATCCCCCCTCAGCAGCAGGGTTCGACACTAACGACTCTAGCTGATGATCCTGAGAATAGAACTCCTCCCAGGTATGTGCCCAGACATCCTCCACGATAGCTAAGGCGTTATCCGGTTCATTAACTTGCACCCAACAACACGCCTCCTGTGACGAGACTGCTTGAATCGACTGCATTAAATCGATGTATTTGAAGTTTGCTGCTGGTGCGGTTCCGTCTATTAAGGATACCAAAAGGTTGCTAGACAAGTTAATCGAATATAAAACAGTTTCAGATTCAAATTTGGACTGCCGAGTCTCGAAATTTTCATAGATCTCAAAAAGTGGCCATTCCGCATCTTTAGATATAAGATTGTCCCGAACCCAGCGCTTGCTTAGCTTCTCTTGATCGATATCGTTTGATTCAGTCATTGTTATTATTCTCAGATTTACTCTGTTATTTTTGGTTTATTTGCTTAAGTTTATGCGCTTTGTTTAGTGTGTAAAAAATGCAGAATTATTACCACAGATATACCAGCAACACGATACCCAGCAACCAAATGCCCAACACCATTGCAGCCGCCACATAGCTTTTAGGCCGCGCTAACATCGCCGTTGCTTTGTCACGCGAATCCTGCAATACAATTGCCGGGATCATGCGAACCACCAACAGCAATCCCAGCGGCACAATCACTAAATCATCAAGATACCCAATGATCGGAATAATATCTGGTATCAAATCAATCGGCGAAAGCGCATAGGCAGCTATGGCCACCGCCACTACTCTTGCAGGCGTTGGCGTTCTTTTGTCTCGCGCCGCATAATACACCGCCACAACATCACGCTTGACCAGTTTCGCCCACTGTTTTAACTTATCGACATTCATTTATTGGTAGCCAGCAAAACAATGTACGGTTCATCAACACAAAACAAGATTTTAGCTGATTAGCAGGTTCCATTCTAAATTAAATGACCATTAACAAGCTAAGCCTTGCAATCAGCTACAATGGGTGTAATCATCATCTACCATGGGAATGTAAATGCTAAAGTTCGGCATTCTATCCACCGCTACGATTGGCAGAGAACATCTGATACCTGCTATCCAAAACGCAAACAATGCAAGCCTAGTTGCCATCGCATCTAGAAAGCTGAGTAGCGCAAAGAAGTTGGCCGCACAAACAGCTGCGCCCCTTGCGTTTGGTTCATACGAAGAAATGCTCGAATCAAACAAGATAGATGCCGTATATATCCCATTACCCACATCACACCATGTTGAATGGAGTGTAAAGGCTGCCAATGCAGGCAAACACGTGTTGTGCGAGAAACCAATATCACTTCGCGCTAGCGAAATAAAAAAAATCATCAACGCGCGCAACAAAAACAAGGTGATCGTATCCGAAGCCTTTATGGTTACCTATCACCCTCAGTGGATAAAGGTGCGCGACCTACTAGCCAAGGGCGCGATTGGTACTTTGCGGCATATTGATGCCTCATTCACCTACTTCAACACCGATCCCAAGAATATGCGTAATCGCCCGGAATTAGGTGGTGGCGCCCTGCCCGACATCGGCGTTTACCCCACAGTAGCTGCACGTTTTGCCACCGGCATGGAGCCTACGCGTGTGCAGGCTCTGGTGGACTACGACCCAACACTAAGAGTGGATCGATACGCCAATGTGTTAGCCGAATTCCCGGGGTTCAAAATGACATTTTACGTGTCCACCCAACTGGCTAACCGTCAGAGCATGGTGTTCCATGGAGACAAAGGTTTTATCGAATTATCAGCGCCGTTTAATTCCAACCTATATGAAGGCGATGAAGTGCGCGTACACAACGCTGGGCATAACGAGACTAAGGTATTTCGCTTTACCGGTTTGAATCAATATGTGCTGGAGATCGAAGCATTCGCTAAAGCTGCCGCAGGCAAAAAACAACATCTATTCTCGCTAGAGGAATCCGTGCTTAATCAGAGGGTCATTGACGCAATTTACAAGGCGGGAAAGTCGGGGCGTTGGCAGAGCGTTTAGTGCTCTGCCATTTGCTGGGGATTAATGAGCGGGAAAAAACTATACACCAACCCAGCGAACGCCAACAAAAAATCCCAATGCTAAG
>JAZGEF010000050.1:0-23762 GCA_036478595.1 Granulosicoccaceae bacterium
CTGCGGCAGCCGATGCTGCGGCAGCCGATGCTGCGGCAGCCGATGCTGCTAGCGAAACACCTGCTAGCTAGGCCAAGCAACAACTCAAGCAATTTTTTTATAGCGGCTATTTGGCCGCTGATTTACAGGAGACAAGTGCGATGCAAATTTCTGCGTCCATGGTAAAGGAGCTTCGCGAGCGTACCGGCGCTGGCATGATGGAGTGTAAAAAATCACTCACTGAAGCAAACGGTGATATGGAACTTGCCATTGAGCAAATGCGCATTACTGGCTTGGCGAAAGCCGATAAAAAAGCGGGTAACACAGCTGCCGAAGGTATGGTTGTTATTCAGGTAACGGCCGACAAATATTCAATGGTTGAAATTAACAGCCAGACTGATTTTGCTGTTAAGTCTGATGATTTCATGGGCTTTGCAAACGCCGTAACTGAAGCTGTACTCAATACGCAGCCTGCATCAGTTGACGCAATCAGCCTCGGTGGTAAGGAGCTTGAAGTAGTACGTAAAGAGCTGGTTGCTAAAATCGGCGAGAACATTCAGGTTCGTCGGTTTGTTTGTGGCGATACCACGGGTGGTACCATCTCCGAGTATTCGCATGGTGGTGGACGCATCGGTGTTGTTTGCGAAATTGAAGGTGGTGATGCGTCATTGGCAAAAGACGTTTCTATGCACATCGCGGCAAGTAGCCCGGTATGCATCGATGAAACAGGCGTGCCAGCAGATTTACTCGAAAAGGAAAAAGCCATCTTGGTTGCTGAAGCCGCTGAGAGTGGCAAGCCTCCTGAAATCGTTGAAAAAATGGTGGCAGGTCGTATCAAAAAGTACTTAGCTGATATCACACTGGTAGGTCAGCCGTTTGTTAAAGATCCTGATCAAACAGTTGGTGATCTTTTGAAGGCGGCAGGAGCAACCATTAAGATGTTCCATCGTTTAGAAGTAGGCGAAGGGATCGAAAAGAAAGTTGAAAACTTCGCTGATGAGGTTATGGCTCAGGTGCGTGGCACTGAGTAGGGCCGACGTGCAATTGGCTCAACAGTTGTTGACTACGTATAATGGTTTGAGAGCCGGGCACTGCCCGGCTTTTTTTTGGGTGAAACAGCAAACGGAATAGTAATGAAAAATTCGAAGCCAAAATTTAAGCGCATCTTGCTCAAGCTCAGCGGCGAAGCGTTGATGGGTGAAATGGACTACGGCATCGACCCAGCCTATATTCGCAAATTAGCAGAGGACGTCAAAGCTGTCAGCGATGCAGGCGTCGAAGTTGCGATGGTACTAGGCGGTGGTAATATCTTCCGTGGTGCAGGCTTAGCCGAAGCCGGTATGGACCGAGTTACAGGTGACCACATGGGTATGCTTGCCACGGTCATTAATTGTTTGTCGATGCAGGATTCTCTGGAGAATTTGGGTGCCTATTGCCGAGTGATGTCAGCATTGCCTATCAATGCAGTATGTGAGGACTACATACGTCGCAGAGCGGTTCGGCATCTTGAAAAAGGCCGTATTGTTTTGTTTGCAGCGGGCACCGGTAACCCATTTTTTACAACCGACTCTGCCGCGAGTTTACGCGCGATTGAAGTCGGTGCTGATTTGATGATCAAAGGTACCAAAGTGGATGGAATTTTCGATAAAGATCCAATGCAGCATGATGATGCTGTTAAATACGAAACAGTGAAATTCGACGAAGCTATACAGAAAAAACTGGCTGTGATGGACACAACAGCACTTGTGCTGTGTCGTGATAATGAACTACCCGTTAAAGTATTCAATATGAATAACCAGGGTGATCTTATGCGCTTAGTTAACGGGCAGAGCGTGGGTACCACAGTCAATTAGGCTTGGTTAACGTGTAGTGAAATGGCAAGATTAGGTATAACGAAGAGAGCGACAAGAGAGAGTAAAGCATGATCAATGACATACTTAAAGACGGTGAAGCCCGTATGGGTAAGAGCGTTGACGCACTGGAAAGCGAACTAGGGAAGATGCGTACTGGTCGCGCGCACCCAAGCTTGCTCGAGCACATCAAAGTTGATTACTACGGCTCTGATACAGCTCTGTCTCAGGTCGCTAACATTAATACGGAAGATGCCCGCATGTTAACGGTAACTCCGTGGGAACAATCCATGGTGCAGGCAGTTGAAAAAGCCATTATCAATTCTGACTTGGGCCTTAACCCGAATACTGCAGGTACGGTAATTCGTGTTCCTGTGCCGCCAATGACCGAAGAGCGTCGCCGTGACATGGTTAAAGTTGTTAAGAGCGAAGCCGAGAATGCGCGAATCGCTGTTCGTAATATCCGCCGTGACGCCAATAGCGATCTCAAAGAACTCGAAAAGGAGAAAGAAATCTCCAAAGACGATTTACGCAAATCAGAAGAGTCAGTACAAAAATTGACAGATAAAGCCATCGCCAACATTGATTCGGTACTGCAAAAGAAAGAAGCCGAATTGATGGAAGTTTAAGCGCTGACATGAGCTCAACGGTTCCACAGCCTCGGCATGTTGCCATTATTATGGACGGCAATGGGCGATGGGCTCGTCAAACGGGTAAACCGCGTGCTGTCGGGCATCAAGCAGGCTTTCGCAACACGCGCAATATTGTGGAGGCGTGTGGCCGGCGTCATTTAGAGGCGTTAACGTTGTTTGCGTTTTCTAGTGAAAACTGGCGCCGTCCTGCAAAAGAAGTCAGCTTGTTGATGGACCTTTTTCTGCGCGCGTTAAAAAGCGAAGTGGGCAAACTAAATGAAAACAAAGTACAGATTCGGTTTATCGGTGAACGCTCAGCGTTTTCTAAGAGGCTACAAAATGAAATGTTGCATGCAGAGGGGCTAACCAAAAATAACCAAGGTTTAAAGCTTGCCATTGCGGTTAACTATGGAGGCCGTTGGGATATTGTTAACGCAACAAAGCTAATTGCGGCGCAAGTGAAATTAGGTGAGCTCCAACCACAAGACATCACTGCTGACACGCTGTCAAATTACATCTCTCTTGCTGATCTCCCTGAGCCGGATTTATTTATTCGCACTGGTGGCGAAAAACGCATCAGCAATTATCTTCTTTGGCATTTGGCTTACACAGAGTTGTACTTCTCTGATGTGCTGTGGCCAGGCTTCGATGAATCCGAACTCGACAAAGCTCTAGCTTTTTTTGGTGGGCGTGAGCGCAGATATGGTCGCACTGGCGATCAAGTGGCAGGTGAAAATGCTTAAACAACGTGTTATTACAGCGGCGATATTGTTAGTGCTGTTTGGTTTGCTGCTCAGCTTTGCATCCAGATCGTTCTTTACGCTCGCTATTGCAGGAGTAACAGCGGCTGCTGCCTGGGAATGGAGCCGACTAGCAGGTGTCAAATCCGACATGTGGCAATCGGCCTATGCATCAGCAATTGGAATACTAACACTAGCATTTAGTATGAACGTGCCATTTAACTACGATGCCTATTGGTTACTACTGATTGGTTTTTTGTTGTGGCTCGTAATGATAGTCACGCTATTTATTCAGCCCCGATTAGCACCTATCGAATCTACATCCACGCAACTTTTATTGTCGGGCGTAGCATTGCTGCCGCTAGCAGGTTTCAGCATTGTTTGGTTACGCCATGATGCTTCAGCAGCATCCAATGGCTTATTGCTTTATGCATTGGCCCTTGTATGGGTGATGGATATCGGTGCGTATTTTTCTGGTAAGCGTTTTGGTAAACGAAAACTTAGCCCGTTGATCAGCCCGGGTAAAACGTGGGAAGGGGTATACGGCGGTATCGCCGCAGCATGCCTTCTGTTGGTGATCGTGGTTATTTTTAGCTTCTTTCCTGGAAATAAAACATTTGCTCTTATCGTGGCTAGCGTGGTGGCCGCTGCTGTATCGGTGATTGGCGATTTATTTGAAAGTCGCATCAAACGCGCCTCTGGATACAAAGACAGCAGCCAAATGTTGCCAGGTCACGGTGGTGTTCTCGATCGCATTGATGGGGTTATGGCATCGTTGCCTGTGTTTGCGTTTTTATGGGCTTGGCTGTGAGCCTGCTTAAGGTTTGTGTATTAGGTTCGACAGGCTCGGTAGGTAAGAGCACGCTTAGCGTCATAGAACAAAATAGCGACCGCTATCAGGTCGCCGCATTAACCGCTAACCAAAACGACAAAGGCATGCTCGAGCAGTGTTTGGCGTTTAAGCCGATCGTCGCCGCAATGTTAGATGAGCAAGCGGCAGAGCGATTGCAACAAGCGTTGAAAAAGGCCGGCAGCCCGACTCAAGTGGTGCAAGGTTCTGACGCCTTGCTTGCACTGGCGACTGAATACGATATTGTTGTGTCAGCCATTGTGGGTGCTGCTGGTTTATTGCCGACACTCGCCGCTGTTGAGGCGGGCAAACGGGTTTTATTGGCCAATAAAGAATCACTGGTGATGAGCGGCAAGCTCATGATGGAGGCAGCTCAGCGTTCTGGTGCGACTATCATGCCTGTCGATAGCGAACATAACGCGATTTTTCAGTGTATGCCACCGCCTGGCAAGGAAGGGCCAGAGGCTGGATTTGAAAAAATAATCCTTACGGCGTCGGGTGGGCCATTACGAAAGTGTTCGTTAGATGAGCTAGCTGTTGTAACGCCGCAACAAGCGCTGGCCCATCCAAATTGGTCAATGGGTCCAAAGATTTCCATCGATTCTGCAACAATGATGAACAAAGGCTTAGAGGTTATCGAAGCCTGTCATTTGTTTTCTGTTGGCCTTGAATCTATCGAAGTTGTGGTCCATCCAGAAAGTGTGGTGCACTCCATGGTGGCCTACAGCGACGGCTCTGTGCTTGCACAGATGGGTAATCCGGACATGCGCACCCCAATTGCGCACGCCTTGGCTTGGCCGCGTAGGATCAGCTCGGGCGTGGCTCCGCTCAACTTTATCGGCTTGTCAGGCCTGCACTTTGAAGAGCCTGACGTAGATCGTTTTCCTTGTTTACGTTTAGCCTACGAAGCGCAAGAAATGGGCGGCACCGCGCCGGCTGTTCTGAATGCTGCCAATGAAGTAGCAGTTGATGCTTTTTTGAACGAATCTGTATCATTTTTACAACTGCCCGCCATCATAGAAAACACGCTAAATGAAGTAAAAAACTACCATGCAAGCGATTTGCCCACTATCATTGAAGCAGATACTGTTGCACGTGAAGTAGCACAAAATTTAATCGCTTAAATTAATCAAAACTAATCGCTAAAAAACACACACCTTCGATTCCAGCAAAATAACTAATTAATTGATGTTTGAAATGTTTGGCAATGTAGCCATCAGCGTGCTTGCGTTTCTTGTTGCGCTAGGACTTTTGGTTTCAATACACGAGTTTGGTCACTTTTGGGTGGCTCGGCGCGTAGGGATAAAAGTACTGCGTTACTCCGTAGGGTTTGGTCGTGCAGTTTGGACACGCGTGGGTAAGGTCGATCAAACAGAGTTTGTTGTTGCTGCTATCCCTTTAGGCGGCTATGTAAAGATGCTCGACGAGCGAGAGTCCCCGGTTGCGAGCGACGAACAACATCGAGCCTTTAACCGCCAACCACTATGGGCGCGAGCTGCCGTTGTGATTGCTGGCCCGCTTGCCAACCTGATACTCGCGTTCATTGCCTATTGGTTTGTCATGATGATCGGCATCAGTGGTATTGCTCCCATTATTGGTGATGTGCCCGAAGGTTCGCCGGCTGCACGTGCAGGGCTTGAGAGCAAAGACAAAATTATTTCAGTGAATGGCAAAACCACACCTTCGTGGCAGGACGCTCGTTTGGCGCTACTTGATGCATCCCTTGACCCTAATAGCGACGTCAAAATACGCGTCAAAACCAGCTCTGATCGTGAAATTGAAAAATCACTTTCAACTGCCGGTGTTAATGTTTTAAAGGCAAGTGGCGACCCTATTGAAAGCCTTGGCATAATGATGTGGCGCCCTGCGGTCGAACCCGTCGTTGGCCTTGTTACGGATGACAGTGCCGCTGCCGCTGCCGGCATATTGGTCGGTGATCGTATACTCGCTATCGATGGAAATAAAATAACGCTATGGCGAGAACTAGTTAATGCTGTGCAACCCAGTGCTGGTGTGCCCTTAACGTTTTCAATACAACGCGGCACTGAACAGTTTGATTTGCCGATAACACCGAACAGTGCAGAGCGAGACGGCGAGACAGTCGGCCTGCTGGGAGTGGGGGTAGCACAAACTAATTCAATCACGGCATTTGATGCCACTCGCATTACGGTACGTTACTCACCGCTGCAATCTATTGGTAAGGCCCTAGATCGCACTTGGGATATGACTTTATTTACCCTGCGCATGATCGGTAAACTTTTTACCGGCCAAGCATCTCTAGATAACATCAGTGGCCCTATCACCATCGCTCAAGCTGCTGGGGTAACGGCATCGGTTGGCATCGACCACTACATTAATTTCATTGCCATGATCAGCATCAGCTTAGCGGTACTTAACTTGTTACCGATCCCGATGCTCGATGGCGGGCATCTGCTGTATTTCGCAATTGAAGCCGTCACTGGCAAAGCCGTGTCCGAGCGGGTACAAATTTTTGGGCAGCAGCTTGGCTTGCTTTTGTTAGGTGGGTTGATGTTCTTGGCTTTTTACAACGATATTGGGCGGTTCATGCAATGAGTCATTTTGAGAGACTCCTTCGCTGGATGACCTTGATCTTTATGCTGTTTTTGTTGGGAGCCTCATCGGCGGTTGCGCAAAGCGATCCCAATTCGTTTGTGGTGGCAGATATTCAAGTCGAAGGTAACGAACGCATTGATCTTGGCACCATCCTCACCTACTTACCAATACGCACACGCGATCGTTTCAATGCCGATAGAGACAGCGCACGTGCGCTGAAGGCGCTTTATGAAACTGGTTTGTTTGACGATGTTGTTATCAAAAGACGCGGCAGCAATATTTTGGTTGTTGAAGTCCAGGAGAGGCCAGCAATAGGCAGTATCGACATCAATGGCAATAAGAAGATACCAAGCAGTGAGCTAGAAACCAGCTTGCAACAAGCGGATATTGCACTTGGTCGGGTCTACAACCGATCACTACTTGAAACAGTTGAGCGAGAGCTGCGTCGGGTTTATTTTAGTGTTGGTAATTACGGCAGCGATATTAAGATAGAAACCGAAGAGCTTGAGCGTAATCGAGTTGCGCTAAAGATTGACATCACTGAAGGCTCGGTTGCAAAAATTCAGCATATCAATATTGTTGGTAACAAGTCGTATAGCGAAGCCAAGTTGCTCAAGCTGATTAATTCTCGTGAGGAATCTGCTAATCCGTTTTCAAATGCGGACGAATATTCGCAGGTAAAGCTTGCGGCCGACATTGAAACCCTACGTTCGTATTATCAGGATCGTGGTTTTATTCGCTTCGAGGTGGATTCCACTCAAGTTTCCATTTCTCCTGATAAGCGCGAAATATTTGTAGTGATCAACATACGCGAAGGTGATCGCTACGTGCTTGATGAAATAGCAATTGAGGGTGCTGACGACATCCCTAGTGAAGAATTACAAAGCCTGCTGACGGTGAGCTCTGGCGATGTGTTTGCCCGTAAAGATATCGTCTCTAGTAGTAACGCGATCAACGACAGGCTAGGCAAAGACGGCTTTGCGTTTGCTGACGTAGACGTATTACCCGCTATTGATGATGCCAACAAAAATGTTGACCTTACATTCTCGATACGACCTGGTAAGCGCGTTTACGTACGGCGCATTCGTTTTATTGGCCAATATAAAACGCGTGATGAAGTGCTGCGTAGGGAGATGCGGCAGTTTGAAGGCAGTCGTTTTTCGCCGGCTTTGGTGAGTCGGTCACGGGTACGCCTACAGCGATTACCATTTATGCAAAGCGTTAGCATCCAAACACCCCGAGTGCCGGGTTCCGATGATCAAGTAGATCTAGAAATAACTGTGACGGAAGGGCCGTCGGGCTCATTCAGTGCCGGCCTGGGTTATGGCACCGATGGCTCTTCAGTTAATTTAGCGTTTTCGCAAGAGAATCTGTTTGGTAGTGGCCAAAGCATGCAGTTCGCTTTTGATCGTTCTTCAACTACTCGGCAGCTATCGCTTTCGTTTCGTGACCCGTATTTTACTGATGATGGAATAAGCCGTAATGTAAGGGCATTTATTCGAGAAACTGATACCAACGACGATACTTCCACCTCACGGTTCTTAAGTAGCCAACGCGGTGGCAGCATGACATTCGGAATACCGCTTAGCGAGTTCTCAACCTTGCGTTTAGGTGGCGGTTTTGAACGCACAGAAATCGGTATCACGGAAGAGGGCACACCCGATGACATCAGAAATTTCATCTCTGATAACGGTGATGTGTTTGACATTGCCCATTTAAATTTGGGATTCACATTTGATACGCGTAACCGTACGGTTTTTGCAACCAGTGGCGCGGTTAATCGTTTCAATCTTGAAGTCGGCGTGCCCGGTAGTGATATCACTTACTACAAGCTGGGTTACACGTTTGAATATTTCAAACCGATTACTGATAAGTACACTTTCTCCACAACCATCCGCATTGACAACGGGCAAGGTACTGGGGACTTCTTGGATATACCGTTTTATAAGCGTTATTTCGCTGGCGGTGTTCGCACCCTGCGCGGCTACAAAAGTGGCAGCCTTGGCCCCAAAGATTCAAAAGGTAATGCCTCAGGTGGTGACTTTCGTACCTTGGGCACAGTGGAAATAATCTTCCCACCGCCGTTCGTGGAAGAGCCTGGCGCGACACGCTTAAGCATATTTTCCGATTTCGGTAATGTATTTGAAGAAATCAACACATTTGACGAAGAAGAGTTCAGAGGGTCCTACGGCGTCGCATTTGTTTGGTTATCACCAGTCGGGCCATTGACATTTAGCCTATCAAAGCCCTATAACGATCAAGAGGGCGACAGGACGGAACGCTTTCAATTCACTATTGGATCAATTTTCTAGCGCAAATGGAGATTGGCGCTCAAACGAGAAAACCTATGTTGGTATCCAGATTTAAGGCCAATGCTGTTACCACAGCTGTAAAACGCTGCTCTCTAATGGGCATTCTAGTGCTGTGTATGGGAGCATCGCTTGCGCTAGCTGATGCATCGCAAATTGGGTTTGTTGATATCCCCTATTTGATTGACAAAGCGCCACAGGCGCTTGAAGCAGAGCAGCGTTTGGAGGCAGAGTTTGCACCTCGGCAAAGCGAGCTTGAACGGCAGCGTGCGGAGCTCAATCTTTTGTCCAATCAATTGCTTGACGTAAGTGCTGATTTAAGCGAATCGGAACGAAGCCAATTAGATATCCAAGCGCGTAGTTTAGAACGTCGCATAAAACGTTCTGAGCAAGATTTTAGAGAAGAGCTGAACATCCAAAAAAATAATGAGTTCAAGCAAGTGCGGGTATTAGTGCTTGAAGCTATTGCTCGTTTTGGTAAACAAAACGATTACGATCTTATTGTCAGTGATGGTGTGTTATTTGCCGCGGAGCGTATCGATGTGACTGAACGGATCCTCGAAGGTTTAGTCAAGGACTTCTCTCGCTTGCAGTCCTCTAACTAGCTTGAAGCTCGGCGATCTAGCAACGAAGCTTGGTTTGCCATTACACGGCGATCCAGAGCATCAAGTGCTGCGCTTTGCACCCGTTGAGTGTGCTCAGGCAAATGAGCTTGCGTTTGTTGTAGGCAAAAAATATGTAGAACAGCTTCGCTCATGCCAGGCTGGCGCTGTGATAGTGCCATCGCAAATGCTTGAAGAAGCACCGGGTAATTGTTTAGTGTCTGATAACCCGTACAACAGTTATGCAGCCGCATCCTGGATACTACATCCCGAGCATAAAACGGCGTTTGGCATTCACTCTTCCGCCGTGATAGCGCAAAGTGTGACCTTAGGGGAAAACATTAACATTGATGCCAATGTGGTGATCGGTGAGGGAGTAGTGATCGGAGACGGCGTGAGTATCGGTGCTAATTGTGTTATTAGCGACAATGTCACTATTCAGGATGGCAGTCGTTTTTTTGCCAACGTCACTATCTACCATGGTTGCAAAATAGGTCATGAGTGTCGTATTCAAAGTGGCGCAGTAATAGGTGCAGAAGGATTTGGTTACGCGCGTAATAAAGAGGGCTGGCAGGCTATTCATCAAACCGGAGGCGTGCTCATAGGTGATCGTGTTCATATCGGTGCGAACACCACCATTGATCGTGGAGCAATCGGTGACACCGTTATTGGCAATGGCGTAATTCTCGATAACCAGATTCAAATTGCTCACAATGTTCGAATTGGTCAAAACACAGCCATTGCGGGTTGTGTTGGTATTGCCGGTAGCACAACGGTCGGTGAGAACTGCCAGATCGGTGGTGCCTGTAATATTGTTGGTCATTTATCGATCACTGACGATGTTGTTTTGAATGCGGCATCACTAGTCACTCGTTCAATTCTTGAACCTGGGCGCTACAGCTCCGGTATGCCGCTTCAAACAAGCAATAGTTGGCGGCGAACATTCGTATCTCTTGGTAAACTTGACGATCTGGTGAAACGGGTACGCCGTTTAGAGCGCCAGCCTTAGTTGGCCCACGTGTGATGGCCTAGCTGGCTGCATAACTAGCAACAGAAAAACGAGCGGAGATATTTTGGAAGGCCAAGACGACATTCGTGAAATCCTCAAGTACTTGCCGCATCGATATCCATTTTTGATGATCGATCGTGTACTCAGCTTCGAACATGAGAAATCGCTAACGGCGATTAAGAACATTACGTTCAACGAGCCTATTTTCACGGGTCATTTCCCTCAGTCTCCGGTGTTCCCTGGCGTGCTTATTCTTGAAGCCATGGCGCAGGCGTCGGCCTTGCTGGCATTCAAAAGTTTGGGCGGTTATCCCAGCGAAAAAACCTTGTATTTACTGGTCGGGATTGATAAGGCCCGTTTCAAGGTTCAAGTTGTGCCTGGTGATCAACTACACTTTTCCGTCACCGTGCTGCGTGAAAAGCGAGGTATTTGGAAATTCGACGCTATCGCTACAGTAGACGGCAAGGCTGTCTGCACAGCGCAAGTGATGATAGCCAAAAATGAGTTAGACGATTGATACACTCTACTGCCATAGTTGATCCGAGTGCCGTGATCGCTGATTCATGCGAGATTGGCCCCTACACCGTCGTCGGCCCTAATGTCGCGATAGGTGAGGGTAGTTGGGTAGGCCCGCATGTGGTGCTTAAAGGCCCAAGCCAGATCGGCAAAAATAACAAGATCTATCAGTTTGCATCCGTCGGTGAAGATCCCCAGGATCTAAAATACGCTGGCGAGCCCACCAGGCTGGAAATTGGCGATAACAACATTATTCGCGAGTACGCCACGATTAACCGCGGAACAGCCGGTGGTGGCGCTGTCACGCGCATTGGTGATCACAATTTGTTGATGGCCTATATACACATCGCGCACGACTGCCAGATTGCTAGTCACACCGTATTTTCAAATGGTGCATCGTTAGCTGGGCATGTCAATGTAGGTGAGCACGCGATTTTGGCAGGGTTTGCCTGCATACATCAGTTTTGCAGCGTCGGTGAGCATGCGTTTGTAGGGCTAAATTCGGTTGCTAATCGAGACGTACCTCCGTTTATGATGGCAGTGGGCAACTACGCTGAGGCTAAGGGTATAAACAAAAACGGTTTGCGTCGCCGTGGCTTTAGCGATGAAGCTATCAGTGCATTGCATCGTGCATACATGGCCTTAGTTAGGCAAAAAGGGCAGCGCGAAGTTGCTGTTGCTGCGCTCAAGAGCGAGATCGATACCTACCCTGAGGTAAAACGCTTTTTGGATTTTATCGAAGGCAGCGAACGAGGGATTGTTCGTTAGTTGGCTTTATCGTGTTCACTATTTCAAGGTCACTTTTTTGAGTTCAGCATGTCGGTGATCAACAACGCCACATTGCCTGATGCACCCCCTTCTCCCATCTTTTGTTTTACCAGTGCTAGCTCGCGTAGCATCTCTTCGCGGTATTGATTGTCATCCAGCAGTCGTAAAATCTCACTGGCTATTGCTACAGGCTGAGCTGCATCCTGAACAAATTCTTTGACGATCAGTTTGCCCGAAACGATATTCACCAAACCAATATTGTCGATCTGAATTAGTCGGC
Organism: Granulosicoccaceae bacterium; assembly: GCA_036478595.1. Lineage (GTDB taxonomy): Bacteria > Pseudomonadota > Gammaproteobacteria > Granulosicoccales > Granulosicoccaceae > Granulosicoccus. The sequence continues at coordinate 12,110 of JAZGEF010000050.1, forward strand.
TCATAATGGCGTAGTTGATTTTATTTATGATGTAAACAATTGCCATTGGTGTACCAAGCAACGCCACTTCTAATGTTGCGGTGCCCGATGCTGTCACTACTGCGTTGGCTGCGCGCACAGCTAACTGAGTATTCGCTTCGATTACGCTTACGGGCACGCTACTGTTTAGTAACGCCTCGTCTACTGCCTGTCGTTTTAAAGTGGCCGCAGTGGGCAGTATAAATTGGCAATCTGGCTTTACGCGTGCTATGCGCTCGGCGGTTTGCAGCATACAAGGCAAGTTGCGGCTCAGTTCGCCATTCCGGCTACCGGGTAGCAGCGCAACAACGGGCCTGCTGGCATCCAAGTTTAATTGAGCACATGCATCATCAACACTGGCATCACAATTAATCTGATCAATCAAGGGATGTCCAACGTAGGTGACCGGTATGTTGGCGTTTTCGTAAAAGGGTACTTCAAACGGAAATAGCACTGCCATGTGATCAACCAGGTTGCCGATTTTAGTCACGCGCTTACTGCGCCAAGCCCATACTTGTGGGCTGATATAAAATAGTACCGGGATACCTAGTTTGCGTGCTTCGGCAGCCAGCTTAAGATTGAAATCAGGATAATCAACAATCAGAAGTAGGTCAGGGCGTCGCTCGTTCAACGCGCGCTTGAGCACATTCAGCCGTTTTACAAAACGTGGATAGTTAATTAGCACATCGACAATACCGATAACGGCTAGCTCGCGGCAATCAACCAGTGGATCCATTCCAGCCGCGAAAAGTTGCCCGGCACCCATGCCAAGGCTATCGAACTCCAATCCTGTTTTCTGTAAAGCCAGCAATGCATGCGCTGCATGCATATCGCTTGAGGCTTCCCCGGCGGAGACCATTAGGGTTGGCTTTGGGTTCGGTTGTGCAGCGTTGGTCATGGGCGAGCTCCTCAAAAAAGAGCTAACACTAGGCAGCTACGCTTAGCACACTTTTAATTACCCCAGCGATACGTTCGATCGAATCGTCGTCCAGTTCGGGATAAATGGGCAATGACATACACTGCTCGCTTAGTGCTTCGGCGTTAGGGCAGTGGGGAGTGGATGTCAGTAAACCGTTTATAGCCTCTTGTTTGTGCAACGGGATTGGGTAATAAATGGCCGAAGCGATTTGATTGTCTTGTAGTGCTTTTTGAATGGCAGCGCGTTGATCCGTTAGTAAAGTGAATTGATGAAAAACTGGAGTGGCATCGCCCCCACCAACAAATTTTAACTGGGGTAGGCTTACAGGCAAATCAGACAAACACTCACAGTAGTGTGCAGCGACACGCCGGCGTTCACTATTGTAGTGATTAATATTTTTTAGCTTGTGCCGCAATATAGCGGCTTGAATTTCGTCGAGGCGGCTGTTGTAACCGATAACGGAGTGTATGTAACGCTCAGCGCTACCGTGAGATTTCAACACTTGTAATTTGTTTGCTAAGTCGTCGTCGTTGCAGCTGAGCATGCCACCATCACCAAAACAGCCTAGATTTTTGCTTGGGAAAAAACTAAAAGAACCAATGCTTCCTAAGGTGCCAGTTTGCTTCCCGTTGTGTGTTGCACCAAAGCTCTGTGCGCAGTCTTCTATTATTGTGAGCTTGTGCTGCTTGGCTAAGCCATCAATGGCTTGCATATCGCAAGGCATACCAAATAGGTGCACCGGCACAATTGCACGGGTTTTTTTGGTGATGGCGGCTTCGATCATAGCTGGATCGATATTATAGCTTGCCATGTCAACATCAACCAACACAGGGGTTGCGCCCACGTAAGCAATTGCCTCGACTGTGGCTATAAATGTAAACGGGGTAGTGATGACTTCGTCGCCTGGGCCAATACCGGCTGCGAGCATTGCTAGGTGCAATGCATCTGTACCATTAGCGCAACTTATCGCATGCTTAGCGCCAAGGTAGTGCGCAGCTTCGCGTTCAAACGCTTGTACGTTTTCACCGCTAATGAAATGAGTTTTCTCCAATACTTCAGAGATACTGGTATTGATGTCGTCAGCGAGTGCGAGATATTGCTTTCGCAAATCGACCATTGGAATCGAAGCGAGAGAAGTCATATTGTCAATGTCGTCCGGAGATTCTTTATTCTACCGGACGAGCGCATACTTGGGCGGCCCTAGGCCTTAATTCGTTGGCGCCTTGAAAGCCATGCGAATAATACTACCCACAGTGCCGCACCACCACCGGATGATCCACCTACAGCTGCTGCAGTTCCGTCTATTCCTGCACCCAATTCAGGCACTTGACCCTCGCTTGATTCCCCGGTTGTACTGTTTTCGTTCAGCTCCTCTGTTGCTGAAGATTGTGGCGGCTCAGAATCTAGCGTGCCTGCAAAATTGACAGTGTTGTTCGAATTATCCGAATCCCGAGTGTTGGATACCAAGCGTGCAGAAAGCTCAGCGGGTTCTGCACCGTTAGGCTCTACCAGTACAGTGAATTGATTTTGAGTTTGTTCTGCCAGTGTATTTCGAGTGCAGCGTAATTCTGCCCCAAACTCCTGACAGTCCCAGCCGCTGTTGGTGCTGATCGATAACCAATCTGCGCTATCCCCCAAGGTAGTGATTAACTGTAAGTTGTTAGCTCCTATGGTGCCCAAATTGGTCACGTCAATATCAACTTCAACTCCGTTGTCTGTTGTGCTGACATTGGTTGTGAGTGACAGGTCGGTTTGATACATCGTGTTCACGCTTTCAGCATCGCCGGCACTCAAAGCATTACGTTGGCCGATCGAGACGTTATCAGGCGCATTAATTGTCATACTGCCGTTATCACTAAAGAAGAATTCTCCGTAGTGCATGATCGACCCGTAGTCGTATGGCCCCAATTGCTCAATAGCGGCATTGAGTACATCAAAGTTGAACGACTTGCCGCTGACAATGTTATCCCAATTGATAGAGATAAAATTATCTCTATCGGGGCGAGTGTGCTCATGAAACAAGCCAATCGCGTGGCCAATTTCGTGAATAATACTACCGGTGGTGCAGTTATCCGAGACCCAAACAGCTTGCGCTTGTCCGATGCGGCCAACCCACGATGCGCAACCTGCGCTGGGCTCAAAGTTAACAAAGTCTGGGTACTGGGCTGTATTGTCTGCGGTGCGTTCTACAAACTGAATACCAGTACGCTCTGTCCAGTGCTGTATTGCATCGATGCTTCGTTGCTTAGACAGATTGGTAATCGATGGGTCAAATTGGTACGGTACAATACCGTCTGGCCAACGATCTACAAGTTGGCTCTGACCTAATCCACGCGTGGTGGGTTTAAGCCTGCCATCAGCAAATACTTTGCCTAAAACCATATCGCCCTGAGCAACAGCGTGCCCGTTGATAACCACATATTTGATGCCGTTAAGGGCTCCCGTGGTGGGCACGTCAGTTTCGCCATCAAACTGGACGCCAGGCTGCCCCTTTAGCGAGAACAGTTCCTGCGCATAGCCATTGGTGCACAACATGATTGAGACACCCAATACGGCCGTATGAAGTATCAATTTATTTTCCAATTTCACGAATGCGATGCCTACCAAATTTTTTGTTATGTGTTTTGCTGTCCGTGCGTTCTGGCGTTTATTGTTTTTTCTCTATTGTTTAGTTATCGGTCGCTTTCGTATACCTTGAGAGACGCAGCCAGCAGTTATCGAGACCGCCATGGCCGCTGTGGGATGCGCCACACATAGATACCGAGCGCTGGTCGATCATGGTTGGCTTATTGTGAAATAGTTCACATTGAACGGATCACGTGCGAGAATCGTTACCCGCCACACTGGAGCGACGAATGTCATCAACTCAATCAACCGTGCCGAATCAAAAGGGGCTCAATCCTGCGGTGGTGATCCTGGCAGGCTGTGCAATTGCCGCTATCGGATTTGGTGCGCGGTCAGCTTTAGGCTTGTTTCTGGGGCCAATGATGGCAGCAGTAGAAGGTCCCGAATGGTCGTTTGAGATATTCGGATTAGCGCTCGCCATCCAAAACTTGTTTTGGGGCTTGGCATTACCGATTGCTGGGGCTTTAGCGGATAAACATGGCTCGACGCGCGTGATCATCTTTGGCGCGCTGCTTTATGCAACAGGTTTGTATGGCATGTCTGTCGTTGAGTCAGCATCAATGCTGTATCTATTTGCGGGTGTGATCTCGGGTATCGGTATTGCGTTCTCCGCGTTTTCCTTGGCTATGGCGGCCATGGTTAGAGTGGTGAGCCCAGAAAAACGCACGCTGGTATTGGGCTTGGGTACCGCTGCTGGTTCGTTTGGCCAGGTTGTGTTTTCACCGTTAAGCCAACGCCTTATTCAAAGCTTGGGTTGGGATAATGCCTTGGCTTGGTTAGCGATTATTATATTGTCATTGATACCGCTGGCCATGCTGTTGCCGGCAATCGGTAAAGGCGCATCAGTTGAGGAGGGTAATCAAACTTTACGCGATGCCGTGCATGAGGCGTTTGCTCATCGCGGCTTTTTGTTACTCACTATGGGGTTTTTTGTTTGTGGTTTTCATGTGGCGTTTATTACTGTGCATTTTCCGTCCTATGTGCAAAGCCTTGGTTTAGATTTAAAGGTAGGGGCTTACTGTTTGGCACTAATTGGCCTGTTCAATATGGCGGGTTCGATTCTATCGGGCTACATCGGGCAACATTATAGTAGTAAGCTGGGTTTGTCAGCTATCTATATATTGCGTTCGATAGTTATTTTTTGGTTGTTGATGTCGCCAAAAACGCCAGCGGTTATGTATGGCTTTGCATCATTGATGGGACTTTTATGGCTATCAACCGTGCCGCTCACTACAGGAATTATTGCTCAGGTGTTTGGTGTGCGCTACATGGCAACTTTGTTTGGTATTGTGTTTTTAAGCCATCAAATCGGAAGCTTTATCGGTGTTTGGTTGGGTGGTGTGTTGTACGCCCGTACCGGCAGCTACGACGGAATGTGGTGGGCGGGGATAGTGGTTGGCATTGCAGCGGCAATCATTCACTTGCCGATTAATGAAAAGCCGCTGCCGCGCTTAACTCGTGTCGGTGTGAGTTAGCACGCGGTGGCTATTCAACCGCTGTTGCACGCCCAACTCGAGTGCCATCAGCGGACAAGGCCCGGACAAAGCCGGCAGTTGCTGGTTTGTTGCTTGTTGTCCAATCTTGCCATGTGTTGCCATCGCTGCTGTATTGCAATGGCAAACCTGGAAACATGACGTTCATATCAACGGTGGCGCCGGTACTAGCGCCTGGCACGGGTATTCGATAGTTAACACCTGCAGCGTCTAGTTTGCGCAGCTCTTTTGCGCCCAGAGCCGCGGCGAACGTCGCGTAGTCAGCGTTAAGGCTGGCTTTATCCACTAAGCCTGTATCGGAGGAGTAGTTTTGCCCTGCAACGTAATCTCTTTCCCAGTCGGCCTTGTGCCAAGCGCGTTCCGCCATGGCGATTAACCGCGGGAATAGCATGTAGTCAAATTGCTCTGGTGTGCGGACTGTTTCACTCCAGAGTTGCCCTTGCATACCCCGAAAACCTTGGTTGCTAGAGGTGCCGGTAGCGCTCCAGCTGCGGCCTTCGCGGTTAAGCGAAGTTTCAGCATTTTGTGGCAAGTTTTCAGGTGCAAATGCAAACACCTTTTGGGTGTCGGTGAATCGCGTTGCCCAGTAGTAGCCACGCTCTTTTGGATCGACTTCGTATGGAAAATCAAAGTATAAAAAGTCGGGCACCGCCACTACTGTTTCAAACCCTTTGTTCGAAAAAGCGTTGATCGACTCGTAACCACCCGCGGTAATCATCTCCCAAAAGCCAACACCTGCACGAGTAGTGGCAAGGTCAGTAGGGGAGATATTGCCAAGAATATCCTGATAGGCATAGAGCGCCGGGATACCTGCATCGGCAACAATTTGTGATACGCGTTGAATGAAATAAGGAGTGAGATCTTCGCGTGAATTAACGCCAGCGGTGTCAGCCATAAAGCCTACGCAGGCAGGGGATTTCTCCCATGGATAGTCATACACACTCGTGTCGATTGCAGAATTGGCAAAGCCACCGCCTTTAAATACATTTTTAGCTTCGTCACCACCCATATGCCAAACATCCAAGCTTTGACCAGCTTCTGTGTACATGCTTTTAACATCTGTGACCACTGTTTCAACAAACGTATAGGTGGCGGGCAAACAAGGGTTGAGAATGCCATCGTCGTAGTGCTGCACGGTGAGGTAACGTGATGTGTCAGCTGGATCATCAAGCCTGATGTCGGTGCTGAGCGGGCTGCCCAAGTTGTTGGCGCGGGCGCGCATCGCCACCACCGCGGCGCGGGCGTGCGCTGGCATATCAAATTCTGGTATCACTTCGATATAACGAGCCTGCGCATAACGCAGCAGATCGATAAAATCGTTGCGTGTATAAAAGCCGCTACCTTGATTGTTGCTCGTAGGGCCAGAGCCGAGTTGAGGCATTAATCCATTGGCTTCAATCACATTTGCGTTGCTGTCAGTTTGAAACTGCCGGGTTGCACCTACTGTTGTGAGTTCAGGTAAACCCGCAATAGCCAAGCGCCAACCTTCATCATCAGAAAGATGCAGGTGCAGCTTGTTTAGTTTGTAGGCCGCCATTTGATCCATTAGGCGCTTCAAGCTTGCCGCTGAATGAAAATTTCTGGCCACATCAATATGGATACCGCGAAAATCGAATCTAGGCTGATCAACCACATTCACATAAGGAATAGTGCCAAGGCCTGGTTGTACTAGTGACAATAACGAGTTTGCAGCCCAGAACATGGACTCTTCTGAACCTGCGTTGATGGTTATACCGCCAGCTGCAACGTCTAGCGAATACTGATCGGCATTGAGTGAGCTATCAATTGCTGAATTAAGTGTTGCGCCGGCTGCCGAGCTCATAAACTGATTTTGACGAGCAGCTAATGCAGCCTTTGCCGCCGCTGGCAGTGGGGTGGCGGCAAACGAAAAGCCAGCGCCGATATTTAGAGAGCCTGCTGATGTGGTAACGGTGAGCGGCTTGGGCACGATGCGCGATTGAACTTGCGCAGCAGTAAGTATGCTGGCTCGCTGATTGACATCGCTATTTTTTGTAAAACGATTGCTGAAATCGGCAATGTCATGCCCTTCGCCAATAAACGCAAACCGTTGATCGCCGACGATATCTGTTGCGTAAGTGTTTTCGTCTGTTTCGCTGTCGGTATTGCTAATTAGGATGGGTGCGGCGCCATCTTTTACCAGCCAGTAACGTGGCATAAAGTCAGTTTCAACCAAATGGGAAAACTCGGTGGTGAGCTTTATTGTTTTTACATCGCCATTAAAACCTTCAAACCCTGCGGTAGGCTCGATATAGTTGAGATCGCCGTTAACCAGTGCGATAGCAAACTCATCGCTTTCGCTGCGAAGGATGCGTCTGATGCTATGAAAGTAGATACGCCAGTTACCATCGTTTAGCGTGCCAGCAGCATCCTTTATATGGATGTTAGCAACACTGCAGGAAGACCATTCAGCGCCTAGATGGTTGCAATCACTGCCAGCACCGGGGCCGTGGTTTTCAACAACCTCATAGATAACGCCAAGGTTGTCGGGGAGTCCTGCTGCTTTGGTTTTGCCTAAGTCCGAAAAAAGTGGATCGTTTGCACTAGGTGAGCTGGACGGTAAGGCTGTGCCACTGTGGCTTAATCCCGCTTCGTCTACCGAGCTGCCACTCGTGGTGGTGCCGCCTGTCGTGTTATCAGTGGTTGCACCGGTATTGCCACCAGTGGTATTGCCATCGCCACCAGAAGAGCTACAAGCCGATAAAGTAAACGCTGCACAAATTGTACAGAGGAGAGTTGAGTAGACAAACGGACGCATCGAAAAGTTACCCTTACATGGTTCAATCCATCTATTATGCCCGTCTAACGCCTTTGAAACCGGTGATTTTTACCCATGACCGCACAGTCTTGCATTGCGGTCATGTGTTTATAGCCGCTGGTGGCTGAATCGTTATGGTCTATACGGGCTATAGCGTCCTGATTTTAGCGTCAACTATCAAACAGTGCCTCATCGTGAACACCCTACGTAAGCCAACCACCATTGACGTCCTGCGCTTGCTTGCAGTCAGCGCAATTTGGGGTTCGGCTTTCATGTGCATCACTATCGCGCTTCGGGATTTTTCGCCGATTGCCATTGCTGGTTGGCGAGTGGCGATTGCTGCAGTGGTGGTGGTGTTGATTTGCCGATGGCAAGGCTTGGCAATACCAAGAGATAAAAAATCGTTGGTACTGCTTGCAATTGTTGGATTGTTTAACAGTGCTATCCCATTTTCGTTAGTGGGTTGGGGGCAGTCTCAAGGCGTAAACAGTGCAAGCACTGCGCTACTAATTTCGGCGTCGCCATTTGCAACCTTATTGTTTTCGCATTTTATGACGCAGGATGATCGTTTCACTTGGTTCAAAATGATTGGGATGGTGATCGGGTCTTCAGGTGTTGTTGTACTGCTTAGCGGTGAGCTTGCGGGTGGCGGTAGCGCCATCGGTATGTTGGCCATCTTATCGGCGTCGTTTTGTTATGCGTTTTCTACATTAATGATACGCAAACTGGGTTCGATTCCTGGCCTGGTGATCGTGGCTGGGGCGTTAACTGTTAGCACGATTGTATTGATGCCGTTAGTGCTTATTTATTATCCACCCACGTCCCAAGCCACCAGTTTTGAATCGGTTGCAGCTTTGATTTATCTAGCGATGTTACCCACTGCCTTAGCCTACTTTTTGCGCACGCATATAACACAAATAAACGGCGCGACATTTATGTCCAATGCTGGCTATTTGATACCCTTTTTTGCGGTGATCTGGGGTTGGTTGTTTCTTGCAGAGTCACCGCAACTCAATATGCTTTTGGCGCTGGTATTAATCTGTGGCGGAATTGCGCTGGGGCAAAAACGCTGACTAGCATATACTATGCACAAACTAGTATTAAACCTATGATCAAACCGACGATTAGACTTAAAAGGAGCAATGAAAAATGAGCCGTAACACCCCTTGGACCGAATCCATGTCAGATGAACAGTTTGGCGTTATGCGGGATATTATCGCAGCCCCAAGCCCGGTCGGCCTCGAATCGGCGATGACGCTGGGTGTGTTGAAGCCATACTTTGATTCATTTATACCTAGCAGTTGGGCGATGCACCAATACACTGGCAACGCCAGCGTAGTTTGGGATTCACACCCAGGAGACACAGAAAAATTCAGTGTTATGTTGATTGGCCACGCCGACAAAATTCGCTTGCAAGTGCGCAAGATCGGCGCTGACGGCAAAATTTGGATTAACAGTGATTCATTTTTACCCTGCACCTTGATTGGCCATGAGGTTACGCTTTTCAGCGAAGACCCAGTCAAACCTGGTAGCTACCGTCGTTTGAATGGCGGTACTATTGAAGCCTTAGGTGCGATCCATTTTTCAGAGGCCGGGCATCGAACTGGAGATAAAGGTATTCGTCCAACGCAGCTTTATCTCGATCTGCAAGTGCACGGTAAAAATAAAGCTGATCAAATTAAACGCTTGGGCGTTAAAGCGGGTGATACCTTATTGCTTGACCGGCCTATCAAACGTGGCTTTAGCCCAGACACATTTTTTGGTGCGTACCTGGATAACGGCTTGGGTTGTTTTGTCACCGCTGAAGTAGCCAAGCTTATTGCTGCAGCGGGTGGCACTAAAAACGTACGTTGTTTGTTTGCCATTGCATCACACGAGGAAATTGGTCGTTTTGGTAGCCGCGTAATTGCTGGCGTACATAAGCCTGATGCCGTAATTGCGATTGACGTCAATCATGACTATGTTGCAGCGCCTAATATTGGTGATCGAAATATGACACCACTGGAGATGGGCAAGGGCTTTACCTTAACTACCGGCGCCATTGTTAGTTCGCAGCTCAATGCGCGTATTCAACAAGCGGCGCTTGATAGCAATATACCGATGCAGCTGGATGTGAGCGGCCGAGATACGGGCACCGATGGTATGGCAGGCGCGTTGGCAAGCATTGATTGCGCGGCAACATCAGTTGGTTTTCCTACGCGCAATATGCACACGATATCTGAATCGGGTAATACATCAGATGTGTTGGCGGCAATCCATGCAATCACGAATACCTTGTTAGCAATGGATAAAGAAACCGATCTACGTAAAAACTTCCGTGAGACGCACCCACGGCTGGATAATCTTGAGGTGATCACTCATCAAGGTTTTGATAAGATCAAGGATACTGATACCTGATTAAAATGAGGCCGCGATGGATAAATATGTAGTTAAAAAAAGCGAGATTGATGCTTTTCCTGGCACGGCCAAACAGCATTTTTTAAACGAAAATGCTACCCGCACTAATAAGTCCCTGGGTGATATTACCGGGCTTACCGGCTTGGGGTTTCATATTATTGAAGTCCCAGTCGGTAAATTTTCTACCGAATTTCACCTCCACTATTTCGAAGACGAATGCACCTATGTTCTGTCAGGCCAGGGCACCGTTACCATCGGCACCGAACAGCACATTGTTGAAGCCGGCGATTTTATCGGATACCGGGCTAGCGGTGAGGCCCACACGATGCAAAATACTGGCGATGAAATGCTGCGATGCATAGTGGTAGGGCAACGGCTTGAAAACGATGTTGGCGACTACCCCAATCAAGGCAAACGCCTGTTTCGCAGCCATGGGCTGGAATGGAATATGGTTAATATTGAGTCGATTGAATACCCTAATGCAGGCGCTAAGTGAGCACCTCGATTGCTACAGCTAGCAACGTGAACAACATTGTTGATGTAGCACTGTATCCGCTTGATAGCAGTGCATTTAGAGATCAATGCAAAGCCATGTTGGATAAATCTGGCGTGTTGATGTTGCCCGAATTTGTTTTGCCTGGTGCAGTTCAAGCTATCAAACAGGAAGGCGAAACTCGCCAGCAGCATGCGTTTTACACCAGCAGCAAGCATAACGTTTATCTACAAGCTAATGATGATTCGAAAGCTGCTGATCATCCGCGTAATCGCTCAATCACATCGAGCAAAGGTTGCATTACAAGCGATCAAATTCCGAATGAATCGTCTTTGCATACACTCTATAACTCAACAGAGTTTCAGCAGTTTTTATGTGCCGTATTGGACCAGCAAGCACTTTATGAATACGCCGATCCCCTGTCATCGATAAACTTGCACTATGCAGCTGATGGCCAAGAGCTAGGTTGGCATTTTGACAATTCTTCTTTCGCCATTACATTGCTTATTCAAAAGCCGAAAGCTGGCGGTGTGTTCGAGTACGTAAAAAATGCGCGCCGCTCAGACGAGAATGAAATGAATTACCCATTAGTTGAGCAAATACTCGATGGTGAACTTACGCCCAGCGCCTTGGCGATGGATGAAGGCGCTCTGGTGCTATTTCGAGGGCGTGATTCAATGCATCGCGTCACCCCAACAGAAGGTGATACCACACGTATGCTGGTGGTGTTGGCCTACAATACTCAACCAGGCATAGCCTTGTCGGAACCTGCCAGACGTACGTTCTATGGGCGCTAGGGAGGCGCTGGCGTCCCGGGAGGGATTCGAACCCCCGACCTGCCCCTTAGGAGGGGGCTGCTCTATCCAGCTGAGCTACCGGGACGTGACGCGTACGGATGAGTATAACCATTAATCTGCGTGGGTTTGGCAAGA
>JAZGEF010000051.1:0-42290 GCA_036478595.1 Granulosicoccaceae bacterium
CTCTTGCAAGCTGCTCGTCTCCAGTGATCTTAATGCGGCCCTGTTTATGCGATGTGCCAATCACCGTATCGCTAGACTGCATGGCAAAGAAGTCACTTAAGGGGCCTGCGAGCGTGACGTCTGGCTCCCCATCAAAGACTCTCAATAATTGAATATCACGATCCACAATGCTCAATGCAAACTCAAGCGGAGGTTGTTGCACGTGGATTGCGATCACTTTGTTATCAATAGTGCCAAGCGCGCGCTGCGTGTCAGGGTCAAGCGGCAGAGTCTGGCTAATGGCCTTCTGTACCAGCGCGGCAATGGGAATGGGTATATGCATTGTATTTATTGAAGTCGCGCTAGAATTTAAAGCCTTTGTGCAAAGCCACAATACCGCCGGTCAGGTTTTGATAACGGGTACCTTCAAACCCGGCATCTTTCATCATTGACTCAAGTGTTGCCTGATCGGGATGCATGCGAATTGATTCAGCTAGATAACGATAACTATCCTCATCATCGGCGATAAGCTTTCCCATCATAGGTAGCGCTTTAAACGAGTACACATCGTACACAGTGCTAAGTAATGGCAGCACTGGTTTAGAGAATTCAAGTATCAACAAACGTCCACCCGGCTTTAACACTCGAAGCATAGAGGCAAGCGCGTTTTCCTTGCGGGTTACGTTTCGCAAACCGAAGGCAATGGTGATGCAGTCAAAGGTATCATCTTCAAAGGGCAAACTCTCCGCATCTGCTTGCGCAAAATACAAATTGCCGACAACACCTTCATTTAGTAAACGCTCGCGCCCTACCTCTAGCATCGATGCATTAATATCAGCCAGCACTACTTCGCCACTACTGCCTACTCGTTTACAAAACTTCTTGGCAAGATCGCCCGTGCCGCCGGCGATATCCAGCACTTTATGCCCCGGCCGCACTGCAGACTGATCCAGCGTGATTTGTTTCCAGATGCGATGCACACCAAACGACATGACATCATTCATGACGTCGTATTTGGCCGCTACAGAATGAAATACCTCACCAACCATTCCAACCTTGGCGGATTCGTCTACATTTTTGTAACCGAAATGGGTTTTATTGCTGTTTGCGTCTTCAGTCATGGCTGCCCGCTCAATTAGTGTCTTTACGTGATTGCCCTGCCGCCGCGAGTTGCTCCAGATACGTTTGCCAGTATTCATCAAAGTTTTTACCTAATTCGTATAGATAATCCCAGCGATAAATACCACTGTTATGTCCATCATCAAAATGCAGCTTGACGGCATAGTTACCCGTGGGCTCAATCTGCGTGATACCGACAGACTCCTTACCCACTTGCAGCACTTCTTGGCCGGGCCCATGCCCACGCACTTCAGCCGAGGGAGAATTAATCCGCAAATATTCGCAATTTAGGTTGCAGGTGTAGCCATCATCGAAGTGCAGTTCCAATACTCGGCTCTGCTGATGTAGCTTAATGTCAGTAGGTTTGGCCATAATTATAAAATATACCGGCTAAGATCAACGTTCTGGACTAGATCGCCTAGGTTGGAATCAACAAAATTTGCGTTAACTACGATTTCGGTGCCGCTATTGTCGGCTGCATTAAACGATGCAGTTTCTAACAAGCGTTCCATTACTGTGTGTAGCCGCCTAGCACCGATGTTTTCGGTGGTTTCATTAACCTGAAACGCGACTTCGGCAATGCGTTCAATCCCATTTGCCGTAAAGCTAAGTGACACTTCTTCAGTGCCAAGCAGGGCCACGGCTTGATCCGTTAGTGAGGCATCAGGCTCTGTCAATATGCGCACGAAGTCGTTACTGGTTAAGGCGTCTAGTTCTACCCGGATAGGTAGGCGCCCCTGTAATTCTGGTATCAAGTCAGATGGTTTGGACAAATGAAATGCTCCGCAGGCGATAAACAATATGTGATCAGTTTTTACCATGCCGAATTTGGTTGATACCGTACTACCCTCTACCAGTGGCAGCAGGTCACGTTGTACGCCTTCACGAGAGACATCAGCACCACTGGTTTGTGAGCCCCGCGCAACCTTATCGATTTCATCAATAAACACAATACCGTTTTGCTCAAGGTTACTCAGTGTTTGGGTTTTAAGATCTTCGTCGTTGATCAGCTTCATGGCTTCTTCTTCGCCCAGTAGCTTCATTGCCTCTTTTACGGAAAGTTTGCGACTTTTGGAACGCTCACCACCCATGTTTTTAAACATGCCTTGGAGCTGTTGCGACATTTCTTCCATGCCAGGCGGGGCCATGATTTCAACACCAACAGGCGTTGCATTAACTTCGATTTCAATTTCCGTATCGTCGAGGTCGCCTTCGCGTAATTTTTTACGAAATTTTTGCCGAGTGCCGTTATCGCTCGAATCCTTTGTCTCAAAACCCGAGCCACGTGCCGGTGGCAGCAGCGCATCCAGTACACGCTCTTCAGCCGCATCTTCTGCCCTGTTTCGCACTCGGCGCATTTCTCGCTCGCGAGTTTCTTTATGCGCGATATCAGCTAAATCTCGAATGATCGATTCAACATCTCTACCAACATAACCCACCTCGGTAAACTTAGTGGCTTCGATTTTAATAAACGGTGCATTGGCTAAGCGAGCAAGCCTGCGGGCAATTTCAGTTTTTCCTACCCCGGTTGGGCCGATCATCAAAATATTTTTTGGTGTGATCTCGTTGCGCAATTCTTCGCAGACTTGCATACGCCTCCAACGATTGCGCAAGGCTATCGCCACTGCTCGTTTAGCAGGCTGCTGGCCAACAATATGTTTATCGAGCTCTTGAACGATCTCGCGCGGTGTCATGTGGGACATATGATTATTACTAATATCGAATTAAAGAAGCGTATTAAAATTTCAAAAACAAAAGATCAAATTAGAAGTTCAGAGTTTCGAGTGTTAGATTGCCGTTGGTATAAATGCAGATGTTCGAGGCCGTCTCCAGGCTATAACGAACGATTTCCTCGGCTTCCAACGTTGTGTGATCAAGCAAAGCCATGGCGGCAGATTTGGCATAGTCTCCGCCAGAACCGATCGCCATCAAACCGTTCTCGGGCTCTATGACATCGCCATTGCCTGTGATGATCAATGAGTTGCTGGCATCGGCTACTGCTAACAGTGCCTCTAAGCGGCGCAGCATGCGATCGGTGCGCCAATCTTTGGCCAGTTCAACAGCGGCTCGAGTTAAATTACCACCATGGGCTTCCAGCTTGCCTTCAAATCTCTCAAACAGCGTAAAGGCATCGGCGGTGCCTCCGGCAAATCCTGCGAGTACCTGTTCCTTATATAAGCGACGCACCTTACGGGCATTGCCTTTCATAACGGAATTGCCAAGGCTCACCTGCCCATCGCCACCAATGACGACCTGATTGCCTCGTCTGACTGAGCAAATAGTCGTGCCACGGTACTGTTCCACCACTAAACTCCGCAAAATGTTACCAAGCATATATTGTACTCGGTTCAACCCACCCGGTACCAACAACCATGTGATAGCCTCGTCAAATGCAGTTAACGGTTCCACAACGTAACGTTGCCGACACCCAGAGCTTCCCGGTCGACCCAGATGAGGTCAGTCGCTGGCTAGCAGGGCTTCAAGCAGTTGATAACAATAGTCATGCTTGGGAGGTTTATCGCGGTCTAAAACACAGCAATCGGCTGCACAACGATATTGATCGTCGTCGCATGGTGATCTCGTGTTTTATACCGGTATTGCGCGAGCTTCACAACAGCCTAGCCGATTTATGCCGTGCTCAACCCATGCCACTTACTCGCGAGTTTCGGCGTTCCGCAAAATTACTCGATGGCCTGCTTCGCGAAGAAGCGTTTGCGTTTAAATTACTACTGGCCGATAGCGAAACACCACTTGCTGATGATGTGCGCCGCGCAATGATGGCGCTTAGCCGGCAAGCTGATGCTCGGGTATCGGGCTACCAGCCATTACCTGCTAAATTACTACGCGATGCCAATCAGCTTTATCAGCTGGCCGAGCATCACCATTTACTTGAAACACGCAGCAACAACGACCAACCAGCAGCAGCCGTGCATCACTACTTTTATATCCAATGGCTAGCCACCACTGAGATACAACAAATTCGAGCGCGCCAGATGCCGCTAGTGTTGCGTTTCCTACGCGATAAGGCATTGCTTGCAACCCCACTCAGCGCAAGCAAACCCGCAACGCTGAACAACAGCGATCGAGCTTTGCATTTGCATCTTGGTGCAAAACCAACACTGGCCGCTTTTCTGCTTAAAACAGACGACGCCCTTACGCGCTGGTTCAGCATTGCAACCCTGTTAGAACAGATTGATCTTGAGATCGCCAAAGGTCGGCCTAATCGATTTAGCTTGCCTGGCGCTGACGCACTAGAAAAACAAACGCTTATCCGCTTACGCACTGCATTGACACAAAGCCGATCACGCCGTTCAGCAAGACGAATCGTGAACCGCGAGTGCGATGCAACACTAGGGCACAAAGCCATTTGCGCGCATTTTAACTTCACTAGCACCGAGCAATTACCTGCCGCATCGCTTGCGCTACAACAATCAGCTAGTGATACCTGGGTGCAATGCAACCAGAGTGCTCAAGGCAGCCTGTTAAAACACGCACAGTGTAGCTCTGGCCTGGCGCAGGTTGGTGAGCTTGTGTGTCTCAACGAACAAACTGAGCCCACCGCCGCCACTGCACGCGTGGGTGTAGTGAGATGGGTACAACAAAATAGAGAAGTTGAAATACAGCTAGGCGTAGAGTTTCTGGCCAAAGGCATACTACCTGTAGCAGTAACCCGCGCCAATCATATTGTTAATGACAACATCGGCATAGCCGATGAAGGAATTATCATCGCCTGCAAGGTAAAAAATAAGCTTATGCAAACTATCTTGCTTCCAGCCTATCTGTATCAAAGTGGGGACACCATCACGGCCACACAGAATGAGCAATCACGCCAACTCAAGTTAGTGCAAAGCCTACAAAATAATGGCTTGTTTAGCCACTTCTCGTTGGCTCAGGTTTGAATACACTCCTCTTTACATACTTGTAAAATTTCCGCAATGCCCCTGCAAAGATACACCCCGATAATAATTTCCATGGCGAGGCAACAATGCAACGCCAACTTAACAATCAATTTTAGGGAAACTATTATGACACTTCGAATTCTAGCATCTGCCCTTGTTCTTGCTGCTGTAACTGCGGCTCCTGCTTCAGCGATGGTCTCAAAGCAAAATCTAGATGCTGTACTTGATTCCGCTGTTTTCAATAGCGACATAAGCAACGTTGTTAATGGCGACACTGTGACCCTTTCTGGAGTGATTGAGGGCTCATACAATGCAAACAAAGCCCGCCAAGCAGCTTTAAGTATCGAAGGCGTTAATAAGGTTATTAGCCAATTCTCTTATACCGGCTCTAGGTAGGCAAAAAAAGGGGTGAAGGAATTAGTTGTAGAAATGTCATTACCAAGCGAATGTGGAGGTCTAATTACCAAGCCAATCTGTCGTAGCACGATATCAACATTCCAATTGGACTGCAATTTGTTAACGCATTAGCAAATAGTATTTCTACAAAGCAGACATTCGCATGACTAATAAACGAAGGTCAGATTTTGGCGGCTAGGTCTCCGAACCGGAAATTGAGAACCTCGTGAATCGAAGCGCAAGAGTGGTTGCAACCGATAGTTTTGTAATGGCTACTTAACAACAGGCTCTATGGTTAGGGTTCCTTCGTAGGTATCGAGAGTAGCCACAGAGCCCAGAGGTATAGCGCTAAAATTAGAATTACCGTGTTGATCTAGCAAGCCATGACCAGAATCGATACCCCCAAGAACTGGAACATTCAGCGATCCAAGACGATCATGGAGCACATCGGCGATGGTCCATCCACGATCGCTGTAGTCTCGCCCGCATTCAAACGAACCCAGTGCCACACCTGCAATCCCATCGAGAGTGCCAGAGCGAATCAATTGGGTTAAGTAACGATCAACGGTTCCCAAACCTTTTCGATTATATTCTAGAAATAAAATGGCACCATCCATTGGCGGCATGCGAACACCTACTGACGTGGCTACTGACTGAAGATGGCCACCGACAATTGGCCCTGTGACTTTTCCTTCAAACTTCACCGCGGCGGATACCGCTATCGAATTGCTCACAACGGTGATTGGGTCCGTTGTCATCAACAGCTGCTTTGTGGAGCTCTGTGTAATATCGCCGTTAAGGCAACCGTGGATACCGCCCACGTGACAGTGAGTCAACAGTGACAGATGTAGAAAGGTGATATCACTAAAACCGACGAGCAGTTTTGGATCAGATCGCACGGCTTCAAAATCAATATCATCCGCAATACGATAAGCACCAGCGCCGCCCCGCGTCGCAATGACTGCGCGGACTTCTGGATCGCGAAACGCTTTATTCAGATCGTCAAGCCGTTCAGCGTCTGTGCCAGCCATATAGCCGTGTTTTCCTAAGACTTTGTCACCGGCGTCGCAGCGTAGTCCCCAGCTCTCTAATGTTTCTATGTAGTTATCGATGTGCGGCTGATCAGGATAACTTGCCGGGGATACCAAACGAACGAGATCCCCAGACTGTAGCTTGGGTGCTAGAAGGAGATCTGTTGACAAAATAGCTTCCTGTCACCGTTGTTTTGCTTTACCGTGTACGCAGCAAATGAAACCACCAGCACAAGCGGTAACAATCAAAAATTAACCAACGTCGTACCGAGCCGTTTATACGTTTGATGTCGGCCAAAAAACGTCTGCTTACTGCATCTTACTAGAAATCAAGTTTCCAGATAGCAGTCGTTCCCGCTGGAAACAGCAAAGCCCGGATTGCCCCAAGTACTAAACCGCGGTAGCGGTTTAGTACACGTCCCCACTGCGGACTTTCAACTTTTCCGCAAAGATTAGAATCTTACGAATTCGATAAGAAACTACACAGCTACTGGATCTAGGTAAATACAAATCCTATTAACCCAGAGTGACCATCCGGCATGAGCCGTTCGCGTATGAAATTATTCAATTTGGCGCGTCTGTTTAACTGTAGTTTAGCTGAATTCGATGCTCGCTGAACCGGTCGTAGGGTGCTGACCGGCTATGCCTGCACATCCCAATGCTGCCTTAGGTAAGGTGCTTGATGACACATCCCAAGGCTGGTAACTAAGGGTTAAGACAATGGGTGGAACACCAATATAATCATGCATTCAGCTAGAGTTAACAGGCTTAAGCCTACCCATTTCATCCCAGTCGTCCCAACCTGGAAAGCTGAGAGGATCTTCACCCTCAATACTCATAAGCCTGGTTTCCCAGTCTGATTGTATTTGCTTCATCTGACGAGCAAACAGTTCGTCACTGGTGTACCTATATCCATGACCTTGGACTCCATATGCTATTTGTGGAACCAGCACATCAAATCCCATGTAGTACAGTGAGTAATGAGTTGACCATAGTATTTGTTGGATTTCTCCTCCTCGACCGCCAGGTTCGAACGACACTGCGGGTGCACCAGTTGTAGCGGAGCAGACTACTTTCTTCCCGCGAAAATAGCCGCGATCGTAGCGCATTTTGCTTGAGTATAATCCGCCACTAATGAATATCCGGTCCATCCATCCCTTTAGCATTGCAGGAATAGAATGCCACCAAATTGGAAACTGAAGCACGACTAAATCAGCTTTCTCAAGTCTAGAAATCTCTCTCTTGACGTCTTCAGCCAAAGTGCCATTTTTGTACGCATGGCGTTGTTCAGAAAGTGCAGAGAACTGCTCAACATTATCACGATCGGAATAGTGACCAGCTTTTTCAACAGGGTCGAAATCCTGCCCATAAAGTTCGGAAACTTCAACAGTGTCTCCTCTCGACCGAAAGACATCAACACCCGTCTGAGTCAACGCGGTATTAAATGAAACTGGCTCGGGGTGACAATGAACTATCAGAACATGCATTTCTATAAACCCTATTCGAATACAATTTTAGCATCGTCTGCAGTGGGCCTGTCGCGCATGAAATTATTCGAACTAGCGCGTCTGCTTAACTGTAGTTTAGCTGAATTCCATGCTCTCTGAGCCGGTCGTAGATGTACTAACCGGCTATGCGTGCAAAGGTCGGCAAAGGAGACAGGTGGCAAATTCAGATACACGAGGGTTATTCTGGAACACGACTGTCTCAAGTGCTCCCATCTCTGCCGGTTATTAAAATCCCAAGATGATGTTTTTATCGTGCTCGCTCCGGCGGCTCCGTCCTCACACCGTTCAGTAGTACTTTAGTATGAAAGGGTATAGAGATTGTCTTGTTACACTGTCGAGATGGCAAATAATCTGGGTATGCGTAAGCTTGGCTGGATCGCGTCGCTTGCTGAGCTCCAGATACCATCCAAGCAGATCACTCTGCAGTAGTCAAAATAACTAACAAACGGCTAGATGTGGCATATCCGCCGAGGATTTAAAGATTTGATCTCACATAAATTTAAGGGAAATAGATACGCGAAGAATTTCGATTAAGGTTGCAGGAAATACGACATTCTTAATAAGGCGTGCGTGTCGGTGCGCGACATGACTAGAAAATAAATACGAGAGAAAGAAAATGAAAATTCGATCTACAACCTTGAAGCTGATTAAACACACGGCGCGACTTGTCATAGTTTATCGCGACTGAAGGTTACTACGCTCCATTCAATTACTTTAATGACGAAGGTAAGCTTGCGGGTTTTGATGTCGACATCAGCATGGTTTTGTGCCAAGTCATGCAAAAGACTTGCGAAATTGTTCAAAACGATTGGGACGAACTAATTCCGGATCTAAACAAGACGGAGAATTCAAAGTGAAGTTAGTTAAGTACACAACATTATTAGTGGCGTCTATGATCGCCACAATAACTCCGCATCATGCATCGGCAGACTTTGTAGTGGGAATTGCGGGTCCCCTCACCGGGAACGTGGCACTCAATGGCGAACAACAAGATTTAGGTGCACAGCGCGCCGTTCTTGACCTGAACGAAGCCGGCGGCCTACTTGGCGAACAGGTCACAATTGTTTCAGTTGACGATGCTTGCGATGTTGACCAAGCGATCGCTGCGGCCAAGCAACTAGTCGCGGCCAAGGTTAACTTGGTTATCGGCCACCTCTGTTCACGTACATCTATAGCCGCAAGTGAAGTGTACGATGCAGCGGGCATTGTAATGATTTCTCCAGCGTCGACAAACCCGTCTGTAACCGAACGTGGATTACCAGGGGTTTTTAGGACTATCGGGCGGGATGACGATCAGGCCGCTGTCGCAGCGACGTTCATAATGAAAAACTTCCAAGACCGATCTGTCGCTTTGCTGCATGATGGCAATACTTACGGCAAGGGCCTTGTCGAAGGGGTGAAGGCCGAATTGAATGCGGCTGGTAAATCCGAAGTACTCCTCTCCGCTTTTGAAGCAGACAAGGAAAGTTATGCAAATAGTATCCAAGAAATCATCGCTGCCGGCGCCGATGTTGTATATGCCGTAAGTAATGCGGTTAATGATGCGGCACTCTTGACCCGACAGCTCAAGGAAAAACTTCCGAACGCTACAATGATCTCGGCCGATGCGATGGCCGGGGACGGCTTTTCCTTGATAGCAGGAGACTCAGCGGAAGGTACTTATTTCACATTTGGACCAGATCAGCGACGCGCGCCACTCGCTCAAGAAGTTGTTGCCCGTTTTCGTGACGAAGAGGCTTATGAGCCCGAAGGATACACACTTTACAGCTATGCGGCAGTTCAGGCTTGGGCGGGCGCCGTAGAGAAAGCTGGAAGCGAGGCGTCCGATGACGTAATCAGTGCCTTAAGGTCTGGAAAATTTTCTACGGTGATCGGTGACATCGGGTTTGATTCAAAGGGGGACGTCACAGGTGTCAGCAATTTTGTGATGTATGTCTGGGGTGCGGAAGACTACGCTGAAGTCAATTAATTAGACCTCGCATTTAACCGCGCCGATGTCGACAAGCACAGAGATCGTAAAATCTGTCGGCATCCGTGGATTTCTGCGAAGCGTACGCACACGATTGATGGTCGCTTTTCTAGCCATCAGTTTGTTTTCTATCGTGGCGGCAGCGCTTGGCGTAAGGTCTCTAGCTCGGGTTGACGGATCACTGCGTGTTGTGACTGATGACAGAGTGCCGGAAACACTGGCTCTCACAGACATCGCGCGGCAAACCCAACGCGTTCTGCGTGCTGCGCCAGCGTTGCTGATCGTCAGCAACGAGGCTGCCAGATCCAAAATGTCGGCAGTAGTTCTGGAAGAAGCAAACCAACTGCGACGGATTATCGGAGAAACGGATGCGACTGCGCCCAAAGTTTTGGTTGAGCCTTTTTATTCTAATCTTTTGTACCTGGACTCGCTGGTAGAACAACGTTTGGCGACGACCAAACAGCGAGAGAAGCTGAGCAAACGATTGGCAAAAGCAACCGATGTAGCGATCAGGCTTGTGCATCCGGCAGAACGGATTCTGGGTGGTCGATTAAGCGAATGGAACACCAGCAATGCGCAGGCGGCAGAACAATTGTCCGACAAGCAGATCGACCTGGCGCAAAAAATTGTCGGAATTTTGCCACAAATAGATTTACTGACCAAATTAGGCGATGTCAAAGCCCAATTACAACGCGTATCCGAGGCGCAGGGCGAGCAAGAAATTGATGTGCTGGCATTCGGTGTTACTCGCGTGATTGCAGAAGTCGGTAAAGTTGCGGATTCTGTTCCCGACAGGGCACGGACCCGCCTCTTGCGACAGATCACTATTCTCAAGGAGTTAAGCACCGGCCCCGAAAGCCTTGTGGCCTATCGCAAACGCGAGCTGGTGCTCGTCAAGGCGGCGGAAAGAGCTCTAGCGGAGAATACGCGTTACTCCAACGACCTTGGCGCAAGCGTTAATCAGTTAGTAGCTTCGGCCAAAACCGAAATCGAAAATGCCAAAACACAGGCTACAGCGGTCAAGGAATTTAACACCACAGTTTTGCAGGCGGTAGGTATCGCCAGCGTCTTGTTTTCCGTACTTATTGGTTGGCTCTATGTGAGCCGCAATCTCATAGCGCGATTACTGGCGCTGTCCCAGAGCATGTTGGCGATCGCCGGTGGCAAGCTAGACGTATTACTGCCAGCGCCTGGGAATAACGATGAAATTGGGCACATGGCCGAAGCACTCATGGTTTTTCGTGACACGGCCGTCGAAGTTCAAAAATCCAATTTGAATGAAATCCAGACCGCTCGTCTGCGTTTGCAGGAAGCTATCGGCGCTTTGTCCGAGGGCTTCGCACTGTATGACGAACAATATCGGTTAGTCATCTGCAATTCACGCTACCGCGAGATCATGCTTGGCATTGGAAACGGCGAACTTAAGGAAGGGCAACCACTACAGGAGATCGCAAAACTGGCCGCAGCTTCAGGGCGATTTCCCGACGCAAATAATGATCCCATCGCTTGGGTTAATTCTCTTTTAGAGCGCCACAAACAAGCGGCTGCAAACTATATCCAGCAAATCGATCCGAATCAGTGGGTGCAGATCAGTATTCGCCGTGCCAACAAGGTGGGAACCGTTGTCGCCTGCGCCGATATCACAGAGGTACAACGTATTTCGGATGAACTGATGGCTGCCAAGAACGAAGCTGAGGCTGCCAACGAAGCCAAGAGCACATTCCTAGCGTCGATGAGTCATGAAGTACGAACACCGTTGAACGGAATTATGGGAATGTCAACACTGCTTAGCGAAACCGAATTAAACCCCGAGCAACGGGATTTCGCGGCAACGATCAATGAGGCTGCCGAAACGCTGTTGACGATCATTAACGACATTCTCGATTTTTCTAAGGTTGAAGCCGGCGCTATGGAGCTAGAGCGTATTCCAGTGGGTCTGGTCGAGACGATTGAAGGAACTGCAGAGCTATTAGCGTCGAAAGCCAGCGAAAAGGGAATCGAGTTTGCTTGCCAGATTGGACAAACTGTGCCCTCCGCGATCCTCGGCGATTCCGTTCGGCTCAAGCAAATACTCCTGAACTTGCTCAACAACGCAATCAAATTCACCGATGAAGGAGAGGTTGTGTTGTCGGTGCAAAAAAGAATGGATTCCGGCGTTGACGACAAACCAACGCTGGAGATACGCGTGCGTGATACTGGTATCGGCATACCGGAGGATCGTATGGAACGATTGTTTAAGTCGTTCAGTCAGGTAGATGCATCCACCACGCGTCGCTATGGAGGAACCGGTCTTGGCTTAGTAATCACCAAACGCTTGGTGGAGCTCATGGGTGGCCAAATATCTATCGAGAGCATTGCCAACCAAGGCACAACATTCGAAGTCGTTCTACCGTATGAGGAAGCGGAAATCCCGGCTGCAAAAGCTGTGGATGAGATGCGTGTAATTCTGAAACACAGTCGTATCCTGGTCGTCGATGATAATGCAACCAACCTGACCATACTCGGAGAGCGGTTACTTGGGTGGGATATGACGCCAGAGATCGTTGATCACCCGGCGAAAGTGTTGAGCTTGCTACGTGCAGGTCACCAATTCGATGCGCTAATAACCGACTATAAAATGCCTGGTATGAACGGTGTTGAGCTAGCTCGAAATATCAAGAACGAGTTTGGAGATGCTGCACCACCGATGATTCTGTACAGTTCTGTTTCATTATTAAAAACCGAACTTCGAAAAAAATATGAAGAGTTTGGATTTGTTGCGCAACTGATGAAACCAGCGAAAACAGTTCAAATGCTGAACGCACTGGTTGCTGCGATACGACCCGAAGTACAGCTTTCCAGTAGTGGGCCGGCCGTGTCTACAGAGATACGCGGGCAGCATCAGTCGCTCGAAATATTGTTGGTTGATGACAACATGATAAATCGAAAGGTTGGCAAGAAGATACTGATGAAACTCGGGTTTGATCCATTGTTGGTAAATAGCGGGGCCGACGCGATAACGGCCTGCAAGGCAAGGAGCTTTAACGTCGTATTTATGGATATCGAGATGCCCGAGCTTGACGGTGTTACAGCGACCGCGATGTTGCGAAGCATCATCCCCGCCAAGAAGATGCCCTACGTCGTTGCTTTAACAGCGAATGCAATGGCTTCGGATCGCGAGAGCTACCTGCGTTCTGGTATGGACGACTACCTCAGCAAGCCAATCGACACTGACAAACTCTCGGATTGTCTGGAACGCGCCACCGATCACTTGCAGCAGCGCCGAACCGGTTCAATCGAGTCAACAGCACCCAATGAATCAAATCCAGGAGAAAGCACATGAACCAGTCCGTCATCGACATTCCGGCTCTTCGAAAGTTGAGTACCATGATTGGCGGCCAAAGAGAGGATCTAGAGGAAT
Source organism: Granulosicoccaceae bacterium (assembly GCA_036478595.1). GTDB lineage: Bacteria > Pseudomonadota > Gammaproteobacteria > Granulosicoccales > Granulosicoccaceae > Granulosicoccus. The sequence goes on from JAZGEF010000051.1 coordinate 13,302, forward strand.
TAATAGAGGACTTCATCACTTTGATACCGCAGCAGATGGAAAGCATGCGCAGTGCGCATGCCGCAGGTGATCGAGCGGCAATGCGCATTGCGGTGCATAGCACCAAATCCAATGCTCGTGACATGGGTGCTTTGGAGCTTGCCGAGCTCTGTGCCCAACAGGAGCAGCAATGCAAAGAAGGTGATTCAGTTGATTGCGATGCAGAGCTAACGACGATTTTCGTAAAAGCGGACGAGGCGATTCAAGCGTTCAAGACTATCAATCTTGACGATGTTTGAGCTAGATGAACGAATACCGAGCGCCGCTCAGCCAGCAGAAATCCTGATTATTGATGACAACCTGCTCAGCCGTAAAAAGCTTAAGCTTGCAGTCGAGAATCTAGGTTATTGCGCAACTGTTGTTTCAAATGGCGAAGCTGGTTTAGAAGCAATCAAAGCCAAGGCATTTGATGCGATATTGCTGGATATGCTGATGCCCGGCCTTGATGGATTTGGGGTTCTGAAGCGGTTGAACGCAGACGATACGCTCCAGGACCTAACGGTCATCGTCGTATCAGCCTTGGAAAACGATGCGGACAGCGTGTCACTCGCTATCACGCTAGGCGCGGAGGACTTTCTCCCAAAGGATTTTGATCCGGTCATTCTTGACGCAAGGTTGAGAACCAGTTTGCGAAAAAAGCAGTTTCGAGATCAGGAGCTAGAATATTTTAGCCGGGTCAATGCATTAACTGATGCCGCCGCAAAAGTGGAATCCGGCCGCTTTGACTCTGAAAGCCTGATGCTCGATGATCTGGCAAAATTTAAAGATCCCATTGGGCGCTTAGCGGCCATTTTCAAAGGCATGGCAGGCGAAATCCACGCCCGCGAGGTCAAGCTGCTGCGCCGAATCCAGACGCTGCAATGCAGCATTTTGTTACTGGTCTGTGGTGGAGCTTCCGGGCTGGTGCCGTCTTTGTCTCGTATGTCCGCGGGGTTGGGAGCAAACCCTATTGGTCTAACCGTCTGGATTGATTTGATTGTTGCCGTTCTGTGCGCGATCATTATTCTATTCAGGGGTGGGTTTCCCAAACTGTCTCGTCGTGACATCGCCTTTTTTGTTGTCTGGGCTTTTGTTGTCGGTATTTTGCAGCATATTTCGATCTTTGTTTTAGCGGGCCATGTGCAAGCCACGTTCCTCACCTTAGTTCTCGCGTTGGAGGGATTGGTTGTCTTTTGCTTCGCCGCTCTAATGCGTTCTGAAAAAGCCGCACTGCGCCGGGTGTTTGGCTTGTTGATCGGGCTCGTCGGCGTGGGGGTCAGCCTGTATCAAAGAATGGACGGCACAGGGTTCGAGGCAAACTTCTGGTTGTTTGCCTCTTTGTTCGCCCCGCTTGTATTTGCCTTTGAAACCATCGCCGTTGCCGCAAAGCGCCCAGAACATGTGGATCCGGTCTGCGCCGTTGGCATCATGTTCGGCTTCTCGACGGTGATGGCGTTGGTGTTGAGCGTCGCGACAGGCAACTTCATTGCGCCGTCCACTTTGGTCTCGCCGCTCGGCGCCGTCGTTGCGATATTGGCGATTACCACGATGGTTGTAAATATCACCTTCTTCCTGTTGCTCAAACATGGCGGCGGAGTGTTCACCAGCCAAAAAGGCTATGTCACAGCAATTGCCGGAGTGCTTTGGGGTATCTTGCTGTTGGGGGAGACTATGTCACCCTTGGCTTGGGCCGCTATCGTACTGGTCCTGATTGGAATGTATCTGGTGGAATCAAAGACCTCGGATGAACCGATCACCATCAAGCGTGATTTCCACCGACCGGAAATCAGGGCGAAATGAGTTTGGGTTCCAGCAATTGGCTAACTATCACTGGCATTGGATTCAACCACAGCTCGGCAGTGAGTTTTGTCCGAGGCAGGGATCCACGCCTGAAGGTCGGCAGCATACTGTCGAATGGCGACACCTTAAGAGACGCGATATCCTGTGGCGCACGTTTCCGCGCTAATCGATACAAACCATCGTCGAGATATAAGCGTCAACTGATAGTTTAAAAAGATAACCGACTACACTGACCAGCTTCTTTGTGTGGCTAATTGCCCAATTGATCAATAGTATAGTGCAGGCACCCAGTCATCGATAAACTCGATGCCGTCATTTGCTTTTCCTCATAAAGTCGATTCTCCAGACTCCCTCGCAATGAAAGACCAGTTGGACGTGGGCCCGCTTTCGCGCCGAATCACCAACGACTCGTATCCCCATCATTACAACGAGGCATTCGCTTTTTCCTACCTCTCAATCCTGCACTGTCATCAGCAATGACTCACATCTAGCTGTCCTGCCGAAGCAGGGGCAATACGGGGTTTCCACGTTCCGCTAAAACGAGCATGTTGGGTTAGGTGCTAGCTCTCGACCGGGAAGCTTGTTGACCACGAGTGCGTATAAAATAATCACACTCCTGCTTCCGTCACCGTTTGGTCAAGCGTTAATCAACCACTTTTGCTTGTTCGTACTGACGGCCTTTATCACTGATTCACATATGTTCACCATACCAACTATCTAGCACTAGTCCGGCGTGTGGTTGCCAGAGGAGAGTTTCTCTCACGATTTGACACTTTTACAAATTAGTAATCCCTCCGCCCCTTTTCTGTATCATTTACTCTAGATTAGGTATCTTCGGTAACCTTACTACGCCTAGCACGTGGATGAGATTCATCATAAACCTTAGCCAAATGCTGAAAATCCAAGTGAGTGTAGATTTGCGTTGTGCTGATATCAGCATGGCCAAGCAACTCTTGCACCGCTCGCAAGTCACCACTGCTTTCCAACATATGGCTAGCAAACGAGTGGCGTAACATATGCGGGTAACAATCACGGTTTAAACCCTGTGATTCAGCCAATTTCTTTAAGCGCATTTGCACGGTTCGCGGCGCGATACGCTTTCCACGTGAACTCAAAAATACTGCCTTATCATTAGCACCTGGCATCATGCGTCGGTAACTAAGCCATTTATTAATGGCATCAACAGCTGGCTGTCCAACGGGTAGCTCACGAGTTTTACCGCCTTTGCCAGTCACCCTGACTTGGCCAACGCTTAGGTCAAGGTTTACAAGATCAATACCAACTAACTCTGCCAATCGCAAGCCAGAGGAATACATCAGTTCAAACATGGCCAGATCGCGGCAGATCATTGGATCGCTAAGATTCTGATTTAATAAACGGCTAACCTCTTCAGGGTCAAGTGTCGCGGGCAACGCTTTTTTATCTTTAGGTGCAAGAATATCAGCAGCCGGATTAGTTTCCGCCCGACCAAGCTTTATCAAAAAGTTATACAAGCCTCTAACAGCTGATAAACGGCGGGCCAAACTGCGCCCAGCTATACCTTCGCGGTGCTGCTCTGCCACGATGGCACGAACATCACTGCTGGTGATGCGCTGCCAATCAGCAAGCTTTCTAGCAGTAGCTGAACGAGCTACAGCCTTGAGGTCACGAGCGTAGTTGCTAATGGTATGTGGCGAGCACCGACGAGCTACACGTAGCTCTTCTAAGTAGTCGTCAATTGCAATCTCGAATTCAGCCATGGGCTTACCCTCTAGAGCAGGGAATGAACACGGCGACTTAGTACTTCGCCAAGTTGATTCAAAAACATCACGCCTTTACCAGACGTAAAGCGAGTCTCATCTTTACTAGTGAGCACAACCATGCCGAGTTGGCCGTCGTGATATAACGGAATAATCGCAGCAGAGCCAACTTCAGGATCTTCATCGCCAAACAACACACTTTGTTGTTGCTCTGAGAGTTCGCCGCAATGTGTTTCGCGCTTTTTGAATATATCAGCAAATAATTCGAGCCCTGGATCACTACTCGGTATTTCACGATGATCAGGCAATTCAATGGCAGCAGTACTTTCACCCGTAATCAACACAAAGTGAACGTTTTCTGCATTGAAGTTGGATTGCAGGTTGTCACGCGTCAAGGCAAACACGTCATCCAGCGATCGGCTAGAGATGATGTCTTGAATAAGGCGGTGTAGACGCTGGTGGAGTTCTTCGTTGTCTCGTGCAACCGCTATAAGGTCGCGAAGGCTGTGTTCGAGGGTGGCACACTTGTTGCGCAACGAGCTAACTTGTTTTTCAACCAACGAAACCGCAGCACCGGTATGGTGCGGAATTTTTAAGCGCTGCAACAAATCATCGTGCTGATTGAAGAATTCAGGATTCACGGTTAAAAACTGCCTAACGGCAGAAGCTTTAATCCCTTTGGCGATTTCTTGCGTTTCTGATTGCATGTCACTTACATTTTTGTTAGGCCCTCAAAGACTGTAGAACATGCGCCAGTCATTTCAATCGAAGATGTTGTATTTTGCCAACAAATATTTAGGTCGCCACCGAGTAAGGTCACGGCGACTGTTTTGTCAAGCAGGCCTTGATTTTGCCCCACAGCTACTGCTGCACAAGCCCCGCTGCCACATGCCCGAGTCTCTCCAACGCCACGTTCGAACACACGTAAATTAATGTGTTGTCGGTTAATGATTTGCATAAAACCAACATTTACACGATTAGGAAATCGCTCGTGATGCTCTAACAGTGGGCCGAGCTGTTCTAATCGAGCAGTTGAGGTATCCGCAACTTGCAGCACAACATGTGGATTGCCAATAGTCACAACGCCGGCTTCAATGCTTTCGCCAGCCACATCAATTGTGTACGACGCCTGTTGATCATCAGCGATGAACGGAATTTCCTGCGGGACAAAAGTTGGCACGCCCATATCCACCGTAACTGTGCCATCGTCATTGTTATGCAAAACAATCATGCCAACACAGGTTTGCACCTTGATGGCGGTGCTGGTAGTCAGTTTGTTATCAACTACGTAACGGGCAAAGCAACGGGCGCCATTGCCGCAATGTTCAACTTCACTGCCATCGGCGTTATATATGCGGTAGTTGAATTCAGCTTCGGGGTGAGTGGGTTGTTCTAATACCAACATTTGGTCAAAACCAATGCCAGTTTTCCGATCTGACCAAGCTAGTATCCGGGCCGGCTCAAAGCGATATTGCCCATCCAAATTATTGACCACCATAAAGTCATTGCCGAGGCCATGCATTTTGGTGAATTTGACGGAAGTCATTGGGCCTAACCTTCGGGAATATGTTCGTTGGCAAACAAGGATGCCACCGTTTCACGCTCGCGCGCAAGATGCACATTTTTACCATCCACCAGCACTTCAGCTGCACGCGGACGAGTATTGTAGTTTGAGCTCATCACAAAACCATAGGCCCCAGCGGACATCACCGCTAGTAGATCATTTTGAACAACAGACAAAGTACGCTCCTTGCCAAGAAAATCGGCCGACTCGCACACTGGACCAACTACATCGTAAGACTGTGCTGCGACATCTGATGGCTTAACTTCAGTGATTTCCTGCCAAGCACTGTACAGCGCAGGGCGTATTAAATCATTCATTGCCGCATCAACCACGGCAAAGTGCTTACCCTCGTTTTCTTTTAGGTATTCGATTCGGGTTAGCAGCACTCCTGCTTGCCCAGTGATATACCGGCCAGGCTCTACAAAAATTTCAAGCTCCCGATCACCAATTGCGTTGATCACACAATCGGCCCAGTCCTTAATGTTAAGCGGGCGCTCATTAGCATAACGAATACCCTGGCCACCACCCATATCCAAGTGTTTAAGCTTAATGCCGTCTGCGGAAAGTTGATCAACCATCTGCAATAGCCGCGCAATCGCATCTTGATAGGGCTCAATGGTTGTTAGCTGCGAACCGATGTGGCAATCAATACCGTGTAGCGCTAACGATGGGTTTTCAGCGGCAAGTTGATAAGCTTGCATTGCCATTGGCATCGAGATACCAAATTTGTTTTCTTTTAAGCCAGTTGATATATACGGGTGAGTTTGTGCATCCACATCAGGGTTTATGCGTAAGCTCACCGGCGCCACCACTCCATGGGCAGATGCGACTTGCGCTAAGCGTTCAAGCTCACTGATTGATTCAACGTTAAAGCAACGAATCCCTACCTCTAATGCCGAAGCGATTTCATCACGTGTTTTACCGACACCTGAAAACACAATTTTACCAGGCTCACCCCCGGCGGCGAGTACACGGCGTAGCTCACCCTCAGAGACGATGTCGAAACCCGAACCGAGCCGCGCCAACACATTAAGCACCGCTAGATTGGAATTCGCCTTGACGGAGTAACAGATAAGATGAGGCCGAGACTGCAAGGCATCAGAAAACTCGCGCCAGGCGGATTCGATAGCGACACGGCTATAGACAAATAGCGGTGTACCAAACTCTTCGGCCAATTGCGAGCACGGCACATCGTGCGCGTGGAGTTCGTTATTGATTCTGGTGAAATGTTCCATGTTTTTTTGTGCGTATTATTTTTATACGATTGAGTTCGATGCGAGCTATTCGTTTGATTGCAGTATATCGTCGGCTTTTTTCTTAGCTTTTTTGATTACAGCTTCCACCGCCTCGTCCGATGCCGCATCATCCGTAGGTTCTTTTAGTACAGCCGTATCGGGCGAGGTGGTTGATGGCGCGGCTGATTCTTGCTCCAACTCGTCGAGGGATTCATCCAATAGTTTGATTTCATCAGCGATGGCCTGATCTGTTTCCAGAAACAAGTCGCCCTTGTTGCCACAGGCAATCAATAAACAACTTACAGCCAACGCGATACTGATAGTGGTGCGGTTCATGGCAACACCCTATTTTAGTCGGGCTAAGAGTATACTCGGCGCGCACCTGTCGCAGCGAGTTCCATGAAATTACTTGACACTATCGAGCTTGAAACTGACCAAAACGTAGAGTTTTCCGTGATTTGGCTGCATGGCCTGGGCGCTAGCGGTCACGATTTTGAGCCGATGGTCCCAGAGCTTGCGCTACCCGATCGCCCCGGTGTGCGCTTTATTTTCCCCCATGCGCCCGTGCGCCCAATCACGATTAACGGCGGAGCATCAATGAGAGGTTGGTACGATATCGACACCTTGGTATTTGCCGAACGCGAACATGACGACGACGGTATCAATAGCTCGATACAGCACGTTAACGCACTGATTGAGCAAGAGATAGAGCGTGGCATACCGGCCCAACAGGTAATCCTTGCTGGGTTTTCGCAAGGTGGCGCCATTGCCTACAACGCAGCCTTAGCCAGTAGGCATCAACTGGGTGGTGTATTGGCCTTGTCGACCTATCTACCGATGAGTAGTGATCAGCTTGCTAACGTAAACGAGCTGCGTAAATCACTGCCATTATTTATTGCACACGGCCTACAAGACGACGTCATTGATATTGAATACGCTGAACAATCAGTTGAAAAACTGAAAGCCGCCGGGTTTAAGCCTGAATGGACCACCTACCCAATGGGCCACAGCGTAAGCCTTGAGGAAGTCACTGATATATCAAACTGGCTTAAACACCTACTAGGTATGTAGCCTTTAGGCGTTGTTCGCCTCGCACGATAGCTTGCACCACCTGATTAGGCGCAGTACCACCGATGTGGTTTCGGCTCGCGACTGACCCTTCAAGGGTGAGCACGTCAAACACATCTTGATCAATTTGTGTACTAAATGTTTGTAGGCGTTCAAGCGACATTTCAGATAAATCGCAGTCGTTTTCGACGCCATAACGCACAGCTAAGCCAACCACCTCGTGCGCATCTCGAAACGCCACACCTTTACGCACTAAATAATCAGCAAGATCAGTGGCCGTGGAAAAGCCACGGCTAGCGGCTTCATACATTGACGCTTTGTTTGGCTCAATCGCTGGCAGCATATCTGCAAATGCGCGCAAGCAATTATGCAGCGTATCAACCGAATCAAACAACGGCTCTTTATCTTCCTGGTTATCTTTGTTGTAGGCAAGCGGCTGACCTTTCATGAGCGTCAGCAACGCAATCAAGTTGCCATTCGCACGCCCAGTTTTACCGCGCACCAGCTCGGGCACATCGGGGTTTTTCTTTTGCGGCATGATGGAGCTGCCCGTACAGAACCGATCAGGTAGATGAATAAAATTAAACTGCGAGGATGTCCATAAAACTAACTCTTCAGAAATACGCGACAAGTGCATCAAGCACAACGCCGTGTTTGAACAAAACTCAATGGCAAAGTCTCTATCACTTACCGCATCGAGTGAATTTTCACTAAGCACATCAAAACCTAATAGTTCCATAGTGATGTTGCGATCAATTGGGTATGAGGTACCGGCTAATGCAGCGGACCCTAAGGGCATGGAATTTAATCGCCTGCGTGTATCACCTAAGCGATCTAGATCACGCAGCAACATTTCAAACCACGCCATCACGTGATGGCCAAACGTTAGCGGTTGGGCAGTTTGTAGATGCGTAAAGCCAGGCATAATGGTGTTGGTATGCTGGGATGCAAGCTGCAACAAACCCGTTAACAATCTCGTGCACTCCGCAGCACAGGCATCACAAGCATCACGCATGTAGAGGCGTACATCCGTGGCTACTTGATCATTACGAGAGCGACCCGTGTGTAAACGCTTGCCGGCTTCTCCAATGCGTTCGGTTAAGGCTGCCTCGATATTCATATGCACATCTTCAAGCGAATCAGACCAAACGAATTCATCTGCATCAATCGCTTGCTCGATACTGGTAAGCCCTGCGTGGATTGCTGCCTCGTCTTCGCTTGTTAACACACCAACACGTTGCAGCATCGTGGCATGAGCGCGGGAACCTGCAATATCCTGGCGATACAAGCGTTGATCAAAGCTGACTGAGGCGGTAAACGCTTGTACAAATGCGTCGGTGTTCTCGGCAAAACGCCCACCCCAGAGTTTGTTGGTGGTTGCCGGGGTTTCACTGGTATCTTTTGGGCCGCTCATGATCTCTAAGGCTTAGGTTTTAGTGTTATCAACGTATACTACAAGCTTTGACACCACGACGTCTGCCCATGTCTGACAACACCGTACGTATTGCCACCCGCGAAAGCCCGCTAGCGCTTTGGCAGGCCAACACTGTGCGGCAACAGCTCAAGGCCAACAATCCAGGCCTCGTGGTTGAGCTAGTGCCGATGACAACAAAAGGTGATCAGATACAGCATGTCGCACTGGCTAAGGTGGGTGGCAAAGGCTTGTTTATTAAGGAGCTTGAACGCGCCTTACTCGATGGCCGCGCCGATATGGCTGTACATTCGATGAAAGATGTCACGCATGATATGCCGGATGGGCTAAGCATAAGCACTGTGCTAAAACGTGAAGATCCGCAAGACGCACTAATCTCAAGCCGCTACACCGATTTCGATAGCTTGCCCGATGATGCCCTCGTTGGCACCTGCAGCCCGCGTCGCCAAGCGCAACTACGGGCATTAAAACCAAATTTACGTATCAAAGATATGCGCGGCAATGTCGGCACGCGGTTAGCCAAGCTCGATAGTGGCGATTTTGACGCGACACTGCTAGCTTGTGCTGGGCTGATGCGATTGGGACTGGAATCACGTATCACCCAACGCATCGATACTAAGATATGCCTGCCAGCGGCGGGCCAGGGCATTATTGGTATCCAGCTGCGCTCCTCTGATCAGCGCCTGTTAAACATCCTTGCGCCACTGCATCATCAACAATCCGCTATCTGCCTAGAAGCCGAGCGCGCGGTAACGGCAGGCCTTGAAGGTGGATGCTCAGCACCAATAGCAGCCCTGGCGCAGCTCGATGGTGACAAACTAACGATGGTTGCCCGAGTGATTGGCCTAGATGGCAAAACATTGCTCGAGACAACTCAATCAGGCAACGGCACCGATGCACACAACATCGGCACAGCAGCCGCCAAAGAATTAATTAAACAAGGAGCAAAACAACTATTGGAAGAGGCAGAGCTATTTCACGCTGATGCCGCCAAAACCCTTTGAGCGTCCCGACCCACCCTTGTGTATTAATCACTCGCGCTAGCCATCAAGCACAAGGCTTTATTGATGCCTGTCAGCAATTGGGTTACAACACCACGCACCTGCCCTGCATCGAAATTAGTGCAACTGATAACACTCCCAACTTTGATGCGATCGACTCAGCTGATTTAATCCTGCTTACCAGTGTTAACGCCATTGATTACGCCCATCATCTACGCCCCCTCCCCTGGCCTGCAACAGCCACAGGGATTGGTAATGTGTCTACTGCATGGTTAGCTAAGCTTGGGCAACAGCAAATACAAGAAGCCGTGCCGCCGTTCACTAGCGAAGGCTTTATCGAGCAACTTAAACAAGGTGCCATTAAGAAATTAGTTGTGATTAAGGGTGATGGTGGTCGTAATGTGATTCAATCAGCTTGTGCTGAACTTGGGATTCAATGCTCGACGGTAGAAGTATACAAACGCATTTTGCCACAGCACCACCGTGTTGATGTCGATACCTTGTTAGCATCAAATCCGCCAACAATAATTTGCGCAACTAGTAATGCCGTGCTGGAAAATTTATTAACACTAGCGCCTCAAATTTTAAAACCTCAACTGCTATCGTTGCCCCTAGTGGTTAATAGCGAACGCGGCGTAGTATTAGCAAAAGAACTCGGCTTTACCAGTGATGTGGTGGTGGCCAACCCACCAGGGGATGAAGGGCAATTACAAGCGCTTCAAAAAATTGCTAGCATTTGATTGACAAATCTTGAATGCCCATCGGGGGGAAATTACTCGGTCAGCAAAAAAAAACCGATCAAAAGTGTCGAGTTATACCCGATTAAAAAATCGTCAAATACTCACCGAGCGAGCGTGACATTGACATAACACGGCTAAATACAGGAACACCGCTAGCACCAAGCAGCATCAGGCCAAGTAAGGCATACATGCCATAACGATCGTTGTACTCATTATATATTCTGGCGCTATTTTTAGATAAAAAATACGGCAAAATATAGTGCCCATCCAATGGGCCGATCGGTATTAAATTGAACATCATCAGCGCAAGGTTAAGTCCAGCCACAATGCTGACAAAAATTGCTGCCCCTGTGCCTTGCACAAAAGTCCAACCCATCTTCCAACCCAGCGCATAAAGATTTAGCACAACAAAGGCGATCAGGAGATTCATAAACGGACCCGCTGCAGCAATGCCTAACATCGCCCATTTAGAATTAAAATTGCGCGGATCTGTAGGCACTGGTTTGGCATAACCAAAACCTACCATGATCACCATCAGCAACCCCATTGGATCAATGTGCTTGATAGGATTAATAGTAAGCCTGCCCAACATTTCAGCGGTTCTATCGCCAAACCGTTTGGCAGCATAGGCATGCCCCCACTCGTGGAAGGACAGCGACAAAATCAATACCAACAGCAACGCGACAAACAACGAAACCTGGCCATTCATTAAAAATCGAATCAATTTGTTTCTACCCGTAAGATGAGACTGTGCAATTGATACGTGACGATATCAAGACGTGAGAGCACCAAAATTGGATGCGCCACGACTATACCGTGAATTGTGGCAAAACGGTTATCGCTCTATGCATGCCGGGCGATAGCGCGGCTAATGATCCCCTGGAATAGCATTAGGTAAATCAAGTAATAATATTGATTACCGTTGCGGTAAAAACTATGGCTAGTTTTTAGTGAAGAGCCACCGGGCCAGGCATCTAGCTATTAGTGGGTAACAGCGCTTTAGCCAGCACCTTAAACATCTCGTTAACACCACTACCCGTTTTTGCACTCGTATCCATTACCGCCACAGCCACATCGACGAGTGCTTGTAGTTCTGTCGCCTCGACTTCCCAATCTTCTTTAAGGTCTGATTTATTCATGACCAATACAAAGGGCTTGGGGCCAAGCGTGTCGTTAACTAGTTTATTTAGCGAAACGGCATTATGGAAAGTATTAGGCCTGGTGGGATCCACTACCAGCAGATACCCGGCCATGCCTCGCAAATAACCAGGCAGCACCTTTTTACGGGTGTCCTCTCCGTATACATCCCAAAGAAGCAGAGCGAGTTCCTGTTCACCGATGTGCACAACTTTTTTATCGATTTTAACACCAATGGTGGTGGTGTACTTTTCGGAAAAGATGCTATCGACATAACGCCGCACCAAGCTGGTTTTGCCTACCGCGAACGCACCCAACATGCATACTTTTTTCTGAATCAAAGGAAGCATTCCTATGGTTTATTAGTCGGCCAAATATACCCGGTCAACGCCCGTGACAACTTGCGCTAGCTTTTTAGCGTTTTCAAGCCATTCCACCCTTTCTAGCCCAACATCACCGCGTATATAGAGTGTGTTGTTATCAAGGGTGAGAATAATGCCCTCTGGTGGATCTAACAATTTTGTTAATCGCCTAAGTGTAAATTCTGGGTTTAGCGCTTGATAGCTTTTGAACTCAAACGTCACGTGGTTAGCATTTAAGCTAGTACCTTCAAGCAGTGCCGACGGCTCAAACGCTAGTGGATCACGCAAACCAATCAGTTTATAGTCTCTAAAATGGCGCTCGTTATCCGTCACCATTATACCCGGCAGACGCTGTACGCTTTTTACGTATTGACTCCATCGATGCTCATCGAATAGGTTGAATACAATCCACACCACTAAACACACCAATGTTACAGCCACAGCGACTAATATTTGTTTTATACGATTTGGCAGATTGCGCCATTTATTTTTAAACGTGCCGTCATGAGTGCTCAAGAATTCATACAACTCAGGCCTTAAGAGTTCAAACGGCTTGGTTTCGCCAGCGTAATTGGCTAGCTCTTTTTGGTAATCTTGATGAATATCCTCAAGCTTCACCTGCATCGCTTCTCGAATCTTCTGTGGCGCTACACCGCGAATTACAGCCGCTAAAACTGCAGATGGCCCCCATTCTATCCAAACCGACAACTCCCCCACTTGCAGTGTGTTTAATCCATCAAACTCATCCGCAGAAAACGCTTCGTGAACAAACGATCTTATCGCGCTAAGCATACCGCTGACCATGTCGGCGTCTTGGATTGAGGCAGAATCAGAAGAGACATGGCAAACTGGCAAACCTGTTTCCTTCTCAATTAAAAATAGTTGCTCCAATCGGTAACTACGCTTTTTAGCGTTTTTATCCGGCGTTAACATGGCCGTGATCATCTTGCGCAGTGCAGGGCCGAGGATAGGAAACAGGGCTTCGGCCATTACATCCGGTTCATCTCTAGCCGTTTGATGAAACTGGCTGACGACAACAGGCTTAAGTGTTTCTCCCAACTCTTCATTTTGAGAAAGACGCAGGCGCATGGCAGGCACCAATACTTCACTGGCATCTTGCGCTCGCGTTTCAGGATCACTGAGTTTTTGTTCCAGTTGATCGAGGCGTTGCAGGCCTTCTTCTATACGAGCACGGTCGGATGCAAACAAGAGGTTGCGTACCGCTTCTATTTCTGTTGGTTCATCCGTTGACCCCTTACCGGGCCCAGGGGTACCAGCAAGCTTTGCAACTGCATCTTTGCTATTTGGCACCGTTGATATCCATTTAGGTTTTCGGTTGCCCAGTAAGCTGAGTAGCGACATCGCCTAAAAGGCTTGATAGCGCACCTTTGTCTAGCTTTTGGGCCTTTAGATCCGCTACCGCAGTCTCAAGCCGCTGCATAATTTCGTCACGACTAGATTGCACTGAGTTAGTCAAATGTTCGCAGGCTTTATTAAGTTGAGCTTCTAGCTCGCCTTGTACTTTGCCGTTACTATCGTTCGCTTGGCTAAGCTGAGACATCAGATTAGATTCTGCAACGCCGAGCTTGTTGTTCGTTTCTGCTAAACCACTGGTTTGTTTTTTATCATTTTGCTCGAGCTGCGAATTAACACCACTTAAACTCTCGTCAAGCTTGCGATGCAATTCAGCAAATTGCTGCTCACAGTTTTTCTGCAAATTGGCGAGCTGATCTTCTACATGAGAATGTAGCGAAGATATCTGGTTGCCATGGGCGGCCATTTGCTTGCCGAATAGAATTTCCTGAAGCGTGCCTAGCTCGCCACTGGAGAGTGTCGGTTGTTCCAGTCTTAACGGAGCGACGGCTGTGTTTAAATCGGCCGCGCCAGCAGCGGGTTTCTTTGAGTCGGCTGTATCTGGTTTTCGGTCTGACTTAGCCATAGTAGTTCCTCTGCAATAAATGCTCGACAACTAGACATACAATAAGCAAGCTGCCCGTCCATTGAAATGATAATAATATGCGGGGCCTTAACGACATAAGTGCACGGACTCCGCATGCGCTTGCTTCTGTCAACAAGCAGCTCTCAGTCATTTCCGCACATACAGCCCGTTTAATCAAGATATGGACCACATACCGCTATGGTTAAATTTATCTATGATGGTCGATTTGTCTCAAGAGACACTGAATACGCTGCGCGAAGGGGCCATAGGGCATTAATTCAGGTGAGTTAGCGTCGAAATGTAAGGAATTGGTACAGATTTAGGGCGTAACGGTGCGGCAAAATGAATATGAGGATTGTTCGTAGGACAAAAGAGACCGGTCATCAGATGACCGGTTCTCGGTCTAACCACGGCTTGCGAAAGCATAGTGGTAGGCGATTAAACACGACTCTGTTGCTGCCATTCTTGTTGATGACTTGAAAACAGTAACGGCCACGGCGTGTAACCCTGTTTACAAATCGACATAATCTAACTGGTCGAGCACAAAATGGCTTCCAGAGATGAGATTTGCCACAACAACTGGATTTTAATTGCGCTCTTCTTCACAACTCTATTTGGTTTAAATTAAAGGCTTAACGCTCTCACACAATCATAGGCCAAGCGGTCAAAATCGTGGAGGTCGATAGTATTGCTGTACCAACACCACCGCTGTAGGCAGTACACACGGCAAAATTTTAAGGCGATAACGGTACATACTCAGAAGGTGAAACTGAGCACAAATTGCCAACTGGCACTCGCCACCAGAATACGCAAGATGGTATAGCTATTTAGTGAGCAAGCGGTACTTCTGCGCCCAACACGGTTCATACCCCGTTTCAGCCTCGATAACTAAATTTCGCTCCATATATCGTCAACCCGCTTTTTAATCTCGTCACTCATGACAATCGCCCTGCCCCATTCTCGCGTGGTTTCACCAGGCAGCTTGTTGGTGGCGTCCATTCCCATTTTGGACCCTAAACCTGACACCGGCGATGCAAAATCGAGATAGTCGATGGGGGTGTGGTCAATAATTGTGGTGTCTCGGCCCGGATCCATGCGAGTAGTCATGGCCCAAATCACATCTTCCCAAGAGCGCGTATTGATATCGTCATCTACCACGATGACAAACTTGGTATACATAAACTGACGAAGAAAAGACCACACGCCTAACATCACGCGCTTGGCATGCCCTGGGTATTGTTTCTTCATGCTCACAACCGCCACCCGATAAGAGCATGCTTCAGGCGGCAGATAAAAATCCACTATCTCTGGAAACTGCTTCTGCAGCAAAGGGACGAACACCTCATTAAGCGCCACGCCTAATATCGCAGGCTCATCGGGTGGCCGCCCGGTATAGGTAGAGTGGTAGATAGGATCACGCCGGTGGGTAACGCGTTCAATAGTAAAGACCGGAAAGCGATCAACTTCGTTGTAATAACCCGTGTGATCACCAAACGGGCCCTCATCTGCCACATCATCCGGGTAGATAAACCCTTCAAGTACAAATTCGGCCGAGGCAGGTATTTGTAAATCAGAGAGTTCTCCAGTGGTTAATTGGGTACGCTTACCTCTAAGCAGGCCGGCAAAAGCATGCTCGGAAAGTGTATCGGGCACCGGTGTGACAGCTGCAAGAATAGTAGCTGGGTCGGCACCCAGTATCACGGCAATAGGGAACGGTTTTCCGGGGTGTTCTGCTTGCCACTCTTTTAAATCAAGCGCACCACCACGTTGCCCAAGCCAACGCATGATTACCCGATCAGGGCCAATCACTTGCTGTCGGTAGATACCCATGTTCTGACGTTTTTTATTGGGGCCCCTGGTTATAACCAAACCCCAGGTAATCAGTGGGCCTACATCTCCAGGCCAACAGGTTTGAATAGGTAGGCGCGATAAATCGACCTTGTCCCATGTTTCTTCACGGCACACCGCACTGCGAACCATCTTGGGCGCCATGTCCAATACTTTTTTGTATTTCGGCAGCGTGCTGATAGCATCTTTAAGGCCGGTGGGAGGCTCGGGCTCTTTTAAAAACGCGAGTAGCTTACCGACCTCTGACAACGCTTCAACGTTGTCTTCACCCATACCCATTGCGACGCGGCGCGGCGTTCCAAACAAGTTGCCCAATAATGGGATATCATTTTTAGGGTTTTCGAATAACAGCGCCGGGCCTTTCGCACGGAGCGTGCGATCACATATCTCGGTAATTTCAAGATTAGGATCTACTTCGATGGAAACCCGCTTAAGCTCGCCCTGGCTCTCGAGCCCATCTATAAATTCGCGTAGATCGCTGTATTGCATAGTGTTATCTAACCTTTACGCAGCTAAACCTGTATGACGTAACAGGGCATCAACCTTTGGCTCTCGGCCTCTAAACGCGATAAAGGATTCCATCGCTTTACGAGAACCACCCATAGCCAAGACTTCATTCATAAAGCTTGCGCCAGTTTCTGCATTGAATATGCCTTCGTCTTCAAAGCGTGAAAAGGCATCCGCAGACAATACTTCTGCCCACTTATAGCTAAAGTAGCCAGCGCTGTAGCCACCTGCAAAGATATGAGAGAAACTATGTTGAAACCGCAACCAATCGGGGTACAGCACAACCGCTACTTCACTACGCACTTTATCAAGCACCGCTTGTACGTCGGCTGACTGAGCCGATGTCGACTGCAAATGCAGTTGCATATCAAATATTGAAAACTCCATCTGCCTCAGCAACTGCATCGCT
This sequence comes from Granulosicoccaceae bacterium, assembly GCA_036478595.1. GTDB lineage: Bacteria > Pseudomonadota > Gammaproteobacteria > Granulosicoccales > Granulosicoccaceae > Granulosicoccus. The sequence continues at coordinate 30,101 of JAZGEF010000051.1, forward strand.
GATTGAAAGTTACGAGCCTTGCGTAGTTTATCCAGTAAATCATCTGGTAGAGGAGCACCCGTTTGATAATGACCGCTAATCATATCGATGGATTCGCGCTCCCAACACCAGTTTTCAAGAAATTGGCTGGGCAGTTCAACCGCATCCCACTCAACGCCAGCAATGCCTGACACGCCGCCGCTATCAATTTGCGTCAGCATATGGTGCAAGCCATGGCCAAACTCATGAAACAACGTGGTGACTTCCATATGCGTTAATAGCGCCGGGTCATTAGCTACTGGCGGCGTCAGGTTGCAAGTAAGATACGCAATCGGAAGCTGTACGCTCTGCCCTATACGTTGCCGGCTAGTGCATGTATCCATCCAAGCACCGCCGCGTTTATTCTCGCGCGCATAGTTATCAAGGTAAAAATAACCGTGAGCCACACCTTTGGCATCCGTGATTGAGTAGCACTTAACATCGGGATGATATACATCCACGTTTTCAGCAGGCTTAATAGTAATACCAAACAACTTACCCACTACATCAAACATACCGGGTATCACTTTATTCGCCGGAAAATACGGTTTTAAGTCTTCATCCGATATTGAATAGTTTTGTTGTTTCAATTTGTCGCTAACAAAGGCCATATCCCACAGTTCCAGATCATCGATTCCGCACTCAGCCTTGCCAAACGCTTTAACGTCGCGCATCTCTTTTGTCGCGATGGGTTTTGCCCGTTTGGCTAAATCAGTTAAAAAATCCAATACCTGTTGGGGTGATTCCACCATCTTGGTTACCATGGATAGATCGGCGTAGGAATCGTAATTAAGTAACGCTGCTTTCTCAGCGCGCAGCTTAAGTATCTCTTGCATATTGGAGCTGTTATCGTACTTGCCCGCATGGGGGCCTTGATCAGAAGCTTTGGTGTTGTAGGCGGTGTAGAGCTCTTTACGTAGCTTGCGGTTGCTCGCAAAGGTTTGTACGGCGTAATAAACTGGAAAATCCAAATTTAACTGCCAGCCGTCGGCTCCCTTCTCCTTTGCACGTAATTTTGCCGCAGCCTTGGCCGAATCAGGTAAACCATCGAGCTCGGCTTCATCTGTGATTAGCTTTTCCCATGCATTGCTTGCATCGAGTACGTTATCAGAAAATTGCGTTTTGAGTTTTGAAGACGCTTGTGCAATGTCACTAAAGCGTTTTTTATCTTTATCGTTAAGTGCCACTCCGCCCAATTGAAAACCGCGCAAGTCGTTTTTAATGCCTTGTTGCTGCGCTTGGTTCAGATCAACAAAATCAGCAGATTCTTTTAACTCAGCCGTTTTTTCATAAAGCGCTTTGTTTTGGCCAAGCTCGGTATAAAAGGCACTGATGGTTGGCAAACAGCCGTTATAAACTTCGCGCAATTCGTCGTTATTCATCACCGCATTTAAGTGGCTGATGGGTGACCAGAAATTATCTAAATTATTGTGTGCTTCTTCCTGAGGCTGAATGAAGTTTTCCCAAGTGGGTACTTCGATGTCTTGCACGGTGCTAACAACCGAACGGCAAGCTTCAATTAGCTGCTTTAGCTGTTGTTCAATCTTGCTGTAATCGATGGCACTGAAATTAGGGCGATTAACTAGCTGTTGCATAAGCTACCTACTAATATTGGATCAAAAAAAAGGCTGAACGAATGAGATTTACAAACTGACCTAATTGGCTGTTGTTAACAGCACCTGTAGTTAAGGCGCGGCTAGCGCTAAGCGTAGATTAATCTGGGCTGCAGGCCCAGCGCAAGCATCGTATGACTGATTGTTTATATCGGTACTTTAGCCGCTGTCGCATACCACCAACAACGGCTTAGGTCAGTTTACATCGATTATTTATACGTCTAGGTTAGACACCGAGAGTGCGTTGCGTTCAATAAACTCGCGGCGCGGTTCAACCTGATCACCCATTAGCGTATCAAACACTTCATCAGCCACAATCGCATCCTCAATACTCACTTGCAGCATACGACGCTGGGTTGGATCCATCGTGGTTTCCCACAACTGCTCTGGGTTCATCTCACCCAAGCCTTTATAACGCGAGATAGTTAAGCCACGCTCTGATTCGTTCAGTAGCCATTCCATGATTTCTTGAAACGAATTTGACTCAAGTTCGCGTTCGCCACGTTTGATACTAGCGCCCTCGCCTAGCATGCCATCGAGTTTGGTTGACAGCTTGGTTAGTGTGCCGTAGTCCGGCGACTTGAAGAAGCCTGGATCAAGCAAAACTTCATAATCATTGCCGTATACCCGACGACTAAATCGCACACTAAATTGCGGCTCGCCGTCCGAATCATCATTAAGCGGCGTATCCACCGAGTACTGTGATGTTGCATCCAAATCGTTATTAAGATGCGTTAACAGCGCTTGGCCGAATTTCTCGACAAGCTTCTGATCACCCAGTTGATCTGTCACAAGAGGCGTTACTTTAAGCATTGAATTTAGAATGTCGCGATTAACCTTTCGCTCCATTCGTTTGAACACCAACGTCAGGCGCATATATTCATTGGCTAATGTTTCCAGCGCTGAATCACTCATCGCTGGTGCACCATCGTTTACCTGAAGCTTTGCGTTTTCAAGCGCAAGCTGCAGCAGATGATCATTTAACTCTGCATCATCTTTAACGTAGCGTTCCTGTTTGCCTTTTTTTATTTTATACAGTGGTGGCTGTGCGATATAGATATGCCCGCGACGAATCAGCTCTGGCATTTGTCGATAGAAGAATGTTAACAACAAGGTACGGATGTGCGAGCCGTCAACGTCCGCGTCCGTCATAATCACAATGTAGTGATAGCGCAGTTTGTCGGCGTCAAATTCGTCTTTGCCAATACCCGTACCGAGTGCGGTAATAAGCGTGCCCACCTCTGCTGACTGCAGCATTTTGTCGAAACGCGCTTTCTCGACATTCAGAATTTTGCCCTTTAGCGGCAATATCGCCTGCCGACGACGATCCCTGCCCTGTTTAGCCGAGCCACCCGCAGAGTCACCCTCCACCAGGTAGATTTCTGATTTAGCTGGGTCACGTTCTTGGCAATCCGCTAATTTGCCTGGCAAACCAGCAATATCGAGCGCACCTTTGCGTCGTGTCATCTCACGCGCTTTACGCGCAGCTTCTCGTGCACGGGCCGCTTCTAGAATCTTGCCGGTTATCTCGCGAGCTTCAGTTGGATGCTCTTGCAGGAAGTCGTTTAGAAACTCACCCAATACTGATTCAACGCAACCTTTAACCTCTGATGAAACCAGTTTGTCTTTTGTTTGTGATGAGAATTTGGGATCGGGCACTTTAACTGACAGTACGGCGGTTAAACCTTCGCGTGAATCATCACCGGTGGTGGATACTTTCGCTTTAGCACTTGCACCGGAGGCTTCAATGTATTGGTTAAGCGTACGCGTGAGTGCCGATCGGAAACCCGCCATGTGGGTTCCACCATCGCGCTGCGGAATATTATTGGTGAAGCAGTAGATATTTTCTTGGTAGCTGTCGTTCCATTGCAGTGCAACTTCAACAGCAACATCATCCTTAGTGCCTAGCGTATGCAATACGGTGTTGTGGACGGCCGTCTTTTTACGGTTTAAATGCTCTACAAACGCACTGATGCCGCCTTCTGCCTCGAAAATTTCGACTTGCTCGGAGCGTTTGTCTTCCAATCGAATGCGTACGCCACTGTTAAGGAACGATAGTTCTCGCAACCGTTTAGCCAGCAGCTCGTACACAAACAAGATATTGGTGAAAGTGTTAGCGCTGGGCTTGAAGTGGATATCGGTGCCCGTCCGGTCGGTTTTGCCAGTCGCCTTGATATCGCCCACGGGTTTACTGTCTTCATATCGCTGTTGGTGTATCTCACCATTGCGGTGAATGGTGAGTTCTAACCATTCACTAAGCGCATTAACTACGGATATCCCCACACCGTGCAAACCACCCGAAACCTTGTAGGAATTATCATCAAACTTACCACCGGCATGGAGCACGGTCATAATGACCTCAGCCGCCGACTTACCCTCTCCTTCGTGATTATCAACAGGAATACCGCGGCCATCGTCAGACACGCTGACCGATTCGTCAGGGTGGATAACCACGTCAATCTGGCTGCAATGCCCCGCTAGGGCTTCGTCGATGGAGTTATCAACAACCTCAAACACCATGTGGTGGAGGCCTGTGCCGTCGTCGGTATCACCTATGTACATACCCGGGCGCTTGCGGACAGCATCAAGGCCTTTAAGTACTTTGATATTGGAGGAATCGTAGTTGGGCTTATCAGCGTCAGGTTTATCGTTATCAGCCATTTTCGAGACGAAATTCCGGGTAGGGTAACCCGTAAATTATACGCTCTTTTGCACATCTCCGCCGGTGACCGAAAAGTGTACGATCTCTGCAGATGGCAGCTCAAACGGCTCAGTTGCGGTCAAAAACACCTGAGATCCCTGCTTTTGCAGTTGTGTCAATATATTGACTATTTGTTGCTTATCGAGCTCTGCCGTTAGGTCATCACAGAGCACAATCGCCCTATTCTCTGTTAATGAGTGCAACAAGCTTAGTTGCGCCATATGTAGGGCGTAAATCAAGGTTTTTTGTTGTCCACGTGATAACACTTCCCTGGCAGCATGGCCCGCGACATCTATCTGCAAATCCGCACGATGTGGGCCAACTGTCGTTGTGCGGAATCGACGACAATTAGAGCGGCTTCGAGCCAATGCATCCTCCAGGCTCATATCCTCCGTCCAGCCTTGTTTAAAACGATGTTCCACGTGGAACGCTGTCTCCATCTCTTGGAGCTGAGTCTGAAGCTGTTTGCCTAGTTCACCGATATATCGCTTGCGCATTTCAGTCAGCTCAGATCCAGCATCAATCAATTGTTCGTCCCATGAATCAATCTCTGAATCATTCGCGTTATCCTTAAGGGCCTGATTGCGCTGAGCCAGCGCCCTGCGGAAATGCTTCCACGCACCAAAAAATGATGGTTCCACGTGGAACGTCCCCCAATCCATGAACTGGCGACGGCCTCTTGGACCATCCTGGATGAGCCCGTGACTATCTGGAGTTAACGCTTTTACCGGCATCATCTGAGTAATTGAAGTCATGCTAGTCAGCGGCTCGTAATCCAGTCGCAAAGAGGTCGTTCCGTCTCGATTTCGCAGCAAACCAGCACGATGAGATTTCTCGCCAGTGTGATCAGTCATTTGGCTAGTCAGGATAAAGTTATCCTGGTTATGACTAATTAGCTCTTTGATTTTTCGGGTGCGGAAAGAATGCCCGCAGGATAAACAATGGATTGCTTCAAGAACAGCGCTCTTACCGGCACCGTTGTGGCCAGTGAGCAGATTGAAGCTAGCGCAGGGTGAAAGTAGAGCTTGCTCGATATTCCGAAATTGCCCAATCTTTAACCGGGTCAGAATCACAAACGCATCGGCATGACGACATACTTGCTGTCGTTTGTATCTTCAGGCATGACCAGGGCGCTACTGTTGCCATCTTTTAGCAAGATGCGGACGTTTTCAGTGGTAACCGAATTGAGCACATCGAGTAGGTAGGTGACGTTAAAACCAATCTCAGCTTTCTCGCCAGAATATTCAACTTCCATTTCATCTACTGCTTCTTCCTGATCCGGGTTATTGCTGGAGATGCTTAGCACACCGGTTTCCAGGCTTAATCGTACACCGCGATATTTCTCGCTACTAACAACGGATGCGCGGGTGAGGGCGGCCTTAAGCGTATTGCTATCCACGGTGATTTCTTTATCACCATCAATCGGGATTACACGGGTGTAGTCAGGGAAACGACCTTCTATTAGCTTGCTGGACAGGCGCACATCACCCACCTGGATTTGTAGATGCTGTTGTGTAATGGCTAATTGCACTATTTCATTATCATCAACCGACCCTAATAGTCGCTGCAGTTCTGACACGCTTTTACGCGGAATGATCGCTCTAACAGGGTCAGAAGGATTGGCATCAGTGGAAAGCTGAGAGTAGGCGAGGCGGTGCCCATCAGTAGCCACACAGGACAAACGATCAGAACTTATCTCTAACAACATGCCGTTGAGATAAAACCTTACATCCTGCTGAGCCATTGAAAAACTGGTGCTACTAATGCAGTGCAAAAGCGCTTTCGCGGTGAGTGATACTATTTGGGCATTGTCCAATGGTTTTAGCATAGGGAATTCTTTGGCAGGCAATGTCGCCAACACGAATCGGCTACGCCCTGATTTAAACTTTACTTTGCCATCGCTGACTTCAAGGTCGATACGAGCAGCCTCGGGAAGGCTCTTGCAAATATCAAGAAGCTTACGAGCTTGAACCGTTAAATCGCCCTCCAGATCAATATGCAATTCGGCCGTTGCCTGCATTTCGATTTCATTATCGGTACCCGTCATGGTCAGGGTGCCATTCTTCGCCTGGATCAATACGTTGGCCAGAATAGGGGATGTCTGCTTGCGTTCGACTGCGCCGAATACATGCTGAAGTGGGAAGAGTATTGTCTCTCGTTGTGCGCTGAATTTCATGTGTCAGTAGTAAGAAAGATTTTTTATATATAAATATTATTATTACTATTATTAACTACGAATAAATCTGTTAGTAACTCTAAAAAAACGTTATTTATCAAAGCTTTATAATTTAAAACTGCTTTGTATAATTGGCCGTCAACGTATCCAATAAGCTGTGCATGAATTGGGGATAAGTTGGGCAGCCCATTTAAGGTTCAATTCTATCTACCGCTTATCCACAAGCCATCCACTGGGTTATACGCTCACAATATTTGATTACTTCGCCTATTTTGTTGCCGACCAATTAGCTGGTCAACATACGCATCAAATTAGAGTAATCCTCACGGATACCCGTATCAGCTTCGCGCAGCTCAGCAATCTTTCGGCAAGCGTGCAGCACCGTAGTGTGGTCACGCCCACCAAAGGCTTGTCCGATCTCTGGCAAGCTTTTGCTGGTGAGTTCTTTAGCCAAACTCATCGCTACCTGCCTAGGCCGCGCAATCGAACGTGAGCGGGTTTTAGCCGATAGGTCTGCAAGCCGAATCTTATAGTACTCGGCCACGGTTTTCTGAATATTCTCCACTGTAACAAGCTTTGCCTGCACTGCAAGCAAGTCTCTTAAGGCTTCTTTGGCAAATTCGAGTGTAATGGGCGCGCCTGTGAATTGGGATGTTGCTATGACTCGGCGCATTGCGCCTTCAAGCTCACGCACGTTTGAGCGTATGTGTTTAGCCAGGAAAAAGCTCACCTCTGAAGGCAGCGGAAAGCCAGCTTGCTCAGCCTTGCTATTAATAATGGCGACACGCATTTCTAGCTCGGGGGGTTCCACAGCAACGGTTAAACCCCAACCGAAACGGGTCACCAGGCGATCTGCCAGGCCATTTACTTCTTTAGGGTAGCGATCGCAGGTGAGTACGATTTGTTGGCCACCTTCAAATAAGGCATTGAAATTATGGAAAAACTCTTCTTGAGTCTGCTCTTTGCCGGCGAAAAACTGGATATCGTCAACCAATAAGGCGTCGAGGCTACGGTAAAATGCCTTGAATTGGTTCATGCGACTGTGCTGAAGCGCAGACACCATCTCGGCGACATATCGCTCTGAGTTGATATAGAGCACACGGGCATCTGGCTTGTTGCGCAAGATGGTATGACCAATTGCCTGCATAAGGTGAGTTTTACCCAAACCTGATGCGCCGTAGATCAAAAATGGGTTGTATGTTTTGCCTGGGTTTTTACCTATTTGCAACGCTGCTGCACGACCTATTTGATTCGACTTACCTTCGATCAAGCTATCGAAAGAAAACTCAGGCTTAAGATTGGATTCGCGAGTGGCGACAGGCGTCGCTTTTACCGCGACCGGATGGGCGGCAAAGGAGGTTGCTGCTGGTACCGATGCGGTTCGGGAAGCGGTTGCGGCTTTAGTATTACGTGCAACCAGAGTACTGCCACCAGTGCCAATCACCAAATCCACTTTGATATTCTCTTGCTCGTCTAATGAGCCTGCAATCTCTTGTATACGGGGATAAAAGTTATTTTGCACCATATCCAATACGAACCGGTTGGGTGCCATGATTTTTAAGTGCGACTGGGCCTGATGCGCTTGAAGCGGCCTGATCCATGTATTGAGCTGTTGCTCGGATAGTTCAGATTCAAGCTGAGAAAGGCAGCGATCCCACAGTGGTGCAGACAACATGAATCTCCAATCGGTACAAAAGTTAGCCGGTTTAATCAGTCTTTTTTATAAGCTGATTTACGGCTGGGGGGAACGCACTTTATCCAAGTGCTGAGCAAAGTACAATGGCGAAATAAAGTAAGTTGCAATACGCGACATAAGTGACAAAAAAACGGCCACTAAAAACCTACTGAGGTGGTACATAAACTTGCTCGGTGATTGTACCTGCCGTTATATTGTCATCCCCGCGAAGGCGGGGGTCTAGTGTCAAGCGAAGTAGTCATTCCATTACCTCTCGGACTAACTGCTTTTAAGGGTAGGCGGCGGAAGGCTGTTTTCGGCACCTATAGGCAACGTCGCGCACTAAAGCATGGGTCCGCGCCTACGCGGTGACGACAAAACTGTCATTCCCGTAAAGCCGGGAATCCATGTTAACCGCCGCATATGGGCTTGTCAGCGTAAATAAAGATGCAAAAACCCATGAACAACGATTGACCAATGCTCTAAAAATACCTACAATTAGCGGTTCTCTGTTAGCCAGCGCTGCGGTTTTTGCAGCAATAGTGTGCCGTCATGAAAAGAACATTCCAACCCAGTAACCTCAAGCGTGCTCGCGCACATGGTTTCCGTGCTCGCAAAGCGACTCGAGGTGGTCGCGCAGTATTGGCAGCACGTCGCCGCAAGGGCAGGGCTCGCCTCAGCGCTTAAAGCGCTTTATTTACGATTTCGTTTGACGATATCGAATAGCTGATATCCATCAGTGTGGCTGCCGAATCCTTAGCGTTTCCCCGTACCGTTCGCCTGTTAACGCCTGCTGATTTTGGGCAGGTGTTCAAGCGTAACAAGCGAGCGAGCAATCATCATTGGATCGTTCTTGCGCATCGCGGCTTGTCACCTGTTGCGCGTATCGGCATGGCCATAGCCAAAAAAAAAGCAAAGCGGGCGGTAGACCGTAATAGAATAAAGCGCGTACTGCGCGAGTCGTTTCGCGAGCAACAGCGAGCCTTAGCAGGGCTAGATGTCGTCGTTTTAAACAAACCCAGCGCAGCTGCCGCCAATAGTCGAGAGTTGCGTGCATCTATCGATGCTATTTGGGCAGAATTAGCAGCGTTAAGCCGGTAGATTAAGAACACTATGTTACGTGTAATCGCTTTTTATCAACGATGGATAAGCCCTCTAATGGCGCCGCGTTGTCGTTTTTATCCTACCTGCTCAAGCTATGCAGCTGAGGCGATTACCCAACACGGCAATATCAAGGGCGGCATGCTGGCGCTCCGACGTTTACTCAAATGTCACCCATTCAATCAAGGCGGGTTCGATCCCGTTCCACGGCAATGTGATTGCCAAGCATCTGCCGAAAGGCCGGAGTTGTCAGGCCAGTAAATGGATACTCAACGCTTATTGCTTTATATGGCTCTATCATTCCTTGGCCTAATTCTCTATCAGACTTGGCAGCAGGATTACCACGCGCCTGAAATAGTCACACCGACAGTGGCTGCCGATGGTGTTACTCCTTTGGAACCTGCACCTGTTGATTTACCCCAGGCTGCAGGTACGCCAGCACAGGCGGCTGAAACCTCGGCCGTACCTGCCACGGATTCCGCAGCGGCGGCACCATCAGTGCGCGTCAAAACAGATGTACTAGATGTCAGCATCAGCTCGGTGGGCGGTACTATCGAAAGTGTGCTGCTATTGGATTACCCGGTCTCAATTGAAAAGCCAGATGAGCCGTTCGTATTGGGCAGTAACAAGCCATCTCGATTTTTGGCTGCAGAATCAGGCTTGCAATCTCGTGCTAACGAACCCGCACCCACTCATTTAGCCCAGCTTACCTCCACTGGGCCTAGCGAGATCATCATGAGCGATGGTGGAACTGCCGTAGTGCCATTTACCTGGGTGTCGGAGAAGGGTGTTGAAGTCACTAAAACACTAACCTTAAAATCCGGTAGTTACGAGATTGACGTTGAATACAACATCGTTAATAACTCGAGTGAAGCTTGGCCTGTTAACCAGTATCGGCAGCTCAAACGAAAGCGTGCCACCAAAGATGAGAAGCAGCAGTTTGTTAACACCTACATTGGTGCTGTTATCAGTAACGATGAAGACGTTTACAACAAAGTTACGCTGGGCGACATTGAAGATGAGAATCTTAACGAAGTAGTGACCAATGGTTGGGTGGCAATGATCCAGCATTATTTCGCCACTGCCTGGATACCAACACAAAACGAAAACAACACGGCCTATACCCGTTTTGTCAGCGCAGCCGAAAACCGCTACATTATAGGAATGGTGTCTGATACGCAATCAGTGCCTGCCGGTGGCAGCGCAAAATTTTCAACCAAGGCGTTTGTTGGGCCCAAAATTCAAAAAACCCTGGGTGCTGCGGCCCCAAACCTTGATTTAACGGTTGATTACGGTTGGCTCTCTATCATTGCGCGCCCCTTGTTTTGGTTGCTCGATAAAATCCATAGCATTGTGGGTAACTGGGGTTGGGCGATCATCTTCACCACGGTTGTGATCAAAGCTGTTTTCTACAAGTTGTCGGAAGCCAGCTACAAATCAATGGCTCGAATGAAGTTGCTACAACCCAAGTTGGCATCACTAAAAGAGCGTTATGGTGATGATCGCGCCAAGATGGGCCAGGCAACAATGGAAATGTACAAAAAAGAAAAGGTTAACCCACTAGGTGGTTGTTTGCCGATGCTGGTACAGATACCCGTTTTTATCGCGCTCTATTGGACGCTACTTGAGAGTGTCGAGCTGCGCCAGGCGCCTTGGATGTTCCACATCAAGGATCTATCCATTAAGGATCCGCTGTTTATCTTGCCGGTATTAATGGCGGTGTCGATGTACATACAACAAAAACTTAACCCCGCGCCGGTTGATCCAATCCAAGCCAAGGTGTTTCAGTTCTTGCCGCTAATATTTGGTGTGTTTTTCGCGATGTTCCCAGCAGGCCTTGTACTGTATTGGGTTGTGAACAACACGCTATCGATCATGCAGCAGTACTACATCACACGCTACGTAATCGGCGACGGTAGCAAAAAAGCCAAAGCTGCTTAAGCAGTGGTAGCGGCTGCTGATACCATAGCGGCAATTGCATCCGGTGCCGGGCGCGCTGGCGTTGGTATAATAAGAGTGAGCGGGCCAGATGCGCCCGCCATTGCGCAACGGATCACCGGGGTTTCTCTCACCCCGCGTCATGCACACTATCTCAATTTTAAAAACGAGCAGGGCGACACTCTGGACATCGGCATCGCGCTGCTGTTTAGCGCACCGCATTCCTACACCGGTGAGCACGTGTTGGAGTTGCAAGGCCACGGCGGCCCTGTAGTGATGGATCAGCTACTAGAGCGGGTATTGCAATGTGGTGCGCGTGCAGCGCGGCCGGGTGAGTTTACAGAACGTGCTTTTCTGAATGACAAAATCGACCTGGCTCAGGCAGAAGCAGTAGCTGATTTAATTAATGCCAATACTGCCGCTGCATCGCAGGCAGCAGTACGTTCAATGAGTGGTGCTTTGTCGCTGGCGGTTAATGATGCCTTGGAAGAACTGATCGCTTTACGAGTGTGGCTAGAGGCTGCGCTTGATTTTAGTGAAGAAGAGATCGACTTTTTAGCAGAGCCACAAGTTAAACAACGCGCAGCAGCGTTAGAGCAACTATTTTCCCATTTGATAGCCAATGCTCAGCAAGGGCAACGCTTGCGTGATGGTTTAACCATTGTTATCGCAGGCGTAACTAATGTGGGTAAATCGAGTTTGCTCAATGCCTTAAGTGGCGTTGATAGTGCGATCGTGACAGATATTGCTGGCACTACTCGAGATGTGTTGCATGAACACATTAACCTTGATGGTATGCCGCTGCATATAATCGACACGGCGGGCTTGCGCGAAACAGATGATGTGGTAGAGCAACACGGTATCGAGCGCGCACAACAGGCGGCCACATCAGCCGATCATATATTATTATTACTCGATGCTGCCAACCCGCAGCTACCCGATATCGATCTTCCTGAATCCGTACCAAT
>JAZGEF010000052.1:0-193778 GCA_036478595.1 Granulosicoccaceae bacterium
CTCCCAACTCAACTGGATGCTTATACCGATTTCAAAGTTCATCCATGCGGCACAGTGGCTGGCGCCACTGGACTTCCAGCCCTGCAAATCATCGAACCTCACCAATAGCGCCAGAAGATCAGCATGATTAGAGGTGATCTCTTGTGACAGCGCTTTTAAGCGTTGGCGAATGGACGGTTCATCCTGTGGCAGAGCGCAGCCCTTTGTTGGCTGAGGTGGAGATTCGATACAGGCCATGGCCAAGCGCACATTGGTGCCGAACTGCTCGCGCTCCGCTGGGCCAAACGCGCTCATGCCAAGTGGGGTTTTGGGCTGATTATTACTGTGGGAAAGGTTGGTTGAATCATCCATGAATCTGCGCTCCTTTTGATGGTTCCATTATATCAAGAGAGTGTTCGGTGGGCAATAATAAACTATAAATAATGCCAGTAATAAATTCCGTTTGCGTGAATTAATGATCAACCTACGGGCAACTTTGGGGGTGGATCAAGCATGCTGCTCGTACCTAGCAAACTACGACAATCTAATGTGTTGAAATCGACTATTATCAAGTGAGCAGACGTAATTGACACGCACGCTTTTTTTGGCTCTGATTACGGCGTCAGATACGCCAAGAATCGACTAGAAATTCTCTGATTACTTGTATAGCAGCATAGATCAGCTCTCTGAGAAATCCGAGCTTTGAGTCGATGGGATATTAATTGGTTCTGGCGCAGGGTTCTGGGCACGTTTCTATGGGACTGATAACGTTTTCTGCTTTTTTTAACACAGCCTGGGAACTTAGCCGCCATGCAATAGTTACTGTTTGCAGGACATGCGAACGTCTGCTAGGTAGAATGTATCTGTAATATCTGACAACAACGTCAAATATCAAAGCTGGACCAAGCCGGGCAATGATCCGAAGGCTTCTCCATCGCTCGCACATCATAGTCGATACCTGAATCTAGCAACACCTTGCTTAGGCTCGGTGTAGTTAGCAAGTGATCGATACGCAGCCCGCGTTTGGGGTCTCTATCAAATCCTTTGCTGCGGTAATCAAACCAGCTGAAGCGATCATCTACATCTGGGTACTTTAAGCGGAAGGTATCCGTTAAGCCCCACTTTACAAGTCGTTCAAACCATTCGCGTTCTTCTGGTAAAAAGCTAGTGTTGCCACTGCGCAGCCATCGCTTAACGTTATCCGGGCCGATGCCTAGATCATTGTCGATGGGGGCTATGTTGAAATCACCAATTACCGCCAGGTTTTGATCTGCTGAGTAATGCGTTTCTAACTCAGTGTCGAGATCTTGGTAAAACTTTTCCTTGGCTGGAAATTTTACTTCATGTTTTTTGTTTTCACCTTGCGGGAAATAACCATTGATCACGGTGACATCGTTACCGGCTTCGCTGGTAACCGTAGCTGCAATGATTCTGCGTTGAGCATCTTCGGCATCGGTGCTAAAACCCATCTTCACGTCCCGCATGGCACGCTTCGAAAGCATGGCTACGCCATAGTGAGTTTTTTGGCCACAAAAAGCTGCTTCAAAACCCAGTGCATTGATGTCATCGATAGGGAAATCGTCATCGACGCATTTGGTTTCTTGTAGCCCAATAATGTCGGGATCGTATTTGTCCACCAAGGCTTGTAGCTGATGGATTCTCAAGCGAACGCTATTAACATTGAACGATACGATTTTCATTGTGATCTCCGGGCTAATAGTTCATTGAGCAATTATATTGAGCAGTTGTGCTGATTAATTATTGAATAAAACTCTAACACCTACTGGCCGGGCTTGAACACCCTCTAAGGCTTTGATAAGAGCAGCATGTCGTGCATCCATTACTTCTATCTCATCACTGCGCACAGTATTGTTGATTTTTTGCAGCGCGACCAAGCGTTCGCGCTCACTGTGAAATTCACCATCAATAGCAAACCGGGCTTCGTCTATAAATTGCGGTAGTTGAAGCTGGGCCGCGTCCGCAGTTTTGTCGATAACCTTATCAATAAGCTCACGATGTTTTTGTACCACACCCTTAAGCTTGTTTCGATCATAACGTTGGCGAGCTGTATCCAGCACAACGCTTTCGAGTTCTTCTGTGTAGTTCTTGCCATCTATGCCGTAGTAAAACGTGTGCAAGCCACTAGGTAAATGCCGTTCGATGTTTAGGCGTGGGTCTGCAACACATTGCAATACGTAAACGGCTTCGATAATCGCCAGGCCTTTTGGTACCGCTTCGGTTACGATGACTTGGCAATCAGCTTGTCCGTAGCCTTCGCCCAGAATCATATCCATGCTGGCATATACCATTGGGTGATCCCAGCTTAAGAACACAAAATCTTCACGCTGCAAGGCAGTTTGCCTATCAAAGGTCACTGTCATGCCTTGAGCAGGCAGAAACGGGAAATTATCCAATTGCATGTGATCACCTGGGTGCACAATCCAGCTGTGTTCTTGATCCTCTACGTTTACACCAAAGCGATCGAATACGGCGGCCATGAAATCTTGCAGGCTGTAGTTGCGGCTAAATCGCGCCAAAGCATCGAGGTGCTCTTGAATATTCTCAGGGCGATTGGAGTTTAATTCCAGCAAGCGATCCCGTCCTGCCTCTAATTGAGTATTGAGGCTGGTGTTGAGTTCCGTCGTTTGCTTAATTAACGCCTTTAGTGCTTGGCTGTCACCTTTGGCTTCTAGTATTGCGTGTAAGTCGGAGCCCAGTGTGTTGTAAATGCTATACCCAGTTTTGCAGATCTGCTCAAACGCATTTAAACCTTCGTGATACCACTGGCTCAGGGTAGCGTCCCGTGAACCTGCAGCCGTTGGTACATGTATTTGGATTGTTTCAGTTTGGCCGATACGATCAAGGCGACCGATGCGTTGCTCTAGCAGGTCAGGGTTGTCGGGCAGTTCAGCCAGTACTAAGTGATGCAAGAATTGAAAGTTTCTACCTTCACTACCTATCTCTGAGCACAGCATGACTTGGCAGCCTTCTTCTTCGTCTGCAAACCATGCAGCAGCACGGTCACGCTCAACAATACTCATGTCTTCATGAAATTGTGCGGACGATACTCCAGCCACGCGTAAAATTTCGGCTAAAGCCTGAACAGAATCCCTTTGCGAACAGATTAGTAGAATTTTATGTGGGTAGTTTTCGGCTGCAAATTCGATCAGCCACATGGCTAGTGATTCTAGTGAATCTTCGTCTAATGTATAAGCGGTGTACTGACGTTCAGGAAACCCTGGTACGGCGCTGCGCGTATTACGGAAAAGCAGGCGGCCCGTGCCATGCCGGTCGATGAGCTTATTTAGTAAAGAATTACCCAGATCGCTTAACGACATTGACGATGAGGAAGATAGTGTTGCTGTTTCGGTTGCTTCAAACTGAGTATCAAGCCTGCTCTCGAGTTGTTTAATCTCATCGGTATCCAGTGCGCCGTCGCTAGATAACTTACGCGCTACGCCAGCCACCCATTCAAATTCGCTTTCTTCAGCTAAATAGGTGTCAAGATCAGAAAACCTTGCAGAGTCGAGCAGGCGTAAGCGTGCAAAATGGCCCGCTTGCCCTAGCTGCTCTGGTGTTGCTGTTAAGAGCATTACCGATGGCGTGACGTTAGCAAGGGATTCGACAAGTTCGTATGCGGGTGAGGGTTCTTCTGGTTCCCATTGCAAGTGATGCGCCTCATCAACAATCATCGTGTCCCAGCCAGCCTCTATTGCGGCATCAGAGACAATATCGTTTTCTAGTAGTGTGTCGATGCTACATAGCACGAGCTGCTCAGCTAAAAAGGGATTGCCTTCAGGTGCCGTATCTTGCAATTCCAAGTAACGCTCTTCATCCATAATGCGAAACGTAAGGTTAAATTTACGTAGCATCTCAACTAGCCATTGATGCAGTAAAGCAGAAGGCACAATAATCAACACGCGAGAAACTTGTTGGTTGACCAGTTGGCTGTGCAATATCAAACCTGCTTCGATTGTTTTACCCAGGCCCACCTCATCTGCTAATAAAATGCGGGGATGCAGGCGAGAGGTAGCCTCAACGGCAATATAAAGCTGATGAGGCAGTAACGATATGCGAGCACCCATGAGCCCTTTTACTGGTGAGTGTGCCAGCAGGTGCTGGTGTTCAAATACCTGCCGTCGCAATACAAACCATCGATGCCCGTCAAGCAAGCCTGCAAACAGACGATCGCGTGGTGAGCGAAACTGCATAAAGTTATTAAGCTGTGACTCAGGCAAGCTTACTGCATCCCCGCTATCTTCACGATGGCCATGATATGTCAATAAGCCTGCGTCTTCCTCTACGCTGTCTACCAACATCTTCCAATCATCGTGGCTGGTGATAGTGTCACCGGCAGAAAAGAACACTCGGGTTAACGGTGCTGATTCTTTAGAGTAGATGCGTGTTTCCTCTGTCGCGTGAAACAACACCGTCATCTGCCGAAGCTCCTCATCGATGATGGTGCCCAGCCCCAAGTCGGATTCGGAATCGCTGATCCAGCGCTGGCCTTTTACAAAGTGCTCGCTCATTTTTTAGTCTTTTTTAAAGCTTTGATTTCATCAGCGATCAGACTCATGCCTTGCTGCAATTCATCGCCGAAACCTGCGATGTTGACTCTGATGCATTGATGCTTGTGTGCCCAGCTATTATCAATGCCCGGGAAGAAGTAATGGCCGGGCACCACAATAACGCCTTTTTTCTTTAGTCGATTGTATAGTTCCGCGCTGCTAATAGGCAGTTCTGGAAACCATAACCATAAAAATATTGCCCCCTCGGCCACGTGAACCCGAGCGGATACATCTGCAAATTGCTCTTCGAACAACTTCAGGGCCCATTGAGCACGTTCAGCGTAAAACGGTTTGATTGATTCGCTTATCAATTGATCAATCTGATCATTTTTAAACAGATCGCTAAACAAGCTGCTAGCAGCGCTACCAGTGCTGAGATTCATGACCGCATTCATCTGGGTGATGGTATCGATAATTGCAGGCTGAGCGACAACTATCCCGGTGCGAATGCCGGGTAGGCCGATTTTTGAAAAACTCATCGACAGAATGGTGTTGTCGTTCCAATTTAGTGTGGCGGGTACATGAATGATATCGGGAAACGGCGCACCATAGGCATTGTCAATGATCAGTGGCAAATCGTTGCTTTTTGCAATTGTGCCCAGTGCTGCCATTTCATTATCGGTGAGTACGTTGCCTGTAGGGTTGCTTGGGCGTGATACGCAGATAGCAGCGGTGTTGGCATCAACGCATAAGCCATCGGTATCCAGGCGATACTTAAACTGTTTGTCACCTACTAATTCAATTACAGGTTTGTTAGCAGTAAACATTGGCGCACCAATCGCAACATCTTCGTAACCAATGTATTCAGGGGCCATAGGCAGTAACACATTGCGTTGTATGCCATCCCGGACGCCACCAAACATATTGAACAACATAAAGAAGGCGTTTTGACTGCCATTGGTTAGCGCTATGTTTTGTGGCTGTAGTTGCCAGTCATAGCGCTTATTTAGGTATTCAAGCAAATAGCTGATTAGTTTTTTGTCACCTTGGGCTGCTCCGTAGCGAGTAAAAGCGCGCTCAAATTCCTTGGTGTCGCTGATGGATTGCTGGGCTAAGTGCTGGAATCGAGCGGTGATGGCGGCCAGATTTGCCGGATTTCCACCTCCTAATCGGCAATAGTTACCGGTTTCTGGGAGATCGGCTAAATCTCTCATTAGCCCCCCAATGCCCGTTCCATCACGGAATTTACTGCCAAAATCGGAAAAAAGCATCAAAAATAGGGGGAAGTGAGTCGCTGTATGCAATTGTACCGTGAATAGAGGGTTGTATTCAGGTGCCAAAATACCTATATTGCTTGGGTCAGGGGCGACAACGCCTAGGACGTAAACCGATGGAGCACGTTGTAAGGCACTGTCATTATTATTAGGATCGGAAAGTTTTTGTCAATTTTCGAGTGGCACGCCCCTCGCACTACAGATCAACGCTTCCCGTCTAGTTTATATTTTATAAGGGTATTATCTTGAGTACTGGTACAGTTAAGTGGTTCGATTCAGCCAAAGGCTTTGGTTTCATCGCTCCGGAAGACGGTGGCAAAGACGTATTTGTTCACCACACAGCAATCAATGGCGACGGCTACAAATCTCTCGACGAGGGGCAAAAAGTTAGCTTTGAAATTGAAGACGGTCAAAAAGGGCCGGCAGCAGTTAATGTTTCAGCCGTTTGATTTTTATCAATCGTTGATGCAGCTAAACAGCTAATCGCGAAAACCCCGCCTGGAGCGGGGTTTTTGCGTTATGGCTTTGCGGTATGTCTAGCGATATGACGCGTGATTATTCACGCACCGTTTCTGGCATGTCATAAGCTGTTGTTTGGGCTGGTGACTTTAGTATTTTTTCACGTAACCACGCAATGAATGGTTCAACCACCTCAAGTTGTGCAAACACCAAGGCGGGGTCTTCAGTAAACACTTCTGTTCGATCCAAGTGTTTAGCAAATGAGTGTCGATTGTTATTACCCACCGTCATAACAGTGTCGTAGTTCTTCGTGCTTAGTTGTTCAATTGCGCTTTGATTGTAATAACCAAATGGATAAGCAAAAGTATTGTTGTTCATTAGCGCTGATACTTCAGAGGCGTCTAGTTGAGCAGCTAGCTCTTCTTTATTGCAATTTCTGAGATTGAAGTGGTCCGCGGAGTGAAAACCAAATTCGATCCCCATCTCACTCATCTCACTAATCTCATCGCACGACGCATATAGGCCAGTAGCGGTTACATTTGGGAACTCATTTGCAAGCGCTGAGTACACGCAAGCTATCTGCTTAGGCGTGGATGCGTTTTGCAGCTGCGAAATTACGCTGTCAGGATCGATGTTTTCGAATGCTGGAGTCTGCTGTAATACTTTGGCCGTGCGATCAGGAAATTTGTGTAGTACATGGTTGACCAAGTTCACCCACACCAACTCGCCGCGTACTGCGCGGCTAATAAGATAAATACACGCTGACATTTGTCGCTTATGCAGTTCAGCTGCCGCATTTTCATAAACGCTGCGATAGCCATCGTCAAAAGTGATTATCAAGGGTCGAGGGGGTAGGTCCTGCTTGCCCAAATGGCTAACCGGTATCACGTTATAGTGTTTTTTGTAGTAGTCGAGGTTAGCGCTAAAGGCAGCAGGTGACACCCCCACATTCAAGCCTTTGGTAAACGGATTGTTATCGTCTTCAACGGCGTGATAGAGCAAGGCGCGTACACGATTTTTGGATAGATTGATTACCGTCTTAGCTAAGCCGACGCGGTAGATCAATACACCGACAAGGCTCAGGGTTGTCCGCAATAGGTTTTTCGGTTTATCAGCACTCATTTACTTCTGTTTGCCCATGCAGCCAGGTTTGCGATAACGCGATGCTCTGCCGCAACTGTGCGATGAATCCAACGAAACTCGCGCCCGATAGATAAATCCTGCGGGTGATACTGGATTCGATTCGCCAGTGCATCTTCAACAGCTCTTATGTAGAGCTCGGTACCCACTTTTACGCCTTTTGCAAAAAGATCAGCTTCGGTATCGCCGTTTGTGTATGGCACTTTGCCGGTGTAGACGATGTCTCCGCCATCGACACTGGCAGCCAATTTATGCACGGTTACGCCTAGGTGATCAGGGTCGTCGTAGTAAACCGGCCAAAACAAAGTGCTATCTCCTCTGTAGTGCGGTGACAGCCCTGTGTGCATATTCAATGTGGCAATACCGGCACGAGCAAAAATATTATCGCGAATGATGCGCGTGCCATACACCACGATTAGATCGGGTTTATCAATATCTAATAGCTGTTCACATGCTGCGCCATTGTGCGATGGCACGATGGCACGTTTGTCGCCACCAGCCAGTGTAGACGGTGCTTTTTCGTCAAATAGGGCTACCGCCAATTCATCAGAATCTGGGCCAAACGAACCGGGGTAACGTGAACGTCGATAGCGCTCCATATAGCTACCACGTTTTATAGCACGCTTCAGTCTGACGGGTAGAGGATCGCGCTGGGGTTCTGCGCTGATGATGCGAGTGACTGCATCACCGAAGTGATCGATAAATGCTTGAACTAGATAACGATGCTCAGGGTTGGCATCACTGCTCTGGCCTCCTACCAAAATGACAATACTCATGTGAAACTCATGCGTTAACTGGGTTATTTCTCAAGGTGTTAGCGTGGCCGAAGTGCTCGATGACCAGTTTACTAACCCAAGCCACAACAAAGAGCTCAGCCAGCAGAATGCCGACCAAAGACCAGTGCACTGGAGCCAAAGACAACATTATAGCAACTGCCAGCAAGCTCACAATCGACCCAAACACAGTGGCCATGGCCAGTTGCTTAAATGCCTTTAGTGATTGTAGTACGGCAAATGGGCCGTTCTGCAAAGCTGACACTAACGTTAACGCTGCCCACATAAACACAATGGTTTTCATCGGTGCATCAGCATATCGCTCGCTGTATAGGTACTGGTCAATCCATGGCCAACCGATATAGCAGCACACGATCAATCCTAAAACGGCCACTGCCGATATGGCACTGGACAAGATCATCTGCCGATGTGCATCTGCGTGCCGTTGCTCGGCGATGGCAAGTGCCATCTCAGGCTTGATGACGTTTTGAATAGTGGTGAAGATTACTCTAACAGGCCCAAAAATCACAAAGCCTGCGGCTAGTGGCGCATACGCTGCGGGGCTCTTGAGCGCTGACACCACAAGGCTGTGTGCTTGAGAGACAACAACGGTAGTGATGGCACCAATTAGAGCCCAGCGCGCTTGCTGCCAAATTGGCCAGTACTCGGTGACTGCTGCTTTTAATTTCATCAAATTGATTGTTTGGGGTAGCCGCCCAACTTCAACTAGTACGGCAACCCCATTTGCAATCGTCAATATAGTCAGTACATCCACAGAGCTAATGTCTGTGGCATACGCGTGATGCAGTACCAATAAGATCACACCAGTACAGACGTAAGCCATATCTCCCCATAACACTGACATTACGTCGAATCTTGAGTACCCAAAGCTGCGGCTGTATTGCCTTGCCAGGTAGCTGACAATAAAGGTAGAAGCGGCAATCATGATATGAAAATCATCGCCGGTACTGCTTAAACTTAAGCTGATCAACACGCCAATTATCAGGGCTGTGCCAAGTAGCAGCGTCATTAATGTGGTGAGCATGGACTCAATGCGAATGCGCTCAGTGTCGGATGTACCAGGTGCGTAAACGCAGAGGGGAGTTGAAATTAACGCATTGCCAATTGAGGAAGCTAATATTGCCAAGACAAAGGTCAAAGCATACAGACCAAAATCAGCCACTGGTAGGAGTTTGACCAACAGCAAGTTGAGAACAAAATGAAAACCGCTAATTAACCCTTGGCTAAAAATAGCGGATCCGTACCGTAATAACGATGCCAGACGCTGCTTTTTTGTCGAGCTTGCTGGTGAAAAATGCATAATCATTGGCGCTGAACATGTTTTGCAGCGGCTACCTCTCTATACAAGGTATCGGACACTGCCCATAAAGCTTGCCCTGTAAGTGGTCGCTTAAGCGCTTGATGCGATTCTGATCACATCCGGCCCCTGGTATTAGGGAGCTTGCCCACTCTAATGGCTGCTGGGGGCACTTAAAATGGGAGAATTAACGGTCAGGCTCAGGATTTAGCCCGATATCTTAAGATTGGTTTTGGTGGGTTGCGGTAGTGTGCACACCTAGACTTGTGAACTGTGTGCTTCTAGGATCAATGTAGGACACCGCCATAATCTAATGGCCTCAGACAATAGGATTTTCATTTTGAACGTATTAGTGATCAACTGTGGATCGTCCAGTGTTAAATACGCGCTGTTTGATAAAAATGAGTCGATCATTGTCAAGGGCAAGCGAGAGCGTTTAGGCCAGCAGGATGATGATCGGCGT
Source organism: Granulosicoccaceae bacterium (assembly GCA_036478595.1). Classification (GTDB taxonomy): domain Bacteria; phylum Pseudomonadota; class Gammaproteobacteria; order Granulosicoccales; family Granulosicoccaceae; genus Granulosicoccus. The sequence continues at coordinate 9,915 of JAZGEF010000052.1, forward strand.
GGCACGCATGCCCAAGCAATTGCAAACATTTTCGCTGAGCTGGCCGGGTATGCCATTGATGCTGTTGGACACCGCGTTGTGCATGGTGGTGAGTCGTGTCAGCAATCGCGTGCGATAAACGATGAGGTTCGCGCTGCTATTGTGAAACACATACCAGATGCCCCCATGCATAACCCCTATAGTTTGGCGGCCATCGATGCGGCTATTGAGGCATTAGCGAACGTTCCTCACGTCGCTGTATTTGATACGGCTTTTCATGCTCGCATGCCAAAGCGTGCAATAACCTACGCTATCGATCAAGATATCGCGAAAGCTCACGGCATACGTCGTTATGGGTTTCATGGTATTTCGCACGAGTATGCTGCCAACATCGCTGCTGGTTTTCTAAAACGACCATTGCAAGACTTACGCTTGATTACTTTGCATTTGGGTAACGGTGCTAGTGCTTGTGCAGTTGAGTTTGGCCGTTCAGCTGAAACCAGCATGGGTAACACTCCATTGGAAGGTTTGGTCATGGGCACTCGATCTGGCGATGTTGATGCCGGGGTGTTGTTATCACTATTACGAAGTGGTGAATTTGATATAGCGGGCCTGGATAATTTACTCAACCATCAAAGTGGGTTAGCGGGTTTGTCGGGCTTGGGTAATGATTTACGCGAGATTGAGCAAGCGGCCTCAGAAGGTAACGAACGCGCACGCTTAGCGATCAATGTGTTTGCTCATCGTGCCCGTAAATATATCGGTGCCTATGCAGCAATCATGGGCGGTGTTGATGCTATAGCCTTTACCGGCGGCATCGGTGAAAACAGCGTCAGTATGCGCGCTCGTATCTTGCAACGCTTGGAGTTTTTAGGCGTGGTGCTGGATGAAGACAAAAACAACGACGCAAGCGTTATTGAAGATAAAGATTACGCTCGGATTACCACCGAACGTTCGCGTGTTGAAGCCATCGTCGTTAAAACCAATGAAGAGCTAATGATAGCGAGAAAAACACGTAAGGTGATTGAAGCCAGCCGACCAAAAGAGGTGCTCGAAATACCGATTGCGATCAGTGCACGTCATTGCCATCTCACCGAAGATACCTTCAAACGTTTGTTTGGTGAAAACGCGACACCAACCCCGTATAAAGATCTTGTTCAGCCTGGGCAATTTGCCTGTGAAGAACGCGTCAACCTCATTGGGCCGCGCAATCGTATTGATGGCGTTAGGCTGCTTGGTCCCCTGCGTGGTATTGATCAAGTGGAAATATCGCGCACCGATGAATTTAAGTTGGGTATTGATGCGCCAGTGCGTGACTCAGGCAAGGTAGCAGGCTCAGCGCCTATTACACTTGAAGGCCCAGCGGGAACTGCGCAATTGGCCGAAGGGCTGATCTGCGCTAGACGACATATTCATATGCATTCAGATGATGCAAAACGCTTTGCAGTTAACGATCGCGACGAAGTATCAGTAGCGGTAGTGGGCGGTGAGCGCGATTTGGTATTCGGCGATGTCTTGATTCGAGTTAAAGACAGCTATGCACTTGAAATGCACATTGATACCGATGAGGCTAATGCCGCAGAGCTGGGTCGAGCCACAGTGGGGTTGCTGTCGCAGGATGATGTTGATGATGCAGCCTATACCGTTGTGCATCAGGTGCATGCAGCCATAACTGGCTAGCCTTGTAACTGTTGGGAACTTATCCAATCTTTGGCAACCAAAACATTGTTCCCAACGTAGCTTGGATTGATCAATATGAATAACAACTGTTTACGCACGCAGTCGGCTTTTCAGTCGTCCTTTCTAAGAACGTCTATTGGTATTTTTTGCGCCTGTTTCAGCGTGATAACTATCGGTACCGCGTCGGCTGCGAGTACAGAAAAAAAGTCTAAGCCAATTGGCGTTGTCGAACTCTTCACCTCCCAAGGGTGTTATTCCTGTCCGCCAGCGGACGAGAAATTAGCCGAAATGCTTGCCGCTGAAATGCTGGCAAACGAACCAGAATTGCTTGCTCTGGAGTTTCATGTTGATTATTGGAATGATTTGGTGTGGGGTAGCGATGGCACGTGGCAAGATCCTTTTTCTAAATCTGAATATACACTGCGACAACGTCAATACGAACTCGCGGCGCTACAGGGGCGCACCGGCGTGTACACTCCGCAAGCTGTTATCAATGGCCAGTACGCCATTGTCGGAATTGACAAGCCGCGAACCAAACGGGTGCTCGCTGCAACAGTACCGGTCGATGTGGCGGTTAGTGTGAGCTCCGTTGATGATCAATTAGTCGTAAACGTTGATAACCCTGATAGTTTGCAAGGTGCCAACATCTATCTTGCTCGCTTTCTTAAAAAAACCAGCACTGATGTAACGGGAGGTGAGAATAATCGCAAGCAACTCCATAACGTAAATGTGGTCACCGAATATAAATCACTGGGTAAGCTAGCGGGAGAAAACCAGCATCGTTTTGTGGTCGCGGCTAATATTGATAGCAATATGGGCTGTGCGGTTGTAGTGCAATCTGAGAGACTGGGCCCTATCCTCGGTGCGGCTGTTTGCCCTTAGTGTTTGCGCATGCAGGGTGTTTATAATGGCTTCACAAAGGAAGTGTTAATCGAAACGTGACGTATTTCACAAGCTGATGTACACGTTATTTAATTACGGCCGATGTCCGTTGTTAGAAGAACAACTAGATAGGTTCACCGGCTTCTAATGGATTTGAACTGGCTTCACCCGCAATTTTCCTCCCTGCGTTTTTTCGGTAGATCCGAGAAACTTGCATTGATGGGGTTATCCCTTCTATTGCTGTTGTTAACTGCGGCAACGTTCATCCCGCGTTTCGAATCATCCAACTTGCCTGGTGGCGATGCCGGTGAAGCGCCGCTATTTGTGCTCATCTTTGCATTACTCGCTATTGCAGCGCTTGGTTTAGTCGCTATCTATTTGCGTTTGCAATGCCGAGCCTTGGAATTGGCCCGTAGTGTAGATAATCATGCATCATTGCATGATCCAATGACAGGCGCAGCCAATCGGCGGCACTTTGAACAACGATTAAAGCAGCTTGCTGGCGATGGCGCGCCTGCTCATTCATTGATGATGATTGATCTTGATCGTTTTAAGCCTGTTAATGATCTATACGGACATGCCGCTGGCGATGCACTGCTTAAAGATATCGCTACGGGGTTTGCTCGTGTTGTGGGCGCAAACGATTTAGTGGCGCGTTTAGGTGGTGATGAATTTGCTTTATTGTTAAAAGACACCTCTGTACTAAACGCCGAGCGTACAGCACTAGCGGTATTGGAATTTGTTAAAAAATATCGTCTTAACTGGCAAGCTCAGCGAGTGAGTGTTGGCACCAGTATTGGTGTTATACATATTGATCAGGCTGGGCTTACGCCAGAGACTCTAATGGCGGCAGCTGATGAAGCGCTATACGTGGCTAAAGAGGCGGGCAGAGGTGCAATCTACTCTGCAAATTTTACATCGTCTGAATCTGATGAACTTATATTTCAACGGATCGATGCAGGTACACCAGAAGCCGAATCAAGTACAAAAAGCCATCTACCGGAAGATGGGCGCAAACAAGAACTCTATGGTATCGCCATGGCATCATTGCAGCCCAAAATGCCCGGCTACCAGAAAAACCGAATGGGCTCTCGACGCCGGCATATCGTGTCGCAGTGGGTCATGGTTGAGCCGTTAACTATTGGTGATGAAGCATCGCCTGGTGTGAAAATGCGTGAGCTGCTTGAAGACGCTGCTGCGCATGGTGATGGCGGTGCTGATCTTGCTCGATGGGTGTTGCTAATGGCATTGGAGTCTGCATCGCGTTTTAGCCCTACGGCGTTAGGGCGAATCGGGTTTGTGATACCAGTACCAGCGAGGGCTGTAGCAACGGTTCCCGGCTTAGCCGATGATCTGATGCGTATTAACGCACTGGCACATAATCCCATTCGTCACTTGACGTTTGTGTTGCACAATTTAGCGTCTATGTACGATTCTCCAGCGATTGAAAAATTTCATTACGGGCTGCATTCTAGAGGTGCACGGCTGGGTTTCGAAATACGCGCAAGTACAATGGATGTATTGGCGCCGCTTAAGCATGCGCCATACGACGAACTGCATTTAGGGCGTGAGCTGAGTAAGAACTTTAAGGCTGGTACTAGTGCATACGCGGCTGTTGAGGCTTTAGTGACGTTTGCCAATCAAAACAACACCACAGTGATAGCCTCTGACGTCGATAATGAGGAGGAGCTACGCCACCTTGCGATGCTCGGTGTGAGTCGATTCTCTGGTCCGGTGATCAATGAGCCAAAGCCTTTGCATGACGTTTTGCAAAGTCTGGTTAAAACCACCTGATCTGTCGGTATCTACATGCCTGTACTCAGGCAATCACTTCAACATAATGCTATCTTATTGATTCGATCCGTTTCTTAAGGTGAGTCATGCGCTGGCTGCTGGCTTTGGTACTAACATTCTCGTCGCTGCCGGCTGTCGCCGAGAGTCAGTTTTATGGCGAGTTCCAGTTAGGCGTTCATGGTGTTCAGCATTCCGAACTCGATTTCTACCCCGGATTCGCCAGCGGTTCCGTTGGCATGTATGTCAGGCCACGCATTGGCGTTGAGCTCTTTTATGATCGTGCCACCTCAACGGGCCGCGATGACGATTTTGACGTCGAGGTAAATGAAGCCAGCGGCATAGCGGCTAGGTTTGAATCACCCGCCCAAATTGGGCTGCAAGCCTATATTTTGTTGGGATACGTGACCTACTCCATTAATCAATATGAAAACTTAGCGACCCCTCGACGGTTGGCAAAAGAAAACTTCACTGGCGCGCGAATTAGTCTTGGCCTGGCAAAAACTCTCCAGCGTTACCGGCAAGTGCAGTTCGTTTTCGAGTACCGAAACTACGACGTCGACGCGCCACTGCGCGTTGATGGCTTTGGCCTCGGACTGCGAGTGAAGTTACAATGAAACTAAGCCCTGTATTAAGATTTTCGGTGTTGGCGTTTTGCACGTTGTTATTGAGTGCTTGTGAAGGTGATGCGCGCGACCTTACTGAGCCTGTCGAGGCTGGCAGGCTTAATATAAGCTCGTTGCAAATCGTACCGCCCTCGGCGGCTATAATTCCGTTAACTGTTAATCCGGATAAAGCCACCGCGTTTACGCTAGCAGGCATAAACGCCTCAGGCCAAGATATCGTTATTGATGCCGCCAATAGGCGTTGGTCGGTATCCAACGCAAACATTGCCGCTGTCAATGAAAATGGCGTCTTTACCGGGCTACAAGAAGGTGAGGTTGATGTTTACGCATTGGTGGGTGGTGTGTCTGCGCCTCCATTTACAGTCGATGTATCGTTTGGTATTTTGTCTGACATTGGCGACATAGAAGGCAATATGGCTTTGCAACCCTGTTTAGCCCAAACCTATTCAACTAGCGGGGTTTTCTCAGATGGTTCAAGGAGAGCTCTGGATTCTGTCAGTTGGTCTGTTGAGCCGCAGGAGAGTGGCACTTTTGAAGTTGGGACAGAATCTGGATCAATTCACTTGTCGGGAACCACCTCTGGGCCGATAACACTTACGGCAACCTCGAATAACCTATCCGGCAGCAGAGTTTTAAACATCGATAACACGCTTGAGGCTATTTCGTTGCCGGATGGCCTTAGCTTGGCTGCCAACGCTACCTTGCAATTGGCGGCGCAAGGCAGCTATTCGGCAAGCGGTGAAAACGAAATCAAAAACATCACTGACGCCGTAGCTTGGTCAATAACCCAAGGTGAAAACCAGGCTAATGTGGGTAACACTGCTGGCAGCAAGGGCTTGGTCTCTGGCATGGCAGAAGGTTCAGCTGAAGTGCAGGCCAATTGCGGCCCGGACGTCAGCGCAAGAACAACGCTCACAATTACACCCGCTGTAACGCAGCTTGTAGCAGATGGTGGTACTGATGTGAACTTGAGCGTAGGGCAGTTAGAGCCACTGCGAATCTCTACTGGTAGTATCTACGACAGAAACATGGATGTTACTCGGTTGGCTACCTGGGATGTTGTGGGTGTCGATGATAGTGTTGTTTCTGTCAGTGACGCCTCAGATACAAAAGGTGAGGTAATGGCTCTGGCTCGTGGTGAAGTTATCGTCCGCGCAACCTATAATAGTGTCTCAATCAACTTTACTGTCGACGTCAACTAACCGTACAAGCTTTAATCGATCCATGAGTGTAATCAATCTAGTTAATTCGCTGCGCCAGCAGCTTGAAGCCTCCGTTGTTGGACAACAACATCTCGTCAATCGCATGTTAATTGCCTTGCTGGTAGATGGTCATATATTGGTAGAAGGTGCGCCAGGGCTTGCTAAAACTCGCGCAGTTAAAACACTTGCCAATAGCTTGGAGGGAACCTTTCAGCGGGTACAATTTACCCCAGATTTACTCCCTGCCGATCTAACAGGTACGGAAGTGTATCGGCCAGCTGATGGTACATTTGTTTTTCAAAAAGGGCCCTTGTTTAATAACCTTGTTTTAGCTGATGAAATAAACCGGGCTCCTGCCAAGGTTCAATCGGCCTTGCTCGAAGCAATGGGCGAACATCAAATTTCTGTTGGCCATGAAAGCTATGCTTTGCCGCGGCTATTTATGGTGATGGCAACTCAAAATCCGATCGAGCAAGAGGGTACCTACCCATTGCCAGAAGCGCAGCTAGACCGTTTCGTTATGCAAGTTTTAGTGGGATACCCTGACGCAAGTCACGAGGCAGCCATTTTACGATTGGTGCGCAATGAGGCTATGCAGGATGCAAAGCTGGTAACAGCCTCTGCTGCTGAGCAACCTTTATCGAGGGATTCGTTGTTTGAAGCGCGTGCCGAAGTGATGCAAATACACGTTGCCAATAATATTGAAGATTACATTATTCGATTGATTACGGACACACGTCAGCCGGCGGATGCTGATCTCGCTCGCTGGATTGAGTACGGTGCAAGCCCGCGCGGTACCATCGCGCTTGATGGCTGCGCGCGCGCACATGCTTGGCTGGCTGGTAGAGATTACGTCTCTCCCGAAGATATTCAAGCAGTGATAGCGGATGTGCTGAGGCATCGCGTGCTGTTGTCCTACGAAGCCGAGGCAGATGGAGTATCGGCGGATGCTGTTATTGCTAAGTTGCTACAACTGGTGGCAGTGCCTTAAGCTGTGAACGTGTCGGCTGCTCAGAAAACGAAGTTACTCTCACCTGCGAGCACATCGTTGGATGAACTTGTTGGGCTTCGGTCTTTATCTCAAGCGCTAAATAAAAAACTACTTAAGCGCAGCAGTGCACCCATGTCTGGGCCCTCTATTTCTCGTAACCTTGGTAGAGGTTTAGATTTTGCTGAAGCGCGGCAGTATCAGCCAGGCGATGATGTGCGCATGATCGATTGGAAGGTCACGGCGCGTTCAGGGCAAACTCACACCAAATTATTTGTAGAAGAACGCGAACAACCTGTGTTGTTGCTCATCGATATGCGGTCCAACATGCACTTTGCTACTCAAGGTATGTTTAAGTCGGTGATGGCATCGCGATTGGCAGCTTTAGTGGGGTGGTGTGCGGTTGCGAATCGTGATCGAGTAGGCGGCTACGTAGTAGCAGATGATTGGCATGGTGAGGTTCGCCCGCAAGCGGGGCGACGCGGTTTGATGGGATTGTTTCGAGATGTAGCCCACGCTCAAAAAACGATAGCAACAAAAAGGCCGGGTGCACTGGCAGAGAGCCTTAAACGTTTGAATCATGGAGTTGCTGCCGGAACAACCGTGTTAATTTTTAGCGATTTTACAGAATTCGATGATCAGGCTCAGCGGGCGATAGGCGGATTGCTACATAAGCTGAGTTTTGTTGCGGTGCAAATAGCTGATCCCTTAGAGATAAGCTTGCCTGTAAAAGGTCAATACAGCTTTGCAAACCGCGGAGGCCAGCATGAAAGGCTTAACAACATCAGTATGGATACGCGTAAGCAAAAACAACATAAACAACGCTTTGAAGCTCATACCCAAAAAATTGAGACTTTTTTTGTAAACGGCCGTAATCGGCATTTGCTATTAACATGCGATCAGGCGCTGGATTCTGCCAGCTTGCAACTGTTGCAGGCTATTGGAGGCCGCTAAGGTGTTAGTGGTTCGTCTTCACGGTGAAGTGCCTGACATAAACAATGTACGCCGCCACCGCCAAGGCTAAACATTGACATATCCGGGTCATAAACTTCAAACCCTAAGGCTCGCATTTTGGCGTTAAGGTCAACTGCCCCTGCCATCGACAACACTTTTTCATTGCCAAGTGCAACCAAATTAACACCTAAGTTTTTAGCTTCACGGTAGTCAACATCGACAATCTCGATGCCCCAAGCTCTGATGATTTCAAGCAACCAAGGTTCCATTGCATCGATGCAGGCGACAGCCAGGTTTTTAGCTAGAGGTACGATCAGGCCGTCCATGTGCACAAACTCGCGACTAATAGGCGCCACCACCGCTTCCCAGCCTTCGGCGCGAACAAATTTTGCCACTTGTTCTGAGCCTGCTTTTTCGGATCGTTCGCCGCAGTATCCGATTAGCACTTTGCCAGGTGCAATGATATTAAAGTCGCCGCCTTCAAAGTGCCCGGCGGATGCGAACTGCCATATCGGAATGTTGTTGTCTTGGTAGAACTTAATAGCAGTGACGTAATCTGCACGGCGTACCTTAAGTTGCATATGGCAAATTAGCGCCCCCCAAGGGGTCATGGCAGAGCTGTCGCGGGCAAAGAAGTTACGGTGCAATATTTCGTCAGAATCTAGGTAGTGGCAATTGACGCCGTTGCTTTCATAGATTGATACCATCTCCGCATGTTGTGCCATCGCTAGCTGCAGATCAAATTTTGCGCCGGTTTTGTGTGCGTTCGCTAAAGTGCGCCCTATCAGAGGGCCTGCCTCGACCCACTGAAAGAATTCGGGTTTGCCAAGAAGTACATCAGTTAGGGTGCCGTAGTCGTTGTTGATGCCCCAATGAGCGGCAGGTTTGCTTTGTGTTGTCACTTTTGAGGCTCCAGCGTAGATCGTTGCTCACAATCGCATAATCGGGCGGCAAAATAAATGGAATTCGAGAATTTTTAGCCTTTGTCGGCGATGGGTAAGTCGACTGTAAAATGTACATCTCGAAGGTATTGCAAGCGATACAGCCCTAAGTGCACGACACAATATATAATTATGAGAAGGCAAACTAGACTTTTGTCCAATCATTCGTATAATTCTTAATTGTTTGAGCATGTCAACGGTTCACAGCTGTAATTGTCAATATGGTTTGTTGCCATACCCGGTGTTGCAACACCGGGTAGCATCACTGCGGTCTTCAGAGTTACTGAGGTCTCGGCATAGGGCCAATTGCTGTGGATAAAAAACAGGCTTTACTAGAGCAACTACATGGCTTGCAAGCACCTGTTGTGAGTAAGCTGCCAGCGCTGGGTTGGTGGTTAGTGGCAGCGTTGCTTTGCGCGGCCATTATTGCCTACAGGCTCTATAAAAACAATTATCAGCGGCGTTATTGGTTTCGCCAAGCTATGCATGAAATCAACACGATCCGAAATAACACTGAAAAACAAAACCCACAAACGCTTTTGGCTAGATGTTCAGTGCTGGCGCGCAAACTTGCGCTGGTGGCTACGCCACGGGCTAAATCTGCCGGTGTTGTTGGCAAGCCTTGGTTGCAACAGTTGGATTCGATTTGCGGTGAACCGGTGTTTAGTGGCGGAGCAGGCCAACTGCTTGTACAGGCGCCTTATCAGCTACACCCAACAATTGAAGCTGATCAAATTATTGAACTCTGTGATGCGCTGGAGCTACTGGCAAAGGCCAAGCTAAGCAGGCGCATGCAACCATGAATGATATTAGCTGGTTGTGGCCCTGGGCTTGGCTGATATTGCCGTTGCCCATAGTCGTCTATTTTTTGCACCCCAAACGTTTTGAAAAAAATTCAGATGCGCTATTGGTGCCAGACATTGGTCTGTTTGTGCAACTCGCAGGTGGCGGCCATGGCGTGTCAAGAGGGTCAATAGCTCCGCTATTATTAGCTTTCTGCTGGCTTGCTTTAACGGCAGCACTGGCTCGACCACAATCGATCGGCGAACCCATATCAGTGCCGTTGAGTGGTCGCGACCTTATGTTGTGTATTGATATCTCTGGCAGCATGGGTGAACAAGATCTCTATCAAGGTAATTCACGTGTTACGCGAATGGCGATTGTTAAAACGGTAGCCAGTGATTTTATCGAGCGCAGAAGTGCCGATCGTGTTGGTTTAATATTGTTTGGTTCGCAAGCCTATGTGCAAACGCCGTTAACCACCGACCATAAAACGGTGCAAGAGTTTCTCGAAGAAGCCACGATTGGCTTGGCAGGTAGGAAAACGGCAATCGGTGATGCCCTGGGTTTGGGCGTCAAACGTTTACGAGAAAGAGCTGAGGAATCAAAAGTATTGATTCTACTAACCGATGGGGCCAATTCAGCAGGTGTGGTCACACCCACTAGCGCAGCGCGGCTCGCAGCCGAGGAGGGTATCCGCATATATTCGATAGGCATAGGGTCAGAACAACAAACTAGTAGCATATTTGGTGTGCCGATGGCTTCGCGTGGTAGTGAGTTAGATGAGGCCAGCTTGCGATCCATTGCTGAAATCTCTGGTGGTAAATATTTTAGAGCACGTAATCAGCGTGAACTGCAAAATATCTACAAAGAAATTGACCGTCTAGAACCCAATGAAGTTCAGACAGATGACTTTCGTCGAGTCACGGAACTCTATGTGTGGCCGTTAGCCTTTGCATTGCTTCTCTTTATTGTGTATCTGTTGACGGGTATTGCGAAACCTATATTAGGTGTGAACCGTGGTTGACATTACGTGGTTACGTGCAGAGTGGTTGTGGGGGCTGGTCCCTTTTGCGATCTTGTGTTTGTTTGTTTGGCGTCGCAACACTCAAAAGGGTGATTGGGAGTCGTTAGTTGATCCAGCGCTGCAGCCCTACGTATTGGAATCCGCTGGTCATCGTTCGAAATTTATTCCAGTGATCAGTTTGTTGTTTTGCCTACTGGCATTGTTGTTGTTGGCTGGTCCAGTTTGGCAGCAAAAAGAGGCACCTGCTTTTAGGCAGCAGCAGGCTCAAGTTGTGTTATTCGACTTATCAGCATCCATGCTTACTGACGATCTAAAGCCCTCGCGTTTAGTTAGAGCGCGATACAAATTGCAAGATTTACTTGATCGATCACAAGGTGTGCAGATGGGCTTAATTGCGTTTAGCGAAAGGCCATATGTCATTAGTCCACTATCAGATGATGCTGCCACTCTTGGGGCATTTGTCGAATCACTCTCGCCAGAAATTATGCCAGTGGGTGGTAGCCGCGCTGATTTGGCAATTGATAAGGCGATTGCCTTACTGCAACAAGCGAGCGCCAGCGATGGTCAAATTATTATGATTAGCGATACCGAAGTGAATGAAAACTTGCGTAATGCTATTGAGCGGGCGCGCGATGCCGGTTTCAAGTTATCGATATTGGGAGCAGGCACAGCAGGCGGTGCGCCATTACGCGGTAGTGGCGGACAATTTGTAAAAGATAGAAGCGGTGCGATTGTTGTGCCGCGTGTTGTGATTGCTGATTACCGTGCCCTGGCAGCGATTACTGGAGGGGTTGCAGTGCTGTTATCCGACGGTGATCGGGATATTAACGCCTTGCTAAATGTTCAGCAGGGGCTAACAGTACAAGCGGCATCGAACGCATCGGATAGCAATGCTGATCTGATTAACTGGGTTGAATACAGTCCTTATTTTATCCCGTTGCTGATGCTGCTGTTGCTTCCGTTATTTAGAAGAGGCGCTTCATTGTGAGGCCACAGGCCATAGCGCGTATTGTAGCCGTACTTATGTTGTATTGCTGCTCGACACAAGTTTATGCGTTTGAATGGCGTGATCTGTGGAAAACGCCGGCACAACGAGCACGGGCTCTATACGAAAACGGTGAGTTTGAAAAGTTGGCTAATGAAGCGCCTAATGATACCTGGAAAGCATTGGCATCTGATGCAAATGGTGAACATCAACAAGCAGTAGATACGTTAGTAGGGTTAACGGCCGAGTCAGATAGCTCGCAGCTACTCTATAATCTTGCTACCTCGGCGATTAAAGCGGGTGATTACCAGCAAGCGATTTCAGTGTTTGACGAACTACTGTCTCGTGACGTTAATCATGAGTCGGCTCAACATAACAAAACCATCGCTGAGCAATTGCTCATGCTACAGAAACTGGAGCAGGGAGAAGAAGGTGAGCAGGGAGAAGAGGGCGAGCAGGAAGAAGAAGGTGAGCAGGGAGAAGAGGGCGAGCAGGGAGAAGAGGGCGAGCAGGGAGAAGAGGGTGAGCAGGGAGAAGAGGGCGAGCAGGGAGAAGAGGGTGAGCAGGGAGAAGAGGGCGAGCAGGGAGAAGAGGGCGAGCAGGAGCAACTAAGCGAGGCGGAAGCGGCAGAGGAGCGACGCAAGGCTGAAGCCTTATTGCAACAAGAGGGTGAAGAAGAAAGTGAAGAGGGTGATGCACAAGCTGCGCAAATCTCGACACCTGCTGCTGAACCACTAACGGAACAACAGCAAAGTGCGGAGCAAATTTTGCGACGTATACCTGACGATCCCTCCGGCTTGTTAAGAAGTAAATTGCGACAAAATCATATTTCTCTTTACCCGGAGGTCCGTAATAGTGAAACACCCTGGTAGAACATCAAGGCCACACCCATTGCTAACCACTTTGTTAATACTTGCATGCTGGTTTTTCAGTGCCTTGGTGGCGGCACAGGATGCTCTGGTACAAGCCGAGTTGTCTAGCCCTACTGTCGCAATCGGTGAGTCTGTAACTTTGCAAATAGTGGCAACGGGTATTGATGCTGAACTTGATTTGTCTGCTCTGGAAGCAGTAGTCGATGTGCTCGGACAAAATAGCAGCAGGCAAGTCAATATTTTTAATGGTACAAAAATAAGCAAAGTGATTTGGAATATCGAAATAACGCCGCGGCGCAGTGGTCAGATTGTTGTGCCTGCCGTGACCGTTGGGAATCTTGTCACGAGCCCATTATTGCTGCAAGTGACGGAGGCGCCGGTTGGCGCTGCCCGCAAGGTTTACGTAGAAGCATCAGTTGATAACGAGCAACCCTTTGTGCAGTCGCAGGTGGGTTACACGATAAAAGTGTATCAACGTGTGCAATTATCTGATGCCTCGCTCGACCATCCTAAGGCGCCAGATATTACGGTTCAGCAGATCGATGAAGGTGAACAATCCACCGAAAATATAGATAGCCATCCTTATAGTGTGTACACACGTCGTTATGTGTTGTTTCCACAAACCAGTGGGCGCATTGTAATACCACCGGTTACCTTGCAAGGTTCTACGGCTGGTACTCGTAGCAATAGCACGGGTTTGTTTACCCCGCGCAACCGATTCAGCAGGCAGTCAAACTCCATCGAGTTGGATGTACAGCTAAGGCCTGCAAGCTTCACCGGCCAATGGTGGTTGCCTGTGTCATCGCTTGAGCTTACACAAAAATGGGTAACACCTGCAGAAGAATATTATGTTGGGCGCCCACTCACTCGAACTATCACGCTAACCGCTAATGGTGTTGGCGAAGCTCAGTTGCCTGAAATTATTCCGCCTGAATTAACATCCGCTAAAATATATGCTGATGCGAGTGAGGCGCAGACAATTTCTGTAGATAATGGCGTCCAGGCCACACGCCGATTTAGTTGGGCGATCATTCCTCAACAAGCTGGCAAGCTGGTGCTACCCCCGGTAACGATTCCTTGGTTTGATGTGGTGTCAGGTACTATGCAAACCGCCACCCTGCCACCACAAACAATTGAGATACAAGCAGCCGTTGGGGAAGCCGCTGCTATCACCAATAATTCGGCCTCAGGTGGTGCTGCCTTGGATGGTCAAATTCAACCTGCGGATCCGGCAGGCGCGGCTGATGACATCATCACCACTGGAGTGAATTCGAGCGCCGCGACCGATGCTGCGACTGCCAACGGTGACACCGGTTTTTGGAAGCGCGTCTCTTTGATACTGGGTGTTGGCTGGGTAGTAACGATGCTGGGGTGGGTAGCTAACAGCCTGCGTCGCCAACAATCTAAGCGCAGCGCAGCTCAAAAAACAAAGCCGCCATCTTCACCTCGAATACCCATTCAAATTGCAGCGGTGGAAGCCGCCATCAAGGACAATGATTTAGCCGCACTATCAAGGTCGGTATCTGCCTGGGGTAAGGCTGCCTGCGTAACCGGTTTAGCCAGCCCAGGCGAAATAGCTGGGCAAGTTAATTCTGCCCAGCTCAGAGCGCTATTGTGGCAATTAGATGCGGCACTTTATAGCCCAGAACGGGCAGTGGATACCGCCCCATTTGCGCAGATAGCAGTGCTGCTTCGAGCCGAAAAACCCACGCCTAATGCGGTGTACGGCGCTAACAATCAAAATGAGTTCGCATTGCCTGCACTTTAGTGAAGGTAATGCCCCGGATGGGCACGATACTTTCTACTAGTTAGGCGTCCATTTCTGTCCTCAGCTGATGCGTTTTACCGTTCGCCAATTTTGTGTCTCCTGGCTTTTCCCCGGTTTGCTGGCGGTTGCTTTTTGTGCTGAGGGTTTGGCTGCAGATGCCATTCCGGGTGAGCAGTACTGCGATCGTCCAGTAAGCAAAATTGTATTTCATGGTAATGACACCAAACGCCGCGTTTTGTTACGTGAGGTATTCCAAAAAGAAGGCGCGGTTTGCTCCCTTGATTACGTTGTTGACAGTGTGCAATCCGTGTTGAATTTGGGTTTGTTTCGATCGGTGGTTGCTGAATTCAAGCTTAACGAAGAAAAGCTAGAGCTGCACTTCACTGTTCGGGAGAAATTTGCACTGCTTGTCATCCCTCGATTTAGCCGAACATCTGATGCCGAGCTTCGAGCGGGTATTCAAGTGAGATGGGATAACGTTGCTGGACGGTTGCATCAAATGAAGATAACTTCCGAAACCCGTCGCGCTGATGATGGCGATGGCAACGAAGGTTTTGTACATAGATTTTCATATAACGTGCCGCGATTCTTCGGTAGCGATTTTGGTATGGGCGTGTCGTTCGCCGTCAGACGGCAGCAAACCGATTTTAGACAGGACGGCGTTGCCTATGGAACGGGTTATGACAAAAGCCGCGTGCTGGATGTGACAATGTCACGTTGGGCAGCTAATACTGACGGGGTAGCCGGTTTACGATACTTCGGTGGGTTGCAGGTGGCTGCTAGTGACCTTAGCTTAACTGATGGTGAGTCAGGCCCGTTCATTGGTGGTGATGATATTAGTGTTGTTTTTGGCTTCGAAAACACACAGAAGCAAGTGAACCGCTATCGACGCCAAGGTGAGGTCTATGGAGCAAGCCTGCGCCTTGCAAACAGCGAGACTCATTCAGATTTCAGTTACGTAAGGCTAGACGGGTTTTGGCGATTCTATCGAGCCTTGCCAGGTGCTAGTAATAACCTAAATATTCAGCTGCGCCTGGGCCTAAGCGATGGCGCGCCATTTGGTCGCCGCGCCTTTAGCGTTGGCGGAGGTGAAATATTACGTGGATTACCGCCTGGTTCTTCCACAGGCGATATACTGACGTTGGCGAATGTTGAGTACCTCAGCGCATTTGCGGGACGTGAGTATTGGAGATGGGTGTTATTTGCCGATATCGGTAATGTCTATAATCGAGATCGCGTAAAGCTGCATCGCCAAAAAGTGCGGGCAGGCCTTGGCTTGCGCCGCAAGATTGAGTCGCTGAGTAACACTGATTTACGTTTGGATTTCGCTTGGGATACCGACGCTAAGCGTTTTCGCAGTTTTTTTTCCACGCACCTGACCTTTTAAGCAGCTGCGTTGTCCGAATTCAGATGGTAAGCGGTAGTGCTTAGCGCGCTAGCTGGCTAGCCTTTCAGTAAACAACCAAACAACAGGCTGCTCTGGCAGATGACAACTATGGCAATAACATTACCCGATCATCAATATGATCATTGGCGCATAGAATACGATCAAAGCGAAATTTTGTGGTTGTATTTGGATCGTAAGGGAGAGACGACCAACTCATTATCTGAAGCTGTACTGCTCGAACTTGATGCGATCATCACGCTCAGCGAAAAGCTTAACCCTAAGGGGCTTGTCATTCAATCGGCCAAAGAAGCCAGTTTTATTGTTGGCGCGGATATAAGAGAGTTTGATCAGTTCAAAAACGCAGAAGAAGTTAGCGCAAAAATTAGACAAGGTCATGCCGTGCTTGCACGGCTTGAAAATCTCCCGTTTCATACAGTTGCTGCAATCCATGGCTATTGTTTGGGCGGCGGCTTAGAGCTTGCGCTTGCTTGTGATTACATCGTGGCGCTCAATGTGCCGGAATCGCGGCTTGGGTTTCCTGAAGTGAAGCTGGGAATTTTCCCCGGCCTAGGTGGCACCACTCGAATCACTGAGCGTGTAGGAGGTATGGCAGGTTTAGAGATGATGTTGACGGGCCGCATGTTGCGCATGGGGCCGGCGCGCAAAATGGGGGTAATTGATGAATTAGTCGATGAAAACGGTAGTTTGCGTTGGGCGGCTCGGCGGGCCGTGCTCAAGCGCCGCAAAAAACGCGAGCCTAGCATGACAGCCAGCATGACTAATCGACAGCCTGCTCGTGCCGCGTTAGCACGAGTTATGGCAAAGAAAACAGCCGAGAAGGCAAACCCTGATCACTACCCAGCGCCTTTCGAAATGATCAACCTATGGGCTGATCATCGTGATAATCGTGTGCGCATGTTTGAAGGCGAAGCTGAACGTGTTGGTAAGCTAATGGTTGGCCCAACTGCTCGCAACCTACGGCGTGTATTCTTCTTGTCTGAGCGCATGAAAAGCTTGGGCAAATCAGAGGATTTCAAAGTACGTCGTGTGCATGTTGTGGGTGCTGGTGTTATGGGTGGTGATATCGCGGCTTGGTGTGTTATGCAAGGCATGGAAGTAACACTGCAAGATCGCGAAGCCAAATATATCGAACCAGCGCTTAAGCGTGCCAAATCATTATTTAAAAAACGCTTAAAGAAAAAACCAGCAGTGTCGGCCGCTCTTGCACGCTTGATTCCGGATGTTGAGGGTAACGGCGTGCCACGTGCTGATGTGGTAATTGAAGCTATCTACGAAAACTTAGAAGCTAAGCGTGAACTTTATGCATCGCTTGAGCCCCGCATGGCGGAGCACGCCATACTGGCAAGCAATACCTCAGCGCTGCCATTGGAAGATCTTGCAAGTGAACTAGTTCAACCTTCACGGCTAATCGGGCTTCATTTTTTTAACCCGGTGGCCAAAATGCCGCTAGTTGAAGTTGTACATGGTGAGCAGACTGATAAAAGTTGGATTACAAAAGGTGGGGCGTTTTGTTCACAGATTAACCGTTTTCCTTTGCCGACAAAAAGCTCACCCGGGTTTTTAGTCAATCGTGTGTTAGCACCTTACTTAATGGAGGCCATCACTATGCGCCTTGAAGGTGTTGATCAGCACATTATTGATGCTGCCGCGATTCGCTTTGGTATGCCAATGGGCCCGATAGAGCTTGCAGATGTTGTTGGCTTGGATGTTTGTATGAATGTTGCCAAAACATTAGCTAAAGGCGAAGTCACGGCACAACGCGAACTGCTTGAAACAATGATAGCTAACAATAAACTAGGCAAGAAAACTGGCGAAGGGTTTTATAAATGGGAAAAGGGCAAAGCCGATCGCGCGCCTGCCGAAGTGGATAACGCCTACGGCGATCAACTAGCAAAACGGCTAATGAAGCCGTTTCTTGATGAATGCGAAGCGGTATCGCGTGACGGTATTGTTGAAGATGATGACCTGCTGGATGCAGGCATTATTTTTGGTACAGGCTTCGCACCGTTTACAGGTGGTCCCATGAACTACCTCGCCAACATTAACAACTGAGATCAATACCACCATGGCTAACAAGACACCCACACTTAACAAAACACTCAGGCCAGTTGCGATTGTAGGCGGAGTTCGCACGCCATTTTGTCGTAGTAATTCATCCTATGCTGGTATATCCAACATGAAAATGCTCAGCACAGTCCTGCAGGGCTTGGTTGAGAAATACAGCCTCGAAGGCGAGCAACTTGGTGAAGTAAATGCCGGTGCAGTTATCACTCACACTAGTGATTGGAATCTTGCGCGCGAAGCGATACTCAACACTAAGTTATCACCAGCCACGCCTGGCATAACAATGCAACAGGCGTGCGGTACAAGTTTGCAAGCAGCCATCATGGCTGCGGCAAAAATTGCAAGCGGTCAAATTGATAGTGCAATTGCCGCGGGCAGCGATACCGTAAGTGATGTGCCTATTGTGTTTGGCAGAAAATTTTCAAAGCGATTGGTGTCCCTAGGCAAAGCACGTAATTTCAAATCCAAATTGTCAGTGTTTAAGGGTTTTGGGCCAAAAGAGCTTACCCCCGTACCGCCTTCGGTTAATGAGCCACGTACTTTATTGAGCATGGGGCAGCATTGTGAGCTAATGGCGCAAGAGTGGGGGATCACTCGCGAAGCGCAAGACGAACTAGCCATTCAAAGCCATCAAAATGCAGCAGCGGCTTACCAGCGTGGATTTTATGATGACTTATTAGTGCCATGTGAAGGAGTGGTGCGCGATAACAATATGCGCCCTGACACCAGCATGGAAGTGTTGAGTGGATTGCGCAACGTATATGAGAAGAGCGATAAAGGTACTTTGTCCGCTGGTAACAGCACGCCACTTACTGATGGGGCTGCTGGTGTGCTGCTGGCATCAGAAGAGTGGGCGAAAGAACGTGGCCTACCTATCCTTGCCTATATCACTGAGTCGGCTACAGGCGCTGTTGATTTTGTTGCAGGTGCAGGTTTGCTAATGGCGCCTACGGTTGCAGTGCATGACATGCTTAAGCGTGCTGGGCTTAGCTTGCAAGATTTTGATTTGTACGAAATTCACGAGGCGTTCGCAGCTCAAGTACTATGTACTTTGAAAGCATGGGAAGACGAAGAGTATTGCCGTACGCAACTGGGTGCTGATGGTGCGCTGGGTAGTATTGATCGAGGCAAAATGAACATCAACGGCAGTAGCCTTGCAGTGGGTCATCCTTTTGCTGCAACTGGTGCACGTATTACCGGCACGCTGGCAAAGATGCTCGATGAGCGTGGTAGTGGCCGCGGTTTAATTTCGGTGTGTACTGCTGGTGGTATGGGTGTGTCTGCCATCCTTGAGCGGTAACGATTGAGCGGTAACGATTGAGCGGTAACGTTAGAGCAATAATAGTGGAGTGATCAATGGTAATGTCAATGGTGAGATCAAATTTTGCAGTGTTGTTATTGGCCGTAGCGTGCAGCCAGATTACGCTAGCCAATGCTGATGAAAAGGCGGTGCTCTATGATGTTTACTCCCTATCAGCCAATGCGCAAAGCGAAATCAAGAATGATCTGATGACGGTGAGCGTTGTTGCTCAAGCTGAAGGCAGCGATGCTGCCGTCGTTGCTGACAGTATTAATGCTACGATGGCTTGGGCAGTGATCCAGCTCAAGCCATTTGGCAGGATCAAAACAGAGACGCGAGATTACCGAACCAACCCTAAGTATGCAGGCAAACCTGCACGCATCGTGGGTTGGAACGCAATCCAAATGTTGCAGCTTGAATCCTCTGATTTTGATGCGATGGGCTCGGCCATTCAAAAACTGCAAGCGCGTTTGCAAGTGCAAGGTATGAACCTCGGCGTTAAACCCAGCACGCGAAAGCAAGCTGAAGATGCCTTGATTAACGAAGCCATGAATGCGTTTAAACAACGCGCGTTGTTAGTGCAGCAAAACATGGGCGCACCCGGTTATCGCGTTATTAATATTAATATTGGCACTGATGGGCATTCAACAAATTTTCGCCAAATTGAAACAATGTCCCATGACGCGTCACACATGTCCAGCGCGCCCGCGATCGAAGCAGGTGCTAGCATGATTAGTGTGCGTATCGATGGTTCAATACAGTTGGAGTAGTAGCATGTCTGAACACACACCTTTTATAAATGCCGCCATTGAAGAAGCCCGCAAAGGCTTAGCCGCGGGCGGTATCCCGATCGGTTCTGTGCTGGTGCTGAATGGCGAGATTATTGGACGTGGCCATAACCAGCGAGTCCAGCAGGGCAGCACCATCAAACATGCAGAAATGGATTGCCTAGAAAATGCTGGCCGCCTACCGGCATCTGATTACCAGCGAGCCATTTTGTATTCCACCTTATCTCCTTGCGATATGTGCAGCGGGGCAGCTTTGCTGTATGGCATCAAGCAGGTAGTGGTGGGTGAAAATACTACATTTACCGGGCCAGAGGCCTACGTTCAAAGCCGAGGTGTGCAGGTGGACGTGCTGGAAAACGCCGAGTGTATTGAGCTGATGCGGGCTTTTATCGAAGCCAAGCCCGAGCTATGGAATGAAGATATCGGTGAATAGCCGTAATCAGGCGACTACTATCCGCTTAAGTACGCCACAGATTCGCGACAAAACGACCGAATGCGGTGCATTAAGCAGTACAATTACGGCTTTATATACAGTCATTTTTGAGGAAACCCTCCCATGAAAATCCTTGTAGGCGTCAAGCGAGTGCTTGATTACAACGTCAAAGCCCGCGTTAAAGCTGACAAATCCGGTATCGAACTGGCTAACGTCAAAATGGCAATGAATCCCTTCGACGAAATTGCCGTTGAAGAAGCACTGCGCATTAAAGAAGCCGGTAACGCCGAAGAAGTTATCGCAGTATCTGTTGGCCCTGCAAAATCTGAGGAAACCATCCGTACGGCGTTAGCAATGGGCGCTGATCGTGGCATTTTGATTAAAACAGACGAGCTGCTTGAGCCCTTAGCTGTTGCCAAGCTGCTAAAGCATATCGTTGAAAAAGAGCAGCCAGGATTGGTTGTTTTGGGTAAGCAGGCCATCGATGACGATTGCAATCAAACTGGGCAAATGCTTTCAGCCATAACGGGGATGCCTCAAGCAACCTTCGCATCCAAAGTCGAGCTAGACGGTGATTCAATCAAAGTCACCCGTGAAGTGGATTCTGGCCTTGAATCAATTCGCATAAAAGCACCGGCGGTTATCACTGCTGATCTGCGTCTTAACGAGCCGCGCTATGCAAAATTGCCGAACATCATGAAGGCGAAGAAAAAGCCACTTGAAGTCATTGAAGTTGCCGATACAGGTGTTGATGTATCAAGCGGCCTGTCGGTGGTTGAAGTGAACGAACCCGAGCAGCGTCAGGCAGGTGTGATTGTGGCTAACGTTGCCGAGCTGGTTGATAAACTCCGTAACGAAGCAAAAGTGATTTAGGGCGAGGAGACGAAGAGGAGACTAATATGAGCACATTAATTCTTGCAGAGCACGAAGGCGGCGATTTACGCCCAGCCACTCTTTCAGTTGTTGCAGCGGCTTCGGCTATCGGCAACGATGTCACCTTGTTGGTGGCCGGCAGCAATTGCGCAGGCGTTGGTGAGAAAGCCACGGCCTTAGCTGGTGTTAACAAAGTTCTAGTTGCTGACGATGCGGCATACGAGCACGAGCTCGCTGAAAACCTTTCGGCCCTGGTGGTGAGTGTCGCTGGTGATTACACACATATTTTGTTTGCAGCTACTGCCGCTGGCAAAAACGTGATGCCACGTGTAGCGGCTTTACTAGATGTATCAGGTATATCCGATATCACAGAAGTTAAATCAGACGATACTTTTATCCGGCCTATCTATGCAGGTAATGCAATGGCCACGGTTAAAAGTGGCGATGCCAAAAAAATAATTACTGTACGTACGACATCTTTTGATGCGGTTGCGGATACTGGTGGTTCAGCTGCGGTTGAGTCAGTAGCGTCAGCAGGTGCCAACGATGGCGTTGAATTTATTGGTGCGGAGCTTTCAAGCTCTGATCGCCCTGAGCTCACTAGCGCAAGCATTGTGGTATCGGGCGGTCGCGGTATGCAAAGCGGCGACAACTTTTCAATGCTGGATGAAATCGCGCTTAAGCTTAATGCAGCGGTTGGTGCATCACGTGCGGCAGTTGACGCAGGCTTTGTTCCTAATGAATATCAAGTGGGTCAAACCGGCAAAGTGGTTGCCCCCGATCTGTATATCGCAATTGGCATTTCCGGTGCTATCCAGCATTTGGCTGGTATGAAAGACAGTAAAGTCATTGTTGCTATTAATAAAGACGAAGAAGCACCAATCTTTCAGGTTGCTGACTATGGTTTGATTGCAGATTTGTTTGACGCAGTGCCAGAGCTTAGTAAAGCCTTAGATAGCTAGTTCTAGCAGGGCTTACTTGTTCTCGTATGAGAGTACAGATCTATCATTAATCGACAGAGGTTAAAGAGGTAAATATGGCTTACCAAGCACCAGTTCGGGATATCAGTTTTGTACTTAACCATGTAGTGGGTTTGGCAGATATTGCCAAACTCGAAGGCTACGAGGATGCAACACCAGAAATGGTTGAAGCTATCCTCGATGCTTCTGCACAATTTACTGGCGAGGTATTAGCCCCGCTTAATTGGGTAGGTGACCAACAAGGTAGCCAATGGTCAGAAGCTGGTGTTACCACGCCCGATGGTTGGCAAGAGGCTTATCAGCAGTTTATTGAGAATGGCTGGGGCAGCTTGGCGTTCTCAGTTGAGTATGGTGGGCAGGGTTTGCCTATGTGTGTAGCAGCCTCTGTACAGGAGATGTGGCACAGCTCTAATATGTCATTCGGTTTGTGCCCTCTGTTAAGTCAGGGCGCAGTAGATGCCATCGAGCAGCATGCATCAGACGAGCTCAAAGCCATGTTCTTACCCAAGATGGTTGAAGGTGTTTGGTCAGGCACCATGAACCTCACTGAGCCCCAAGCTGGGTCTGATCTGGCTGCGGTTCGCACCTCCGCTGAGCCCGAAGGTGATCACTACCGAATCAAGGGTCAAAAGATATTTATCACTTACGGTGATCATGACCTAACCGAAAACATCATTCACTTAGTGTTGGCCAGGCTGCCGGATGCTCCTGAAGGTGTAAAAGGTATTTCTTTGTTTGTCGTGCCTAAGTTTCTGGTTAACAAAGATGGCTCCTTGGGTGACCGTAATGATGTGCGTTGCGTATCGCTAGAGCACAAGATGGGCATTCACGCCAGCCCAACCTGCGTTATGGCTTATGGCGATGATGCTGGTGCACTCGGCTACTTGGTGGGTAAGGCACACCATGGTTTAATTTACATGTTCACCATGATGAACCAAGCCCGTCACGCGGTGGGCGTGGAAGGTTATGGCATTGCAGAACGTGCTTATCAACAAGCGCTTAGTTTTGCTAAAGAGCGTAAACAAGGCCAAACACTGCTGGGCAAATCAGATGATGATCACGGTATTGTTAACCACCCTGATGTGCGTCGAATATTAATGACTATGCGTTGCAATATCGAAGCGATGCGTGGCTTGGCCTTGGAGTGTGCGGCCGCATTTGATATTGCCGGTAAGCATCCAGACGAAAGCGTCCGTGTGTTCAACCAGCGTCGTGGCGAACTACTAACACCACTTGTTAAAGGCTGGTCTACTGAAATTGGTGTGGAACTTTGCTCATTAGGTGTGCAAGTTCACGGCGGTATGGGTTTTATTGAAGAAACTGGCGCAGCTCAGCACCTGCGTGATGCGCGCATTGCACCCATTTATGAAGGCACAACTGCGATACAAGCTAACGATTTAATTGGTCGAAAAACTGCGCGTGATAATGGACAGGGCATGCAAGAGCTGCTTGCTGACATGCGCACCACTCTTACTGAGTTACAACAAAGTGAAACCCCCGATATGAAAGCTGTTGCAAAACGTTTTGGTTCTGCGATAGGTGCTGCTGATCAATCCTTGCAGTGGATGCTTGCTCAAAACGATCCAACGCTACCTTCTGCATCGTCAGTGGAATACTTAATGATGCTAGGTCGTTTGGCTGGTGGCTGGATGAGTGCAAGAACTGCTTTGGTAGCACTAAAAATGAAGCAAGAAGATGGCGCAGATCATCACTACCTGGATGCTCGCGTTGCATTAGCACGTTACTATGCTGATCGTTTTCTGCCCTTGGTTGATGCAAGTAATATCACTATTACTGAAGGCTCGGAAAGCACCGTTTCATTGTCAGTTGCACAGCTTTAAACGAAAGCACGGATACAGTGTCATATCCCGGAGGGCAGCTGCTCTCCGCGAAAGCGGCACCTTCGCGAGGAGCTGCTGCCCTCCGGGGTATGACGACTAAAAAAGGTTATCAGCCATGCAATACAATACCATCCTCGTCGAACGCCACGATCAAGTGGCGCTAATTACTTTAAATCGCCCAGATGCAATGAACGCGCTGTCAGCTCAGATGATGGTGGAAATGCATGGTGTTATCACGGAACTTGATCTTGACGATCAGTGCCGCGCGATCGTGCTAACTGGCAATGACAAAGCGTTTGCCGCTGGTGCGGATATTAAAGAGATGGTTGATCAAACTTACCTAACCGCGGTGCAAACAGAGTTTCTTGGCGATTGGGATTGTATTGCTGAATGCAGAACTCCCATAGTGGCAGCAGTGGCTGGTTACGCTTTAGGCGGTGGTTGTGAGATCGCTATGATGTGCGACTTCATACTCGCCGCTGACAATGCCAAGTTTGGACAACCCGAAATTACCATCGGTACGATTCCAGGTTTGGGTGGCACACAACGTTTGACGCGTCTGGTGGGTAAAGCCAAGTCAATGGAGATGAATTTGACTGGCCGTATGATGGATGCCGAAGAAGCAGAGCGTGCAGGTTTAGTGTCACGGATAGTGCCGCTGGAATCATTGCAAAGTGAAGCGATGAAAGTCGCTACTAAAATTGCAGGGTTCTCAAAGCCTGCCGTATTGCTAGCTAAAGAATGCGTATTAGCGGCTAATAATACATGCCTTGACCAAGGCATGCGTACAGAACGTAGAGCGTTTCATTCTTTGTTTGGTACGCCTGATCAGAAAGAAGGCATGCAAGCGTTTATTAGTAAACGTATGCCGAACTTTTCATAATGGACCGGGCCTGTGAGCCTGAGTAGCGGTTGGCAAGACCACAGCTGAAATGCTACTGCATAAAGTGATAGTTTGCGTGTTCAGCGGCTGAGCTGGGTACACCAAGAATGTAATCCGCCGCTCGTTCAGCAATCAATTGAGTAGGTGCATTTAAATTGCCGCTAACAATGTCGGGCATTACCGAGGCGTCAACAACGCGCAGGCCGCTAACCACCCCGTGCACTTGCTAGTTGGCCGTCCACGACAGCGTCTGTATCAAGCATTGTGTTCGTTCACGGCCAACTTAGAATACTGCAGATTCAGTATACTCGTGCTCATGACATACCCCATCAGCTATGAAGTGCCAGGTTGGACTCCGTGTGAGCATCCGTCAAAGCGTACAATGTTGGGCCAGTATTGCGATCTACAGGTCCCGGACCCTTCGCTGCACGGTGATGCATTGTATGCAGCCCTGTGCCCTAACGGTTCTGACCATAACTGGACATACATGCCGTATGGCCCGTTTGATAATAAGGCGGCATTCGATGTTTGGTTAGCGGAGCTGCCAAACAGCCGCGACCCACTGTTTCATGCCATCATAAACAAGGCGACAGGGCAGGCTGCCGGCATCGCGAGCTTCTTGCGTATCACTGGTGATGTTGGTGTTATCGAAGTTGGCCACATACACTACGGCAATGAAATACAACGCACGGCGATAGCCACCGAGGCGATGTATCTAATGATGTGCCGCGTGTTTGATGAACTAGGTTACCGGCGCTACGAATGGAAATGCGATGCATTAAATGCACGCTCGCGCAGCGCAGCCCTTCGTTTAGGTTTTACATTTGAAGGGATCTTTCGCCAAGCCACCCTGTACAAAGGCCGTAATCGCGACACCGCTTGGTTTGCGATGCTCGACTCTGATTGGCCTGTCATAAAGCGCGTATATGAGAACTGGTTGGCAGCTGACAACTTCGACAGGTCGGGCTCTCAGCGTAAACCCTTGGCAATAAACCGCTGAGATCAAGCTAGAACGCGGCATTTGCTATTCCTCAGGCCGTGCAAACCGGGTAAACTGGTACCAAGCAGGCCTAATAGCTCATGGTGAGCTAACGCGGGTTTATGTTTAATCAAGGTTGGGCAAAGCCTCAATCGATTCAAAATTTGGAGGTCGTGTAAACGATGAAAAAATTACTTATAGCTGGCAGCGCTGCGATGTTGTCAATGTCGGCATTTATGACTACAGCGCAAGCCGAAGTTAAAGTGGGTGTGATCTTGGGCTTTACTGGTCCTATCGAATCACTAACGCCTGATATGGCTAATTCTGCAGAGCTTGCTTTTAAAGAAGCATCTGATTCTGGCGCCTTGTTAGGCGGCGAAACAATTACGTCTGTTCGTGCTGATTCAACTTGCACTGATTCTGCTGCGGCTACTGCAGGTGCTGAGCGTTTGATCACTTCGGATGGTGTTGTTGCCATCATGGGTGCGGATTGCTCTGGTGTAACGACTGCAATCTTAACAAGTGTTGCGGTTGCTAATGGAGTTGCGATGATTTCACCTTCGGCTACTTCTCCAGCGCTATCGACTGTTGAAGACAAAGGCTTATTTTTCCGCACTTCGCCTTCTGATGCGCGTCAAGGCCAAGTAATGGCTGACATACTATCTGACATGGGTGTTAAGACAGTTGCAATCACTTACACCAACAACGACTACGGTAAAGGGTTATCTGATGCTTTCACTGCTGCGCACGAAGCTGCTGGTGGCAAAATCGCAATCGCCGTTCCACACGAAGATGGTAAAGCTGACTACTCAGCTGAAGTGGGTACTCTGTCTGCTGTAGACGCTGACATGCTCGCTGTGTTGGGCTACGTCGACCAAGGTGGTGCCGGTATCATTCAAGCTGCAATCGATGCTGATGCTTATGACAAGTTCCTGCTAGGCGATGGCATGATCGGGGATTCACTGGTTGAAAAATTTGGCGAAGACCTCAGCGGCGCTATTGGTACAGTGCCTGGTTCTGAAGGTGCAGGAGCCGATGCTTTCCTAGCCACTGCTAAAGCGGGTGGTGTAGATGGCGATGGTCCGTTCCGTGGTGAATCTTACGATGCTGCTGCTCTAATCGTTTTGGCCATGCAAGCTGCCGGTTCTGCTGACAAGGCAGGTATTGCTGCCAACATCATGGCTGTTGCTAACGCTCCGGGCGAGAAGATTATGGCTGGCGAACTAGGCAAAGCGCTTAAGATCCTTGCTGATGGTGGTGAAGTTGACTACCAGGGCGCTACAGGCGTTGAACTGATCGGCCCAGGCGAAGCTGCTGGTTCTTACAAAGAGCTATCTTTTGCAGGTGGCGAACAGAAAACTGTCCGTATTCGCTAAAAGATGCTGTTTGTTTGATAACATCGGCATGGCACACCGCCATGCCGATTTTTTTCTAAATGATATCTGCAGAAGAAGCACTACAACGCCTAATTACAGGCAATCAGCGTTTTGTTCAAAACGTACGCCACGTCGATGCACTGGCAAGTCAATCCCGTCGAGATGAATTAATAGCTGGCCAAGAGCCTGTCGCTATTATTTTGGGCTGCTCAGATTCACGAGTCCCAGCCGAGATGGTATTTGATCAAGGCTTTGGCGATCTTTTCGTTATTCGTGTTGCTGGCAATGTGGTAGCACCATCTCAAATCGGCAGTGTCGAATTTGCCGTGCAACGATTTGGCATTCCATTAGTGATAGTGCTAGGGCATACGCAATGTGGCGCCGTAATCGCCACCATTGATGAACTTGAAAAGCACGAGAAAAATGAAGCTCCTCCCAATATGTATTCGATTGTCGAACGCATTAAGCCTGCTGTCACGACTTTAATGGAAACATCCTTAAAGGATGATAAGGAGGCGCTGCTTAAACATGCAATACGAGCGAACATTCGCTTGTCAGCGGACCACCTGCGACATGGCTCAAGAATGCTCGAACAATTAGTGCAAAGTAAAAAACTAAAAGTAGTCAGCGCCGAGTATTCGCTTGAGACAGGTTCGGTTGAGTTTATTGATAACGACGAGTAATTGCTCGGCTGTCTACCAAAATACCATCTAAATCAAATATAAAGCACTTCATTACGCATGGATTACCAATATTTTTTAGGGCTACCAGGCCCGAATTGGGCCAGAGTCAATATGTACAAAGTTTGACTTACGATAGTATCCCACGCCACCGTTTTGTAAGTGCAGAGCAACATTGCGAACCTGCTGGGTTGATACAGCTGGTAGTCTGAAGTCTATCGCCTGGCCTTTTGGGTGATAGCTATTACTTGCGACACCACTACTGCTTCTTCGAAGCATATTGTTAGTTTTAGTCGTTCTAAATCCAGAGATAATCTCGACGCTGCCATCGTCTTGTAGTAGTTGTTGTATGTGCCACAGCTGATCAAATAACGCTGGGTCCATTCGCGTCGAAACGTTTTGTCGGTGATCGCGCAGCAGAGTATTGAGTTGTTGCAAAGAATCGCGGTCATATCCGCCGTATTGAAAATAGGTTACTGTTAAGGACTCTCCAGTGTGTGTACTATGGAGTGATAGCTTGCGAGCTTCTTGATTGTCAGCCTGTGAGAGCGTGGGCAGTAAACAAGCTCCACCAAGCCCCAAGCCTTGAGTGACAAACCGACGTCTAGAGTATGTACGGTGCATGTTCGGTACCTCTATACATATTTAACAGTATGTCGGCCGGTATTAAGCCGGTGGTGAACTGAAATTGAGCGTTCTGTCAAAAAACTAATAACCCGCCAAGCGCGAAAGTTTTTGTTTTGTGAAGGATTAGGTACTCCACTTTGCGCAACGTCGCAGAGCGCATCCAATGACTATGACTTAAGTCGCGTACAAAAGGAGAATAGCTAGTGGAGTGTTAGAAAAACGATAATCCTAACCATGAGTGGTGGATATTTTCAATTTACTGCTTAGCTCATGTATTGAGTGACTAGAACTTCCAAATGATTATCGTCATTACTTAGCGATACTGTCCCTTCATCAATATTGCACTGTAACTGCATGTTGCGGCCAAGTAGTGCTTCTGCACCTTCGGCCTTGATGTGATAAACCTTTAGGTTATCGTGACGCGCAAGAGCCTGTTTGCTTCGATCCCACCAAGTCATTGCTTTGCGATCCTGGTAGGTATAAATCACTACTTGTTTTGCTCGGCCGCAAGCTTTGCGTATTCTCTTTTCATCAACCTGACCAAAGTCGATCCACAGTTCGATATCGTCACTCAATGATTTTTGCCAAGCTTCTGGTTCATCATCAGTTGCTAATCCTTTAGTGAAGGTTAAGTGTTCATGAGCATTTAGGGCGAATGCAATCACCTTTATCATGAAGCGTAAATCAGATTCCGATGGATGCATTGCCATCACCAGCTCGTGTTGTTGGTAATAGTGTCGCTCCATATCCGCTACGTTTAACGAAATTTTATTGATGGTAGCGCCAAGAGCCATGAATAATCCGATTGAGTTAGTTGCAGGGTCGTTTGCAGTGTAGCCTTTTGGATCAAGAAATTCTCTGTTACCCTGTTGTCGAAAAGTCATCCACTTATAAGCGGGAAGGTTCCATGTCAAAGCAAGTCGTTAAATTTGAATACGAGAAAGAAACGAAAAATAGTGTTCGCTACAAGGAAGTACCTGAGGAGGGAATCGCAGCTATCGTGGGCTCTTTGTATGTTCAAAAATGGTTTGCTGGTAGTAGCAAAAATATTGAAATTACGATTGATAAAAAAGACTAGCTGCGACTAACGCAGAGTTATTCTGCGCTCGCTTGTCATTCCCGCAAACTGGGTTCCCTGTGGGGTAGGCGCGCCTTACATATTCGGATAGTTCGGCCCGCCGCTACCTTCTGGTGTTACCCACGTAATATTTTGGCTAGGGTCCTTAATGTCGCAGGTTTTGCAGTGAATACAATTTTGCGAGTTGATTTGAAAGCGCGGCTTGTCGTCTTCGATAATCACCTCATACACACCCACTGGGCAATATCGCTGTGCCGGCTCGGCGTACATCGGCAAGTTAACGTTAATGGGAATATCCGCGTTGGCCAAGGTTAAATGTACAGGCTGATTCTCTTCATGGTTGGTGCCAGATAAAAATACAGAAGAAGGCTTATCAAAACTAATTACGCCATCTGGCTTGAGGTAGTCGATTGGCTTGCAGTCATCGACCTTTTTCATTGCGTCGTGATCAGTGGTGTTGTCTTTTAGTGTGAAGGGTAGTTTTCCACGAAAGATGTTTTGATCGATAAAGTTAAATGCACCGCCAAGGTAGGTGCCAAACTTATGCATGGCTGGGCCAAAATTACGCGATGCACGGAGCTCTTCACCAGCCCAGCTTTCGCGGAAGTCGCGGTTGTAGCTATTGAGCTCAGTAGTTGATGATTCACTATTAGCTAAGGCCTTGGCCAGTGTTTCAGCTGCAACCATGCCGGACTTCATCGCTGTATGCGTGCCCTTGATTTTTGAAAAGTTAAGCGTGCCCGCATCGCAACCCACAATCAGTGCGCCAGGTAAGCTCATGCGGGGCAGGGAATTCATGCCACCTTTGGTAATGGCACGAGCGCCATAGCTAACACGCTTGCCGCCTTTTAAGTGGCTTGAAATAAGTGGGTGATGTTTGAATCGTTGGAATTCATCAAACGTACTTAGGTATGTGTTTGAGTAGTTAAGGTCGATGATCAAACCTACCACGACTTGGTTGTCGTTTAAGTGATACAAGAAAGCACCGCCACTGGAGCTAGACTCTGACAGTGGCCAACCCGTGCCGTGAATCACCAGGCCAGGCTTGCTTTTAGCCGGGTCGATATCCCAT
Organism: Granulosicoccaceae bacterium; assembly: GCA_036478595.1. Classification (GTDB taxonomy): domain Bacteria; phylum Pseudomonadota; class Gammaproteobacteria; order Granulosicoccales; family Granulosicoccaceae; genus Granulosicoccus. The sequence goes on from JAZGEF010000052.1 coordinate 40,772, forward strand.
AACTCTTTTAGGCCAATGCCGTAGTGCTGCGGGGAGCGATTGCCGTCAAGTGAAAATTGCTTGATTAGCTGTTTACCTAAATGCCCACGGCAACCTTCGGCAAATACGGTATAGCGAGCGTGTAGTTCCATGCCTGGCTCATGGCTGTCTTTGGGTTTGCCGCTTTCATCCAGCCCCATATCGCCAGTGGCAACACCTTTTACGCTGCCATCTTCGTTGTATAGGATTTCTGCCGCGGCAAACCCTGGGAATATTTCAACGCCCTGTTCTTCGGCTTGCTCTGCAAGCCATCGAGTGAGGTTACCCAAACTCACAATGTAGTTGCCATCGTTGTGCATGGTTTTAGGTGCGAACATATTCGGCACTTTAAGTGCGCTTTGCGCGCCTGTGAAGAAGTAGATCTCATCTGTCGTGACCGGTGTATCCATTGGAGCGCCCATTTCTTTCCATTGTGGGAATAGCTCATCCAGTGCTTTTGGCTCAACGACCGCACCTGATAGAATGTGCGCGCCAACCTCTGAGCCTTTTTCCAAAACCACGACGCTAATTTCTTGCTCGTTCTCTTTGGCAATCTGCATCAAGCGGCACGCGGTGGATAAGCCTGCTGGGCCTGCGCCAACAATGACTACATCAAATTCCATGGATTCACGTTCTGTACTCATGTGCTCGACTCACTATCTTGTGTATTGACTAGGTATTAAAAATTAAGCTAAAAAATATGTTCTAAAACGATTCAAGATTAAGAAGATCAGTGGACTTTCCTTTTTTGGCTAATTTCACTTTGGCACCTAGCTCTGATTTAATGCGTTTAGCTAGCACTTTCTGTGACCTTGGTTCGCCGTGAACCAGTAGCACAGGTGGGCGTGATTCAAAACTGCTGTACCACTGCATCATGCCTTCTTGGTCAGCGTGTGCGGACAAGCCACCTAAGGTATGTATTTGCGCTGCAATCTTAACTTTCTCGCCCCATAATTTCAGGTAAGGCTCTCGATCAACCAATCGACGCCCTGGCGAGCCTGGTGCCTGGTAGCCGGCGATAATGATATGGCATTCCGGGCGCCACAAATTGTGCTTTAAGTGATGCCTGATGCGCCCGCCATTGCACATACCGCTTCCTGCAATAAATATTCCGCCAGAGTCCATCTTGTTGAGCTCCATAGATTCCTGAGGAGATTTGGTAAAGCGTAAATTGGGCATTGCGAGCGCTGATCCGTTTTCCTCATAGAACATAGCGGCATCCTTGTCATAAAGATTCGTGTGTTTCATGTAAATTTCTGAGGCTTCGATAGCCATTGGGCTATCTAGGAAAATTTTCCACCGATCCAAACCCCACTCTTTGAAGTTGCGCGCAAACATATAGAGGATCATTTGGCTACGTCCGACCGAGAAGGCTGGGATCAGAATGTTGCCGGGGCTATTTTTCACAGCCTCCGCGATGGCATGTACTTCTTCGGCGGTGTCAGACCAATCACGATGTGTGCGATTACCGTAAGTGCTTTCCATCAGTACAAGATCAGCTTTTTTCAAATGTGTGAAATCACGCAGGATAGGTGAGTCCCTATGGCCAAGATCTCCACTAAAAACAACAGTGCGTTCTTGCCCGGCTTCATTTAATTTGAGCTCAACCATAGCTGAACCGAGAATGTGCCCGGCATCAAACAAGGTAATACTAATGTTATCTGTTATCTTAACGCTCTGTTCATATTGCGTGGTGCGAAATCGATTAAGCGTTTCGCTGACGTCTTCCTTGGAATACAATGGCGTGAGTAATGGCTTTCCCTTCCTTTTGCGTAGCTTGTTTCGGTAAGCCACGTCTCGTTCATTTAAGCTGGCAGAATCGCGCAATAGAATCTTGCATAAATCGGCGCTGGCTTCATGGGTATAAATTTTGCCGCGAAAGCCCTCTCGAATCAGAATGGGTAAACGGCCGCTATGATCGATGTGCGCATGGCTGAGCACCACGGCATCTAATGTTGCTGGATCAAACGGGAAGGGGTCGTGGTTACGTAGTTCGTCTTTGCGGCGCCCCTGAATGAGGCCGCAATCGAGCAGAATTTTGGTGTGACCCGCCTGTAGTAAATGGCAAGAACCCGTAACTTCACCGGCAGCGCCGTAACTGGTTAATTTCATCGTTTGTAGCTCTTTCTTCTGGCCATTTTCGTGGTTTGGGCGACCGAATGCCGGATACCCGGTAGAATATGAATTGTACACCGCTGCTCTAGCGCCTTCGCCCACTTTCTAAAGCTTATGTTGCCTACTCATATACTCTACGCGACCTGCGCGCCAGGTTTGCCGCCATTGCTTGAGCAGGAGTTGCGATGTGTCGGTGCGAGTCAGGTTTCCGCCGCAGGTGCCGGGGTGCGCTTTGAAGGTACACTCGAGACTGCCTACAGTGCATGCCTGTGGTCGCGCTTGGCCAATCGCATACTGTTGCCGTTACATTCAGGGCCTGCCAAATCACCTGAAGAATTGTACGAGCTGGTGCAGCAACTTGATTGGTCAAAGCACATGGCGTTAGAGGGTACGCTGGCTGTTGATTTTTTCACCTCTCACTCCGAGATTACGCATTCACAATACGGTGCATTGAAGGTCAAGGATGCGATCGTTGATCAGTTCAGAGAAAAAACCGGATCAAGGCCCAATGTTGATCGTGATACGCCTAGCATTCGGGTCAATGTGTATCTCTACCGCAACAAAGCTCGAATCGCCTTGGATCTTTCCGGATCGAGCTTGCACCGCCGCGGCTATCGGCACCAACAAGGCATGGCTCCATTGAAAGAGAATCTCGCAGCAGCCTTGCTCATTCACAGCAAGTGGCACGAACTCGCTGCTGCTGGCGAGTGTTTTGTTGATCCGATGTGTGGCACCGGCACCTTATTAATTGAAGCTGTGATGATTGCTAGTAACAAAGCCCCGGGCATTGATCGTGGCTATTTTGGGTTTTTAGGCTGGGCAGGGCACGATGATGCACTTTGGCAAAAACTGCTTGCCGATGCGAAGGCTCAACAAATCAAACCGCATAGTGTCATTGCGGGTAGCGATATAGATAAAAAGATGGTCAGTGCGGCCAAACTCAATCTAGAGGCTGCTGGCCTTGAAGATGTTGTATCGGTTGAAACCTTGTCTGTAATGAAAGGCAAGAGCTCGGCGCTGAGTAAGTGTTCAGGTGGTTTGTTGTTGAGTAATCCCCCTTATGGCGAGCGCTTAGCGGGTGATGCTGAATTTTATGCAGATCTGGGGCGAGCATTGAGTGAACACTATCCTGGTTGGCGTTGTGGTTTGTTCACCGCAGACTCTGCACCTAGCCGGCATCTGGCGTTACCGCTTAAACCTGAACTTGAGGCCGCAAATGGTGGCATCGAGTGTCATCTGCTAGCAGGGCGAGTGCCTGGCCGAAGCGCTCGCACATCAGCGGCTGCAGTCACGCCAGCAATTGATACCGCGGCATTTGCGAATCGCTTGCGTAAAAACCTCAAGGCGAGTAAATCGTGGCGTAAACGTGAAGGAATACGAGCCTGGCGCACCTACGATGCCGACTTGCCCGAATTTGCTATGGCAATTGATGTCTATGACTGCGAGCAACGGCATGTTGTTGTACAAGAGTATCAAGCGCCTCCCACCGTTAATGTGCATATAGCACAAGAGCGCTTGGATGCAGTATGCGCCGCAATCCCACAGTTGCTAGAAGCTAACCCTGAGTGTGTGCACCTTAAAACACGGCGTCGTCAGGCAGGCAAAGAACAATATCAACGCATGTCTGAGCAAGATACGGTGGTATTTTTAAATGAAAAAGATGTCGTATATGAGCTGAACCTATCGGCCTACCTTGATACAGGCTTGTTTTTGGATCATCGTAAGGTTCGTCGCTATGTGCAAGGCAACGTAGCGGGCAAACGTTTTTTAAATTTGTTTTCATACACTGGTGCGGTAACGGCTGCAGCCATTGTGGGTGGTGCCAGCTATACCCATTCGGTAGATATGTCTAATAAATATTGCCAATGGGCGATACGCAACGTAAAACGCAATGCTGGCGATGCTGAACAGCATCGGGTTAGCCGATCAGATGTTACAAAGTGGCTAAACGAAAACAAGCAGGAACAATATGATTTAATCTTACTGGATCCGCCGACATTCTCAAATTCCAACAGCACCGAGGATGACTGGAACCTACAGCGCGACCACACTGCTTGTATTGATGCTTGTATGGAATTGTTAGCGCCTGGTGGCGAACTATTATTTTCGAATAACTTCCGGCAGTTCAAGTTGGACAAAACTTGGATCGACAACAGCGATCTGTTTGTAAAGGATCGTTCGAAGTGGTCCATCGATCAAGATTATTTTCGTAGCCCGCGCATTCATCAGTGCTGGTCTATAACAAAACATTAGGGGAAGCCTGTGGCTCAACTGTTTGCAGAGTATGGAATTTTTTTACTAAAAGTGGTGACGTTCGTCATTGCCGCCATGGTGCTAATATTTTTTGCCGTTAGCATGAGTATGCGTGGCAAGCGCTCTGCATCTGTGGGTAGCATTGAAGTGACCAAGCTCAATGATCAGCTTGAAAAGATGGAAGATGCTTTATCGTTTTCCTTGCTCGATCCTATCAATCAAAAAATGGCGCTTAAAGAGCGCAAGAAAGAAGACAAGGCTAAACACAAGCAAGATAAAATTGCGGCCAAAAAAGCGAGTAAACAACGCGGTTCAGGTGAAACTCTGGTTGAAGAGCCTCAAGCGAAGCGTGTTTTCGTTATGGATTTTGATGGCGATGTTCGCGCATCAGCAGTTGAAAACATGCGTCATGAAATTACGGCTGTCTTATCCAGCGCGACAAGTGATGATGAAGTTGTGTTGAAACTTGAAAGCGGCGGCGGCATGGTCACATCTTACGGTTTAGCTGCGGCTCAGCTTGATCGCATCCGCAGTAACAAAATACCTCTGACAGTTTGCGTCGATAAGGTCGCCGCCAGCGGCGGTTATATGATGGCGTGTGTGGCTGATAAGTTGGTGGCGGCCCCTTTTGCCGTGGTCGGTTCAATTGGTGTGGTGGCGCAAATTCCTAATTTCCATCGCTTGCTTAAAAAGATGGATATCGATTTTGAATTATTAACGGCGGGAAAATTTAAACGAACCCTTACCTTGTTTGGTGAAAACACCGATGAGGGGCGCGATAAATTTTTAGAAGATATCGAAAAAATTCATGATCAATTTAAAAATTATGTCGATACACGACGGCCAAAGCTTGATATCGATACAGTGGCTACCGGTGAAATATGGTCCGGGCAGGACGCGGTAGATATTCAGCTGGTGGACGAGTTAGTCACCTCGGATGAATATCTAATGAAAGCTTGTGAAGATTCCGATGTTATATATGTCAAATACAAGGAAAAAAAGCCGCTGATGGAGCGATTTTCGGTGGGTGTTCAAAACACGGTGGACGGCGTATTTATGAAAGCATTAGATCGTGTGCTAAAAAGTCGTTGGTCAATCAGTTAACGCACCGCTTCAAAGTGTTGAAATCGCGCCTTTTGCCTTTCAAGAATTTTGCGCAGTAACGCACAAATCGGGTTTTGGACCGCTTGTTTGCGACAAAACCTATTCGGCGTAATCATCCCTTGAACGAGCTTTCTGCTCGTTCGTAACGTTGCGTTAGTTCTCATAAAATCCTCCATCTTGGGTCGACTCAATCGCAATTTTGGCGCGGATGTGACCTGCATCAAATCGAGTAGTGCACTCAATGCCAATGCAGCTCTAAGGTCAAAAATCTCACTCCGTCTCTGAACCCGCACTCGCTTCGTCAAGATCGCCGTCGATACGTCGATAGTTTGTATCGGATGCCCAATTACTTGTTGGGTCTTAGCCAAGCGCTCCAGGATATTGAGGATAGGAATAACATGGCAGGTATTTTTGCCAAAACGATTACTGGGCTTACATGGCGTTGCATAGCCGTGGCCTGTGCTTTTGCCTTGTTGATTTACGGGCAATGGGTTCTGAGCGATACGCGAATGTTCGGGCTTTATGCAGCGCTATGCCTGTTTGCAGTCGCTATTGTGTTCTACCAAACGAGAGCTTTGGCAGATCGTAAGCGAAACGTTGATAGCGCTATGCAGCTCGATCAATCGAGTGCTTATCGCTATATCAAGCAGTTGAGCCTTGAGCTGGTGACATTAGAAGAAGAATATAAAACTGATGTACTCCGCCTTGAAGGCACCTGGCTGTAGCTGATGCAGCTATAAGGCGATATAAAAGACACTATGAATAACCATATAGACAAAAGCGCACTGCAAGCTATCGCATCTTTGCAACGCCCTGGCAAACCTGATTTGCTTGGCCGCATTGTGGGCCTGTTTGCGAGTGATTCGCCTGCGTCCATTAGTGCCATCGTTGAGGCTGTGGAGACGGGTGATCTTGAAAGCATGCGCGTTGCCGCGCATTCGATGAAGTCTAGCAGCGCCTACCTTGGTGCTAGTCGTTTGTCTGAGCAATGCCGAAATATTGAACAGGCTGCTAGAGAGGGCAGTGAGCTTGAGTGCTTTGCGTTGGCTGAAGGTTTAGAAGAAGAGTTCGATGCTTCATTAGCTGAGCTAATGCAAATTGTTGAAAAGGCCGCCTGATGCCTTCCCCGCAGGATAAATATCAAGCGCAAATGATAGCGGCTTCATCCAGCCGATCTCGGCCGCTGGTATTGCATGTCGATGATGATGCTGCAAGTCTGCTCATGGCTGAAGGATCGTTAGAGGATGCAGGCTTTGATGTTGTGCATGCATCCGATGGTGTGCAAGCCTTGCAGCAGTTCAAAAATCAAGAGCCCGACCTAATCATTATGGATGCCGTTATGCCAGTGATGGACGGATTCGAAGCGATCTCGCATATTCGTAGCAATGCAATGGGCGCGCATGTGCCAATCCTAATGATCACTGGCCTTGATGATCTTGATTCCATTACACGAGCTTATGACGAAGGCGCAACAGACTTTCTGACTAAACCAATTAACTTCTTTGTGCTGCCGCATCGTATTCAGTACATGTTGCGATCCAAGCGTACTGCAGATGCCTTACGTTCTAGCCAAGCAAAACTCGATAACGCCCAACGTATTGCAAGGCTTGGGCATTGGGATTGGAATGTGGTAACCAACGAGCTTTCTTGGTCCAACGAGTTTGGTCGAACTATGGGTTACGCGCCTCATACTCTTAAGGGGTCCTGGGTAGGCTTTCTGGAAAAACTCAGCGACGATCAGCGGCATTCAGTCAGAATGGCGGCGTCGCAAGCAGTCGAAGAAGTGCGTGGTTTTTCGGTTGAATTTACCTTAGGTAAATTTTCTGAAACTGAGCAGGACAGGACCATTCGTCTTGAAGCCGAGCCTCATATAAATGATCAGGGCGAATGCACTCACTTACGCGGCACAATGCAAGATATCACTGAGCGTACAAATGCTCAGCGGCAGATCCACAATCTTGCATACTTTGATCTGGTTACTGGCTTGCCTAACCGGGCACAACTTAACGAACAGCTCAACTATGCCTTGAAGATGGCCAAGCGCCGCGAATCTAAATTTGCACTGCTATTTTTAGATCTTGATCATTTCAAGCAAGTCAACGACACGCTAGGGCATGATGCTGGTGATGAATTGCTAAAACAAGTATCGGACCGACTAACTGAAGTAGTGCGTGAATCGGATTCGGTGGCGGTGCCAGCTGATCCGCTTGACGATAATTCGGTTGCCAAACATACGGTTGCACGCCTGGGTGGGGATGAATTTGTTGTATTGCTAGGCTCTATCAACCGCGTAGAAGACGCGGCAAGAGTGGCCGAGCGAATCGCTAAAGCCATTAGCCAGCCGTACATAATTAACGATACTGAAGTATCGGTTACCACAACCATTGGCATCAGTTTGTACCCAGCCGACGGCCAATCAGCTGAATTGCTGATGAAGCATGCTGACGTTGCGATGTATCACGCCAAAGAGAAGGGTCGTAACGGCTATCAGTTTTACTCTCGCGGTATACACGAGCAGGCTTTGGCTCGTTTTTCAATGGAAAGCGAACTCAAAAAAGCAATTGATAACGAAGAGCTCAATTTGGTATATCAGCCAAAATTTGATGTGGTCAGCGGGCAGGCAGTTGGTGTTGAAGCTCTGCTGCGATGGAAGCATCCTGAAAATGGAAATATCAGCCCCGCTGAGTTTATTCCTTTAGCAGAAGAAACTGGATTGATAATGCCGATGGGCCGCTGGGTGTTACAGCAAGCGTGCCGACAAATGAAAGACTGGATCGATGATGGAATGGAGCCGATTGCCATGGCAGTCAATTGCTCGCCGGTTCAGTTTATTCGTGGCAACATGATTAAAGATATCGATGAGGCGATATCGCAAAGTGGCTTGCCCTCAAACTTACTGGAAGTTGAGCTAACAGAGAGCCTGTTTTTACAGAACATTGAAAACGGCATCAACATTCTGCAAAGCATGAAGCGGATTGGTGTCCAGATCTCTATTGATGATTTTGGTACCGGGTTTTCATCGTTAAGCTACTTAAAACGTTTGCCCATTGACAAGATCAAGATAGATCATTCGTTTGTACAAGATCTGAGTCACGACCCTGGCGATGCTGCAATCGTTTCGGCTATTATCGCGCTGAGCCACAACCTAAACTTATCGGTTGTTGCCGAAGGTGTTGAGACATCCGAGCAGCTGGATATTTTACGCAGCTACGATTGTGATGAGTACCAGGGCTTTTTGGCTAGCGAGGCATTGTCAGCTGATGATTTGCTGGCTTGGTTTGAAGCTTACAAACCATCGAAGTTACGCAAAGTATCCGGGCTTTAGCCCTCCTCGTGTAGCCCGCCTTCGCGGGACTGACACTACTAGGACCAATCAGGTTTACGTTTGCCAATGAACGCATCAATACCTTCGCTCGTTTCTTCTTCCATCATGTTACAAGCCATTGCATCGCTAGCGTGTTGATAAGCTTGTTCTAGCGGTAGTTCGAGTTGTTTGTAAAAGAGATCTTTGCCCAGCCCTGTCGTCACAGCGGGTTTGGATTTGATTTTGTCGCACAAGGTATTAACGGTGCTTTCAAGTTCGTCAGGCTCGACGCTGGCATTAAGCAAACCCCAGTCAACGGCCTTGTCAGCTGAAATAAAGTCACCTGTCATCAACATCTCAAATGCGCGTTTTCGGGATAGGTTTCTGGATAATGGTACTGACGGTACGCTGCAAAACAAACCCACATTGATACCTGATACTGCAAATTTTGCGGTATTTGCAGCAATGGCTAAATCGCAATTAGCGACCAACTGACAACCGGCGGCCGTGGCCATGCCTTGAATCTGTGCAATCACCGGTTGCGGTAAATCGATCAGCAGTTTCATGATGTGTGCGCATTGATCAAATAGCTGTTGGTAGTACTGCTGTTCAGGATTGCTACGCATCTGCTTGAGATCGTGGCCAGCGCAAAACGCCTTGCCACTTGCTGCGATAACAACCGCTCGCGCATCAGCCGGTGTGTTTTCGATAGCGGTTTGCAATACGCTTAGCATCTCTTCTGACAGCGCATTGTATTTTGCCGGCCGGTTTAATGTTAAGCGATAAACGCCGTCGCGGTGATCAATGAGTAGAACTGCGTGTTCGGTTTGTTCAGCTGTGTTCGACATAGGTAATCCCTGCATGTGTCATTGCGTGTGTCGATAGGCTCTGCCTGCTGGGCGAAATTGGCCATCAATCGGCCAGCAAGCGCTGTAGGGATCCATAATACCGCTTGTCACGCTATAGGTGAAGTTTTCAGCATCGATATCAACTGGTATGCTGCACCTATGTCAACTACTAACCCAATTGAGTTAAAGCTCAGCGTCGCCGAATATAATCAGATCGCTGAACAGCACATGCCCTTTGCTCAACAAATGGGCCTACAGCTCGAATCTATAACCGCTAGCGGTGTAGTGATGCGAGCTGTATATAACGAAGAATTTCTGCGCCCCGGTGGCACGGTGTCAGGCCCCGTTATGATGGCATTAGCTGATGCTGCTATGTATGCGCTTGTGCTAAGCCGCATTGGCCCAGTTGAACTCGCTGTTACCACAAACCTTTCCATTAATTTTTTGTCGCGCCCGCTGCCTGGCGATATTACTGCGCAAGCTCGATTGCTCAAGCTGGGTAAGCGCTTAGCGGTAGGCGAAGTAAGCTTGTACAGTGATGATGGGTCGGTTGATGCGCCCGTCGCTCATGTTACCGCTACCTATTCCATACCACCCCGGAACATCTAATGACAACTGCTGATGATCGACTAGCGCACGTAAGAGCATGTGTATTTGATGCCTACGGTACGCTTTTTGACGTGCATTCTGCTGTGGGTGCGTATAAAGAAGAGGTGGGGGTTCGACACGCAGAGCTATCCGCAATTTGGCGTATCAAACAATTGGAATACACCTGGCTTCGCAGCTTGATGCGATCACATACCGATTTTTGGCAAGTGACTGAGCAAGCATTGGATTATGCCCTGCAAACCCTTGCAATCGATAACGGAGACCTCAAGCAAAAATTAATGCAAGCGTACTTACAGCTCTCGGCGTTTCCAGAAGTGGCGGATACGTTGGCTACGCTAAAAAAGGCGGGTTACAAGATTGGCATTTTAACTAACGGCTCACCGATGATGATCGAAGCCGCAATTAAAAGTGCTGGCCTTGATGAGTATATCGACTATCAATTGTCAGTTGAGTCGGTAGGAATTTTCAAACCCGATGCCAAAGTTTATCAATTGGCGGTAGACGAATTAAACATCCCAGCGGATCAAATTTGTTTTCAGTCATCCAATGCTTGGGATGCTGCAGGCGCCGCGCATTTTGGAATGAAGGTCGTTTGGGTCAATCGCTACACACAGCCCGCCGAGAACCTTCCCGGCACGCCTACAGCAGAGCTTAATGATTTATCGGGTTTGCCTGCATTGTTGGGCTTGCGATAGCTATTTTAGTTGCGGCTTTATGTAGCGCGCGACTCATTGGCTAATGCCCTGGCTACGCCCGATTGGGTGTCGCGTTTTAGTACGCCAGAAATATAACTGCCAGCCGCTATTAATTTAGCCAAATCTACACCATGTTCAATACTCAAGCCGTTGAGCATGTAAATAACATCTTCGGTTGCGACATTGCCTGAGGCACCTGGTGCAAATGGGCAGCCGCCCAAGCCACTCACGGATGCATCGATTGTACTGACACCATGTTGTAGCGCTACTAGCACGTTGCTGATGGCCTGGCCATAAGTATCGTGACAATGCATGGCTAGTTGCGCAGGCTCAATTTTATGTTGTAGCAGGCATTTCAAAAGAGCTGCGGTGCTGCCAGCGGTGCCGATACCGATCGTGTCACCCAGTGATACCTCATAACAACCCGCGTCGAGCAACTGCTGTGTTAAAGCTGCAACCACTTCTGGATCCACATCGCCTTCATAAGGGCAACCCAATACGCAGGACAAATAACCCCTTACCTTGATACCGTGTTGCAGTGCGTCGCCTGTAATATCTGTAAAGCGTTTGATGCTCTCGGCGATGCTGCAGCCAATATTTTTTTGTGAAAAGCTCTCGGTCACGGCAGCAAACACGGCAATCTCATTTACGCCGGCAGCCCGTGCGTCTGTGTATCCGCGTTGATTAGGTACCAACACCTGATAGGCCACACCGTTGTTTTTATTCAGGCCTGCATAGACTGCGGCCGAATCAGCCATTTGCGGCACGTGCCGAGGGGATACAAAGCTACCGGTTTCGATCACCCTCAGCCCGGATGCACACAGCAGCTCAATCAGCTTGATCTTCTCGCCTACGGAGATAAGGCTGCTTTCGTTTTGCAGGCCATCTCTGGGCCCTACTTCGACAATTTTTACTCGGCTGGGCATAGTCATAATGTTATTGTAGTCAAATTGAGCGCAATGGAGTCAAATGACTTTTTTCACTCGCCAACTAGTCATCGCCTAATAGAGGGAGGCCGCATGTTTTACAACCTGGGCTCGATCAACTTGGATCATGTATACAGGGTCAACCACTTTGTACAACCCGGTGAGACGCTCGCCAGTCTCGATTTGCAAACACTGCTAGGGGGCAAGGGTGCTAATCAATCGTTGGCGCTGGCGCGAGCGGGTGTTTTGGTGCGCCATATCGGTGGTATAAACCGGTCGGATAATTGGGCTGTGAATACGCTTACTGATAGTGGCGTTGACGTGTCGTGCGTTTTACAGACCGATGAACCAAGCGGGCATGCGATCATTCAGGTCGATGCAGCAGGGGAAAATTCCATCATATTGCACGGTGGCGCTAATCAGGCTTTGTCTGATACTCACATCGAATCGTCGTTGGCAATGGCGCGGCCTGGGGATTGGTTGTTAATGCAAAACGAGTGCAATGGCCTTGAATTGGCGATGGATATTGCCAAAAATAAGCAGATGCGTGTCGCATTTAACCCGGCTCCAATGTCTGAGAATGTTCAGGCGCTGCCGTTGGCTGACTGCGCCGTATTGATCGTTAATGAAATTGAGGCTGCGCAGCTGTCTGGAATGGATAATAAAGCCGAAGCAACTGCAGCGCTTCTCGACCGTTTCCCTGATGTGCAGCTGGTGTTAACCGAAGGTAGCCGTGGCGCCGGTTGGCACTTTCAAAATCAGCATGAATTTGTAGCCGCCCATGAAATGAATGTGGTTGATACCACAGCAGCTGGCGATACTTTTGTTGGCTATTTTTTAGCAACCATGCAGAGCAACAATGATGCAACTGCTGCCTTAATAAAAGCGTGTGCAGCGTCAGCGTTGGCGGTCACTGTAGTGGGTGCCTCAACTAGTATTCCGACAATGCAGGCAGTAGAGCATTTTGCAGCAATAACGCATAAACAATAACGCATAAACAAGAGGTGTAAACGATATGCCTAACAACAATTAACAAAGGAGCACTTGGTGCATAAGGTTATTCTTGACACGGACCCAGGTATCGATGACACCATGGCGATAGCCTATGCTCTGTGTCACCCTGACATCGACCTGCTGGGTTTGACCACAGTGTTTGGCAACGTCAATATCGAAAAAGCGACGCGCAATGCGCAGTATGTTTTGCAAATGCTCGGTGCAAGTAAAGTAAAGGTTGCCAAAGGTGCAGCTGTGCCTTTGGTTCAAGGCCCAATGCCTCACGCAGAGTTTGTCCACGGTGAAGATGGGCTAGGTAATTGTCATGACGCATCTGTCAGCTATGAACCCACCGCTGCGCACGCCACTTTGCTAGCGTTGGATGCTGCGGATTACATTATTGAGCAAGCGCGCATGTATCCAGGTGAGATCACTCTGATAGCCGTTGGCCCGCTGACAAACATCGCTACCGCGCTTGAGCGTGAGCCGAAGTTGCCTGAGCTTGTACAACAGTTGATCATTATGGGCGGAACCGTCACTGAGCCTGGCAATGTGTCGCCTGTAACTGAAGCTAACTTTCTTGGCGATCCCCATGCCGCCGATCAGGTGCTAGGTGCATCTTGGCCTGCCACTATTGTTGGTTTAGATGTCACTCATCAAATATTGATTACTGACACCCATCTGAAGCGGCTCCAGGGTAGCGGCGCAAAAACTGGTGCATTAATTTGGCAAACCAGCCGCTTCTATGTCGATTTTTATTCCTCCAAGGGCGCCGCTGCTGAGGAGCTAGAGCCCGCCTGCGCGATGCACGATGCAGCAGCAGTGGCGTATCTGCTTATTCCAGATGCCTTTGGCGTAGTTAGTGGCCCGGCCCGAGTGATTCACGACGGCGTTGCGGTCGGCCAGTTGGCGTTGGATCGCAGGGGTTACGAGTACGGTTTGACCTATTGGCAAGATCGCCCGAACTGTCACGCGTGTATGCAGGTAGACGACACCCGAGTGTTGGCGCATTTCATCGATACAATTGTTAACCATCGATTGTGCTAAGCGAGCCTTACTGAATGTTTAATGGACGCGATACCAATGTGCTTTACAATAGCGTTATGCCTCAACAAAATCTGAATTTACGTGCACGGCGGCTTGCCGCCGTGTCGGCCTGTCTATCGGCGGTTTTTGCCCTATCGGCATGTGATTGGGTCGATTCAGCTGGCCGCGATAACAACGCCGCACCAGAAACCGAGATTATTCTGGGGGATGGCCAAGCCGCTGGTCCGCAGGTTCTTATCGAGGAAACAACTGCTGCAATTGCAGTCAGAGGCACTGATGTCGATGGCTCTGTGCGGAGTTGGCAATGGAGTTCATCGCCCGTTGAGCAAGGCAATCTTGCTGCATGCAGCAGCGTCCCGGATTACCAGAGCAATCTGGCTGCTGACAGCTTGCTAGAGGCCTGCGCATCCAACAACGATTGCCGAATGGAGTTCGAACTCCAAAGCAATGAGTCCGATATCGCCGAGTTTGTGTTACGCACACCAACTTTAATCGCGCCGGTTGGCTTAAGTTTTCGTTTAACCGCAACGGATAACAATGGCGGTAAAGGCGTTACGGATTACACGTTTTGCCTTTTGTCAGTTAACGATGCGCCTGAGCCAGTTGACGATACCTTCACGGTGTTGGAAGGGGAGTTGCTTGATATCAGTGGCAACGATCTCGTCAACTTACTTAGCAACGATAAAGACGACACCGACGATGTCAACAGCAAACCACTGAGGGTGGTGACCACCGCCGTTACATTGCCTGCATCAGCGGATGTGTTTGAGCTACGTGATGATGGTGGTTTTAGTTATTCGTTTCAAGGCGCTAATTTGATCCAAGCTGTTACTGATCGATTTGAATATTCCGTTACTGATGGGCAATACATTGTTAATGCAGCAGTCACTATCAATGTGGTTGCACGCAACGATGAACCTATTGCCAATGGCACGATCAGCAATATCGAGGAAATCGCAGGGATCGACTTCTCTCTCGACTTCGCTGATTTTTATTCTGACCCTGAAGGCAATACCTTGGGTTTCTCCGTGCTAAGTGGCAGCTTCCCCGTATCGGGTGAAATTGAACTCAGCCCGATAGGTGTGCTAGGCGGTATAGGCGAGCCAATCGATGTGGGTGACTATGTGTATACGATGTTAATCACTGATGGTGTTGCAAGTACCACTTCTGAAATCTCGTTAACTATACTGGACAACGAACCCGTTACCGCACTCGCTATTGTTGACGAGGAAGCCGAAGTGGACAGCAGCATATCGGTGGCGGTGGGATCCCGCTTCAGCGACCCAGAAGCCCAGCCACTTGTGTATAGGCTCGATAGCAGTGATGATGAGGTCAATCTAACCATCAACTCACCCGCAGGTGTGATCACTGGTTTTATATCAGTAGCGGGTGAGTACGATGTTGACGTGTCAGCTGATGATGGATACAACACGCCAACCACAACCACTATGACGTTCGTTGTTGAAGCTGAGAACGCCGCGCCGCTTTTTTCGGGCCTTATCCATAGCCAAGATGTCGATTTTGGTGACGCGATCGATCGCATCAGGCCGGTGTTTACTGATCCCGATGGCGACAGGCTAACTTACCGGCTTCAGGGCTTGTCGCCTACCGGTTTAACGCTTAGTTCCAGTGGCCAATTAACGGGAGTGCCGCGACAAACGGGTGATTACACACTGCGTATTATTGCAATTGATCCTGGCGGTTTGTCTGCTCGTTCCAATACATTTATTCTTAGCGTTGAAAGATAGATGTTGCTAGATCGGCCCAACGGTACCGGGCGATACCTATTGGTAAAACATTCGGAAGGCTGGAGTGAAGATCGTTGTAGCCTGTGGATGGAAGCCAGTGGTTTTCAAATCGATTTATGTTATCCACTATCAGGTCATGCGTTTCCTGATCCATCACTCTATCAAGGTGTCGTTATTTTTGGTGGTGCGCCAAGTGCCAACGATACCGATCAATTTGAATGGGCCAGGCAAGAGCTTAAGTTTATAGAGCAATGCCTCAGAACCAACACACCGTTTTTTGGAGTGTGTCTGGGCGCACAAATGTTAGCACGTGTACTCGGTGCGCAGGTCAACATGCACCCACATGAACTTACCGAGGTTGGTTTTTTTGATGTCGTACCGTATCCAGATCACTCCCGGTTTATGAGCGAAACCTTAACTGTTATGCAATGGCATAAAGAGGGGTTTGATCTACCTGCAGGATCAACACTGCTTGCCAGCAGTGAGCGTTTTCCTAACCAGGCATTCTCCTATGGCGAGCTGTCATACGGTGTTCAATTTCACCCTGAAGTCAACCCAGCAACGCTTAAGGTATGGCACGAGCGAAACAAAACACGTGATACAGGGAGGCTGAGCGAAGAAGAGCGCATTGTGCAGCGGCGTGCCGCACTCACACATGATGCGAACATCACACATTGGCTTGATAGTTTTCTTACTCATTGGCACAAGCTCTCTGGTGGCAGCCGTGTGGCAAGTGGTTAGTGAGTCATGGGTGATACCAACAGTCTGCTGCAGCAATCCTTTATCTATCTTTCTGTAGCGTTACTGGCTGTGCCGGTTGCTAAACGGCTTGGTCTTGGCCCAGTGTTGGGGTATTTGTTCGCCGGTATTTGTGTTGGGCCTTGGGGCATTGCGCTAATTCGTGACACCGATTCAATCGCTGCATTTTTACAATTCAGTACCATATTATTATTGTTTTTGATTGCGCTGCCTGCCACGCCGGCACGCCTTCGTATGTTACCAACTGATCTATTCTCAATCGGCATGTTGCAGATTAGTTTAGCAACCCTGTTGGTCATGCTGGTAGCACTCACGATAGGTTTGCCATGGCACCACGCGCTAGCCTGTGGGCTAGCTTTGTCTTTATCTTCAGGCGCTATTGCCAACCAGGCATTTTGGGAGCGCTACCCAACGGGTTCTGCATTGACTGATACCGGTAAGCGTCTGTTGCTGGCACAAAGCTTGGCCATGTTTCTAATTTTGGTGTTTTTGCCACTGCTTGGCTTTGAGGCTGCAATTACTGAGGGAAGCGCTTGGCCTTCAGTGGTGGTTTCACTATTGGTGATCTGCGCGTTCGCTTGGATCAGCCACTATTTTTTAAAACATCTTTTGCGATACGTTATCAAGATTGGCCTTGACGAGGTATTTACGGCATTTGCTTTACTGTTGATTGTTGGCGCTTTGTTGCTTATGCAACTGCTTAATTTACCGATGGAGCTTGGGGCGTTTTTGGCAGGAATTATTTTGACGCGATCCGAATATGGCTCTGCTATTAATATAGCGATAAAGCCGTTTGAACGATTGTTGATCGGGATGTTTTTTATCTCGGTGGGTATGAGCATCGATTTTGGCAGCTTTATATTAAAGCCACTACAAACTCTGGCGCTGGTTGCGCTGTTGGTCGCCATTAAAGCTTGGGTGTTGCGTACCGTGTTGCGATTTTCAGCGGTGCCACGACAACAGCGCATCTGGCTAGCAACGGTGCTGTCGCAGTCGGGTGAGTTGGCCTTTGTAGTTATAGCCTATGCAATTCAACAGCATGCCTTACCGGCTGAACTTGGATCGCAGCTGATGATCATCATTGCTTTGTCGATGTTAACGACGCCGTTGCTGATGGTGTTCGCCGACAGGCGAGCAAAGGTACCGGCTCGAAAACAAACCAATACGGGCCTTGAGGCTAATCAGTCTGCCGATTCGCAGGTGATCGTCGCAGGCTTTGGCCGCGTAGGTCGGGTTATAGCGCACCTAATGCAAGAGAACGGTTTTCGAACGGTAGTCATCGACCATAATCCCGATCGATTTGATCAATTGCGTAGCGAAGGATTTATTGGTTTCTATGGCGATGCGCTGCGGCCAGATCTACAGCAAGCTGCTGGTATCGAAAAAGCGGCCGTTGTGGTCATTGCTATTGACGACCCAGAGCGAGCGCAGGAGCTGGTAGGCATAGTGCGCCTCGAGTATCCACATATCACCATAAGTTGTCGTGCCCTTGATCAATCGACTCGAGACGCCCAGCTAGAAGCTGGTGCGGACCGGGCTTATTCAGAAACATTTGAATCCGCGTTGCTGATGGGCGAAGATGTACTTGAAATGATGGGCGTCGGCCCGCTGGATGCTCGAGCGATTACTGAGACCTATCGCGATGAAGCTGAATCCACTTAATTTTCCCTAACTGTTGGAGGCCACTGTGAAAGGCTCTGATGTTGAATCTTTGACCAAACTGCTTAAACAGCATGCTGTTCCCTTGTCAGCTGTCAAGGCCAATAAGCTATTGCTCGCAATTGGTATTTTGGATGAAGCCGAGCGCGAAAGCTCGACCCGCCCAGGAATCGTAAAAAAATACAAAGTGCTCACCGAAAAAGGGCTGGATTATGGGGTGAACGAGGAAAACACGCAAAGCCCAGACCAAACCTCGCCGTATTATTACAAAGACAGCTTTACAGAGCTGGCAGGCTTGCTGATCAAGGCTGAGGAAGCCCAAAAAATGGACGGACAGGCCTAGTTGATGCGCTAGGGATCATGGATCGACCATGATACACTCGGTCGAGAACACGCTTTTATAGGTAGTCCTAATTGCGTAACCCTGTCCACTACTTTGTTAGGAGAATAATAATGCTATTCAAATATGCAAGCGCAGCCATTGCGTTAATGCTGACTGGTGCAATCGCACAGGCGGCTGAAATTACACCCGCTGTTGTGTTCGACATGGGCGGCAAGTTTGATAAATCGTTCAATCAAGGCGTGTACGACGGCGTTGAACGCTTTAAAGCAGACACCGGCATCGACTACCGAGAATTTGAAGTCACTAATGAAACGCAGCGTGAGCAAGCCTTGCGTCGTATGGCGCAGCGTGGAGCTAATCCAGTGTTGGGCATTGGTTTTGCTCAGGCCGGCCCACTCGAAACCGTAGCTAAAGAGTTCCCCGATACAAAATTCACCATCATCGACGGCGTGGTCGATCTGCCAAACGTACAGTCGGTTGTGTTTAAAGAGCACGAAGGTTCATTCTTGGTGGGCGTGCTGGCTGCAATGGCATCTAAGGGCAACGCGGTTGGCTTTGTGGGCGGTATGGATATCCCGCTGATTCGTCGCTTCGCTTGTGGCTTTGTGCAAGGTGCGAAGCACGCAAACCCTACGGTTGCGGTCATTGAAAACATGACTGGCACAACGCCTTCGGCTTGGAACGATCCAGGTCGCGGTAGCGAGCTTGCCAAAGGGCAATTCGATCGCGGTGTGGACGTGATATATGCCGCTGCTGGCGGTACGGGTGTTGGCGTGTATCAAGCAGCCAAAGATGGCGGCAAGATGGCTATTGGTGTTGATTCAAACCAGAACTACATGCATCCAGGCACCATGCTGACATCCATGCTCAAGCGTGTTGACGTTGCGGCATACAATGCATTTGAAAGTGCGATGAAAGGCACCTGGCAGCCGGGCATTAATGTTCTTGGCCTGGCAGAGGGCGGTGTGGGTTGGGCATTGGATGAGCACAACGCTTCCCTCGTTAGCGCTGAAATGAAAGCTGCGGTAGAAGCCGCTTCGGCTAGCATTATTGCCGGCGATATAGAAGTACATGACTACATGAGCAACAACAACTGCGATTTGTAATTTTTAGCGCTTAGTTTTGCGAGTAATAACCGTGAACGATAGCGTTGTGCCGCCAGCATCAGCTGGTGGCACCTCGATTCCCTCCGCAACTGGCAACGTTGCAATCGAACTGCAAGGTATTTCCAAACGCTTTGGTGCAGTTCGTGCCAATCAAGATATCGATTTAGTCGTTAAGCGTGGCAGCATTCACGGTATCGTTGGCGAAAACGGCGCTGGTAAATCCACGCTAATGAGTATTTTATATGGCTTCTATCAGGCTGATAGTGGCCATATACTGATTAACGGTAAGCCTAAAAAAATACGTAATTCAAAAGAGGCTATTGCCTGCGGCATTGGCATGGTGCATCAGCACTTTATGTTAGTGGATACGTTTACCGTGCTCGAAAATATTATGCTCGGTGCCGAAACCCACGCACTTATCGACCCCAGCGCAAAAGATGCGCGTTCAGCACTCCAGGCACTTTCGGATAACTATCAGTTGTCTCTCAACATTGATGCCATGACGGGTAATTTGCCAGTGGGTGAACAACAACGTTGCGAGATTCTCAAAGCGCTCTACCGCAAAGCCGAAATTCTGATTCTTGATGAGCCAACCGGTGTGCTCACACCGCAAGAGGCTGATCAATTATTTAAGGTGCTTGATGCCTTACGTAAGCAGGGTGTCACTGTTATATTGATTACGCATAAGCTGCGTGAAATTATGGATATCACGGATACGGTTTCAGTATTGCGCAGGGGCGAAATGGTGGCGCACGTCAATACAGAGGATACCAGCATTCAGGAACTTGCTGAGCTGATGGTAGGCCGCAAGTTGCTAACTCAAGACTTTCGTCGTGAAACACAGTTGCCTGCTGATTCTGAAAATGGTATCGAGGTGGTTAATCTAATTCACCGAGACGCGCAGGGTAAACTGCGATTGAATAAAGTGAATCTACACGTGAAACGTGGTGAGATTCTTGGAATTGCAGGCGTGGCTGGTAACGGCCAAAGTATGCTACTCGAAGTGCTCTCCGGAATAACTGTACCCGATAGTGGCAGCATAGTGATTAATGGCCACACTATTGAGCATGATCAACCAATCAACCCTCGGCAGCTACGTGAATATAAGGTTAACCATGTACCTGAAGATCGCTTAAAGCTAGGTTTGGTAAAAGCTTTCACTGCCGCTGAATCATCGGTGCTAGGTTATTTGCATCAGCAGAAATTTTCTTGGCGTGGGCTGTTACAACTGAGCACGATTAGAAGCCTGTGTAAAAAGTTGATGGAAAATTTTGATGTTCGTCCAGGCAATCCTAATTTAAAATCCGCGACATTTTCTGGCGGTAATCAACAAAAATTAATTTTAGCCCGAGAGCTAGAAAAAAATCCCGAAGTGCTTTTAGTTGGCCAACCCACACGCGGTGTTGATATCGGTGCGATAGAGCTGATTCATCAACGTATTGTGGCAATGCGTGATGCCGGTTGTGCCGTATTGTTGGTCTCAGTTGAGCTTGATGAAATCATGGCCTTAAGTGATCGGATCATTGTGATGTATGAAGGCAGTGTGGTAGGGGAGCTCTCTGGTGCTGATGCTGATAAGGCCACACTAGGTTTGATGATGGCAAACGCTTACGAAAGCGACGCTGCATGAATACCAACAACATAGATCTACCAGCTTGGCTGGAAATCGTTGTCATCCCTATTTTGAATATCATGGCAGCCTTGTTTTTTGCAGGCTTGATCATGCTAGCGATTGGCGTCAATCCGATTGAAGCCGTCGGCATCATGCTAAATGGAGCCTTTGGTTACGATGAAGGGATTGGCTACACGCTTTACTACACAACCAATTTTATTTTTACAGGGCTTGCCGTCGCTGTTGCCTTTCATGCCAGCTTGTTCAATATAGGTGGTGAAGGGCAGGCTTACATTGGTGGGCTGGGTGTCGGCTTGGTTTTTTTATGGCTTGATCAATACTTGCCTAGTGTGTTGCTAATCCCTATTGGTATCATGGCTGCGGGTTTGTTTGGCGCGGCGTGGGCGTTTATACCTGCTTGGTTGCAAGCCTATCGCGGTAGTCATGTTGTCATCACCACCATCATGTTCAATTTCATTGCGTCATCATTGATGGTGTATTTATTGGTGAACGTGTTAATCAAGCCTGGGCAAATGTCACCTGAAACTCGTATTTTTAGCGAAGCGTCCTGGATGCCATTTATGCATAATTTTTTAGCTGGTTTGGGGTTTGAGGTCACTCGCAGTCCGCTGAATTTATCCTTCTTTTTTGCCTTGTTATGTTGTTTACTGGTTTGGATTTATATATGGCGCACACGTTGGGGGTACGAACTACGTACAGCAGGCTATAGCGAAGACGCGGCAGTGTACGCGGGCATTAAACCGCGCAAGGTCGTCATCAGTGCCATGTGTTTGTCCGGTGCGCTGGCGGGGCTAGTGGCGGTCAATGAAATAATGGGTGTGCACCATCGTGTGTTGATGAACTTCCCAGCAGGTTATGGTTTTACCGGCATCGCGGTATCGCTGATGGGGCGCAATCATCCTGTGGGTATCATTATGGCTAGTTTGTTGTTTGGTGTGCTTTATCAAGGCGGAGCTGAGCTGGCATTCGAGATACCCAAAATTACTCGCGAAATGGTTGTCGCGATTCAAGGCCTGATCATCTTGTTTTCTGGCGCATTGGCTTTGTTGTTTCGTCCTTGGGTTGTGCGCACTTATCTAAAGTTCAAACCGCTAACATCCCAGCATGGCTGATTGGCTGACAAGCACATTACCGACGCTTGATGCCACGCTGCGCGTGTCAACGCCGTTAATTCTTTGCGCAATGGCGGGCTTGTTTTCCGAGCGTTCAGGCATTGTTGATATTAGCTTAGAAGGAAAAATGCTCGCAGCAGCGTTTGCCGCTGGCAGTGTAGCGGCAGTAACTGCTAACCCTTGGCTTGCGCTGCTGGCAGGGATTGCTGTTAGTGTTGTTCTGGCGCTAGTGCATGGCTTTGCCAGCATTACTCACCGCGGTAATCAAGTTGTTAGTGGTTTGGCCATCAACGTGCTGGCATCGGGGTTGACTGTGGTTTTAGGTATCGCCTGGTTTTCACAGGGTGGTCAAACACCCTCGATTGCCTCCGGTGCCCGTTTTATGCCGATTGAATTACCATTCGCTGAGGCTGCAGTGAGCGTGCCTGTTATTGGCAAGTTTTATAACGAAGTTATCAGCGGCCATAATCTAGTGGTGTATATGGCCTTTGTCGCTGTCATGTTTACGTGGTGGATTGTTTACCGCACGCGGTTTGGTTTGCGGCTGCGAGCGGTAGGTGAAAACCCACTTGCAGTGGATACTGCCGGTTTGTCGGTAGCTAGGCTGCGTTATTCGGCCTTGGTAATTTGCGGTTTGTTATGTGGCATTGCGGGTACCTATTTGTCAATTGCACAAAACGCGTCATTCGTACGAGAAATGACAGCAGGGCAGGGCTACATAGCGCTGGCTGCCTTAATATTTGGTAAATGGCGTCCGTTGCCTGCATTAATGGCGTGCTTGATGTTTGGATTCCTCGATGCGGTTGCCATTCGCTTGCAAGGCGTAAAATTTGCCGTGATAGGTGAGGTTCCGGTGCAATTGATTCAGTCGCTGCCCTATGTGCTCACCGTGGTGTTATTGGCAGGTTTTATCGGCAGGGCTATCGCACCAGCCGCTATTGGCGTGCCGTTTAGCAAAGACCGATAAGCCGCGTTCCTGCGCGCTCATTGCTTGCTCCTAAGGTGGATTTGTTTGCCTGCTGATGGTTGCCGGTGATTCGTCAATTCTTAATGATGAAAATGCTAGACTGGAGCCCTATAAGCGCCCTTTTTCGGTTTCTCGATTCATGAACACAATAATGCTTTCTTTGCCTGTTGGCGAAAAAGTCGGTATCGCCTTCTCTGGCGGTCTAGACACCTCTGCTGCCATTGCCTGGATGCGTCAGCGCGGCGCTTTGCCATGTGCGTACACAGCTGATCTTGGTCAGCCAGACGAAGACGATTTTGACGATATTGAAAAGCGCGCAAAAGAATACGGCGCAGAGCTTGCGCGAACCGTCGATTGTAAAGAAGTCATGGTGCACGAAGGTTTGGTCGCCATCATGTGTGGCGCGTTTCATATTCAAAGTGGTGGTAAACGTTATTTCAATACTACGCCGTTAGGTCGTGCGGTTACCGGCACCATACTGGTTAAGTCCATGCAATCGGATGATGTACATATTTGGGGTGATGGCTCAACTTATAAGGGTAACGATATTGAACGGTTTTACCGTTATGGCCTGATGGCTAATGCCAATTTGAGAATCTATAAACCTTGGCTTGATCGAGATTTTGTAGCCCAGCTTGGTGGCCGTAGTGAAATGAGTGATTTTTTGCAAGCCAATGGATTTAGTTATCGAGCAAGTGCAGAAAAAGCGTACTCAACCGATGCCAACATTTTGGGCGCTACGCACGAGGCCAAAGATCTTGAATACCTCGACAGGAGTATGCAGATTGTTGAGCCTATTATGGGTGTTAAGTTTTGGGACGATTCAGTTGCTATTGCGACTGAAGAAGTGACTATTAAATTTGAACGGGGTACGCCAGTTGAGCTCAACGGTAATCGTTTTGACAGTAACGTTGATCTATTTTATGAAGCAAATAAAATAGGTGGTCGTCATGGTTTAGGCATGTGCGATCAAATAGAAAATCGAATTATAGAAGCTAAGAGCCGTGGTATTTACGAGGCGCCTGGCATGGCCCTGTTGCATATTGCTTATGAGCGTCTACTTAATGGCATACACAACGAAGACACACTCGAAAATTATCACAGTATGGGCCGTCGCTTGGGTCAGCTGTTGTATCAAGGCAGGTGGTTTGATCCGCAAAGTTTGATGTTGCGTGATACCTTGCGTAAGTGGGTAGGCCAGGCGGTTACTGGCACTGTGGTGTTGGCGCTTCGTAGGGGCGACGACTACAGTATTCTTGACACGCAAAGTGACAACCTTACATACAAGCCTGAAAACCTCTCGATGGAGCGTGTTGAGGACGAAGCGTTCAGTCCAGTTGATCGTATTGGACAGCTGTCGATGAGAAACCTTGATATCAATGATTCTCGAGAGAAGCTTCAGTTATATAGCGGGCTAGGAGTGCTGCCTGCTGGCGAACAAGTTAATCAGCTAGTTGACGACTCTAATTAGCGATTATCATTGTCATTCCGCTTGTCAATCCACGTTAAAAAAACATGCAATTCAAGGCGCACGATGCCATCAACTGTTAAAGCCAATAACGAGCTAAGTAATTATAGGCAGTTGATTGTGTCGCGCGCACCAATGATAGACGTACGATCTCCAATCGAATATATCGAAGCCTCTGCTCCTGGTGCAGTCAACATCCCACTACTCGATGATCAGCAGCGTCACCTGGTGGGGGCGGAATATAAACGGCTTGGTAGAGATGCTGCGATAGCCTTGGGCGCGCGCTTGCTTGATCCGCAGCAGCGCCATAGGCGCATTGAAAGTTGGCGTGCGCACGCGGCTCGGCACCCTAATGCAGCTATCTGCTGCGCTCGGGGAGGCATGCGTTCCAATATATCCTCGAGTTGGTTGGCAGAAGCGGGTACCGACTTGCCGGTCGTAAAAGGGGGCTACAAGGCAGTGCGGCAATTTTTGTTGGCATCATTAATTCAAAGCGTGCAACAACTTCCTCTAATAGTAGTGGGTGGTCGTACTGGCATAGGCAAAACAATTTTTTTGAACACCTTAGAACGTCGGCTTGATCTGGAAGGCTTAGCAAAACACCGAGGCTCAAGTTTTGGTGGCACAGCCACTCCGCAGCCAAGTAATGCTAATTTCGAAAACGAAGTCGCCGCAAGCTTGCTACGTTTGGTGTCAACTAAGCAGCTGCCTGTGTTCGTCGAAGATGAAGCCCGCATGGTTGGCAGTAATTGTGTGCCTGCGGTGCTACACGAAAAGATGAAAGTATCAAATATAATACTGTTGGAAGAAACACTAGATGCGCGCATCGACAACGTAATTGATGGCTACGTCGTGCAATTGCTCTCACTTTATAAAAAATCGCAAGGCGATGAGTTAGGGTTTGATGCTTATGTGGAGCATCACCTAAACAGCCTTTTCCGAATTCGTAAACGATTTGGTGGTGAAAACTACGAGCAGGCACGTGAATTGTTGGTAAGGGCGTTGGCGCAACACAAAAATCATAACGATACAGCCGCGTACAAACCATTGGTCGAAAAATTGTTGCTTGATTACTACGACCCTATGTATGACTATCAGTTGCAAGCGAAAGCGGACCGGGTATTGCATCAAGGCGACAAGCTTGAACTAGCAAAGTGGTGTAAAGATTCGGCTTACGTAAAATCTGAACAAATAGCGTATACAAGCCAAACAGGCTGCCCTGTATAATGCACGGCGCACCTGCCTACAAAGATTTAGTGTTGGTGGGCGGTGGTCATAGCCATTCCTTATTAATTAGAAAATGGGCAATGCAACCCTTGCCAGGTGTCCGTCTGACGTTAGTCTCTGAAAATCCCCTCACTCCGTACTCGGGGATGTTGCCCGGTTTGCTTGCTGGCCATTACAGCTACGAGCAGGTACACATTGATCTTGTTCGTTTGTGTAAATGGGCTGGCGTGCGGTTTATTACGGCGCGCATGCTTGCTATCGACTTACCAGCGAAGCGTATTCGGTTAGATGGACGTCCAGATATTGAATTTGATCTGTTATCGTTGGATACGGGTTCCACCCCCGATTTGTCCGTGGTTGGCGCGCGCGAGTTTGCCACGCCTGTTAAACCAGTATCCCAACTATTTGACCGCTGGCAACAACTCAATCAAAATTTAGAGAATGCAACTCAAACGGATCTGGGTGTGGTTGGATCGGGTGCGGGTGGATTTGAAATAGTGACAGCGTTGCGCCATGCCATGCCAGAAACGGTTACCTTGCACTGGATACTACGCGGCCAAAGGTGTCTAAGCGGACGGCCAGATAAAGTCGGTGAGTATGCTCTACAGGCTGTTACTGAGTCAGGCATTCAGGTACATAAAAATTTCGACGTAACATCGGTGAGCAAGGACACACTCACTGCTGCCGATGGTAAAAAGCTACCGCTAGACGATGTCCTTTGGTGCACAGCAGCAGCCTCTCCAGCTTGGGTTGTTGAATCGGGCCTGCAAGCTTGCAATAGGGGATTTGTTGCCACTAACGACTATTTGCAGAGTGTCTCTCACCCCTTTGTATTTGCCACCGGCGATATTGGTACACAAGTTAATACCCCATCGGATAAGGCAGGGGTGTTTGCCGTACGCCAGGCGCCAGTACTGTTTGAGAACGTTCGGCGTTACCTATTAACCAAACCACTGAAGCCGTACAATCCGCAAAAAACCTTTTTAAGCCTTATGGCAGTAGGTCGGAAATCTGCCATAGCCAGCCGCGGCAGCTTAAGCGGTAAAGGCCGCATTTTTTGGCGACTAAAAGACTATATCGATCAAAAGTTTATGCGTCAGTTCATAGAGCTACCTTCAATGCCAGCTAGGCGCGATGTGTTTAGTGTGCCTACTGCAATTTCAGGTAATGCAACAAACGATGAGCCGATGCGTTGCAAAGGTTGCGGTGGTAAGGTTGCCGAAAGTGTATTACATGCGGTGTTATCACAGTTGCACCCTGTAAAGCGTGATGACATCGCAAGCGGCTTGGCGCAACTTGGCGATGCTGCTGTGTTTTCAGCTGACAAGGCATCTTGGGTGCAATCTGTTGATCAAATCAGTGCGATTACAGACGACCCATACTGGTTTGGTAGAATGGCAGCAGCGCATGCATTAAGCGACGTGGTTACCCAAACAATTGATGTGCACTCCGCGCAAGCGGTGGTGACACTGCCGTATGGTGGTAGCGATGTAACGCGGCGTGATCTAAGCCAATTGCTATCAGGCGCACTGGATGTATTTAATCACGAAGACTGCGCATTGGTAGGTGGGCACACCGCCGAGGCTGCTGATATGTTGCTTGGCTTTGTGGTAAATGGCAAGCTGACTGAGGCGAGCCGAGTGGGTACGACAGCCGCTCTGCGTGAGGGCGATGCCATTGTATTGTGCAAAGCCTTAGGCACGGGCGTGATTATGGCTGCTCATGGTTTGCTTAAAGCGAGTGGCGCTGATGTAACAAAAGCGCTTACGCAAATGCAGCAAAGTAATCGATCAGCTGCTCAAGTTCTGAAAGCAGCGCAGGCAAGTCGCGTTACTGATGTTACAGGTTTTGGTTTGCTGGCTCATTTGCATTCCCTACTAGGTGAGGACTCATTGCGAGCATCCATCAGCACAGCTGCTTTGCCATTGTTGAATGGCGCTATTACCTTAGCCGAAAGTGGTGTACGCAGTTCTCTGTATGAGTCAAATAGCGATACCTTACGGCTGTTTTCCGGTGCTGATAAGAGTTCTGATGCGATGAAAGCACTGCTCTGTGATCCACAAACCAGCGGTGGTTTATTAGGTATTGTTCCGGCTACTAATGCCGATGCAGCAATTAGCCAATTGCGCAGTGCGGGTTACCTAAATGCCACTATTGTTGGCAGGGTCGTACAAGCGGCATCCTGTTTGATCGAAACTGACAGTTCGGTTTACTAAGGTAATGAATATCACGCCCACCATTGCACAGCTAGACACTTCTTTTAGCCAGAAGGCATTATGGAATCGCTGCCGGTAAGTTATTTTGATACGGTTTGTGAGTTTGTATCGCAAACATATAGCGATCTTTTATCGCCACGAGAACAACAATGGTTGTCATCGGTAAATTCGCTAGATTCGAGCGCAAAAATATTGTATGTCAGGCTACTTAATCGTAGTTTTAATTCATTTAGAGTCTCCAAGCTCAACTACGAAGACGTCACCGGCATTCCATCTGCGCTCAATGCTTTGGCTCAAACGTCGTTGGCAAACACCGCGCCGCCGCAAAAACCGAGTGATCTCAATCGTTTATTTACTAAGCCAGAATTCATTGCCTTGTTTGCCCGGCCCGATTTAAAGAATAAGGTCAAAGCAGAACTCGTCGATGCCATTTATCGAGATCAATCTAATGCGCTTGCATTGCTACACAATTCTGATCAATGGGTAACCATAGAAGGTCACGATGTTTATTCGTGGTTTTTATTGTGCTTTTTTGGTAATCGGTATCAAGACACAACCGAGTTTGTCCTGCGTGAACTCGGGCATACCCGTTACTACCCCTATGCGCTTGATAAAATCAATCGTGCGTTTGATAGCCGAGAACAAATTGATGCGCATTTAATTTATTACGAATGTGCATCAAAGTATGAATACATCAATAAACGCGATCGCGATGCGCTATTGCAACTAGATAACTCTCTACCTGTGTACCAACAGGGCGACCCCACATTAACCCGGCGTGTCGAGAGGTTGCGCGTAAGGCTTGCCAGGCAGCTCGAACGCATTGACTGTCGGCATGATGCGCTTAAGCTTTACGCGCAGTGTGACCGCGCACCGGCGCGTGAGCGCATGGTGCGCATTCATCAACACAACGCTAACTTTGATGCCAGCTGGCAATTACTGCAAACCATCGAGCAACACCCCTACTGCGATGAAGAACTGCAGTTTGTCGACATGATCAAGCCTAAGTTAGCCCGCCTGATGGGTAATAAATTGCCAGCGAAGAGGTTTAAACCTATCAGTAGCAAACTAGTGCTTACGCAACATTCAACTGCGAGGGTGGAGCAGATCGCCCAAGCCTATTATCAGCATCATGGTGACTGCTACTACGCCGAAAACTCGCTATTCAATGGCGTGCTAGGTTTGCTGATTTGGGATGAGATATTTGCACCGTTGCCGGGGGCATTTTTTAACCCGTTTCAATACGCCCCCGCGGATTTCTACGATCCAGCATTTTGCCAGCGCCGACAACAATCAATTGCCGCTAGCCTAGATGAGCTGGATAAACCGGGTTTCGAGCAACAGATATTGTCGCGCTTCGATGATCACTTTGGCATTGCCAACCCCCTGGTGCGCTGGGATTACCTAAGCCAATCCCTGCTAAAGCTCGCCCTACAGACGATTCCCAAACATCACTGGCGCGCATGTTTTGAGCGCCAGCTCCAGGATTTGCGTCACAACACTAGCGGATTTCCTGATCTTGTCCATTTTCCTAAAACCGGTGGTTATGAACTGATTGAAATTAAAGGGCCGGGGGATGCGGTACAAAAAAATCAGAACCGATGGTTTGCCTATTTTGAATCGGTAGGTGTGCCCTACCGAGTCGTCCACATTAAGTGGGCTGGTACGGTGGTAGCGGGTTAGCCATGCCAAGCGAAGTGGTTAGCAACGTGGTTGGCAAACAAAGCAATCCGATAAAGGTATCAGTTACCAACTTGGCGGTATTTTCCTGTCGCCAAGGTGATCTTTGGCAAATGGGGCCGGCTGGACCAACCGCGCAACAAGGTATACGCGCGCACCAGCGTTTGCAATCAACATTGCAAATGGATTCAGAAGTACGCGTAATCAGTAATACTACGCTAGACGATACCAAGGTGCGGCTATCTGGGAGAATGGATCTGCTTGATAGGCAAGCACACACGATTGGTGAGATCAAGACAACGCGTGTGCCTCAAACGCAGTTGCCTATCGAGCAAACTGAGCTGCATTGGGCTCAGCTGATGTTGTATGGCTATTGCTATCTGCAAGAGCTGCGTAGCACCGCTGCAGAAGAATCGGACTTGCTAACTAAGTTGCCCAACACCGTAACACTGCAAATCTACTACACCAACCTGCTTGACGAACAGCATTCAGTTGATACGCGAAAGCTGAGTTGTGAAAATATCGAGGCATACGCACATCAAGCACTGCGTCAATACATCCAGTGGATCAAGCTGGTGCGCCAATGGCAGCACAAAACATCTGAATCTGCAAAAGCACTTGTTTTTCCACATGCCGAGTTTCGGCAAGGGCAACGCGATATGGCCGCCGCCACTTACCGTTTGGCTCGGGATGGTGGCGCTGTTATTTGTGAAGCGCCAACCGGCATTGGCAAAACCATCAGTGCGTTGTTTCCAGCGATAAAGGCGCTTGGTTCTGATGCAGTAAAACACGTCTCCTACCTTACGGCAAAAACATCTGGCCGAGAGACCGCGCTGGGTGCACTTGGGTTGTTAAAAAAATCTGGGCTGGAAACAACATCGGTCGTGCTTAGATCTAAAAAACTGACATGTTTTTGCAGCAATGGCCGATGTGAGCGCGGGGAGGATGGCCGATGTGAGATGACCATCGGATTCTTTGATCGATTGCCAGAGGCGCGTCTTGCTGCAATGCACGCCGGCATGCTAGATGGCGAAACCGTAGATGAGATCGCGTGGAAACATCAAATATGCCCATTTGAGTTTGCGCTTCAGTTATTGCCATGGGTGTCATTGGTGGTATGTGATTACAACTATGTGTTTGATCCGCTGGTAAAGCTGGGCTGGTATGCCGAATCTAGAAAAAACACGATGCTGCTAATTGATGAGGCGCACAACTTACTGGATCGATCGCGGACTATGTATTCAGCTAAGCTAAGGCGCGGTGAGCTCTTATTTGCTGCCAAGCAAAATCCGTCACTGGCAAAACCGATCAAGCGCTTGGCAAAACTGTTACTGAATTTTTCATCCGAGCATAATGATACTGTGTCGCTCAGAGAGCGTTTGCCCGAAAATATCCGCAGTACGTCAGCAACTTTGGTAGACGATATTGTTAATGCCTTTGCAGATGGGCAAGCACATTCCGACACGCTAGTTGAGTTATTCAAATCTCTTTGTAGGCTGGGCGCAATCGCAGAGCTGTACAGTGATCAGCATAAAACGCTTGTCACCGTCGATAAAAAGGGTGCGCTGACTGATGTAGAAATTCATCTTTGGTGTACTGACGCTAGCAATTTCTTGCAGCCTTGTTTCAATAACTTCAAAGCAAATTTACTATTTTCCGCAACCTTGCGCCCGCCAGTTTACTATCGTGATTCACTCGGTCTGGGTGAAGCTACTCAAAGTTTGATGCTGGAATCCCCATTTGACCCAGAGCGCTGCTTACAATTGCAGGTCCCGTTTATTGATACACGCTATAAATCCAGAGAATCTTCCGCCACTAGTTTGTGCGAATTGATTAAATCGGTCTCTGCGGCGCAGGCGGGCAACTATCTAGTGTTCTTCCCATCCTATGCATACTTGTCAGTCATTTATGAGCTCTTTGGCAAGTTATATCCAGACGAGCCAGTATGGCGCCAGCACTCTGATGAGCTTTTCAGTGATAGACAATCGCAACTTCAAAAAATGGCAACATCGACCCTCGGGATTGGTTTTGCAATTCTTGGAGGCTCTTATGGCGAGGGTGTGGATTATCCGGGCAGCAAGCTTATTGGCGCTATCGTGGTGAGTGTCGGATTACCAGGTAATGGCAAGGAGCAGGAGCTGATCGCGAACGGATGTAAAGAGGCGGGTTTAGATGGATACGATTATGCGTATCGTTATCCTGGTTTTACGCGTGTGCAGCAAACGGTTGGGCGGGTAATCAGAACAGAATCAGATCGCGGCGTGGTTGTGCTCGTCGATGACCGATTTTCACATCGCGTGTACCAGGATCTTTATCCGCGGCATTGGAAAATACAGCGTGCTGCGAATATCGCAGAAATTGAATCAAAGCTGAAGCAGTTTTGGTAAGAAATAAAAAAACCCGTCAATGACGGGTTTTTTTCCTGCAAGTGGGCTAATAATTTAGGCTTTGCTTCTTGCTACACGACGCTTCGCTGGCTTTCTAGCCACTGGCTTGCGCTTGGCAGGAGACTTCTTCTTAGCAGCCGGCTTCTTGGCTACGGCTTTACGCTTGGCAGGAGACTTCTTCTTAGCAGCCGGCTTCTTGGCTACAGCTTTACGCTTGGCAGGAGACTTCTTCTTAGCAGCCGGCTTCTTGGCTACGACTTTACGCTTGGCAGGAGACTTCTTCTTAGCTACAGCCTTACGCTCAGTAGGGGTTTTTTTGGCCACTTTCTTCTTGGCTGGCTTGCGCTTAACGGCAGTCTTCTTTGCTACTGCTTTTTTAACTGTAGCTTTTTTCTTTGCAGGCTTCTTGCTGGCGGCCTTTTTCTTGGCGGCTGGCTTACGCTTTGCTGGGGCGCTTGCCTTTCCAGCTGACGACTTTTTTCCAGCCTGCTTCCTTGTGGTGCTCTTGCGGGTTACCGTCTTCTTAACAGCTTTCGATTTCACCTATTACTCCTCAAATTTATGTCTAAAGTGCGTTCTAACCCAGCAAATAGCGTTCAAGATGAAGAAAACTTGAAGTTTTTTTTGTAATTAGTGCAGTCTATTTTTAAGATAGAGCGAGTTTCGCCGAAATATTTCGTGATGATTTGGTGATATATATGTCAAATAAACTGGCAGCGATGTACTGAAACTAACCACAAAGAACTTTTTATCAATCATTTGGCTTACACAGAATTCGATTGCAGAGGGGGGTTACATAGAGGGCGCAAACGTATCTATGTAATTCGCTAGTACAATATTGGTCAAAAATCTACTATCAAAATTGATAGTTAGAAATTACTTTTCCGTTATTAAATGTTACGCTTGCAACGTTGTACAGGCCTCGCGAATATGGATTATTGCGGTTATTTAAATCTGTGTTGGTATAAACAGGGGGGAACTCTCGGATATGTTGATTCTGAGCAGAAGAACGGACGAATCGATTGTGATAGGCGACGAAGTCACTATTACTATCCTTAGCGTCAAAGGAAAGCAGGTCAGAATAGGAATTACTGCGCCAGCTGATGTTAGTGTACACCGAGAGGAGATCTACCAGCGAATTCAGTCTGGTGAATCCGTTCCCGGGGAAACCCCCGCAGCGGACAATCCTGAACCAGAAACTGAATAGCAGCTCTGTATTGAGTTCGTTAAAAAACCCCAGTTATCTGGGGTTTTTAGTTTCAGCGGTAAGTGTAAGCCAGCAATATCTATAGCTCGCACAAATCAAGCTTCAAATCCATCACATCTTGAGCTGCCGCATGTTCAGCGTTCGTCACCACCGCGATACTGGCTTTGTCTGCACCGAAATAACGACAACCCGCAGATTTCAGGTCGTCCATGCTCACCTTGAGTATACGTTGTCGAAACTCCTGGCGAAAACTAGCTGAGCGCCCGGTTAATTCATTTTGATACGCATTACGAGCTTCACCAGCAGGTGAGCCTGGTTTATCAATACTGCTGATCACGTTCAATATGGCTTCTTCAAGCAGCCTTGGATCTAGATCGGTGCTATTCAGCCATTCGATCGATTTTGAAAAATCTTCGAGTGTTTCACTCAAGCGTGGATCACGGTATGAGTAAAATCTAAATGAAGCGGAATCAGCATCAAATGATGCGCCACCACCGTAGGCACCACCTGTTTCGCGTATTGCGCGATGCAAGTAACCATTTCGTAGTACGGGGCCCAGTACAGATAGGGTTGCCGCATCTTCGTGGCTTGAGGTAACTGCAGGGAAGGCGCTCGCACAAAAGTTAACCTCGGTGTTTGTTGTCCATAGTTGCCTAACTTGCTTGCGAATTGATTCAGCTTTCATCGGTTCAAATGCTTGAGCATTGCTGCTTCCGCTGTTTTTGAAGATGTTGTTCATCTGTTGCTTAATTGCTGGCCAGTTTTCTGCTTCACTAACAACCATAAACTCGCGGGGCGACGCTTTCATAATCTCGTGAATCTCAGATAACTTACCGGCAAGTTCTGTAAGCTCGCCCTTGTCACTTAAGCTGTCATCGAGCTGTTTTAGTGATTTGATGCCCTCGAGGCCAGATAATTCATGTGACCAATGTGCGGTTGGGCTCATGCCGCTACTCGCTGCCATCATGGCAAGCATATGACCACTGCCAGTCACACTTTGTTCGCGCGACATACGTGCCTGCGAAATCAGCTCTCGCAGCCGCTCATGCTCGTCAAAGCGTACATTGTTCATGGTGTCGTTAATAAGCTCGCTTAAGGCTTCGCTATTGGGCAGCAGTGCTTTTCCACGTACGATCATATGGCCTTTAACGTCTTGCTCGTTATCGACAGATCCCCGTTGCACTGTGTAGGCACCGATACCACCGGTAACTTCTGCTTGTCGTTTCTGTGTTTGCAAGTAGTCGCGCCCACCAGAGCCAAACTCTGCTAAAAAGCCTGTGTAAAATGGCAGCGCGCGTTGCAATTGCTCGTTTAGATGTGGCAAAGGTTGCACGACGTGTTGGTATACCAAACCATTGGTGCCCTGGTGATAAACGCTAACCGGCCCCGCCTTAAGCTTGTCGTTTCTAGCTTGGGCAATGTTAAAATTAGCCGGTATGTCTTCCAAGGTTACCTGCGGCAAGATAGAAGGGTCGTCTTCTTGTATTTGTCGATCTGCAAGCTTTTTAGCGTAGTCGACAATATATTGCGTTTCGCCTTTATCCAAGCCTTGTTTGATCTCAGCCAAGCGTGCTTTTTCAGCAATTACACGGCGTTGGCTAATGGCTGAATCAGGTTTTAGTGTCAGCGTGACGCGATGATGATTATTGAGTAAAAGATGGTTTACAAGTTGCGGAATAAATTTGGGGTCAGCTGCCTTTTCACGCAAACGCTGCAAGGCAGGGTCAAGATCCAAGGCTTCTAAGGTGTCACCACGATGCATTGCTGCCGACAAACCGCTTAACACTAGCTGTAAACCAAATGGCATACCGTCACCGCGTATTTCACGTTGGCTTAGTTCCAATTGATGCAGTACTGCATCGACTTGTTCCTGTTCAACGCCATCTTTCGCGATTTTCTCAAGTACGTCGATGATTAGCTTTTCAGTTGCGTCTCGTGCTTCAGGATTACTGCCGTCCAAACCACATACAAAAACCATTTCTAGTGCGCTGTCCTCAACACCGCAGAGCGGTGATGGTGCATTACCCAAATCGGTTTGCTCTAGTGCCTGTAGCAGGGGCGATGCGCTGTTATCTAGCAACACACTAGAGAGCAGGTGTGCTTGAAGGCGCTCATCCAGATTTGTGCTTTCGCTCAGTAGCCAACCCATAACGATATGAGTTTTGTCTTTGGTTTCTTCGTCTTGTATTGCGTAAGCGTCTTCGATTCGTTTTGGCGAATGAAAACGATGAGTTTTTGCAACGCTGATTTCACGTCCCAATGGTTCGAAACGACTCAAAGCAGCCGTATCGAAACGTTCTTGCAGTTCAGCAGGCGGAATGTCGCCGTATGTCATAAACACGGAGTTTGATGGGTGATAATGTGTCTCGTAGAATTCGCGTAGCGCTTTGTAACTAAGCTCTGGAATCACCTCTGGGTCACCGCCACTGTTGAAGTGATAAGTGTTATTAGGAAACAAGTGGGATCCAATAGCATCCCACAAGATGCTAGTGGGCGCGCTCATTGCACCTTTCATCTCGTTAAACACAACGCCCTTAAATACTAGATCAGACTGCGGATCATCTGCTTTTTCAAACTCGATTCGATGGCCTTCTTGCGAAAAGTCGAGCTCGTCTAAATTTGAGAAAAAGACTGCATCTAGATAAACATCCAGCAGATTGAAATAATCCTTGCGGTTTTGACTGGCAAATGGGTAAGCCGTCCAGTCGCTGGAGGTAAACGCGTTCATGAACGTATTGAGTGAGCGGCGGATCATCATAAAAAACGGATCGCGAACGGGGTACTTTTCACTGCCACACAATACGGTGTGCTCAAGAATGTGGGCCACACCGGTGGAATCGGTTGGTATGGTGCGCAAGCCCACTAGAAACACGTTTTCGGTGTTATCTGTGGACAGATGAATGTGTGGAGCGCCGGTTTTTTTGTGACGGAATTCATGAACGTCGATATCGAGCGATTTAATCTGGCTGCTTCGCAGATGCTCAAAACTAGGGTGACTGGACATGTGATTCATATTGGGTGGGGCTCCTACGAGAATAATTCCAATTCGAGCGCACAGTATAAGGCTCTAGGGCGGCTTTCGGGTCTGATTTGGAGGCGATCGCCGGTTCAGAGGAGGTTTTTTCAGCCGATACATCAGTCATATCTGCGGAGAAGGAACCTCCGCCCCAACCGGTGTTGGAAGTGAAACTACTAATCATACTCTTGGCAATGGTGGCGGTCGGTGCGGGATCATTGCACTCCTACCACGAGCGCAACCTGTACGTTCAGGCTGCCTTGTTGTCAGAGGCATACACCCTGATAGCGCCAGTCAAGCGCCAGATATCTGATCACTACGTGCGTCACGGCATTATGCCGCATGATAATACCGATGCTGGTCTACCTCCTGCTCAAAGTATTTTTGGCGCTAGTGTCATGCGCGTTGCGATTAACCGTGGTGGTGTGTTGCTGGTTGATTTTGAAGAAGAAATTGGTGAGCAGACTCTTACTTTCTCACCCTCTATCAATTCAGCTAGCGGCTTACTGGATTGGCGCTGCAGCAGTGATTCAATCGATAGCAGGGTGCTCGAGAAACTAAAACCCAGTTGTACCTATCTGCCTGGTACGCCATCCAGCCAGTTAATGCACGCCATTGCAAATCGTTCATTACCAACAGTCAAGACGTTATTGCTTGATGGTGCTGACGCCGATGTTGTGGTCAATGGCAACACACCATTGATGTTGGCAGCCAAAATGGGTGATTCAGCCATTGTAGAGCTATTACTAGATTCTGCAGCCATTGTAGACAACAACGCAGTGAACGCTGAGCGTAGAACGCCGCTGATGGTGGCCATTACCAGCAATAATGCCGATGTTGCAGCCTTGTTGCTAAGCCGCGGTGCGTCTACTTCTCGTATAGATTATCGTGGCTTGACGCCGCATGATCACGCGGTCGAAACTGATCGGCGTTTAGGTGGGCAACGATATGTATTGATGGTTGCAGCAAGGCTTAATCCCGGCTTTGCTGGTAGGCACCAATTTGGAACAAACGCAAGGTCTGCAGCCCGACCAGAAGATATGCAAGCGTTGTACGCCAACCTTAGAAACACTGCCAAGGAATGTAACACTTATCGCCTTGCCAGTTTGTTGTCAGCTCAAAACGACTTCAACGCCTCGGAGTTAATAGATGGCAAGCCCATCACTGGCCATAAATCGAAACCCGAATGTGGCACAGCGCTACTCGAATTTTTACAAACTCGTAAGTCGTATCAGCAAGCAATGAACTCGCGCTTTGCCGATGCTATGCAAGCGTGTGATGTTAGGCGTGTTGAGCAAATTTTGAAAGACAACGCAACATTGAATGTGTTCAGAGAGGTTGGGCACAAGAGTCACTTCAGCAGGGCGGTAACAGCAGGTTGCTCTGACGTAGTTACCATGCTAACCAGAAAACAACTTATTGGCGGCAAGCTCGAAGACGACATCTTAATTACCGCTATTCGCCATGCACCGCAGGTCAAGCTGGTTGAATTGGTAGGTGTCTTGATTACTGCCGGTGCTAACGTCAACGCGATAGGTAACAACGGCGAAACAGGTTTGTCTCTCGCGATTGCACTGGAGCAACCAGTGGTTGCAAAATTTCTTGTTGATGCCGATGCCGATGTAAACCATGTGACGGACAATCAATCGTATCCGATAATTGAGGCGTCCAAGAAAGGTCTCGAGCATCTGGTCAGCCAACTAATACAACGCGGGGCTGATGTCGACCAACAAGATCAACTTGGGCGCACGGCATTGGTTTCGGCAGTTGCTCAAGGCCAAAACCGAATTGTGAATACCTTGCTTGGTGCGGGTGCAGATGTCCGACAAAAAGATCAAAATGGAATCAGCGCTTTGACGCTTGCGGAGAGTAAGAATCTCGGACACATCCACAGCCTACTAACGGCTAGTACCGAATACTAAAATTCACTGCAGGATAACTGTGCCCATTATAGACGGGTTTAAATAAGTGAAGTCGACGTTGCTAGTGCCTCTGGCAGGGTGAAACCATCCCCACTTGCCATCACGTCCATCGCCGTTGTCATCATCGTTAATTTGTAATTCCAAGCCAAATGGTTGGTTAATAGTGATGCCCGTACTCGCAATCGATATGCGAATTTCGTAAATGTCTTGCTCCCACCGACTGGCACGGATGCCGTCAGGGCCGATGCCAGGGCCTGTAGCAAAGTTTACATCGAGCGTGGTGGCTGTTGAGCCTGAGCCAAATGCAAAACGACCGTCTTCGTCGTCGTTTGCGTCAGTGCTGCCTTGTATCAGCAACGGAATAATCACTTGAATATCATCGTCATCACCGTACGATTCCAGTTTGCTATTGTCGCCATCAATAAATATTTCAACGCTGTCGTCTTGCCAGACAAGGTCAGAATCGCTGTATCGCAACCCTGTGTCGTCAGACAACACTAAAAAGTAAATGTACTCACCGTCGTGCATCGCGTACCAGCGTCGCAATATCTGGCTTGGATCGTGATCCGCGTTGAAATCAATCATCAGATTATTGAACGCTAGTGGCATACCATTAATATCAACCGCTGCTGCATCAGC
The DNA here is from genome assembly GCA_036478595.1 of Granulosicoccaceae bacterium. Taxonomy (GTDB): domain Bacteria; phylum Pseudomonadota; class Gammaproteobacteria; order Granulosicoccales; family Granulosicoccaceae; genus Granulosicoccus. The sequence continues at coordinate 79,773 of JAZGEF010000052.1, forward strand.
CCATGTGCCGATGATTTGCTCGTTGCTACCTATATTGATCTGACCGTCTATTTCAGGTGCATCATTAGCGTCAATGGCAGGGATCAAAACGGTGGGGATTGAAGTGCCTATTGTAGTTCCAGTGGTCGATCCAGTCGTCGTTCCGGTTGAAGTTCCGGTTGTAGCTCCGGTTGTAGCTCCGGTTGTAGCTCCGGTTGTAGCTCCGGTTGTAGTTCCGGTTGTAGCTCCGGTTGTAGCTCCGGTTGTAGTTCCGGTTGTAGCTCCGGTGGTTGTCCCGGTTGTATCGATAGTTGTTTCAGGCTTGTAGGGGTCGCTTTCGGCCTCGCGTTCATCCAGATTGCTGATTCCGTCACTGTCGGTATCAATATTGGTGTTGTAATTTTCCTGCACGATGGTGAGTACATGTGCATCGGTGCCCACGCTAAAATCTTGCTTAAGGTTTGCCAGGGGCAGATCTTGATCCTGGTAGCGTTCCACCCAGCTGACATCAATTGAGTATGCTTGGTTGGATACCACTGTTGTTGTTCCGGTCCATCCACCACTAGAGGATCTGAACATGTTAACTATCTGCCCATCGGACAAGCTCACTATTGGGCGTAGCCGATCGTTGTCAATTCTAACGCTTTTGGTCAGAAATTCTGGCGCGGTTAAGTTGATGCCCGCAGGTGCTGGCTCGGGTGATTGGCTGCAGCCCATCAACACCAAAAATAAACCTAGTAGGCTACTGCGACAAAAGTTGTTTGATGAAATCATCATTGCGGCAACGGTAGGTTGATTGTTAGATCTGTGCGGGCAGGGCCGTCGCTTGAACTGCCACCACTTGATGCAACGACAGCCCCTACTACCACTGCCAAGCCGATTGCCCACCATTTAGTGTTACTCGATTTTTTTTCAGGCTTTGGCGCTACGTCGATTGGAGTGGCGGTTGCTCGTGCAACAGGCTCTGTAGCTGTGGTTAATTCGGCTAGAGGTTCAGCCTGCGTATTGTTAGCGTTGATCATTCGTTGATAGGGATCAAATGCAAAGCCACTGATTGATCGATTGCCACCTTGATCACGTGCCTGTACGTAGTATTCAATCGAACGCAAATCGGCAGGGTCGGTAGCCAGCTCAACGCTGTAGTAGCCAGCAATGCCACGAGGTAACATAACTGCTCGATCAAACGCCTGTCGGCCAGCGCGTCGGTGATATAGAGTCACATCTTTTAATAAGCGGTCATCGGCAACCAATGCTGTAAATACTTGTGTGTTACCCGCATCAGCTTCGACCACAGCTTCGATCTCGATGATCGGCGATTGGATATCGGGTGTGTTTTGAGCCATTGCTGGGCTGAAGCTCGTTTGTGTGATGGCCAACACAATTGTCAAGCAGGCTGATAATGTTCGCTTAATTAGCTTTTGCATAAGTTACGGGTACGTGCATGGGGTCGATTTGGGTAACAGTGGCAGTATACGGTGCCTTATGGGGCGCACAGTGAACCGAACAGTGTAAATGCCACTCAGATGACATATCCATCCAAAGAGCTATGCAAAACTTTGAAACGTGCCGCGTTAATTGGACTGCCGATAATGCTACTTGTCTGGTATTTGACGGCTGGAAAGCCGCAGGCGCTGTTATTCGTCGGAGGCGCAGCGTACACAATGGATAGCCGCGATTCTGTTGCCGAAGCCGTGTTGGTTGAACGCGGTGTGATAACAGCCATTGGCAGCTCAAAAGAAGTGCGAGCACAAGCACCCATCGATGCTCGAGTGATTGAGCTAAATGGACGTGCATTGTTGCCTGGTTTTATTGATGCGCATAGTCATTTTCCTGTCGGTGTTATTGATCACCTAGGGGTGCAGCTTAGTGCTACTTCTACAGCGCCTATTGTAAATAATAATGAATTACTGAACCGTGTTAGGGAAGCGGTAAAAATAACGCCTGCAGGGAAATGGATTGTGGGCTTTAACTATGACAACACGGTATTTCCTTCAGGCCAACATCCAAATCGCCAGCAGCTTGATCAGGTTACTTCGGCGCATCCGGTTTACTTGCGACATATTTCAGGCCACATGGGCGTTGCAAATAGCGTAGCGTTACATGCGTTACAGATTAACAAAAAAGACAAAGCGCTCCAACCGTTTTTAGGAGTCGACCCGCAAACTGGTGAGCTCAATGGCTTGTTGCAGGAAGCTGCAGCACCAAACCTAGCGCGGTTTATTCGTGTTTTTTCTGCCTCGCAATTAATCGATGCATATAAACAAACTCAGCAAGAGTATCTAGCAGCGGGTGTTAGCACGGTTCAGAACGGCTTGGCTAATAGCAAAATATCAAAACTGTTGCGGTTTTTACAGCTTGTTGGCGTATTGCCGCAACACGTGGTGACATGGGTTGATGCTGACTACGCCGATAACAACTCGCCACGGCAAAGCGCCGATTTTCGTCAAGCGACGGTTAAACTCATCGTGGATGGTAGCCCGCAAGGCAAAACGGCTTACCTGACCAAACCCTACTATCTAAACAAAGCGAAGCCAGCCAGCTTTAGAGGTGCACCTCTATTGACCCAATCCGAGCTTGACGAACGTGTATTGCGTTATCACAAGGCGGGTTATCAAATTGCATTGCACGGTAATGGTGATGCTGCCATCGACATGATTATTGCTGCGGTTGCACGCGCGCAGCTTGTGGTAGAGAGGCCCGATGCGCGACATATATTGGTTCATGCACAGACCATTCGTAGTGATCAAATTAATCAACTATTAGCGCTTGCAATTACGCCCAGCTTTTTTAATACACATACCTTTTACTGGGGTGATTGGCATAAAAAAGAAACACTAGGGCCAGATCGTGCTCAACGTATCAGCCCATTGGCTGATGCCTTAGATGCTGGCTTGCGTTTTACGCTGCATAGCGATGCTCCTGTTACTCCCATTCAGCCGCTGCAGTTGGTGTGGAGTGCTCTTAATCGCCACACTCGTTCTGGTCATGTGTTGGGTGAAGCTCAACAAATTAGCCTGACATCAGCGTTGCGAGCCATCACTATCGATGCGGCTTGGCAGAGTCATATCGATCAAGATCGAGGTTCAATTGAGCTGGGTAAATTAGCGGACCTAGTGGTGCTCTCCGGTGATCCGTATGCAGTTGATGACATACGTACGCTGAATGTTGATTTCACGTATATTGATGGTGAAGAAGTTTTTTCTCGTTAACAAAAGCATGACAGCATCAGTAACCTCATCTCGAGCATACGCTGCGTATATTTTGGGCACAGGGTTTTTTCTGTATGCCTTTGTGCAAAGAGTGTCACCCAGTGTCATGACGGGCGAGCTCATGCGTGAATTTAACGCCGATGGCACTACTATTGGTGCCTTATCGAGTATGTACTTTTACACCTATGCCGCCATTCAAATACCTGTTGGTGTGCTGATTGATCGATACGGCCCACGAAAGTTATTAGCCATGTCAGCAGTAGTCAGCGCCGTTGCCTCGCTTGGTTTTGCCTTAAGCCCCAGTGTGTTTGCCGCTAGTATCAGTCGGGCTTTTATTGGGGCGTCGGTTGCCTTTGCGTTTGTTGGCACCTTGTCTATTGCATCCACCTTTTTTAAACCTGCGCGCTTTGCGATGCTGGCCGGAATTTTATTGGCGGTGGGTATGGCTGGGGCAATTGTTGGGCAAGCGCCTTTACGCTTGTTGGTGGAGCTTACTGGTTGGCGTGGTAGTTATTATGTGTTGGCATTATGGGCTTTGGTAATGTCTGCATTAGCCTGGTTAGTCATTCCGAGCAGGCCATTGCGCGCAGCCACCGCCGATACAGTCGATCGGCCCATGATTGCTTGGCCCGTTTTTTCGAACCTGCAAACGTGGGTCTGCGGTGGCATTGGTTTTGGATTAACAGCAGTGATGCTGGCGTTTGGTGGCTTGTGGTCAGTGCCATGGCTAACCACCGTTTACGGGCTGCCGACCGCTGATGCAAGCTTGCTGACATCAACGATGTTTATTGGTTGGATGATAGGGTCGCCAATCGCGGGTTGGTTGTCCGACAGGATCCAACGACGTAAGCCTGTGCTGATTGCTGGTGCGCTTCTTAGCTTATTGAGCTTTGCCATTATAATTTTATTGCCAGAATTGAGTAGGCCGAGCTTGAGTGCGCTGTACTTCTTAAGTGGTTTGGGTGGCGGCTGCATGGTTGTCTGTTTTGGCCTGGTGCGCGAATGGAATACACCAAAAGGCAATGCAACGGCAATTGGCTTTGCCAATATGTGTGTCGTGGCTTCAGGTGCGCTGTTGCAACCACTAGTGGGTCGAATGCTCGATAACCGTTGGCAGGGTGCCGTTAACGAGGGCGTTCGGCAGTATCCTGCGGACGCGTTTCAGGCTGCATTTATAGTGTTGTTGGTAGTGCTGTTTGCGGCTAATTTATGCATCGGGCTCGTTAAAGAATCATATTGCCAAGCTCAGGTGATCGATCATAATTAAGCCCAGCGCTAGCTATTCAACGGTTACGCTCTTCGCCAGGTTTCTCGGTTGGTCAACATCACGTTTCAGACTTACCGCGCAGTGATAGGCAAGTACTTGCAAGGCTATGCCCATCACGATGGGTTGTAACAAGGCTTCACCCTTGGGTATCTCAATTACATGTGCCGCAAGCTTTTTTATACGAGGCTCAGCAGAATCAGTGATAGCAATGATTGGAGCACTGCGAGCATTGATCTCCTCTAGTGTTGAAATATTTTTTGCCAGTAAATCACTGTTCTGCAAAATAACGATACAAGGTGTTTGATCGGTCACTAAGGCAAGCGGTCCATGTTTAAGCTCAGATGCCGGGTAGGCTTCGGCGTGTATGTACGATATCTCTTTGAGTTTTTGAGCGCCCTCTAGTGCTACTGGGTAGCCATCGGTTCGGCCGATAAAAAAAGCGCTTTGAGCCTTAGCGATATTTTTTGCGATAGCTGCTATTTGTTTACCTTGGCTTAGTACCTGGTCAATTTGTACTGGTAAGTTTTGCAAGCTTGTAACTAAACGACTACCTTGTTGCACTGATAGGTCGCGGGTTCGGCCCAGCAATAGTGCTATTAATCCAAACAAGGTGAGCATGCTGGTATAGGCCTTGGTCGACGCCACTGACACCTCAGGCCCTGCATGCATATACACCCCACCATCTACTTCACGAGCGATGGTGCTGCCTACGCAATTAACCAAGCCGAGCACAAAGCCGCCTTTGCGTTTGATTTCTCTAATGGCGGCGAGGGTGTCGAAAGTTTCACCGGATTGGCTTACAGCGATATACAGAGTGCTGGCTTCGATAACCGGGTTGCGGTAGCGAAATTCGGCTGCCGGTTCTGCAGTGGCAGGAATTCGCGCCAGAGATTCGATCATGTGGGCACCGGCCATGCCGGCATACAAGGCTGAGCCGCAACCCAAAATAACTATACGTTTTACTTCGAGCAAGTCCCGTGCTTGTAAGTTTAAGCCACCAAGGTGTGCTGTGGAGAAAGCTTCGTCGAGCCGACCGCTTATTGCACGTTTTACGGTTTCTGGTTGCTCGTTTATTTCTTTTAATAAAAAGTGTGCGTAGCCGGCTTTGTCGTGTTCTTCTAATTGGCCTTGTAGGTGGGTGCTTTGTTTTTCTCGTGGGCTAGCATCCAGAGTGGTAACGGTAAATCCTTGTGGAGTGAGTTCAGCGACTTCGCCATCATCAAGGTGCACCAGCTCGCGGGTATAGCGCGATAAGGCTGATACGTCGGAAGCTGCAAACATCTCTCCATTGCCAATACCCAAAATAACCGGGCTACCACTGCGTGCTACAACTAGTGTGCCTGGGTTGTCACGATCAATCACCGCAATGCCAAACGTGCCGATAACTTGCTGTAACACTGCGCGGACTGCGTCGATGAGTGAAACGCCTTGCTTGGTGATGGTGTGCGCAATAGCATGTGCAAGAATTTCAGTATCAGTATCAGATAACAACGTTGTGTCAGCGGGTAACAAGTTTGTTTTTATTGAATCAACATTTTCGATAATGCCGTTGTGCACAACGGCGATACGGGCAGCAACATCAAGATGAGGGTGTGCGTTTTCATCGGTGGGTGCGCCATGTGTGGCCCAGCGCGTATGGCCTATGCCGGTCGATCCATTGATGTCGGCAGGCAGTAGGCTTACCAATGCTGATAACTTGCCACTGGATTTCCAGCTATTTAGTTTCTTGCGATTAAACACGCAGATACCCGCTGAATCGTAACCGCGGTATTCGAGCCTACGCAATCCATCGAGTAGAATTGGGGCGGCAGCTTGTATGCCTGTAAAGGCGATAATCCCACACATATTTTTATCCTCTTATCCGTATATCAAACGCCGGATCTGTCGCTCGCTCAGTGGTTCGTTTGAGAATCGACGTTCCGGCATCTCATGCATTAATGCGTTATAAATTGCGTTGTTACTTAAGCCCTGATGTTGCAGTTCTTTGTGACGGCGGCAAACAAACACTGCCACCGATTCGCGGTAGTAATTATTCACTTCCGCCACGATCTGTTTGGCCTGTTCTGCGGTGAGGGGGCTATGCCTGCACAGGTGGTCTATGAGATCGTTAGCATCGCTATGCCGAGTATTCATGGCGTAAGTATCGTCAGATAATGGGGTAAACCAATTAATTTACCCGATAATGGGCAAAAAAAGAGATTATATGGCTGATTCAGGGCAATTTTGGTCCCATCCAGTGGAAATTGTTGATGGCATGTGGCTGCTGCCAAGCTATGCCGACAGCCAGTCAGTGTTTAAAGAAATACAATCATTGATCTTGCAGGCGCCGTTGCGGCATATGAGGACGCGCCGGGGTTTTACGATGTCGGTTGCGATGACTAACTGTGGCGATCTGGGTTGGGTGTCTGATCGCCAGGGTTACCGCTACAGCCCAATTGATCCAGATTCGGGGCAACTTTGGCCTAAGCTGCCCACGGCATTGACGAAGCTTGCACACGACGCCGCGGCGCTTTCTGGATTTGCTCACTTTGCACCCGATGCCTGCCTGATCAATCGATATGTGCCAGGTGCGCAGATGGGCGCGCATCAAGATCGTAACGAGCGAGATCGCACGCAACCAATTGTTTCTGTGTCGCTGGGAATACCAGCACGTTTTTTTATTGTTAACGAAAATACCGAGCTTAGTAGTCAAGCCAATAAAAAATCGATACCAGTTGATTTAAGCGACGGGGATGTCATCGTGTTTGGCGGGGCGGCACGTATGTGCTCTCATGGTGTTCGTAAACTTAAGCCTGGCTACCACCCACTGTGGGGTGAGGCGCGATGGAATCTTACCTTTAGGCAGGCGGGATAATTTGCATGCTTTGCGCATCTGTTAAGCTTAGCCCCCACCTTAAAACAACCACACTGTGAACGCTTTTTATCGATTACCCGATAGCATGCGCAGCGTTATAGCATTGATGTTCGCAGCATTTGCGTTTTCGTTAATGGCGGCGATGGTGAAGCTTGCTGGCACGCGCCTGCCAGTGACTCAGATATTGTTGGTACGCCAGTTGGTCATGGGTATTATTCTGGCTCCTGTCATTGCGCAAAATTTTCCAGCTATTTTTAAAACACAAAAATTACCACTGCATCTAGCTCGAATTCTGTGTGCACTGGTGGCAATGCTATGTGGCTTTACCGCACTGATTCATATGCCCTTGGCAGACGCTACCGCATTAGCTTTTGCAAAAAGTTTTTTTGTTACTGTATTTGCTGTGCTGTGGTTAGGTGAAACAGTGGGCAAACATCGTTGGACTGCGGTGGTGGCAGGGTTTGTCGGTGTCTTGATTATGTTACAACCGGGTAGTGGCGGAATCTCTATCTATGGCGTATACGCCTTAATGGCTGCAGCATCAGCGGGGGCTGTCATGGTGATAATCCGTTTGTTATCACGCACCGAGAGTTCGCCCAGTATTTTGGCTTATCAATCACTGGGCGTTGCAGCAGTTATGATCGTACCGGCAATTCTGTATTGGGTTAAGCCAACCATTATCGAGTGGTTGCTGCTGTTGGGTATTGGTGTTGTATCGTACTTTGGGCAAAAAGCCAATATCTATGCGTATAAATACGGTGAAGCATCGCTGTTGGCATCATTGGATTATGTACGCTTGATTTACGCCACGATTCTAGGTTGGTTACTATTCTCGCAATGGCCACAAATTTCCACTGGGGTGGGTGCCTTGGTTATTGTCATGGCTTCGATCTATACAGTACATCGCGAAGCCAAACGACAACAGTCGCTGGCAAGAGCCCCCGACGGACGCGGCTTTACCAACAATTGACTACACTATAGGTTAATCAGGATGTGTCATTGGGATGAGAAAAGGGCGTGAGTAAGCGATTAATCCAATGTGCTCAAGTGATAGCGCTATCGATTGCCTGTACCGCAACGGCATACGCCAATGAGGCCTACCAACAGCAAATTACGCTTAGCCGGCCTACCGCAGGGGCTGCGCCAACTAAGCAATGTGTTGTGTTGCTGCATGGTCTTGCCCGCACCGCATCGTCAATGAATAGCCTTGCTGATTACCTCGTGAATAACAACTACATTGTTGCCAATATCGATTACCCGTCACGGCAGTTTCCAATAAGTGAATTGGCAGAAAATACTGTGCCTGCAGGCATTCAGGCTTGTTTAGCGGCGGGTGCCTCAGAGGTATCGTTTGTGACTCACTCTCTGGGTGGCATAATGTTGCGCTACTATGCTGAGCAAAAAACAGAGTTAGATATCCATCGAGCCGTTTTGTTGGGCCCGCCTAATCACGGCAGTGAGGTGGTAGATAATATGCGTGACGTGCCTGGGTACAAGTGGCTTAATGGGCCAGCGGGGCAGCAACTTGGCACTGATAACGCAAGCGTTCCATCATCACTGGGCGCGGTTAATTTTGATACGGCGGTGGTTGCGGGTACGTTTTCAATCAATTTGGTTTTATCAACCTATTTGCCAGACCCAGATGATGGCAAGGTGTCGGTGGAATCCTCCAAGGTGGACAACATGTGCGCACACCTGCAAATGGATGTCTCTCATCCATACTTGATGAAAGATGATGACATCATCGCCGAGGTGCTTAACTATTTAAAAGATGGGCGGTTTGAATCAACCGCTGCCGAATATCCTGACTGTAGCTTTCGCTAACGCTTTCTATGAGCAACAATTAGAGCGAATGCTTGTTTTTCGAAGCTACCTTGATGGTCGCCTTAACTGAATCGATATCATTACCGCTTACCCGGTGAAAGCCAACCCAAGTTGATGGGTAACCCCGGATATCCATGGTTTTGGATATCGATGCCTTGTTGCGATGCTTGGGTACATCAATTTCAACAAAAGCAATGTTGGCCTCTCTGAGCTCTTTCTGCAATTTCTGGCAATACGGGCACCAATCAGCGCCATACATCACTACAATCGGTTCGTCGTAGTCATTAAAGTGCCCGCCGTAGAGTTTCTTTTCATCACGGTTCAGGTACTTCAAGCCATAGGTTTTTGCAAGCACTGACGCAACTTCAGGCCCATTCGCAACCGTGCTAGAAAACCCCCCAGCTAGCAGAAATGGGAATTTGCGGCGACCCTGTTTTACCCATCGCTGAGTGTTCTCATCGTCATCGTGTTGTGACACCACAACTTGTTCAAATTTTGCTCGGCGTCGATGTAGTTCGCCTACGATTTTGGCGCAAGGCTCCTTGCATTCAGGTGTTGTAAATAGAAGGATTTTTGCTGTGCCATCTTCTGCAAAAGCGCCGCCTGGCCCATTCATACCGGGAAGTAATTTTGCGTTGTATGCCCAGAAGAGCGCACCGACAAATGCGATGAGAGTAAGCAGGCGCATAGAGTAAGGGTACTTTTTTATTGCGCTGCAGTGCCTGGTTCGGCACTCCAGCTAGGTTTGTTGATTATTTATCTATTTTCTTTTGCTTCGAGACTAGTGGCCAGCTCGTTTAACTGTTCGCCAAAATCAACAAACATATCCAAATCACCATTGCGCAATTTTACGCGGCTGGTGTAGTCACCTTTTACCAGCTGATCAATGTGGCGCGTATAGGGGCGGAACGGGCCGATCAAGCGATGCGTGTAGGCGATACAAACAGCAGCTAACAATAATACATACAGTACAAACAATGCACCGCAGTAGCGAAACAAGTACACAAGCTGGATATCGATCATCTCGGCGTAGTAACTACGTGAGCCAGATTCCATCGCCACAGTGCCGATTAAATCGCTGAATGCGTAATACAGGAATGCACCCAGCAATACGGCTACAACTGCCGTTAATCCAAGCATGTACATTAGTAGCTTGAATTGTAGGAACGGCTGCCAGATCGCATTGACGACGCGGCGTTGTTGATGTGCAGATTCAACTACAGGTTGTTCGAGGACTTCTGAGCTGCTCATTTGGCATTACCCTATACTGATACCCTACTAATATCGGGAGCAAGCTGTAATCTCTGAAGCGCTATCGATCAGCTCAATGGCCGCAATTTGCGGTTAACATGGCAATGTGGGCGTTGCATCACACTGTTCGTGAAGTAGGAACCCACCGCCACACAACATCTCAACACATACGGAGTCTCATACTGTGATCTATGCACTGTCTGGTAAACGGGTTCAGTTAGCCGCTGATTGCTATGTTGCGCCGGGCGCAATGGTGATTGGCAATGTCGTGCTTGGTAAGCAGGCGAGCGTTTGGTTTAATGCGGTTTTGCGAGGTGATAATGACGCCATCATAGTGGGTGAAGGCAGCAATATTCAGGATGGAGCTGTGTTGCATGTTGATAAGGGTAATCCAATATCGATTGGACGTCGCGTGACCGTTGGGCATAAAGTGACACTGCATGGCTGCACTATTGGCGACAACAGCTTGATCGGAATGAACGCCGTGGTACTCAATGATGCTGTGATTGGCAAGAATTGCCTGATCGGTGCTAATGCCTTAGTCACCGAAGGTATGCGGATCCCAGACAATTCTTTGGTGTTAGGTTCGCCTGCCAAGGTACGTAAAGAGCTGGATGCAAATGCATTGGCGATGATGGATGCGGGAGCGCAATCTTATATTGATAAGATTGCGCTCTATGCCGAATCGCTAGTTAAGCAGATTTAGTGATTAACCAACTTCTGTTAGGTAAGCGCTTATGCGCTAATCGCCATTTCTTCATCGCCTTCGATCACAGATTCAAAAGCAGTGAGACGTTTGTGTATGGAAATTAGTTCAACAATAGTGGTCCACGAGTTAACCAAGAATTGGAATGAGTTTTCTACTTGGCTAAACGCGTTGCGAATTTGTTGGAAAAAACCAAATGTAATAGCGCCAGTCACTATGGTTGGCCCCAGCGCAACCAAGGGGACAAAGCTGGCACCCTGTAAGTAGGCGTACCGGAAAACATTGAAATATAAGTAATTGAAATAGAGCCTGAAGTAGTTTGTCCGCACATCGCTAAACAAGGATTGCACAGTCGGAGGTGCTGCTCTATCAGCGAAATCCTCTCCATAAACCAGTTCCTTACGGTACGCCGCTTCGACTCGTTGATTATGAAATTCGAGCCCGGGTAATTTCATGCCAACGATTGCCAGCAGAATTGTGCCGAAAATAGCTGACATCAATGCGACGAATACCATTGACCCTTCTACGGGGCCCACCAGTGGTAGTTCGGTGATTTTTTCAGAAAGCGTCCATAGTACCGGTAGAAATGCAAGTAAGGTCATAATCGAACTTATGAATGCTGAGCCTAGGCCTTCAACTATGCCAGCGAATCGCATGGTGTCTTCCTGAACACGTTGAGCCGCACCTTCTACGTGCCGTAATTTTTTCCAGTTTGCCATGTAGTAGTTATTCATGGCGGTGCGCCACCGAAACACGTAGTGCGACGTATAGTACGAGAACAATACGCGCGCTAAAATGACGGGGATCAGAATATACAAGGCGGTAGAGAGCTGGCCATAAAAATCAGCCGAGGAGACTTTATCGGGTTCGGTCAGAGCAAGTTGAATCAAATCGAAAAAATCGCGATACCAAGTATTAAACCAAACGCTAATTTGCACCAAAAAGTAAGTCACCAACAGGATTATTGCAGTACCGATGACTGACCAGTTATACCAACGATTACGACCATAGAATATCCAGGCTATACAAAAGAGCAATGCACTCATGATGAGGTACACGTAAACCCAAGCTTTGTCCTGATTCATGAATGGTGGGTTTTCGCCTGGCGTTAACTCGAGCGGAGCCACTATCGCCATTCGTGGGCCTAAGGTATCAGCGTACCCATGCCAAACGGCCAGAACGAATAAGAACCAGCCGAAAGCCGACAGAAAGAACAGCTTCGGGCTCGGGAAAAATGATCTAAACATGGCGACTCATCAGTAGTGGTCGGGCGTAACGCCCACATTGTTGTGATTGAGTTTAGTGTGGAATGTTCCGCTTCGCCCGGATATCGGCTTATATGTATAAGCTTCTTGCCTCGCATCGGGCGTGCTTTTCGATACAATAAGCCCATATCGATAACTGCCCAATCCGGGCCACTTGAGAATTCCATGGCACAGTACGTTTACGAAATGAACCGGGTGGGCAAAATAGTGCCGCCCAAGCGCGAAATCCTCAAAAATATCTCGCTCTCGTTTTTCCCCGGTGCCAAAATTGGCGTGCTTGGCCTTAACGGTGCGGGTAAGTCCACGCTGTTGCGCATCATGGCCGGTGTGGATACCGAAATCGACGGAGAGGCGCGGCCCATGCCCGGCATCAAAGTGGGTTATCTACCGCAGGAGCCGCAGCTTGATCCAACAAAAACAGTCAGAGAAGTCGTTGAAGAGGCGGTAGACGAAATCAAGGCGGCACAAGCCCGCCTCGCAGAGGTCTATTCAGCCTATGCAGAGCCTGATGCAGATTTTGATGCCTTGGCGGCCGAACAGGGCAAGCTTGAAGCCATTTTGGAGGCCAGCGATGCACATAACCTGCAACATCAGCTTGATATCGCGGCTGATGCACTGCGCCTGCCTGATTGGGATGCCAAGGTCGACGTGTTGTCCGGTGGCGAGCAGCGCCGTGTTGCCTTGTGCCGCTTATTGCTCTCTGGCCCTGATATGTTGTTGCTGGACGAGCCGACCAACCATCTTGATGCTGATTCAGTGGCGTGGCTCGAGCAGTTTCTCCATGATTTTTCTGGCACTGTTGTGGCGATTACCCACGATCGCTACTTTCTTGATAACGTGGCTGGCTGGATTCTCGAGCTGGATCGCGGCCATGGTATTCCTTATGAAGGTAATTACTCTGGTTGGCTCGAGAGTAAGTCCAAACGTTTGGAAACTGAATCCAAACAAGAGTCGGCACATGCCAAGGCAATGAAGGCTGAACTTGAGTGGGTTAGGCAAGGTGTTAAAGGGCGGCAGTCAAAATCTAAAGCCAGGCTTGCCCGTTTTGCGGAAATGCAATCGCAAGAATTTCAGAAGCGATCCGAAACCAACGAAATTTATATCCCGCCGGGGCCACGTTTGGGTGACAAGGTAATCGACTTTAATCAAGTTAGTAAATCCTATGGTGACCGAGTATTAATCGAACATCTAAACTTCAGTGTTCCCCAGGGTGCCATCGTGGGTGTTATTGGTGGTAACGGTGCCGGTAAGTCAACGCTGTTTCGTATGATCATGGGTGATGAAAAACCCGATGGCGGCAATATTGATATTGGCGACACTGTCGAGCTTGCTTATGTTGATCAAAGCCGTGATGATCTTGATGGCGAGAAAACGGTGTTTGATATGTTGTCCGAGGGCGCTGATGTTCTACGCATTGGTAACTACGAAATACCGTCACGTAATTACGTGGGGCGTTTCAACTTTAAGGGCAGTGATCAACAGAAGATCGTAAAAGATCTCTCTGGTGGTGAGCGAGGCCGATTGCATTTAGCATTAACGTTAAAACAAGGGGCTAATGTTTTACTATTAGATGAACCTTCAAACGATCTTGATGTAGAAACATTGCGCGCACTCGAAGAAGCCTTACTCGATTTTGCTGGTGCCGCCATCGTGATTTCGCACGATCGCTGGTTTCTTGATCGAGTCGCTACACACATACTGGCTTACGAAGATCCATCAGAAATCAATTTCTTTGCAGGCAACTACACCGAATACGAAGCGGATCGTCGTGAGCGTCTTGGTGAGGCAGCGTCTCAGCCCAAGCGCGTTCGCTACAAAAAACTAGCCGTCTAAATTTAAATAGCAGGGGATCATCTAAATGTTAAGCCAACAAGATTTAATCGATAAAAACCTAAAAGCCACGTTGGTCAGTCACCCACTAATACAGCACAAGCTTTCATTGATGCGTGAGAAACAGCAATCGACTGCTGCGTTTAGGAGCCTGCTAAGAGAGATTTCCTGGCTGCTTTGCTTTGAATCCACGCGTGATCTTCCGCTGGAAATGAAAGCGATCGAAACACCCGTTGAGGCTATGAAGGCTCCAGTGTTGAGTGGCAAGAAACTAGCATTCATCTCGATTCTGCGTGCCGGCAATGGTTTGCTTGATGGCATGCTCGATGTTATTCCGTCCGCGCGAGTAGGGCATGTTGGGTTGTATCGTGATCCGGAAACGCTTCAGGCAGTGGAATATTACTACAAGGTGCCAAACAAAATAGGCGAGCGTTTGGTGATTGTTGTTGATCCCATGTTAGCAACCGCTAACTCCGCTATCGCTGCTGTGCAGAGGTTGAAAGATGGTGGCGCTGTCAATATGCGTTTTGTTTGTTTAATATCAGCGCCAGAGGGTGTGCGCGCATTTAATGAAGCGCATCCAGATATTGCTATCGTGACAGCAGCGGTTGATTCCCACTTAAACGATCACGGTTATATTGTGCCGGGATTAGGTGACGCTGGTGATAGAATTTTTGGTACTAAGTAACGTATCAATACATTCTCAAATAACATGCAAAAAAGTCGCTGTCGACTATCCTGACAGCGCCTCTTTTTATACCGCTTGACATGCCGCTCAAGCTTTTCGCTTAAACATGTCGTAGTTGTATCTACTGTTTGATTTCTAGTAGCTCAACTTCAAATATCAAAGTTGCGCCAGGGCCGATTAGCTCGCCAGCGCCTCTTTCACCGTAGGCAAGATCAGCTGGAATAGTCAGGAGGTGTTTGCTGCCAACATTCATCAGCTGTAGTGCCTCGGTCCAACCTGGGATAACACCTTTAAGTGGAAATGAAGCTGGCTCTCCACGCGCGACTGAGCTATCAAATTCACGGCCATCCAACAATGTGCCAACATAGTGAACCGAGACTGTGTCTTCTAGGGTTGGTTTAGCGCCGTCACCTTGAGTAAGCACTTCATATTGCAAGCCAGTGTCAGTAACGGTAACGCCTTCTTTAGCAGCGTTGGCTGCAAGGTATGCCTCGCCCGCTTTTCCAGCTTCAGCTGCTTTTGCAGCGGCTTCGCGTTCTTGCTGTTGCTGCAATACAGTTTGCGCTTCATCAATCGTGATTAGTGTTGGGCCACCTGATTTTTGCGCTTTGATTCCTTCAAGCAATAGATCGTAATCGATTTCGCCATAGTTAGAAAGAACGCGATCACCGATCATCATACCGAGGCCGTAGCTGACTTTGTCTTCTTCTGTTTTTAGTTCGGTTGCAGCGAAAGCCGGTAGTGTTGCCATCGTAGCCGTAGTAGCTAAAGCGGTAATTGTGATAGCGAGAAGTTGCTTTCTCATATGATTATATCCTGTGATTTTCGGTGTAATGGTCATACACGTAATTCTGTCACAGATAGTGCCAAAAAGTTCAAACACGATAAAAATTGTGGGCATTTGCCCGTATGATTACTTCAAGGTAACGCTAAATGCACCCTGCTTGGCTTCCGGTACGCGCCGAGCAAGCTGCTCAGCGGCGAGCTTCTGGGTTCGTTGAGTTAGTACCTTGCTGACTTCGTTTTCGAGGTGCGCGGGATAGGTTGCTATCAAATCACGTTTATGGCCTTCGCAATAAAGGTTAACGCGTAACAAGGCTTCTGATGCGGAGCCAAATTCAGTTTGGAGGTCGACGCAATTATCCCATCGTTGTAGCGCAGCTTTTTGCTCTATCCTGATGTTGGATTGGTTTTGAGTGCTTGCACATGCGCCTAGAAGAGAACATAGAGCGATTGTTACCGCATATTTGAGACGTGACAAGTTCATAATTATCTACCCAATCACCTTGCGGTGGTGGTACCTCGTTATTATTAGCGTGCTACGAAGCTCTTCAAGGCTTCTTTAATTACGTGTAGATCCTGTCTACCGTGATATTGCTATCGACTTACTACGTGCTTACTTGCTTTGCTTTAACTGGTTTACGTGAGTCAGTCGACTTTAACGCTCTGTGGGCGCGTAAACTTGTGGCGTTCTTTGCACCCATAGCCAACAAATTGCCAAACATGCAACACTAAGGAATGGTAAAACACTGAGGTTGATCACGCGCCAGCCAAAATTATGATATAGAGCACCAGCGCTTAAGGCGGTGAGTGTGACGATACTAAATACGATGAAATCGTTCGCAGCCTGAGCGCGCGATTTTTCAGAAAGCTCGTAGGTATCAGTAAGCAATGTGGTGCCGCCAACAAACAAGAAGTTCCAGCTAATGCCGAGCAGCACAAGCGCTGCAATAAAGTGCGACATGGTTTGGCCGTGCAAATTAAGTAGTACGCAAGCAAAGCCTGCAACCACGCCTGTCATTAATACGGCGTTTATGCCAAAACGGTTTATCAACCTGCCGGTAAAAAACGACGGACCAAACATTGCGACGATATGCCATTGAATAACAAACGCGGTTTGGCTCATGTCATAGGTGTGCATTTGCATGGCAAGTGGCGTTGCCGTCATGACCAGGTTCATGGTGGCGTAGCCAAGTGCCTGGCAGATGACAGCCACAATAAAACGTGGCTGGCGAGCAATGAGCGATAACGGGCGACCACCTCCACTGGATTGTTGTGTATCGGTAGTGCGGGGAAGCTTTGCAAAGCTGATTGTTAGGATACCAATCATAAAAACAACGATGAGCACTGCGAACGGCCCGGCAAATGGACGGCCGTCAAACATGCCACTGCTCCAATTGGCCATGTTGGGGCCGATGAATGCTGCAATTACACCACCCGCCATCACTAAAGAGATGGCAACATTTTTGGTGGCAGGTGTAGCCACCTCTGCTGCGGTAAATCGATAGTAGTTTGCAAACGCTGAAAACATACCGAAGCAAATAGTGGCTGCACAGTAGCCAACAAAAAATTCATGGAGTACAGACCACAGGGCAAGTGAGGCACCAAAAATACCGATACACCCTGCTAGCATAAAACCGGCTCTACGACCGATACGGCCCATGATCAACGAGGCCGGTATGCTGAAACACATAATAGAGAAAAACTGCAATGCCAAGGGTAGGGTAGCGAACTGCTTGTCTGGCGCGAGCTGCATGCCTATTAACGCCGTTACTGTGATCAGCAATGATTGCCCGATATAAAGATACGCGTTACATAACGAGAGTAAGTAAACCGTTATTGGTAAGCGCTCGGTGGTGGTGTTTTGGCTTGGCATGTTTTTGCAATCGTTATCGAATAGCTTATCGGGAGGGCTTTTTTGCGCCTCTTTTGCGTGCTTCTTTTTCTGCCTTTTTCAGGCGCTGCAGTTCTACTTCTTCAAATTCTTTGATTCGCATATCGGGTGTTTCAAGTGTGATGCCGCCGATGGTGCCCGCTCGGTATTCAGTTAACACTAATCTGGCTGCACGATCAAAGTCCACAAGCCCACCGCCTGCAAGGCAACCCCGGCTTTTACCGATAATTTCCAATACCTCTACGGCATCTTGGATAGGTAGCGATACTGAGTAACGTTCAGTAAGCAACTGTGGGTAGCTGTGCATTAGATACTCTAATAAATAAACGGCTACATCAGCACTATCCATAGCGGTATCTTTTATCGCTCCAGTAGCAGCTAGTCGATAACCGCTATGTCTGTTTTCCACATTTGGCCAGAGCACACCAGGGGTGTCGCGCAACACCCAGTTATCGCCCAGGGAAATCGGTTGTTGTCGTTTGGTGATTGCAGGCTCATTGCCAGTTTTAGCAGCAGTGCGCCCAGCCAGTTGATTAATTAATGTTGACTTACCCACGTTAGGAATGCCCACCACCATCGCAACGAACGGCTTTACTCTTGATTTGCTACCAGTAACCAATTGCTTGATACTGGCTCTAACCGCGCTGGATGTGTCGGCATCAGCAGTGGTAATGGCCATGGTGTCGATAGTGGGTGTGCGTAAGGCTTTAACCCACTGCTCGGTTGCAGCGCTGTCTGACAGATCGGCCTTGGTGAGTAATTTCAGACAAGGTTTGTCGCCACGAAGCTCTTTAAGCATCGGATTTTCGCTGCTATAGGGAATGCGCGAATCCAGTATCTCAATAATAATGTCGGTGGCGGGCAGCACCTTTTTCATCTCGACGCGAGCCTTGTGCATATGGCCCGGATACCATTGAATTGCCATGGTTGCGCCTATTTGCTCAGAGACACGCAATCAGCATTGATGCTAATTTTTCGTTGTTTATAAAGTGTTGATAACGCTTTTTTAAATTCCTTTTTGCTGACATTAAACGCCGCATAAATTTCTTCAGGTGGGCTTTTATCGTGAAGTGAGCTTGTGCCCCCACTTGCTTCCAAGTGTTCCAATATCGTAGCGGTTAAGGCTTGTCGGCTTTTGTTGTCTTTCGAGCGCAAGCTTAAGTCGAACCGTCCGTCGTCACGAATTCGCTTGATATAAGCCGTCACGGTTTGCCCAGGCTTGATGGGTGTGAATATCTCATCTTTAAAAATCAAGCCGCGAGCGTGGTTGTTAATCACGGCTTTGAAGCCCAAGTCTGTTTTTTGATAAACCAGCAATGTTACCTCCTGCCCCAATCTTATAATTTCGGACGTATCAGGCAAACGTAAATCGAGCTTGCTGCTAGCTGCTAATCTGCCAGAATTGTCCAAATAAACTGTGACGCACTCGTACTCATTCGGCAACAATGGCCTGCGTTGTTCAGCAAACGGCAGCAACAATTCTTTTTCGATGCCCCATTGCAAAAAAGCTCCGCCCTCTGCCAGGCTGGATACTTTAAGATTGGCACATTGGTAAATCGTCGCGAGTGGCGTTTTTAGCGAAGCAAGCGATTTCCCTTGGCTATCGGTGTAGATAAAGGCGTTGAGCTCCATGCCGAGCTCTGAATTCGGCATGGCATCGTCAAGTTTTGAAGATGACACTCTCCATTGCCCGCCACTTTTATGCTCCAGATGCGCGTCCACGCCGTCATTGCCTACGATGCGAACTTTTATGATATTGCCGACAAACATGGGGTTCGGATAACCGAGGCAGATGAGTACCGCTATCAGACCACATCTAAGCAAAATTGTCTTAGCTCCGATGGAAGGTGTCATCGATGCTGCGATGCGCGCACGCTTAACAAAGCTGGGCGGTTACAGCCGCTGTGTGACCGAATTTATCCGCGTGAGTGATGTATTGCTACCCAAGCGTGTTTTTTTACGGCTGTGCCCGGAGTTGGCTGAAGGTGGTGTGACGGCATCAGGTGTGCCCGTCTATGTGCAGCTTTTAGGTAGTAACCCGGCGGCTTTGGCATTGAACGCCCAACGTGCTGCCACTTTGGGCGCGCAGGGTGTTGATCTCAATTTTGGGTGCCCAGCTAAAACTGTAAACAAAAGCAAGGGCGGCTCTGTCTTATTGCAGGAGCCAGAGCGAGTGGCGGCAATTGTAGCCGGCGTCAGAGATTCGATGCCAGCGGATATTCCCCTTACCGTCAAAATTAGAATTGGCTATCACGATGATCAACTGCTGGAGCAGATTGTTACGGGCATTTGGTCAGCAGGCGCCTCTGAATTAGCAATTCATGCCAGAACAAAATTTGATGGTTACAAACCTCCGGCATATTGGGCCTCCGTTCATGATGTCGTGCGCGGCAAAGCCAAGCAGTTATATATCAATGGAGAGATATGGACGGTTGCTGATAGTTATAACGCGATCCAGCAAAGTGGCTGCCAGCATCTTATGTTAGGCAGAGGCGCATTGGCGGCGCCAGATTTAGCCGATCGAATTGCACGCGATGCGCTTGATCAGCCTCCGCTTGCGTGGGAGCGATTAGTAGGAGAGGTGGAAGAGCAGTTTTTTCAACATGATTGCAGTAGCCCGCGACATATAGGCAATCGAACTAAACAATGGTTGGCGTATTTGAAACGCCACTACCCAGAAGCGGTGTTTCTGTTCGCGCGGTTGCGCACACTGCGTGATGTGCCATCAATTGCTAACGCTTTTGTCGAGCATCGCCAGCAGGATTTTTGCAAAGCGGGCTAGCGGATCTACTCGACCAAGCAGCCCAATGTTGGGTCTTTAGTCACTTCAAAAGTTGGTTTGTCCTTGGCAATGGAATCTAGGGTTTTCGCTAATCGGGTCATCCAGATCGATGCTTTTTTACGTTGATCGCCTGTCATGCTATCCACAAATTGAAATCCAAATTTTCGCCATAACTGTCGGTTGGATTCCCATTCGATGGTATAGCCATCTTCGAGTAGTGTCCACAGTGATTGCACATGCGCTTCCATATCGCGATTGTAGCTCGGGGATTCTTGTCGCTTTGCGAGCAGGAATAATTTACGGTTCCAACGATCAGATAATTTGTAATATTCTTTACGTAAGCTCACTTGTTTTTGCAAGGTTTGCATAAGTATGATTTTTTGTTTGTCGGTAAAATCAAAGCCAAGCCTTCCAGTCCATTTAATAATATTTTTGTAGCGCCGTTCAACGCGTTGTTCGGCTGTTTGGGCGAAATATTTTTCGCGGTTTATTTTTCGCTCTCGACCAAATCGGCGCTGTATAAAATTAAGTTGATCATCGGTTAGTGTTTTCATCAGGTCGTAAGAGTAATTAACCGGATGGCATTCTCTCAATGCTTTGGTGTATGTTTCGCTTTCATCCACCCATTCACCCACCTGGCCCTCGGTAGTGTTGCGTGTTTCTATCGACACCACAATTTTACGAAGCAGGGCTGAATACTGTGGCAGCTCAGACTGCCGGTGCCAGACGTGATAAGTACCCAGTCGTTGCTTAAATGCAGCAAGCTGATCTTTATTGAAATCCCCCAGTTTGTTGAATTCGTTCAGCATCTGATCATCAAGGCGGTTGTATACGGGTGATAAAAAAATCTTACTATTGCTGCAGCCGCTGATAATGGTTAGCGCCGCAATCACCGGTAGTAACAGCCGAGTGCGAAACCGTTTGGCTGGGTGCGCCTTGCTATTCCCTTTGCCATTTATGTTGATATCCGTGTTGTTCATGTCGTGAGCTATTTTGCTGTCCATGTTGTCAAAAAATCGTTATCCGCTGTGCCAAACACAGATGAAATCATATTCACTAATCATAAAACTGGGGCGAAATAACTGCGCTATTGTTATCATGGGGTTCGTATTTTAGCGGCTTCGTGCCTGATTGTGCCGCTATAGCCGTTAGATTGACGCAAGCAAGTCGATAAATCACATGACAGAAACGCAAGCCACCCAAGCAGAGACTGCGGCCACCCCGATTACTGGTACAGGCCAGGTCATTGTGTTTCATTACGATCTCTATGACGATGCCTCAGTGCAGCTTGAAAGCTCTACGGGCCATCCGCCTGTTCAGTTTCTGTATGGACAAGCTGGCGTACTCTCTGCCTTGCAGGAGGCGTTCCTAGGTAAGCTAAAAGGGGATGATTTTTCGATTTCGATCCCGTCTGGCTTGGCCTATGGCCGCTATTATCCCGAGAGAGTACAAAGGGTGCTCAAAAAAAATATGGACACCGGAGCTAAGCAACGGTTCCGTCCTGGGCAAATTGTCCATATCAATCAGGATGGTCAGCGCCAAGCTGCAACAATTGTGAAGGTTGGTAAATTCAATCTCGATATCGATACAAATCACCCGATGGCTGGTAAGGACCTCACCTTTGATGTCAAAATAGAGAACGTTCGGCAGGCCTCAACAGATGAGTTAGCCCACGGACATGCTCATGGCCCCGGTGGCCATCAACACTAGGCAGTTGCACACACGCTTTTATTCAGGAGAATTTCATGACAAAGCGAATTTGGTTTACGCGCACACTTATCTTGTTCGTCGCATTGTTTGTCACAGCTTGTGCAAAAAACCCTGTTACTGGCAAAAACCAGCTGATGCTGATGGGCGAGGATTGGGATAAACAAGTTGGCCAAACGCAATATTTGCCATTGCGCCAAATGCAGGGCGGTGACTACGTCGTCGATAAAGGGGTTGAAACTTATGTACGCCAAGTGGGCAACCGAGTTGCCAAAGCAAGTGGTCGTAACTTGCCTTATGAATTCAATGTCATTAATAGCTCAGTCCCCAATGCCTGGGCACTGCCTAGCGGCAAGATCTCCATCAACCGGGGTTTGCTAACCGAATTAAACAACGAAGCTGAGCTTGCTGCTGTATTGGGTCACGAAGTGGTGCACGCGGCTGCTAGGCACGGTGCATCACAGCAGTCTAAGGGAGTGGGCTTACAAGGTGCGGTTGTGTTGGCTACGGTGGTTGGGCAACGTGAAGGTGTTGGCGATCTAGCGCGTATGGGTTCAATGATTGGTGCGCAACTAATCTCCAGTCGTTACGGCCGCAGTGCCGAACTTGAGTCCGACCTCTACGGCATGCAGTATATGTCGGCGGCGGGATACGATCCTCAAGGTGCAGTGCAATTACAACAAACCTTTGTGCGCTTGTCTGAAGGGCGTAAAAGCGATTTCATCAGTGGTATGTTTGCTAGCCATCCGCCATCACAACAACGTGTTCAAGCCAACGTCGCTACGGCAGCAAGGTTACCCAAGGGCGGTGATTTAGGTGAGTCTCGATATAAGCGGGCTATGGCGCGCATGCGAAAAGCTGCACCGGCTTACAAGAAGTTTGATGAAGCAAAAAAGTCGATTAAGGCAGGCAACCGAAAACAAGCACTATCGCTGGTGAAACAAGCCATACGCATTGAGCCCAATGAAGCGTTGTTTCATTCAGCCTTGGGCGACTTCGAAATGGAAAAGAACAACCCGCGAGGTGCTAAACGATATTACGACCGGGCCGTGTCATTAAATAGCGAGTTGTTTTACCTATATGTGCAGCGCGGCAATATGTATCAGAAACTCAGAAATTTTAAGTCAGCTAAAAATGATTTTGAACGAAGCCTTAAGTTGCTGCCTACCGCTGAGGCCCATTTGGGCTTAGGTAAAATTGAGCAAGCAGCTAATAGAATGGAACAGGCGAAAAAATATTACGCTGCGGCCTCGGGAGCTAAAAGCCCTGCCGGTGAGGAAGCAACCGATAGATTGCTGGCGCTGGATCTTGGTAGCAATCCGCAAAAATATGTGGAGGTTAGACACGGAATCACCAAGCAAGGCACACTGGGTATTGAGCTAATTAACAAAACCAGTCGTCCGCTGGGTGGGATCCAACTAGCGATTCAAACTAAAAATGGTCAGAGTAGTCGAGCTCAAAACATCAATGGATCGGTGGCTGCAGGTAAGAGCCGCATAGTTGATACCGGCCGACGAATCAGCGAAGTACAAGCCAAAGAGCTTATCGTCAAATTGCTACGCGCTAAGGTAGTCCCCAATTAAAAAAGCGATTCTGCTAACCAGTGTTTGGCTATTGTCAGGCACTGGTGTCGCCCATGCGCAGCTTGACTTCCAATCTCTATTGGACAATGCGATAGCCTGTGCAATAACCGAAGAAGCCTTGGCCGACATGCCTGTCGAGCCTTTGTATCATGCCGATGAATCGGTTTGTCAGCAGAGTGCGCCAGCGGCTCACGGGGCGTTGCAGTGGTTTAGCGATGATGCCTGTACGCTGCCCGTTAATTTTGCCGAAACCCGCATGAAGGACTACTGCGAAGATTCGCTTGATAAGCTTGCGTTGGGAAGTGCGGTGGATGTTGATCCAACGCTATGGACGCTCACGCCTGGTAATCGATTAGATGTGGGCGCAAAGCGTCTTGATGGCGTGACTCAGCCGTATATGCAACGCCGCGTTTATAAAACTGTTGCAACACCACGTGGCGAGTGCCAACTAGAAATGCGTATCTACTCTAAACATCCCGCAGCTAGTAATCAGAATGCAATGATTGCGTTTCATGGTGGTAGTTGGACAAGCCGTGGTTTTGGTTACTTTGGTTTAGAGCTCAGCGTGCCGCATTATGTGGAGCAAGGGTTTGTGGTATTTGCACCGTTTTACCGATTGCTTGGTGATAGAGAATCCACGCCAGCCTGTAATCAGGCAAGCTTCCATGAGATTGTTGCTGATGCTGACAGTGCGCTTGACTGGGTGTTAGCTAACTCAAGTGAATATGGCGCTACTGGCTTGCCGGTTGTATTTGGCCAGTCGGCTGGTGGACATCTGGCAGCTGCCGTATCGCTTGATCGAGCTGAGTCCGTTAGTGCTTCGGTGCTGATGTACCCACCCACTGACTTCACTGATTTTCTTTTACGGGTGCAGCAAGGTTTCTACACCAACGATGAAGGTCAATCGATACTCGAGCGAGTGATTGGCCAGCCCAGCAGTGAAGCGACAATCGACGATCCGCTGGTTTATCAAAATAGTTTTCCGCTGCGAATTCAAAATGACAATTTGCTGGCTGCACCGATGTTGGTCGTGCAGGGTATGAAAGATGATTTAGTGGAGTCGCGACAGGCGCTTCGTTTGTGTCAAGCCTTAGCGGCTGAGCCATTAATCGAGGTTGATCAAGAGATTAATGCAATTAGTGATCTTTCAACACGTCGCCAGTGCGGTGCGCAATCGTCGCTGTATCTAGTGCGCGAAGGTGATCACGCGCTAGATGTGTGTCTAAATGACACGCTACTCAGTGCCTGTCCGGCAGGCGGTAAAGAGAGTCGAGTTAGAGTAGCGAGCATCATTGACGACGCAGTTAATTTTGCTGCAACTTCGGCCGCTGCATCCAAACCGGTCGGTCGCTCCGGTGGTGGCGCAATGTCGTGGTGGGGTTTGTTTGTGTTGGTAGCGCTCCGGCTTTATTCACCCGGGAGTGCGCTAGCAACATCAGTGCGGCTACGAAACCGCCGCCAGCAATTCAGTTAAGGAACCAATTTTATGGTCAGTCCATTCTGGCCAGATGCCTCTATCGACAACATCAAAATGCACGGTTGCCGTGCCGGCTTTACGCCCGGCCACTAAATCGTATAGATAGTCACCGATCATCACTCCATCAGTCGCTGCAGCATTCCAGCGAGAAAGTAACAAAGTCACGCCATCAGGTGCTGGCTTGGGTGCCGCGCAATCGCGCCCAATGATGTTGGCATCTGTAAAGAAATGATCAAGGCCACAGGCTTTGAGTGTGGTCTTAGCGATGCCTTTGCCATTGCGAGTTACGATACCTACGTTGCAGCCTTGATCAATCAGCGACTGCAGTAGTTCAGTGCTGCCAGCTTGCGGCGTTGCCAGCTCTGCAATTTCAAACTCTATTTCATCTAGCAGTTGATGCTTTTTTATAGCGATATCAGTAGGTAAATCTGCCAATGATTCAAGGATGGGTTTCTCGGTAGGTAAACCAAGTTGAACCTTGATCGCTTCAAAGTCATGAAGAGCATGCGTGAGCGTACCGTCCATATCAAACAGCCAGTGTTTTTTTGTTGCCAATGGCGTTAAGGGCATTAGAGGCCAGTTTCCAATTGTGCTAGCAGGGATTCGAGCATTGCATCGCAGCGATTCATTTGTTCGATCTCAATGTACTCATCGGGCTTGTGGCCTTGTTGCATTGAGCCTGGCCCGCATACTACGGTAGGGATGCCCAGGCTGCCAGAAAACAAACCGCCCTCGGTACCAAACGCCACTTTGCATGTCGTGTTGCCGCCGGTTAGCCCTTTAACAAAATCAACGATGGGTGCGTCAGTGGGAGTCTCTAAGCCAGGATAGGAGAATACGGGTTCGATTACGATATCGGCATTAGGCGCAATTTTGCGTGCCACGTTAATCGAAGGCGCTAACGCTTGTTTGATTTTTTTTATAAGGTCGTTTGGGTTATCAGCATTTATGTTTCTGATTTCAAAATCGACTATGCAGGTGCTCGGCACAATGTTTAGTACCGTGCCTGCATTGAAGTTTCCAATGTGAAGCGTGGTGTAGTTGATATCGTAAGCGTCGTCGCGATTGCCCTTAATCGCTAATTCGCTTTGAACTTCGCGCACAGCGTCCACCAAATCGCAACCCAAATGTATGGCATTAACAGCGGTAGGGGCTAAAGCTGAATGCGCTTCGCTGCCAGTACAAGTTGCGCGCAGGGCGATCTTGCCTTTGTGCCCGGTGGCGATGCTCAGTAGGGTAGGCTCGCCAACAATGCACATCGCTGGTTTCACTGGTGCTTGATGTAACAAATCGATCAAGCTGGCCACGCCAATGCAGCCGATTTCTTCGTCATAAGAAAATGCCAGATGCAAAGGAGTTTTCAAATCCAATTCGTTGGCGATTAACGCAGCTTTGATTGCGCACGCGACAAAACCCTTCATGTCGCAAGTGCCTCGCCCGTATAGCTTGCCATCAGTTTCAGTCAAACTAAACGCAGGTTTTGTCCAATCCTGGTTGTCGATGGGAACAACATCCGTGTGACCCGAGAGCATCACGCCGGGCAAATTACCTGGCCCAATGGTGGCGTACAAATTGGCCTTATTGCCAGTGCTATCTGGCAGTAAGGTGCAGGCAATGCCGGCTGTTTCCAGTACGGATGCGATATGCCCCATCAGGGCCATGTTGGGGTTACGGCTGACCGTATCAAATCTGATCAGCTGTTCTAGGATGTCAATTGATTGCATAGGAGCGCATGTGCGACAGGTGTCTGGTAATTCATCATGCCATTAAATGGCGAACAGTTATACTGGAGGTGGTTTAAATAATGAGATTCAGATGCACCCTACAAGTCGGTCTATTTTCCGTAATGCCAAAAACGCTGTGTTGCTATCGGCGTTTGCCTCGATAACGATGGCGATGCCACTGGTTGCCAGTGCGCAAGATGATATCCCCAAACTCCTCTTAATAAAAATGGCTCGCGAAAACGCCGGTGTTTTGTGTAAGTCAGACGTATTCACTGACTGTATGGGTTTTACTGCGGTACGTTGCGACGAGCTAAAAGAAGAAGCTATCGATACCTGCCTTGGGCCATTACCCGATAATATCAATCTTGAAGAACTTCAAAATGAATCGCTTGAAGCTTGTCCGAAGACGGTTTATAGAGAGGCTGGTTTTGCCGAGGAGAAAGCCAAGTTGTGCTTCGATAAAGCCATGGAAGCCACACCTGCTCCAACAGAACCCACTGAGCAGCCAGCGCCATCAGAGCCAGAAGCGCCTGCTACTGATTAGTTACAGAGTCGTATTTGCAAAATGTCCAACTCAGCTTTTATCTCAGTTGCTGTTGTCAGTCACTCAGTGACTGGCACAACTGAATGCCTGGCGCAAAGCGTTGCACAAGGCGTTAACAGTATTGATGGCGCACAAGCGATTAACATGCGCATTGAAAATGATCAGCTCGTTACCGGTCGATTCCCCAATGGCGAACAGATGCAGCAAATCACCGCCTGCGATGCCATCGTATTCGGTACACCCACATTTATGGGTGGCCCCACTGCGCAGTTCAAAGCCTTTGCCGATGCGAGCAGTGATCAGTGGGAGGATCAGTTATGGGCTAACAAGCTTGCAGCGGGTTTTACTATCGGTTCCAACTACAGCGGCGATCAACACGCCACTATTCAGTACTTAACAACACTGGCTGGCCAGCACGGCATGATATGGGTTGGTGTAGATACACCCGGTGGTGATACAGGTGTGCCTAACCGTTTAGGCTCACAAGGCGGCGTGATCGCGCATAGCCCTGATGGTAAAATTCATGAGCAAGATGCGCTACTTGCTCAGTATCTGGGTAGCCGTGTTGCCAGCCTTGCGGGTCAGTTTAAACGTGGTGGTTTAGCTTAGGCAATGTTGACACTAGCGATCAGCTTGCCTGCTTATTGTTTATTCCATCCAGTTCGGCTTACGCTTTTCTATAAACGCACTGAACCCCTCTTGGGCTTCATCGCCAGTGCGAATAGCTGCAAGGCGATCACCTAGTGATCCAACTAACTCGGGGTCGTGACCTTGAGTTGAGATGTCACGCACCAGTTTCTTTGCCTGGCCTTGTGCGTAAGGCCCGCACTGAAGCATAGCGTCGATGATGTTATCAAGAGTAGTGTCAAGCGCACCTGCCTGACATACTTCGCTAACTAAACCAATTTCATAAGCGCGTTGTGCATCAAATTTTTCAGCGCTCTGAAAGTATCGGCGTGCTGCCCGAGGGCCAATGGCTTCAATAACGTACGGGCTGATGGTGGCGGGTATTATACCTAGGCGCACTTCTGATAAAGCAAACATTGCGTTTTCGGCTGCCACTACTGCATCGCAACAGCTGATTATGCCGACGCCACCACCCAGCGCTGCACCTTGCACTCGTGCAATAGTGGGGTGTGGTAAGTGATCCAGTGCTTTGAGCATGGTTGCAAACGCATACGCATCGGCTTGGTTTTGTTGGGCTGAGAGTTTGGCCGAATCTTTCATCCAATTGATATCAGCGCCTGCGCAAAATATATCGCCCACTGATGCCAGCACAAACACTCGACAATCGCTGGGTAGTGTATTAACCGCATTTGTGATGCCCAGAATTAAATCCAGATCAAGCGCGTTTCGCTGTTTTTCTCGGCTTATGGTTAGCGTGTATACGCCATTATTGGTGTTGGTGAGTTGCCACTTTTCCATATCGATTTATATCCAGCGCTTGATAGCTTGTTTTTCTATCAGCTTAAAAAAGCTGGTGAGTAATCGGTAAATGATAAATAGACCAGCAATTATCATGGGCCAAGTTGATCCCGTTTTGGTATAAAGTATGTAACTACCCGCCGCTGCAATCGCACCAAGCCAGAAGGTGACTATCTGCCACTTTAAATGTGATTGATATATCGAACCTTCAGATTCCTTAATTTTTGTTGCGCTTATCAGCATGCCGATTAAGGCAGTTACGCCAAACATCACGCCAAACACTTGTAACAACAAACCTAGCCATGCCAGGCTGCGCGATTTCGCTTCACGTACTTTTTTTGGGTTTACCATCCGTCTTTCTCTATCCAGCGTTCTAGTTGTTCGATTCGGTCATTCCCCCAAAATGGCTCATCACCGTAGTACATCATGGGGGAGCCGAATACTCCTCGCGCGATGGCATCGTCAACCGCATTTTTTAGTCGGTCCTTCACTGCCTGTTGCCCCAGCGCTTCGGCAAGCGTATTTGAATTCAAGCCTAGTTTGTTAACTACGGCTGCCAGTACATCAGCTTTGGAAATATCGTGCTGCTCCACATAATAGGCCGCAAATACAGCATGTACAAAGTTAGCTGTTTTGGCTGCAATAGCGGCATCGGGGTTTTCGCTGATCCAATAGAAGGCGCGACTGGCCGCTACTGCCGCAATTGGAAACGGTTTAGGCTGTTTATAGGGTGTGCCATGCTCGCGTGCTGATCGTTCGAAATCCATTAGGGCGTATTCACCTTTTAACGGGAAGGTGGTTAGCGGTGCCTGGCCTGAGACTTTAAACACCGCGCCTAACAGTATTGGTTGCCAATTGATCGTTAGCTCATATTTGCTTGCTAGGGCCTCAATGCGTTTGCTCCCCAAGTAACCATAGGGCGATGAGAAATCAAAATAGAAATCGATTGCTTTTTTCATTATTGTGCTCCGAGGTTGCGGCTAATCACCAAGCGTTGGATTTCAGAGGTGCCTTCGTACAATTGGCATACTCGCACATCGCGCGCAATGCGCTCAACCGGGTAGTCTCGTAGGTACCCGTAACCACCATGTATTTGTATTGCATCAGAGCAAACCTTTTCGGCCATTTCGCTGGCGAATAGCTTAGCCATTGAAGCTTCCTGCAGGCAGGGTTTTCCAGCATCACGTAGCTGCGCGGCATTTAGCACCATTAATCGTGCGGCTTCTATCTGTGTAACCATATCTGCCAGCTTAAAAGCAATTGATTGGTGGTTGATGATCGCTGTGCCAAACGCTGTACGTGTGTTGGCGTATTCAAGCGCGTGGTTGTAGGCGGCTTTGGCCATGCCGACTGCCTGTGCTCCAATGCCAATACGTCCGCCTTCAAGGTTACTTAACGCAATGCGGTAACCATTGCCTTCTGCGCCGAGTAGAGCGTCGCTGGGTAGTGCTAGGTTATCGAATGTTATCTGGCAGGTGTCAGAGCTGCACTGCCCATGCTTTTTTTCAACACGACTGACAACATACCCCGGCGTTTTGGTATCAACGATAAATGCAGAGATACCCTTTTTGCCCTCGCTAGTGCGAGCAAATACGATGGCTACGTCGGCATGCTTACCTGAGGTAATAAATTGTTTTACGCCATTTAAACGGTAACCGCTTGGAATAGGCTCAGCTTTAGTGATGATAGCACTGGCATCGGAGCCTGCCCCAGGTTCTGTTAATGCAAATGCAGCTAACAACTTCCCGGTAGCCATACCGGGCAGCCAACGTTTTTTTTGCGCATCGCTGCCGAAATTCAAAATAGGTACGCAGCCTACCGAGTTATGCACGCTCATGATGGTTGAGCAAGCGCCGTCACCTGCGGCGATCTCTTCAAGCGCCAAGGCAAATGCTACGTGATCGGCGTCTACACCGTCGTATTCTTCAGGTACCAGCATTCCCAACAAACCAAGTTCGCCCATCTGCTTAATAGCTTCAGTGGGAAAGCTTGCGTTTTCATCGCGCTCAGCAGCCGTTGGTGCAAGTTCTTTGGCTGCAAACTCGCGTGCTGTATTACGTATTAGCAGCTGCTCGTCGGTAAGCTGCATTAGGTGATCCTTTCAATGGCAACCGCTGTGGCTTCACCACCGCCTATACAAAGCGATGCGATACCCGTTTTAAGATCGTATTTTTGTAGCGCATTGATCAGTGTGATGATAATGCGTGTGCCGGATGCACCAACTGGATGCCCCAGTGCACACGCGCCGCCGTGTACATTGACTTTTTCGTGATCAAGGCCAAGGTCCTGCATCGCAGCCATGGTAACAACGGCGAAGGCTTCATTAATTTCGTATAGATCAATGTCGTTGGCATTTTTATCTAGTTTTTTTAATAGCTTTTCAATTGCGCTAACGGGCGCGGTGGTGAACCATGCTGGTTCGTGCGCGTGGCTGCTATGCGCCAAAATGCGCGCGACGGGTCTTAAGCCACGTTTTTCAGCTTCAGATTGACGCATCATAACAACAGCGGCAGCGCCATCAGATATAGAACTTGAATTGGCAGCAGTTACGGTGCCGTCTTTTTCAAAGGCTGGGCGCAATGTTGGGATGCGTTCGATATTGGCCTTAGGCGGTTGTTCATCACTTGATACGGTTACCTCGCCCTGACGAGTATTAAACGTGACGGGTGTGATTTCTTTTGCAAAAGTGCAGTCGCTAATGGCTTTGTTTGCACGCTCTAGTGAGGTAATAGCAAATGCATCTTGTGCTTCACGTGTGAACTGGTATCGCGTAGCCGTTTGCTCGGCAAAGCTACCCATTAACCTGCCAGGTTCAAATACGTCTTCAAGGCCGTCGGTAAACATGTGGTCCTTCACTTCGCCATGACCCATCCTTAAACCATCGCGTACCTTGGGCAATAAGTAGGGTGCGTTGCTCATGCTTTCTAGCCCACCTGCTACCATCGTGTTAACACTGCCAGCGGTGAGTAGATCATGCGCAAGCATTACCGCTTTCATCCCTGAGCCGCACATTTTATTGATTGTGGTGCAGTGAGTTGATAAGGGTATGCTCGCACCAATCGATGCTTGCCGAGCCGGTGCTTGCCCTAAGCCTGCCGGTAATACACAACCCATTATTACTTCTTCTATGTCCGCAGGCTTTACACCTGATTTCTCAAGCGCCCCCACAATGCTGCATGCGCCCAATGCAGGCGCGCCAACGTCAGATAACGCCCCTTGAAACCCGCCCATTGGCGTGCGTGAACCATTAACAATTACGATTGGATCTGAGGTGTTTGCTGTCATAACGCTGCTCGTGTGGTTTAGGTGCCGGTTAGATTCGATATTTGCAGTGACGACAGCTGCGTCTCGCATCGCAGTTGTATGTCATCGAATTCGCTAAGCGCGAGTGCAATATCTTCCTGCTGTCGCAAAAGCGTTTCGCGACTGGTATTGATTCTATTGATCATGACACGCAGTTGTTTTTCTTCACCACCGGGCGCATCGTACATATGGATCATCTCGCGAATATCATCCAAAGGCCAGCCCAGACGCTTGCCGCGCAGCACTAGTTTAAGCCTCGTGCGATCAGCCCGTGAATACACGCGCTGCTGGCCACGTCGTGCAGGCTTTAGCAGCTGCTTATCTTCATAAAATCGAATAGTGCGGGTGGTAATGTCAAATTCTTTCGCGAGTTCGGCGATGGAGTAATGGATGTCTTTATCTGATTGTCTCATCTGCCCAGCATAAGTTGACGTTAACGTAAACGTCAAGCACAATGAGTTAATCGCTTCGAGGTGACTATGTCCAGACCTGCCGCCAGTATTTCCAACGCCTTAGAGCCCAAGCATCTGCGTTTTGTCACGGCTGCCAGCTTGTTTGATGGCCACGATGCATCAATCAATATCATGCGTCGTATGCTCCAAGCCGCAGGCGTTGAGGTGATACACCTTGGGCACAATCGTTCGGTTGCTGAAATTGTTGATGCGGCGATACAAGAAGATGCGCACGGTATTGCTATCAGTAGTTACCAAGGCGGCCATGTAGAATTTTTCCGATACATGATTGATTCATTACGTGATCGTGGTGCTGATGATATTCGTGTGTTCGGTGGTGGTGGTGGCGTTATTGTTGCCGACGAGATCGACCAGCTGCATGATTACGGAGTTGAGCATATCTATTCTGTTCAGGATGGGCAGTCGATGGGCTTGCAAGGCATGATCGATCACATGATTAACAAAGCGCGGCAACATTGGTCGGTGCCGCGTAAAGATGCTTTACCACTTGAGCCCCGAGCACGTAGTGAATTTGATCATCAACAACATCGCACACTTGCACAGCTACTTAGCCGCATTGAAAACGATCACATCACCGATGCTGAAGCGCAACGGCTAGTTAAAAACGCAAGTGAGAGTAGCACACCCGTATTAGGCATAACCGGCACAGGCGGTGCGGGTAAGTCATCTGTCACCGATGAGCTGATTAGGCGCCTGCGTTTAGATCAAGCAGATAGTGTGTCGGTTGCGCTATTAGCGATTGATCCATCACGGCGTAAAACGGGTGGTGCATTGCTCGGTGATCGAATCCGAATGAACGCGATAAACCATGAGCGCATTTTTATGCGCTCACTGGCAACCCGTGATGCGCAGGGTGAGGTGCCCGAGTCATTACCGCTTATGATTGCGGCTTGCCGATCAGCCGGTGTTGATTTAATCATCGTCGAAACACCCGGCATCGGACAAGGGGATGCCGGCATTGTGTCGATCAGCGATGTATCGCTGTATGTTATGACACCTGAGTTCGGTGCCGCCAGTCAGTTGGAGAAAATCGACATGCTCGATTTTGCCGACGTGGTGTGCATTAATAAGTTTGAGCGCAAAGGTGGAGAAGATGCGCTGCGCGATGTGCGCAAACAAGTGCAGCGTAATCGTACAGCATTTGCAGAATCTGCGGATACGATGCCGGTATACGGTACCGTGGCCTCGATGTTTAACGATGATGGTGTTACTGCGCTTTATCAAGCGGTTAAGGTTGAGCTAGTGGATAAGGGTTTACAAATCCGCGATGGCGATTTACCGCAAGTTAACGTTAGTGCTAGCACTTCTAAAACGAGCATCGTACCTGCAAAGCGACAACGCTATCTTGCAGAGATTAGCGAAGCGATTCGTGAATTTCATGCGCTAGCCGAGCAGCAAGCTGGTGTTGCTCGCCAGTGTCAGCAATTGCTGGCCTCTATCGACATGTTGCAGCACCACGCGCCACAAGGTACTTCATCAAATGATGCACCTGCAGTATTAAAATCAATACTTGAACAAAAACAAACTGCACTGCTGGCACAATCAAGCGAACTGTTAAATAACTGGCCGGCATTGGCTGAGCAATACCGCCAAGATGCCATTAGCACTGAGGCTCGTGGAGTGAGCCGCGAGCAATCGCTATGCAGTGAATCCCTATCGGGTACTCGAATCTCCAAAGTGTCGCTGCCACGGTTTTCAGATCACGGTGATCTGCTTGCTTGGCTACTGCGTGAAAACCTACCGGGCTACTTTCCATTTACCGCCGGTGTATTTCCGTTCAAGCGTGTAGGAGAAGATCCCACCCGTATGTTTGCAGGTGAAGGTGGCCCGCACAGAACAAACAAACGGTTTAAAAAACTATCGGCCCATGCACCAGCAAAACGCTTGTCTACAGCGTTTGACTCGGTCACCTTGTACGGCAACGATCCAGCAGTGCGGCCCGACATCTATGGCAAGGTGGGTAATTCAGGTGTGTCAATCGCCACTGTTGAGGATATGCAAGCCCTGTATGCAGGCTTTGATCTATGTGACCCAGCCACCTCCGTATCAATGACCATCAATGGGCCTGCGCCCACCATATTGGCGTTTTATTTTATTGCAGCAGTACGGCAAAAGATCGATGTGTTTACCCAAGCGCACAAACGCGCGCCTGATAGCAATGAATTGAGCGAGCTTAAGGCTAGCACCTATAAACAGGTACGCGGCACAGTACAGGCCGATATTCTCAAAGAAGACCAAGGGCAAAATACCTGCATTTTTTCAACTGAATTCAGCCTAAAAATGATGGCTGATATTCAGCAATGGTTTATCGATAAGGAGGTTCGTAATTTTTATTCGGTATCGATCTCGGGATATCATATTGCCGAGGCTGGTGCCAATCCTATTAGTCAGTTGGCATTTACATTGGCTAATGGCTTTACCTATGTCGAAAGTTACTTAGCACGTGGTATGCACATTGATGACTTTGCGCCTAATTTGTCGTTTTTCTTTAGTAACGGCATGGACCCCGAATACACCGTGATGGGTAGGGTGGCCCGTCGCGTCTGGGCTGTAGCCATGCGTGAACGCTATGGTGCAACCGAACGTAGCCAAAAGCTTAAGTACCATATACAAACCAGCGGGCGCTCTCTGCATGCTCAGGAAATGGCCTTTAATGATATTCGTACCACCTTGCAGGCATTGATTGCCGTCTATGACAACTGCAACTCTTTGCACACCAATGCCTATGATGAAGCCATCACTACGCCTACTGACGAATCGGTGCGCCGCGCGGTGGCGATTCAGTTAGTGATCAACCGTGAGTGGGGCTTAGCTAAAAACGAAAACCCTAATCAAGGCAGCTTTGTTATCGATGAGCTAACCGATCTGGTTGAAGAGGCGGTATTGCAAGAGTTTGAACGGATCGCAGACCGTGGTGGCGTGCTGGGCGCGATGGAGACGGGCTACCAACGCGGCAAAATACAAGATGAATCCATGTTGTATGAGCATCGCAAGCATGATGGTTCCTTACCCATTATTGGTGTAAACACCTTTCTGCCCGAGACAGCAGAAAAAGCGCCCACGATTGAGCTGGCTCGCTCCAACGATGCTGAAAAACAGGATCAAATTGATCGGCTGGCTGATTTCCAGCTGCGCCACGTGCGCGATTCACCCGCTGCACTGCAGCGCGTACGGCAGGCGGCAATTAATGGAGACAACGTATTTGCAGCCTTAATTGATGCGGCTGAAAGCTGCTCTCTTGGCCAATTGACTGATGAGCTATTCGCCGTTGGCGGTCAGTACCGGCGCAGTATGTAATAGCCGCTACCTGGGGATTTGAGACCTACGTCGCGCCCGGCCCGGCTAGGGCGAATCCGCAGATGCTCGGGTGTCACATTCAGGCCAACTGGGTTTTGTCATTTATTTGGCTTGGACTATACTCCAAGGACTTCTGACCCCTTCGTCGAGTGCCTGTTTCTTATGCGTATGCTCAGTAAATCTGATCTGCTTGGACAACCAAGCGATCGCGTCGCTTTGAAAGATGAGCACCTGGTTTACAGGGCTTGTTCGATGGCCTTTGCCCAGAGTTTGGGCTTTGACTCCCCAGATGACGTCATTGGCAACACCGACTTCGAGTTGCTGTCCACCGAAGATGCTCGTGAACAACTGGTATTGGATAGCCAGGCAATGTACTCAGCCCAAGCCGATATCAGTGCCATCGAGATTGGGCCCAGTAAGACGCCAGCGATGATTGTGCGCACGCCGGTACTCACAGCCAACCGCCAAGTCAGGGGTATTGATATACGCCTAATTGGTGGGCCTAGCGTCGCGCCACCGCGTTCAGCTGTCACGATCGATTATCAAACACTGGTAAACGATGGCATACAGGGTAGCCTGATTTTTGGCAAAAACGACATTCTCTTTGCCAATGACAATGCTGCCAAAGCGTTGGGTTTTTCCGGTGCGCAATCGCTCACCGATAAAGCCCTTATACGTGATTTGTTCAGTGACGCAGTGCTTGCACGTATTAACACCGCTGCAATCGAAACCACTGAAGCTGCGCCTGCCAATGCCGGTGCGCGTTTAACCGTTTCTGCCACCGCAAGAGATGGCAAGCCAGTTAGATTAATCGCCCGGGTGACACACGTTCAGTGGGGATCGTCACGCGCCGTGTTGATGTCATTCGTCGATGTAGCAATGCAGGCTAGCAGCAATCAATCTCAGCGCAGTGTTACTGACATGATTGGCATGGGTGGTGGGAGCGATGCGCCCAGTGCGGATGTTCCAGCGGAACTATTGGCGTTACGCAATAGCGAACAACGCTATCGCCACTTTGCGCATGCAGGCGCAGATTTTTTCTGGGAGTTGGATAAAAACCTAACCTTTCGATTTGTGACTGATGATCTAGAACAGGTGCTGGGTGTCCCGCGGGAACACTTAATTGGTCGCAATCATCGCCAATTGTTGGAGCACCCCTCTAACGTTAATGACAGCGAGCATTGGCCTGGGCATTTACAACATTTGTCCGATCACCAGCCGTTTCGCGATTTCGAATTTCGTTGGGCTGTTGGAGGGGACACCAAAGTTATTCGTTATAGCGGCATACCTGTATTCAATCGCGATCGGGAGTTTTTGGGTTATCGTGGCACCGGTGGTGATGTCACCGCTGCAGTACGCCAGGCAGAGACCTTAGCGTTTCATGCGCATCATGATTCCTTAACTGGCTTGGTTAACCGCCGTCACTTTGAAACTTTGGTTGATAAGGCACTTTCTGCCGCACGTAATGATCGTCGTGCACATGCTCTGTGTTTTATGGATCTAGATAGCTTCAAAATCGTCAACGATACCTGTGGGCACGAAGCAGGGGACGAGCTGCTACGCCAACTATCTCAGCTGTTTGATAGCTTAGTGCGTAAGAGCGATATCCTGGCGCGCCTCGGTGGTGATGAATTCGGTGTGTTTTTGTATAACTGCAGTGTGCCAGAAGCGCTAAAGCTTGCTAATCAGATTCGCCACGAAGTTGAGAATTACGAATTTTTATGGAAAGAGAATCGCTTTACCGTTGGCGTTAGTGTGGGCTTGGTAGTTGCGGATGATCGTTGGGAAAACCTTAAAGCGATGTTCAGCGCAGCTGATTCTGCCTGCTACCTAGCTAAAAACGAAGGCCGTAATCGTGTAGTGGTTTATCGCGAAGGCGATGGAAACAACAGTAACCGCAAAGTCGCTACGCATTGGGTAGAAGAGATTAATACCGCGCTTGAAACCAATCGCATGCGCATTGCTTGCCAAAAGATTCTGCCCTTGCATAACGAGCCCGATGGTTTGCGATTTGAAATGCTGCTGCGTTTGCAAACTGAAACTGGTGAGTTGATTAACCCACGCTCGTTCTTGCCATCAGCCGAACGTTATGGATTGTCGGCAGCACTTGATCAGCGCGCTCTGGAGCTCACCTTGCAATGGCTAACGGCTAACCCGCAGCTACAGCACAGCATTCGACACGTGGCACTTAATCTTGCCAGTGGCACATTTGCCACGCCAGAAAACGCTGAAATTTATGTTCAAAAAATTACGGCTAGTGGCATACCGCCAGCAAAGCTCTGCTTTGAGCTTACTGAAACTTCCACCATTGCTAACTTGTCTGCTGCCTCTAAATTTATGCACAGGCTTAGCGAGATCGGTTGCCGATTTTCAATCGATGATTTTGGTTCAGGCTTATCTTCGTTTGCCTATTTGCGTAAGCTGCCAATTGATTTTTTGAAAATCGATGGATTGCTGGTTAAAGACATACTTGATGATCCAACTGATTTTACGCTGGTCAAATCAATCAATGAAATGAGTAAATCCATGGGCAAACGAACCGTGGCGGAATTTATAGA
Organism: Granulosicoccaceae bacterium; assembly: GCA_036478595.1. GTDB lineage: Bacteria > Pseudomonadota > Gammaproteobacteria > Granulosicoccales > Granulosicoccaceae > Granulosicoccus. The sequence goes on from JAZGEF010000052.1 coordinate 118,193, forward strand.
AAGCCCACGGCTGTTAAATGCTGTGCGTGATATCGGCATCGATTTTGCGCAAGGCTTCCATGTGGGGATGCCGGAGCTTGTAGACATTTAGTGCCCCTATGCAGGCGTAATAAATTTAGATCCTTCAAAGCGCGGCAAGTCGTCATCGATCTTTAACCAATCAACAGCTTCAGCGTGGAACACATGATCTGTCGGCGGCAACGCATCAGGGTTGTCCAAAGTGCTGCTATGTACGCCCAGCCATCCTCCGTCGTTATCGGTTTCCCATGTCAGAGATGTACCGCAGTCATTGCAAAAGGCTCGAAAACGGCCAGCGGATGACTCGTAGCGTTTACGCTCGCCTTTTGTCCAACTGACTCGCTCAGGTTTACCAGCAATTAATACGGCCACCGGTGCACCCGTGTGCTTGCGACAGCTTTCGCAATGACAATAGGCCGACCACGGAGAATCATCACTAAGCTCATATCGATTTGCTCCGCACATGCAACCGCCGGTGTGCACCTAAATAGCCCCGCCAGTACCTTCATGTTGCGGCAAACCGTCATCAAGTTCGTAATAGTCGCCTTTATCAGCCGTAAAGATATGGCCAACCAGTTTTAGATCAGTTGGGCTGTCCATGCAGCCAGCCATCAATGATGTGTTATCAGAGCCGTTGCTTTTCCAGATCAACATCGAGCCGCATGTTTCACAAAAGCCACGTTTTGCATCGTCCGATGCTGCATACCATTTTAGGTTGTCTTCGCCTGTGATGGTTAGATCAGCATCTACTACGTTAAAAGCTGCAACCATATGGCCAGTTTGTTTGCGGCATTGCTGACAGTGGCAGCCTACAACGTCGCGATTGTATTTGGCGATGCTAATGTTGACCTTGCCGCAAAGGCAAGATCCAGTTTTATGGTTAGCTGTGCTGTCGTCGCTCATGGCGTCTCATTATCCTCGTCGCCATGTGTGAAAACGCTCAACCCAGTTAAGTAAGGTGTGGGGCTGATGTGCGCGTTTCCATTCGCCAGCGACATACTTGTTAGATTCGGCCAGGGTTGGATAAATATGTATTGTACCAAGTACCTTGTTTAGCCCTAGGCCGTGTTTCATTGCCATAACGTATTCGGCTATCAAGTCACCGGCGTGTTCTCCAACAATGGTGACACCCAGTATTTTGTCTTTGCCGGGTACAGTGAGTACTTTAACAACACCAAAGTTACTACTATCGGCGATGGCGCGATCAAGGTCGTCGATGTCGTAGGTAGTAACTTCATAGCGAATATTCTGATCGATAGCATCAGTTTCGTTTAACCCCACGCGTGCTACTTCAGGGTCGGTAAAGGTTGCCCAGGGGATTACGCGGTAATCAGCCTTGAATTTTTTGAACATACCAAACAGGGAATTAACCGCTGCGTACCACGCCTGATGCGCCGCTACGTGCGTGAATTGAAATGGTCCAGCCACGTCGCCTACTGCATAGATGTTTGGAAATTTGGTTTGTAGATACGCATTGACTTCGATAGTGCCGTTGCGGTTAAGAGCGATATCCAGCTCTTCTAGTCCAAAACCACTATTGCGTGGCTTGCGGCCGACGGCTACGATGATTTCGTCAAATGCTATGCGCAGAGTTTCTTCACCGCGTTCGCAGATAAGCTCTTTTTCGCCTGCGCTATTGGTTTCAACGCCAACGGCTTTTGTGTTGACCATCACGTTAATACCATCTGCAATAAATTTCTCGGTTACCATATCAGCAATCTCTGGATCTTCGCGGTTCATGATGCGATCAAACATCTCGACTTGCCAAACATCGCTACCCAAGCGCTTAAAGGCTTGTGCCAGCTCGCTACCAATGGGACCGCCGCCTAATACCACCAACCGTTTAGGGAGTTCTTTAAGATCCCACAGGTTTTCTGATGTTAGATAGTTAATGCTGTCCAAACCAGGGATAGGCGGCACAAAAGGCGATGCACCAGTAGCAACAATAATGTTGCGGGTAGAGAGAGTGTTGCCGTTCACTTCAACTGTCCAGGGTGAGGTGATCTTGCCTTCACCTTTGATCACATCCACGCCCAAGCCGGTGTAACGTTCTACCGAATCGTGCGGTTCGATGGCTTTAACTACCTGATGGACGCGTTCCATTGTTTTGGCAAAATTAATTTCGCCGGTAGCTGATTCAATGCCGTAATTAGCGCTGTGTTTAATTTGGTGCATAAGCTTTGCGCTGCGGATCAATGCCTTTGACGGCACACAACCGGTGTTCAGGCAATCGCCACCCATTTGGTGTCGCTCTATTAGTGAGACTTTGGCTTTTACTGCAGCGCCAATCAGGGCCGATACTAACCCTCCGGAGCCTGCACCAATGACCACAATATCCCGATCGAACTTTTTCGGTTTATCAAAGCCTTCGTATACCTTGTTGGGCCCGAACATGTTAATTAGTTTCCTGTGTTTTTTTGTTTTTCAGCAAGTCGACTAGTTTTTTGGCCACCAGTGGAAATACGCCCAGTAATGCAAATGATGCAATAAGCTTGGGAGAGAGTATGCCAGCGAGGCTGTCTATTTGTGCAAGCTGCGTACCGGCGTTTACAAACACTGCCGTACCCGCCAACATGCCCAGCTGGCTGACGATATAAAAAACACCTGTTTTGAGTTTAGTTAACCCCATCACCAGGTTCACTAGGAAGAACGGAAACACAGGCACCAATCGAATAGTGAACAAGTAAAATGCGCCATCTTTTTCGATGTTATCGTTTATGCCGGCGAGCTTGTCGCCAAACTTCTTTTGGATAGCATCACGGAATAAGTATCTTGCAGCCAAGAATGCGAAGGTGGCTCCGATGGATGAAGCAAACGATACCAGCAGTAAGCCTTTGGGCAAACCAAAAATAGCACCACCTGCCAACGTAAAAATCACCGCACCAGGTAATGACAAGCCAGCAACCGCAACATAAAGAAAAAAGAAGGCAGCCATCAAGGTCCAAGGCTTTTCTTGGTTGAAAGCGGCCAGTTGGGCTTGCCGAGCTTTAAGCGCCTCAAGGCTGGCGTACTGGCCTAGATCGAAGATAAAAAACAGGGCTATTAGCACTGCGATCACTCCGACTAGTATAATTCTATTCCTCATTGGTGACGTGCCCCGATCGATTAACGTAAGCTAGCTCTATGAGTATGCATATCATACAGAGTTCCCGTGCCCATAAGTCGTATTAGCCTGATCGATGGGCTAATGAGTGACGCGTAACATTGTGAAAATCGAGTTATTACTACCCTGGTTGTTTGCAGAGCATATGCCGGATGATTCTGCGATTGATATGCACCCGTTGAGCCCATGGTTAGCGGGATCAGCTGCGGAGCAATTGATACAAGATCCGTACGAAAAAGTGATTTTAAATTCGCTTGGATATACCTTGAATAAGGGCGATGTTTTGCCGATTGCGAATTGCCTATATGCTGGCGCATTGGCCAAGCACCAAGTGTGCGCCCAGCCCGTTCACCTGGATGCTAGCCTCGATAATGCTCGATTGTTACCTGCGCAGTGTTTGTCGCTCACAGCGGAAGAATCCAATTTACTAATAGCAACGTTAAACGAGCTTTGGAATTCCGACAATATTCATGTCGCGGCGCACTCTGCAATTGATTGGCAGTTAACAGGGCAAAATGCTGATGCGTTAGATTGCTTGCCACCACCCATGTTGGCTTATCGCTCAGTGGCTGATGCGCTGCCAAGATCAACCGAAGCTGCCCAATGGCGACAATTACTCACCGAGGCGCAAATGATGCTGCATGAGCACCCTGTCAATATCAGCCGCCAACAACGTGGCCTGCGACCGGTTAACAGCATCTGGTGCTATGGGGGAGCCGCCTTTTCAAAGCCTGCGGAAGATTCGCAAACGTCGTTATATGCAAACGATCCATTTGCTCAAGGCCTGGCAAATCGCTTAGATATAGAATGCCTGCAGATAGAGGATTTGAATATCGCCGCGACAGTAGAGCGCGCTGCTCATCTTGCCAAAAAAAGCAACACCGAAAAATTCAGTAAAATTTTAGTAGCGGATATACGCTTACAGCAAGCTTGGCTTGCTAATGAGTACGATAGTTTTATTGCTGCGCGTGACCACATCATTCAACAGATGCTTCAACCAATAAGCGAGGCTCATCAAAACACCAAGCATCTAAGCTTCCATATCGATGACTGTCATGGCAATCGATATGAACCAAAGCAGGCAAGCGGTTTGGGTGCAAAACTAAAACGAGTGCTATCAAAGTGGCGATAACTCCTGCTCCCGTTATTAAGCGCCGCGAAGTGCCTGAGCTTGCAGAACGCCTGCATAGCAGTCCACTTGCGCATCGTTTATTGGCGGCTCGTGGCGTAGTGGATAAAAGCGATCTAGACTATTCCTTGGCCAATTTACCTAAGCCTGACACACTGCTTGATATTGATACCGCAACACAGCGGCTGCTGCTGGCACGCCAACAGCAGCAACGAATTGTGGTGGTGGGTGATTATGATTGCGATGGCGCTACCAGTACAACGCTTGCGATCCTAGGTTTAAAAGCATTGGGCTACCAACATGTTAGCTACTTTGTGCCCAATCGATTTGAGTATGGCTACGGTTTATCGCCTGCCATCGTGGATGCGCTGGCTGGCGGTGAACCTCAGCTCATTGTTACCGTCGACAATGGCGTTGCCTCTGTAGAGGGTGTGGAGCGTGCTAGCAAGCTTGGCATCGATGTGATTGTCACCGACCATCATTTACCTCCAACCGTACTCCCACGCGCGACGGCCATAATTAATCCATCCATTCCGGGTTCAAGGTTTCCAAGTAAAAATCTGGCAGGCGTTGGCGTGTGTTTTTATGTGCTGCTGGCGTTACGACAAGTGTTGGATGCGGCCGGTTTGCTGGATGATAAAGTTAATCTTGCCGAGTTTTTGGATCTAGTTGCCATCGGAACAGTCGCTGACGTTGTGCCTCTGGATAGTATCAATCGAACCTTAGTAGAGCAAGGCATACGCCGCATACGTCGAGGTGTAACGCGGCCTGGCGTGCTGGCGTTGTTGGCAAAAGCCGGGTGCGCGGCTGAAACCTTATCAACGATGGATATAGGTTTTGCATTGGGGCCCCGTATTAATGCTGCTGGTCGTTTAGATGATATGACGCGTGGTGTAGAAACCTTGATGACTACTGATAAGGCTCAGGCCGTCATGTTTGCGCAAGAGCTAGATCAACTCAATCAACAACGTCGAAGCATAGAGCGTTCGATGCGTAGTGAGGCTGAGTTGCAATTAGCAGAGGAGGCAATGACTGACGCCCAAGAGAGTGATGGATTTTCGGTGGTGCTATTTAATGAAAACTGGCATCAAGGTGTGATCGGAATCTTAGCTGGGCGCATCAAAGAGGCGCAGCATAAGCCGGTGGTGATCTTCGCAGCCGACGGCGAACAGGTGATCAAAGGCTCAGCGCGTTCCATCCCCGGTGTGCATATTCGAGACATATTTGAACGCATCGCTGCTCGTCATCCTGATCGCATCGAAAAGTTTGGCGGCCACGCCATGGCGGCGGGGCTAACCATTGAGCGCCGGTACTTCGCAGAATTTGCCGAAGCGTTTGAACAAGAAGTGCGCATCTGGCTAAAAGACGAACGTCCCAATAGAGAATGGCTGACCGATGGCGAACTGTATCAGCATGAATTTGATTTACAGCATGCCTTGATACTGGAAAACCTAGCGCCTTGGGGGCAGGGCTTTGATGCGCCTGTTTTTGATGGAGAATTCTGCTTGATCAGTGCGGCCGAGGTGGGCACAGGGCATCTAAAATTGCAGCTCAAGCCATTGTTTAGTGAAGCGGACAACGATGCTCGCCCCGTGAATGCAATTGCTTTTAATCAAGCTGACGACTGGCAGAGCGGGGAAATCATCAAATTGGTGTACCGCTTGGGTGTTAATCGCTACCGAGGGTCGCAAAACTTGCAGCTAGAGGTGCAGCATATCCAGTCGGTATAAGCGATATGCGCTACACTTTGTGCTAATTAGTAATATGGCTTCACAAGCTAAGCATCTCATGATCGAAATAAACGCTCATCTGCAAAAAATCGAAGATCTACGCGAACGCAGCGATTCACTTCGGGGGTATCTTTGACTACGATACCAAGAAAGAGCAGCTAGAAGAAATCCTCCGTGAGCTCGAAGATCCTGCCGCCTGGAACAACCCAGAGCGTGCACAAAAGCTTGGCCAACAGCGAGCAACATTGCAAGACATCATCGATGTAATCAATGCGCTGGATAATGGCCTTGGTGATGCCGCTGATCTACTTGAGATGGCCAAAGAAGAAGACGATGAAGACACGCTAAATTCAGTTGTCACTGATCTAAGCGACTTTGAAACTCGTGTGGCGGGGCTTGAGTTTCGGCGCATGTTTTCAGGTGAGCACGATATTGCACCAGCGTTTCTGGATATTCAAGCGGGCAGTGGTGGCACCGAAGCCCAAGATTGGGCCGAAATGTTATTGCGCATGTTTTTACGCTGGGGTGAGCGCCAAGGTTTCAAAACCGAGCTCATCGAAGTGTCAGCAGGTGATGTGGCGGGTATTAAGTCCGCCACCATTCGTGTTGCTGGCGAATATGCTTTTGGTTGGCTGCGCACAGAAACAGGCGTGCATCGTTTGGTGCGTAAAAGTCCGTTTGATTCAGGTAGCCGTAGGCACACCTCATTTGCCGCGGTGTTTGTTTCACCTGAAATTGATGATGATATTGAAATTGATATCAACCCAGCCGATTTACGCATAGATGTGTATCGCGCAAGTGGTGCAGGTGGCCAGCACGTTAACCGAACCGAATCTGCAGTGCGGATAACACATGGCCCGTCTGGCATTGTTGTGCAGTGTCAAAACGATCGCTCACAACATAAAAATAAAGCGACTGCAATGAAACAACTTAAATCAAAGTTGTATGAGGCGGAGATGAACAGGCGACTTGGTGATCAACAAGTGGTGGAGGAAGGAAAATCCGATATCGGTTGGGGCAGTCAGATTCGATCGTACGTACTCGATCAGTCACGCATTAAGGATTTGCGCACAGGGGTTGAAACCAGTAATACACAAGCTGTGCTCGATGGTGATATTACGCAGTTTTTGCAAGAAAGCCTAAAAGCTGGCTTGTAGTTGTTGCACATAAATACACATACTTTGCTTGTGCCATTGTGCATAGGCGTTAACTTACCACTATAAACCGGCCACCTACCCATGACCGAAGACGAAAATACACTAATTGCAACCCGCCGCGAAAAGTTGCAAGCCATGCGCGCGGCAGGCAATGCGTTCCCTAATGATTTCCGGCCTGAGCATAAAGCGGGTGCCTTGCAGAATGAGCATGGTGCTGCGGAAAAAGATCAACTGGCCGAGCAGGGCATAACGGTCAGTGTTGCCGGACGAATGATGTCGCGACGCGTAATGGGTAAAGCAAGCTTTGCCGGGCTTCGTGATGTGTCAGGTGATATTCAGCTTTTTGTGCAACGCGATCAAATTGGAGAAGCGCCATACGCAAGTTTTAAAACGTGGGATATCGGCGATATTGTTGCTGCCACAGGCACGCTCTTTATCACTAAAACGGGCGAGCTATCTATCAAAGTTAGCGAGCTTAGGTTGTTAACTAAATCATTGCGCCCCTTGCCTGAAAAATTTCATGGTTTAAGTGATCAAGAAACTCGCTATCGCCAGCGCTACGTTGATCTGATCATGAACGAAGATACCCGTAGTACGTTTAGGATTCGATCTGAAGTCATCAGTTATATCCGGTCATTTCTAATAGAGCATAATTTTTTAGAAGTTGAAACACCGATGATGCAGGTGATACCTGGCGGTGCTGCAGCAAAGCCGTTTGTCACTCATCACAATGCCTTGGATATTGATCTTTACCTACGAATCGCGCCAGAGCTTTACTTGAAGCGTTTAGTGGTAGGTGGCTTTGAGCGTGTGTTTGAAATCAACCGTAACTTTCGTAATGAAGGGTTAAGCACACGACATAGCCCAGAATTTACGATGCTTGAATTTTACCAAGCATACGCAAGCTATGAGGACCTGATGGACCTAACCGAAACGCTATTGCGCGGCGTTGCAACGCAGGTGGTGGGTAAAACTGAGATACTGTTTGAAGATGGTGAAACTGTATTGGATTTTGGTAAGCCGTTTACCCGCCTAAGCCTATTTGATTCGATACTGCAATACAACAGCGACGTTAAGGCTGATGAGCTTACCACCCTTGAAGGAGCAACTGCTATTGCCAAAGCATTGCACATTGATATAAAGCCAAGTTGGGGTGTAGGCAAAATACAAACAGAGATATTTGAAGAAACGGTAGAAGCCAAATTATTTGACCCGACATTTATCACCTTGTACCCAACAGAAGTTTCACCCTTATCACGTCGTAACGATGATGACCCAGCCGTGACAGATCGGTTTGAACTATTTATTGGCGGGCGAGAAATCGCCAACGGCTTTTCTGAGCTTAACGATGCTGAAGACCAGGCTGAACGATTTCAAGCACAGGTGAGCGAGAAGGAAGCCGGTGATGTTGAAGCCATGCATTATGATGCTGATTACGTGCGCGCATTGGAGTACGGTATGCCTCCGACAGCCGGCGAAGGAATAGGCATAGATCGACTAGTGATGTTGTTAACGGGCTCGCCCAGTATCCGAGATGTGATTCTCTTCCCGCATATGCGACCCGAGGTTTCCTGAGAAACACGCTGCATCGACCAGAAAAAAGGAGGCATCGTAATACCGTTAGTAATTTTGTCGCTGATAATTCAGGCTGTACTTGTTGTTCATGTGCTGAAAACTGGGCGCAATCAACGTTGGATCTGGATCGTCATGATGTTGCCAGGAGCTGGGTCGGTAGCCTACTTCGTTATGGAAGTTTTGCCTGATCTAATGGCTGGCCCAGGTGGTCACGATGCTCGCAAAAAAGCCGCCAGCATCCTCAATCCCAACAGAGATATTAACGCTGCCAACCATGATCTAGAAGTCGCTGATACGGTTCAAAATAATCAACGGCTCGCTAATGAGTTCATGGAAAAGGGGCGATTTGCCGAAGCTAGTGATCTTTACAAGAAATGTCTTACCGGCCTTAACAAGCGCAACCCTGAGCTAATGTACGGTTATGCTGCAAGTCAGTTTGAGTTAGGTAATCACACTGTTTCGCGCACTACGCTGGACACGCTAATTGCACAGAACCCCGACTATAAAAAACAGGATGCGCATTTGTGTATGCACGTTCTCTGGAGCAGCAAGGTGATATAGCGGTTGCCACGACAGAATGCGACACCCTAGTGGGTTACTACACCGGTCCAGAGCCTGCTTTTCGCTATGCGATGATGCTCAGGGCAAGCGGCAATGCCGGACAAGCTACGAACCTACTACAGGGTATTCTCGACAAAGCTCGTTTATCACCTAACCATTACACCAAGCTGCATAAAAAATGGATCAATCAGGCGAAGCGGGAGCTGAGATAGTAGTCTCAGTTGCCGTTGTAGCAGAACCCTTGGATCAATTTTTTTTCGGTATATAATGCCGGTTAGCAATCCTATTTTTTAGACTGTCATTGGAGTACTCCGTGTCTACTACCCGTTTAACTCTGGCACAGGCCATGGTGCGTTTCCTGTGTGCCCAAAAAACCATTGTTGATGGTGAGACAGTTTGCTTATTTGCTGGCGTCTGGGCGATCTTTGGCCATGGCAATGTGCCTGCGCTTGGCGAGGCCTTGCATCAGGTCAAGGATGAGCTTCCCACTTACCGTGGCCAGAATGAACAAGGCATGGTGCATGCAGCCTCCGGTTACGCTAAACAGATGCGTCGTAAGCGCATGATGATCTGCAGCAGCTCAGTTGGCCCGGGTGCTAGTAACATGCTCACAGGCGTTGCCACAGCATACGTAAATCGTTTACCCGTTTTGCTGTTACCGGGTGACACCTTCATGCATCGCGCATCAGCACCTGTGCTACAAGAAGTCGAGCGCTCAGACGATGCTACCGAAAACGTCAATGACTGCTTTAAGCCCATCTCCGCATATTTTGATCGCTTTAGTAAGCCTGAGCAACTTATTACATCGTTGCCTCGTGCGATTGGCGTGCTTACCGACCCAGAGTTGTGCGGCCCTGTGACCCTATGTGTGCCGCAAGATGTCCAAGCGGAAGCGTTTGATTTCCCTGATAGCTTTTTTGATGAAGTGGTGCATACCTTACGTCGCTCTGGTGCCGACTTGGATCAACTTGCCTCTGTTGCGCAAATGATCAGCAAGGCCAAAAAACCCGTCGCGATTGCCGGCGGTGGCGTGCATTACTCAGATGCAGTTGATGCGTTCAAGAGGTTTGTAGAGGAGCACAACGTCCCAGTAGCTGAAACTTCAGCGGGCAAGGGTGCGTTGCCATATTCACACCCATTAAATGCGGGTGGTATTGGTGTAGTAGGAAGTTCTGCTGCCAATGAAATGGTCGCCGCTTGTGATTTGATCATTGCTGTTGGCACTCGCTTGTCTGATTTCACCACCGGTTCGCGTACGATGGTCTCTAATACCCGTGTGCCACAAATCAATATCAACGTTGCACACCTGGATGCGTACAAACATAGCGCTGTTGGGTTGCGATCCGATGCACGCCGAGCCTTGCAAGAGCTACAGCCATTGTTACAGGGTTGGCAATCAAGCGATGCGCATATTAAACACCTGGCAAACGCCAAAGCGCAATGGCAAGGCATGATAGATGAGGCGATTAAGCCACCGGGCTATCAATTGCCATCTGATGCGCAGGTAACTGAAGTGATTAACCAGGCTGCCGACCTAAACAAAGATGTGCTGGTAGTGGCGGCAGGATCGATGCCAGCTGAAGGCATGAAACTATGGAAGGGCGAGCATTCAAAAGGATATCATTCGGAGTACGGCTTTTCGTGCATGGGATATGAAATAGCGGGTGGCATTGGTGCGAAAATGGCCGACCCAGATGCTGAAGTGTTTGTTGCCGTAGGTGATGGTACCTACCTAATGATGAATTCAGAAATTGTCTCATCAGTGGCGCTAAAGAAAAAACTAATCATAATCGTGCTGGATAACCGCGGTTTTGGTTGTATCAATCGATTGCAAAACGCTTGTGGGGCTGATCCATTCAATAATCTTTATGACGATGGTGTATTGGTAGAAGACACCATCCCACAAATAGATTTTGCGGCGCACGCTGCTGCATTGGGCGCCGCGTCAGAATCAGTTAGTTCGCTAGAGGATCTTGCAGCAGCATTAGAACGGGCAAAACAATCTGATCGCACATATTGTGTTGCCATTAGCACCAATGCAGTGGATTCTACTGGCGGTGGTAGTTGGTGGCAAGTGGGAATACCGGAAGTCTCAACTAAGGAGTCTGTTGTTAAGGCGCGAGCCGAGTGGCAGGAGAAAGGGCGGGGTGGGCAGGCTTACTAAATTCAGATGATCAAACACGGTCGTCTAAACGCCAAATCACAAGGAAGAGGAAATTAATTATGATGGAACAAATACACATTTGGCTGGGTGACTGCGTACCTGAAAAACGCCTACCTCAGCAATGGGTGGCGTAAGGATTATTATTCAGAGGGGAATGAGGGCAACGCGATGACATCGCGTTAAGTGAATTTATCGCTGATCAGAACGGTACATATTTTGTTCATGATTGGGTTGAGTCAGTCTTTAATCCAAGGCGTACGACGAAATCCTTATTGTCTACTTGCTCTTACTCTGAATCCTTTGCGCGTGCTGCATCTAAGAGGGCATCGGAGTTAAAATTAATATAGCTGAACGCTGCCATTATGTTAGGTGCTGGCCAAGTCAATTAACAGAGTTACCTGAAGGCCAAATAATGGCGACGATATTGCATCGTGTATCGGCTCTGATCGTCGAAGGTAAGTTCTAGTAGGGAGACTAAATTGTTTAATTGCATACGTTTTTCGATAGCGATACTTTTTTTTAATTTACTATTATCGCAATCTGTGCTGGCTGCGGAAACTCATGTTCATTGGGTTGGTATGCTGCCAGCAAATTTTATAGAACTAGACTCGGCTGGGGAGATCAAAGAAGGCTGGACTATTCCTTTTTACGCAGAGCCATCTCCGGATTCAGAAAAAATAGGCAAACTAAAAGTCGAGATTATACCGGAGGGTGACCACCCAGTCTTTGCAAATTTCATATACGACAAGACAGCTGAGCCAATTGAAGTCAACCCTCATTTGTACGATCATGATCTTGGGTATGGGCCCTACTACCATCTAACTGTGATTGAAAGATACGGAGGTTGGTTTAAAGTGCAATTTAAAGAAGGCATGAATACTATGTGGGGTGATTTTGCCTCAGCGTATGGGGGAATGAATGTTGGAGTTCTCTATCTAGAGTCAGGAAGAATTCTTGAATGGACTAACAATAAAGGCGAAGTGGAATCTATCTATATTGACAACTCAGACCCAGATACCTTGGTTGTAAGGCCGGAGCAACCGATCGATATGGGGTGTGATGATGAGACTCTTAGATTCAAACCGTATCAAACTAAACTTATTCCTAAATCGGATTGGATTGATGTTAATGGGCGTAGTAGGTTTGACATTTATTACACGCGGGGCTGTTGACAAGTATTCTACTAAGAGCATGAGGTTCGCATAACTGTTAGCGAATAGACTGAATTCAGACGCCAACATAACCAGACAATTCACCTCGCCAGCAAGCTGGCTCGGACCTACACTGCGGTGCTCTTTTTGTGCACGTAGCGCAAACGAGCCCTTCCGTTTCGGCCGATGACGTAGGCGTTAGGTTGGTTGGTCAAACTTTTAGATTTTGTTTACTATTGAAATTCAGTACGCTGCTGTCGACCCATTGCAGTCATTCTATGTTTGTAAATGTGGTTATAATGCCTCTTCGGAATATTCTAATACGAGTGTGTAAGATGGATTGGATGAATGTACTTAGCTTCACTATCGTGGCTTCACTGCTGGTCATCTCCCCTGGACCCAACGGAGTGCTGATTGCTAAGACTGTACCGGTGTCTGGCAAAGGGGCTGGTTTTTCGAACGTAGTCGGGTTTATTACAGCATTCTATTTGCATGGCGCGCTATCTATTTTGGGTATATCGGCAATTCTTCTGGCATCGTCGAAAGTTTTTTTCATCGTCAAGATGATAGGCGCAGGATATCTTTGCTGGATTGGTATCAAGGCACTTTACGATGCGTTTCGGCAGGATATCTATACACCAGCCACGTCAGTCGCTAATCCTAAGCGTACTCTTGTAGCTGCATTCATTGAAGGGTTACTAACGAACGCGCTAAACCCAAAAGTTTCGATGTTCTACCTAGCTGCATTTCCCCAGTTCATCGCTACAGGAGATGGTGCAGTCCGATCTGCATTTATACTTGTGTCGCTGCATGCATTGATCAATGCATTCTGGTTCGCAGCAATGGTAGTGCTCTTAACGCATTTGACAGCTTTTGCTCAAAGCGGCTCTTTTCAACGCTGGTTAAAAGCCGTTACTGGAATTGTGTTCCTAGGATTTGGAGTCAAATTGGCGACATATCGTCCTTAAGTTATGTGCAAGTCAAGCTAGGAAAAAGCCAACGCAATGACTTAAATCAATTTTGCGGCTTGGTCATAATGGGTACTTTATTGTCTCTTCATTAAACATTGGTGTATGCACCTAAAGCGACAACATAACAGGTGCATTTACCTAACCAGCAAGCTGGCTCAGACCTACACAACGGTGCTCGTTTTGTGTAGGTAGCACAAAGGAGCTCCTCCGTTCCGTAGGCATTGGTGACTGGATAAGCTCTACTATGCGATTGAGAAATAAACTGCACGATTCTGTTTTCGATTGTGCGTTGATTTACGAATAGAAGCGAGCCGCGCAGTTCACGGATACATAGGTAAATATTGAAGAATTGCGACCGATGTAATACAATGTATACATCCCGAAAGCGAGAAAAATAATGGCCGCGTCCAATATCCTAACCGTTCGAATGCAAGAAGATGAGCTGATCAAATTGGATGAATTGGCGAAAATGAAGAACCGAACACGATCTCAACTGGTGCAGGAAGCCGTAAGGGAGCTGCTTCACGCTAGTGATGAGCTCAAGCAGCAGGAATTTCATCGCCTCAAAGCACGCTTGGCTCCAGCCGTGGAAGAACAGTGTGCATTGCTGGAGAAGAGTTCGGTTGCTGATGAACATCGTCGCTTCTGAGAGATTTTTTGATCGATGGCACAATTTGATGTTCACAGAAACACGAGCAAAAAGACCGCTACGGAGTTTCCCTATTTGTTGGAAGTGCAGTCCGATCTATTCAGTGATTCGACCCGAGCGGTTGTTATTCCGCTAGTGCTAGCGTCAACTCTTGGTAATAAGGACTCAATGTTGAATCCCGAGTTTGATGTGGAAAGTTCCAGTGTGGCATTGTTTCCTCTCGATATTGCATCGATGAATGTAAATTTTCTTGGAGATACGGTAGCCAATATTAGCGCAGACAGTGATCGAATTATTGCAGCTCTAGATTTATTGTTAGCTCGATTCTGATTATTGGTGCCAGTAACAAGGCCCGGATTCTATTAGTCCACCATTGCGAATTTTAGACAAAAGATGTGATTCTCATAATCCCCGCAAGGATAGCGACTGCTAGAGAGCGTGCGCTCTACGAGAGGCCAAAATTATAAAAAAGAATACGAGTTATCAAAAATGAAATCTCGTCACAGCCCCTACGCTACTAAGCTAAAGCGCCGAGTCACAATACGTATGGGAGTTGATGTGATTGAGTATTTAAAAAATATGTCAGAAGAAACTGGAATACCAAATCAGCCTTTGATCAATCTGTATCTTAAAGATTATGTTGCACAGGATAAAGTGCTTCAAGTAACCTGACATAGTTGCGGCGCTTAGGCCAAAAAAACTGGATCCATGAATAGTAATCAACACTCAATTCTTATTGCTGGTGGGGCTTTAAGCCTTCTTGCCAGCCTGCTTCACATTGCCATTATTGTCGGTGGTGCTAAGTGGTATTGTTTTTTCGGGGCGGGAGAAGAGATGGCGATACTGTCAGAAAACGGTTCAATGATTCCAGGGCTTGTTGCGTTTTTCATTGTGCTAGTTTTGTTAGTCTGGGCTTTATATGCATTCTCTGGAGCAAGGGTAATATGAAGGCTCCCTTTTTTGAAAGGAACACTGGTAATAATATCGACAAACCCGGGGCTATTCAATATACATCACTAGAGGGCTTGCAGTTATCCCTGCTTATGTTTTTCGGCCCGATATTATTGATGATTTTTTTGGTGTGGAGTTCGGTTATCTCTTCAATTTACGGAATCCTATATTTCATTGGTACTGTCTAAATTTGGGATTACTTGTCCGGCATAGAAGGGAAATAAAATCATGGGCATTCCAGCATTGATTGCTGCTTGTATTAGTCTATTACCGGGGTGAAAATGGCTGCTGTGGAGGGCTAAAAATATAACAAAGCAAAGCGCGCAGAAGTCAAAACCTTCGCTCCTCCGTCGCTACGGTATACGGTTTGTAGCAAGTATGCAGTATAATAACCTTCGTTCAGAATGAGGAGCCTCTTTCTGAATGGCTACGGCGATA
The DNA here is from genome assembly GCA_036478595.1 of Granulosicoccaceae bacterium. Lineage (GTDB taxonomy): Bacteria > Pseudomonadota > Gammaproteobacteria > Granulosicoccales > Granulosicoccaceae > Granulosicoccus. Next base: position 133,790 of record JAZGEF010000052.1, read on the forward strand.
ACACTCGGGGCACAAGCTATGTACATCATATTTTCTTAGAACATGTCAGCCAATAAACAGCAAAAAGAACGAGACAAAGCCATTCGTCATTTGTTCGATTTTATTGAACGCTCGGATGAATTATCGTCCTCGTTCGACTACATGGTGTCGCAGCTGATTCAGCCTGTTGCCCAACATCTTGATGAAGACGTTCAACACGTCACCGATCGACTGTTCAGTGGCGACTATGGGGGCATGGCATACGGCTTTTTGATGGAGCTGATGGCGGTGACCCGCTGGGACAATAATAAAGAGACGCCAGTCGATGAGTACCTTAAACAACGCGGTTGGCGCGAAGGCCCAGCTGGACGTCGATACCTTCGTGCCCTCAATAACTCCAGTTACGATTTTCTGGAAGTAACCGATGTGAAACCCGGTCAGTGGGTCGAGGTGCGGCCCCAGGGGTCTCAGCTTCAACCTCTTCGTGTTGTCGAGCAGAGCGCCAGCCAAGCGTTACACCGGTACGACATTATCGTGGCTCGGCTAGTCACTCTGGGAAAGAACAAGCGTTTCGGTGGCATGTTGCCGCTAACCCCCTATTCGATGAGCTTCTTGCGAGACCAAATCGATAGCGTACCTGCTGACTTGAAGCAATTGTACGAAGAGGCGGTGAGAGAAGACGGCTCGGAGGGCCTGGTAGAAAACTTTGCTGATGACATACCGAGCTGGTGTCAAGATCGCATTATCGAAGACGGATTTATGTGCTGGGCGATTGATGTCATGGATCCACCTGGCAATATCGCACCGCAGTTGCACAACACAGATGATGAACCCATCGTGCCAACCAAATTTCGGTTTCCGATAACGGGCAACACCCAAACGATCGCTGAATGGCTAACAGCCCGCGCTGACATGAACGATGATAGCGATATGCAATGGTCGTGGATTAACAGTGATGGTAACAACACCGTGCTCGGACGATTTATGCTGGGCGAGGACAGCCTTGAGCTGGAGACAAACTCGGTCGAACGTGGGATACGTGGCGTAGCGCTGGTAGAAGCGCTGTTGGATGCTCAGTTGTTAGGCACACCCATTGGTGTACATGAATCTATTGATGACCTGATAACCGACATGTCGAGCGCGCCATTGCCGAGCTCATTCGACGCAGCGAGTGCGACACCTGAAATGCAAGCGATGTTGCAGGAGGTGTTACAAGGGCATTATCGAAAAACGCTAGATGAAGCCATTCCAATGCTTGATGGTGACTCGCCTCGAGAATGCGCTGCAGATCCTGCCAAGCACGATAAAGTCATTGCATGGTTGAAGTTCCTGGAGAATTCAGATTCAAAGTCTCCGAGACCATCACAAGACTTTTCGTGGATGTGGCATGAGCTCGGTCTACAGGAATACCTTCCTCAATCGCCAGACACTGTCAGATAGCAGTCAATGGCTAAAGTACTACCTATTCATTTGAACGCTGCAATAGCGCAGGCAGATGCTATGTCGTTAGCTGAAAAAGAATTACAGTTTGATACGATTTTTCAGGAGCAACCTAATCTACTGGCATCGGTGCTTGTTCAGCCACAAATGGGCAATACACTTGAGCAAATGGAGGTATTGTTAAATCTACTGCTCGTCATTCATTTGTCCCTGCGTCAAGCTAACTTAAAGATTCCGACGATCAGTGAGAACAAACAGGAGCAACAGCTTAAGCGACTGATCGGTACTGTACTTTTTATGGATGATCTGGATAGTTCTACAAGAGAGTCTGCCTTCTATCAGATGATTGAGCAACATTCTGAAAAATGGCTTTTCGCGTACGCCTGGAAATTGATGATGGACGCTGGATTTCCATACTTAGAGTACGAAAATTCCAAATATCTAACTCAGTGCGGCTTGAATCTAGTTAATTGTTTACAATAAATGTCACAAAATGATCTCTGATGACTCAGCGTACTATACCGCTGCGTGTGCTCTTGTTCGCATTTGCCATTGGGGTCTTGTGCGTTGCGGGCAAGGGTTTATCGGTTTGATCTTTGATTTAATCGAACTAACATTCTGCCATCGGTAATAGCTAGACCGATAGCTATTATTGCAAATCCTATTAACGCTTCGCATCCTAGTTTTTCTCCAAGAAATACAACGCTCAGTGTAACGGCAATGGGTGGTATTAACAGGGTGACCAGCATGAGGTTTGCGGAACCTGCACGAACGAGTATTTTGAAATAGAGTAGGTATGCCACAGCGGTTGATAAAATCGCTACAGCGAGAAGAGAAGCCCAAACCCCCTTGGACAATGCCATCACTGGCATGCCCTCAGTAAAAATAGCCACGGGCATTATAAGAATTGTGCTTCCAACTAACATTCCAAAAGCGTTCATAACAGGAGCGTGGCTCGACAGAAAACGTTTACCCCATACGCCAGCAAACGCATAAGACAGTGCCGCGCCCATAACGGCAAGTTGCCCCAAATTCTGCAAACTAAAATTGGTAAGGGCGTTAAAGCCCATAATAACGACAACGCCAAATACACCGAATAGCGCCCCAATTATTTTTCGTGATGTCAGGGGTTCATCAACGAGCAGCAGACCTGCTACAACAGCGCCAAACACTGCTGTCGTGCCATTTAGAATTGATGCTAAACCACTACCTATGCTCGTCTGCCCCCAGAATATCAATGAAAACGGGATAGCGTTATTTAATGCTCCCATGACCAAATAGCACGCCCACACGCGAACCGAATTAGGAATTTTGAGGCCTTGCTTCCAGACAAGTAGAAAAAGCACAGGTACTGCCCAAAAAACACGGTGAAGAGCGACCGTTAGAGGCGGTACTTCTCGCAGGGCGATTTCAGCGAAGAAGAATGACCCTCCCCAAACAGTCGCTAATGCAAGTAATAGCAGTCCCGATGTCAGATCGATATTTGGTGTTTGTTGTTGTGCCATAGAATGGTTGTATAAGTTGCATGTATTTTTTTCTTAGAGAGTCAAAAGTATTCAAAACCACCCGAATCCTGTGTATCAGTGACATACACATCGAGTGTAGTCATCGATACTAGTGGATATCGGGATCTGAAGCCTTCGGTTTCTTGCTATCCAATTTTATTTACGATCTTCTGACAGGCATGCACTGAGTTTAGCGATCACCGGCTTCTAGTCCATTCTTGCCCCGACGGCAAGTGCATGGTTGCGGCCATGGCCTTAATCAACAGGGAAGAGTCTTGCATCGCAGCGTTGAAACTGGCTATTGCCTTGGCTGGTAATATATTTCCTGAGTCGGATGTCACTTTCGTCCTCGGTAAATCATCTGCGACTAGCTTTGGCATCTTTTTCAATCCTGCGGTCGAGCCCTGGAACCTATGTTAACTCAGACAAGATTTGTCTAACCGTAGGTTGACATACAGGGTGCAGCCGAAAGCGCTGATACTCTTCCAGGAATAGAGTACTTCGCTAAAGAGGTAGTAATATCCGTGGCAATCATGTGCTTCATCTTGTTATAGGAATCCGGCAGGTTTGAACCGGGAAACAATGGGGCACAGCCCATCATTGAGCGTTGTGTAGATTTGTTAGGTAAACGTGGCGAAGTGCTGCATGCAAACAGCTAACAAGTTTAGGCGGGAGGAATAGTTAAGAAACCGGGACGCTTAGAAGGCCGGTCAGTAGGTAATGAACCTACTGACCGGTTATATTGGAAAGTAATTTGACTATTGGACAGAAGGCACGAGGGCCACCGCGATTTGAAATGGTTCGGTCAAATCACGATCAACCAGTTCCACTCGCCATCCTTCTTTTTGGGCTAGTTGGTCCAGGTACTCAACACTCATGATAGTGTCGCCGTAGTCCTGATGCTCTAATGAGCTGTTGTTCTTGAACGTTTTGAATGCGTAACCGTTTTCATAAAAATCATCACGCATTTTTTTTGTATCTTCTTCTGCCCAGTGACCATCACGCACAGCGACCCACTCTACAGAACGAATGGTGGCTACGAAGCAAGAATTTTTACTCATCGCCGGGCGAAGCGCACGAAGTACGGAAGAGGTGACATCGGCTGGTGTGTGTGTGAATACAGAAAATGCGAAAGCAAAGTCATACAGCTTATCAGTAATTGGAAATTGCTCTGGACGTGTCGATATTAGTGACAGGTTATTCTGAATGCTATCGTTGCGGCAATGGTCAAGCGATTCCTGCATAGGATCAACTCCATCGACCTGGTCCATCGGAGAGTAATAATTCATGATGCGCAGAAGTCGTCCCCAGCCGCAGCCGTAGTCCAGAATATTTTTTCCGTGCAGTCCGCTACCAGTAACACGAAAAGACATCAAATCGAACAAGCGTGCTAGGTTGCATGAACGCATCATCAAATTCTTGCCATAGTCGCCAACCCATTTCTTCTGCACATCATCGGCTGGCATTTGCGGAAGCAGTTTTGAAAGCTCCGGATATTGGGCCAGTGAATCGATGTGTAGATTGCAGAAATCTGCCAGTGCCAGTGAACGCAGTTTCTCATAAACAGCGTCCAGGTTACCGGAAGCTGCGAACGACTCTGCATCCTGTAGAACGTTGCGGGATTGATAATTGATTGTCATTTTGATCTCAGGGTTGTGTACTTTACGGAATACACTAGCAAAAGCCTTACCACAATTTCTTTGTGTAGCAATTACGTGGAATATAGGACGACCATTAGCTTGCGAGCTAACGATGGGTATATCCCCGCGCTGGATGGCAATGCAACTGGTGAAAACCAGGGCGTATTGACACCGGATTTAGTCTGGACAAAACTTGATAAGCTATTGATATAAATTGACAATTCTGAATTTTCTGATCTTTTAGGGGAATGACTCATCGCGCATAGCGTGCATGCTTCAGAGCGATTTAGAATATCCGGTCGCTTGCATTGTTAAAATCCCATATTTCGCGTTCTTCAAGTTGCTGATCAGTGGCGGTAACTAGAATATCAGCAATAAATTCGCCGACTACGCCGGGTTCTGAAATCGATCCATTCGACTCCATCTCCTTAAACATATCGAACGTTGGTGAACTTTGTTTTGTTGACAATATTGCTTCAACTAGAGGGGTTTGCACTGCGCCAGGATATACGCGAACTATAGTCGATTTAGTAATTTCTTTAGCAGCGGAACGCGCAGCCATCTGCGCTGCCGCTTTTACAATTGAATAGCCTGACCAGCCAACCCGAAGATTGTTTGCCGAATAGGAATCTATGTACAAAATACGCCCATCTGCAACTTCATCTTGCAATGCGTTATTCAATGAAATCGGTACTGTTATATGAATATTAAGATCTGCAAGCATCTCGTCAGCTTTAAGATCCTGGTATTTTGCAGGTGTTATAAGAGATCCTGCCGCATGAGCTATGCCATCAACTTTGCCAATCAATTTAACTTTCTCTACAACAGAATTATGTCCTGGCTTAGTTGATAGGTCGGCAGGGACTATTCGCACGCGGTCGCCACAACTGCTTTTTAGCGACTCAAGCCGATCGACATTCCTTGCTACGGCAATCACATCATTGTGTCGAACCGCGAGAGATCTCGCGACAGCAAAGCCTATTCCTGACGAAGCACCCGTTACAATGAAAAGCATGAAGTATCTCCTGGGCAGAACGATTTGTCAGTGGCGTAAGAGTTAACTGGAAATGTCATTGAGTATCGTGCTGGGCAGTCGTTTCGCGCCTCCCTCGATATGTCGGGTTTCTGCGGAGGGCAGCGCTTTTCGACGGCGTGAATAGGTTTTCGTTGGACAGGAGCGTCAGTTAACATTATTACGCAGTTGTGAGTAATTGGGTACAACTATAATTGTAAATGCTACTGCTACTGACTTTGCACGCTTTAATAATACCTACACGGCAAGCTCTGTCTGAATGGTATGGCACTCGTTTTCTCTGCCTCGCACCACCCGCTGCCCCTCGTGCGCACCGTGAGTCTCGGTTACGATAGTGGCCTTTGCGTTGCCTCTATTATCAGTGCTGCCTATTGGGCTATAGTGAATTACTACCCAGTCGTTGATTTTACCTAATCTGTTTGCTCTTAACGTATTTGAAAACGCCACTTGAAAGTGCCAGCCATGGAGGTTTTTGTTCATGACGGGAAGCCAAGCAATACCTAGCCTGTTGAGCTGCCTTGGTGCTATTTTTCGGAGTGTATCTGCAGCGGCCTGAGAGCGGTAGTCTTGATCTATGGCCAGCAGAGTTTCTATCGAGATACGATCACTGTCCGGCTTGAAGGTAATGCCCGGAAGTGTGCTTGGAGAAACAGTACCTCTTTGAGCTAATACAGGCATAAATGAGAAACTCCTGAATTGCAATAACTACAACATACACCAACTTTTTGTTAGACATTCGGTTTTCATCAACTGAATTTGGAAATATTAGCGCCCTAACTTAGGTCGATTTGTAGTTTTTGAACCCTAGGGGTAATATAAAAAGTTGGGCTGCTCAGAATTCTTCGCCCCTATGATGAGCCGTACCCGGTTTCGAGTTTCTGACGGGCATTTAGAGCGAAGCAGAATTGAAATGACTAAAGAACGGTGCGAGTATTAGCGGGAGTGCAGGCGGGCAATTCGTGGGCCAAAAGTTAAATTTCAACTGCCTGCGATGAGCATGACGCGCAATAGGGCGCATCGGTAGATCCAAGCCACCGCTGTTAGCGTATAAAAAACAAGCGTTTTTTGTAAGCAGTATCAGCTGATGATTGTAGACAATTCGACTAACGTAAATTACCAACAATCCAAAGTAAATCGGGCGAAAAGCGCCGCAGATGTTTTTTATTGGCGATTCACTGTCGATGCTGGTGCATTGGTTTTACCGCCCCTCGTATATCGGTTTTACGTTTCCACCTGATGGGGTTCGCAAGCTCGAAGCTGCACAGGCTTACCATAGTTAAAGCCGTGAGCAATTTAACGCCAGCGACGCCCGATTCCAAATTAGGATTGAGTAAGCTATTCGATGGCCTTCAATTCTGGCCGGCGCCAACATACTCAGCTAAGCAGAGCCCATTAAATGCTAAAAAACAATGACTCAATTTCTTTTGTCGCTACTCGTGATCCGGCGATATCTCGTGTTTTTTACGAAGGTACGCTCGGCTTAACGCTGGTTTCGGATGAGCACATTGCGCTCGTATTTGACGTGAACGGTCACATGCTTAGAATTACCATGGTTGACAAACTGATACCCGCAAAACATACCATTTTGGGCTGACATGTGAGTGATACTTCTGCGATGGCAAAAAAACCTAGGCGCGTGTGGAGTCGTTTTTGAACGATGATAGACCAGGATGAGCTTGGCATTTGGGTATCGCCATCGGGTGTAAACGTAGCTTGGTTTAAAGATCCTGATGGCAATATTTATCCCTGACACAATTATCCGATAGCACTTCGCAGTAGACACTACTCACCGGGGAGGCAGCGAAATGTAGAGAAAATTGTTTTTAGCGTTTTCCTGCTAGGATCGATTTTGAGGTTGGTAGATCTGGTCGAATAATTCTAATTTATCAAGCGCCCGAGTCTATTAATGGAGAGGTTCAATGAAGCAATATAGCAAGCTTTTGAAGCAGCAAGAAAGCCATCATGCACCGATTGTTCTACGAAAGCACGGGCTTATTTGTAAGCAAGTGTCGTTTGGTAGCGGCCCCGCTCCATTATATTTGGCTAAACCGAATTGGACTAATCGTTTTGATCAAGAGCGTGATACAACGATTGGAATTTTTTGCAGTATCTGGGTGTCTCCAGCGCTATTGGGACAAAAGCAGTTTGCCTACAACATTCACTCTAAAGCTATTCGAACCCTACCCGGGTACAAGTTAACCTCACAAAAATTTGCTAGTGATTTTCGGAGCCTAGTTAAGACCGACGTATCTAAGTGGCCCGGAATTAGGCTTGACTATGGGCCAACGACACTTCTAGAAGGTAGAGAAGTATGCGAGTTAAACAGCTTTGCCGAAAAAATAGAGGAACGCATGCACGGTTTTGTAGACATCCATCTGCACATTGACAATTTGCTAGAGGCATCTTTGCTTTGATCTTATAGAAGGGTGTATTGCTTATAGAAACAGTAGTCGAGCGCTACACTTTCTAGAATGTGCAGCTCGTACCCCTGCGCTGGCAGTAGCTATTAGGTGAGGCCTTAATGATTAACGGAAGTCGCCTCTGCGGGCTATGTTAAACGTACTCACAGAGCGCACTATTCTATTTTTACGTGATGCACTAGACTAAGCCGTGATGAAAAGTTTGAAAACGAGCGAGGCAATTATGACAAACGGGCAGTTGAATAAAGTTCAATGGAACATCAATGCACAAACGGGTGTGTTGAGCGATGTCTTACTTGGTAAACCTGATCATTTCCGATGGGTTCCGTTGAACTCGATTTCTGCTGTCAATCAAGCCAACCAAGAAAAAATGGGTTATCGCTTTGATAGGCAGAAAACCATTCAACAACATCAAAGGATGGTTGATGTATACGAAACGAATGGGGTTCGATGCCATTTTGTAGAAGCAAATGAAGGCCTTCCGAGCAGCGTTTTTACTCGTGATTCTAGTTTCATGACACCTTGGGGTGCGGTTATTACCAGCGTGCAAACACCACCTCGACGTCAAGACTATTCTGTAGTGTCAGAGTTTTATCTCAAAGCCGGAATCCCGATATGGAATTGGGTAACTGCTGATCATTTTGAAGGCGGTGATTTTGTCATCATAAAACCAGGTGTGGTTTTGCTCGGATGGTCTGGCGACCGGTCTACCCAAATCGGTGCTGAGCAAGTTGCCACATGGATGGGTGAGATGGGTTGGGAAGCATTCATCGTTCCGATTCCCCCACAGTTTGTACACATGGATGCTGTTGTTGTGATGTTGGAGAAAAACATGGCTTTAGTCTGCGAGGATGCATTGCCTAAGTACGCTATCGAATGGTTAGATCAACAGGGCATTGAACGTATTATCGTTCCCTATGCTGATTGCGTAAAACTGGGAGGCAATGTGGTTAGCCTTGGTAACAAGCGTGTGTTATCCATGGCCCATAACTTAAATATCAATGCCTTGTTAAAAGCCAAAGATTTTGAGGTTACGGCCATTGACTACGATATGTTTGCGATTGGCGGTGGTGGTGTTCACTGTTCTTGCCATGAACTCAATAGAGAAAATCAATGACAATGAAGCATAATAAGGTGGCTGTCCTTACCGGGCGATGCTACTGTGGCGCAACAACGTTTAGTGCGACGCAGGATCCGCAAACCGTCGTTTATTGTCTGTCGACGTGCGACCGGGGGCGGGCCAGTTGGGGTGTTTGCGGCTTTGGATGAAGCAGCAGTGACATTTACGCAAAACGAAGGTCGTACGATCTCCGTTAACCCTGATGTTACGCGTACGCTCTGCGCTGAATGCGGGCCTTCACTTACTGGCCGCTACGACTATCTTGCTGGGCAGGTTTACATCTCGTTGGGCGTTATCAACCAAGCTATTGATCTCGCTCCAAAAATACATTGCCATGATTCAGGGCGCAATTCGTGGCTTCATATTGATGATAATTTAGAGCGAGTTGCTGCGACCGCACGTTCAAAAATCCACGATGATTCGAAGTCATTATTACAGACGGGTTGGGATCAGCCGCGCAGTAAGGTACCGGGGACTTGCTTTGGAAAGTAGTCCTCGCAATTTCCTTCTCGATAAACGTCACCGGTAGCGCAGTGCAAGCCACCACCAAATGGATAGGCATCTCTAAACGGCACAGGAATAACGTTCATACCAAGTTTGTCCATTTGTTCCTGTTGATACACCTCGCTTGCCTCAACCACAACTGTTTTATGATCGAGGATTAAGCAGTTCATCGATAACCAGGTGCTTGAGTAGCAAAGCGGTGGAGGCCGGTTGTGAGAAGGCGGTGCTGCGTCAACGATTTCCCAATCGTTAGCTTCAAAGATCTTTCGTTGTTGTTCCGGTAAACGGCGATTGGGATTATTGATTATCAAACCCGGGCGCAGCGGTACAAATGTTGCGTCAATGTGGATTGGGTAGGGATCCCCGGGGAAATTCACAGCATGTACGCGGTGATCAGGGAAATGACGTTGCAACCATTCCATTCCTCGACGATTGGTGGTGAGGCCGTGTTGTACAAATAGGTCCTTACCCAATCGGCATACATCGGCTGCATCGAATAAGGGCTCGTGCTCAGTGGTGACAAAATCTAAGGCTGCAGTTCGTTTCAATCTGTCATCGATAGTAATCTCGTCAAAATAGCCGGATTGGAATGATTGCTCATTGAGGCGTGGGCGAGGCGCCTGTTCCCAACGAAAGTTTGGGTCTTCATCAAAGTAGCGTTGCATTAAGTCGTGATAAGCCAAGTACTCAAAGTAACGGCAACGAAACGACATGGGCGCCGACAGAATTTCGCAACCGATAGTTAACAAAACGTCTCGAGGAGGCATGCAGCCGAACTGGCTGGCGGTGGTGAAATCTGGCGTGTTAACCGCTTGATTCCATTGAATGGGAGTGGGACGATCAACCGTGATGCCGCGCTTCTCCAATACGCTTACTAGGTGGTCTAGCTGGGCATTGGCTTTTTCAACCGTTTCAAGTGGGCGTGGACCCCACATACCTCGCATATCACTATCTTCGGGCACTTTGGCCTCGGTGGCAGGCTCGGTTGGCGGAATACAGGTGTGATCCGCCCGACCGACGATAACGTGCTTCAGCGGATCAAATTCATTCCAAGAATTGACAACGGTTTTACTCATGGAGCCAGGCCTCAGTTTTTATAGTGGTAGTGCAGTGAAGCCACACGGCCAAACACGCGAGTGTCGAGTTTACGACATAATGAGGATTCGATCTATGGGGCTGAATATTCTAATACTTCGTAGGTTGATTTGGGCCAAGCACACGAACAATGCTTCCGTGCTAACTCAGTGAAGACAAAAGTGGAGACGGAAATTGGTGAAAAACACCACTCTCAATGAGAGTGGTGTTTATAGTCACGTGAGTTACTAAGTGCACGATATAAATTAATTTTGCACTGCAACAACGGTCCCCGCTCTGTCCAACATAGAGCCTGACACTATCGCAATTGCACCTGCTGCTCCGATACCCCACCAGCCCGTTTGCAATACCACTGACCATAGCGCTGTAGCGTTGATTGCGACGATACTGATTACACCCGTCATTGCAATACCAACAATGGCCGGCCGTTTTAACAGGTAGCCGTACACGCTTACGCTTAAAAGAATGGCGGTGCTGATTGCAGTGATTAGTGATTGGCTCGTTATCAGTGCTTGCAGTAGTAGAGTACCACTAGCAATGCCCACCAGGACTGCACAAAGCGTGTTAGCTAGATCGCGATTTGCTGATACTTTGTTGATGTCTAGTGCTAACAACAATAGTGTCGCTGCACTGATGATCACATACCAACCGTGGGCAAGGTGATAGGTAAGAACGTTGGCAAGCGAAATACTGAACATCAACGCAATTAGCGTTGCTAATACCGTTAGGAAAGATGTCATTAACCCACTATCACTTCGTTGTGTGAGCAAATGCCTTGCGCAAAAGTAGAAACCAGCAGCGAGAATGACTATCAAAAAGCCGGTTGCCTCATATAGAAACAAGCTGCGTACAGCGATGATTACCGGTGCAACGAATAACAACGCAACTGCGAATCCGCCTTCGGGTGTTTTTAGTGCTAACGAATTTTTGTGATTTTTGTGCACCAGGTAACCGACTGATGCAGCTGATGCTATAGCGATGATAGCCGACCAAAGTTCCTGACGTACAGGAACCAGCATGAATGCGCTACCTAAAATTAACGCAGTACTTAACCATGTTCTCTCTGAGCGAGCTAGTACAGTGAATCCCAACCAAACTATTGGCAGTAACACCAACACGCCTGCAGCCAGTGCTAATGGAATGTCACTGACACTCGCTACTGTCCAGTGCGCAAAGCCTGGATAGCTAACGGATATAACGTCTAGCGGGATGATTGAGTAAATCAATGCACCAAACACGGTAAAATTTGCGGTTATAGAGAGTAAGCCTAGTCCAATAAATATTCGGCTACCGCGTTGCTCTTTAAGTAGCATGCTCATTAGCAGGCCGGCTGCCGTTAGAGCGGTTGTAAAGCCTATCATAGTCAAAAAGCGATAGAGATCATTAGCAACCTCTACGCCTTCTAGCATGAATAAACCCATGGCAGTTGCAACCCCTAGTGCGCCAAACATTCGCAGCGCATCTGATACTGATGCGTACCTTCGGGCTAGTGCAAAGATACCTGTTTCTGAAGTTGGCTCAACTGAAGCCTCCTCTAACCCAGAGGGTTCTTCTGTGTCTCTCTCGAAGGCCTTGTGATTGGGTTTATTCCAATTCGCGTTAGTTTCAGATTGAGGATCAACTACCGTATCGTCTATCGCTAGATCGTTACTCATTGCTATTACTCCCTTGTGTTACTAGCGCATCCAGTTCTGCTTCGAGGCGCTCGTTTTCTTCATTGGTATCGAATCCTTCTGCCAATTCGTCGGTAGAAAGATCGGTGTAAAGATGTGAATCATTTAGTAGTTCTGATTGGCCAACTTTCACCTCCCATCTTTCAATCGCATTCTCGACGTCATCACCCATACGCCCATCAAGCGTATAAACAATGCTGCCTGCTTGCGCAGCCGCTTCGCGAGATCGCATTTGGTTTCGTTGTTGTTGCAGTGCTTCAACGCGATTGGTGGATTCATCAATGCTGCCACGTACGCGTTTGATGATTCTGCCGTGCTCGTCTAATTGCTCTCGTGCAATTATTAGCGTTTTTTCCCGCAGCTTTTTGCGTTGCAAACAGGCCAATGCTTTTTGTCGGTCAGTGTCGGCACAGGCCACTGCGCGATCGGCCCATAACTCAATTTCACTGCTTAATTCGGTAACGCGGTTGTGTTGCTGCATGCCGTCTTTTTCCAATCGTGTAAGGCGAGCTTTTGCTCTAACTACGGCCTCTCGACTTTCCTTCAGTGCCGCATCCACTATAGCCTCGTGGTTCTCCATGCTGGCAACCGTACGGTCGACTCCAGAGTGGACGGTGGTGACAATACGTTTGAATAGATTCATTGTTTTAGCTCCTGTGTGTGTAGAGCTAGTGTCGCCAAAAAGTCTATATAACGCTACCTTTATAAAATTAGACTAGAATACATGGCCTCAGGGTTTAATAATACGGTACTTTATGGCACAGGCAACTCGATTAGTTCACGAGCTCAAAACCCAGCTAAAACTCAAAGGCATTACTTATCGTGAGTTAGCTCAACAATTGGAGCTGTCTGAATCGGCGGTAAAGCAGATGTTTTCCAGCGGCAATATGACGCTGAGCAGGTTAGACAGAATTTGCGAAATTCTAGCAATGGAGCTCAGTGATCTGATGCGCCTAAGCGAAGATGCGAGCAAGCAGCTACAGTCCTTATCACTTGAGCAAGAGGCTGAATTAATTGGTGACACCAAGTTGTTAGTGGTTGCGTATTGTCTTGTTAACCATTGGAGCTTTGCAGAAATACTCGATAAATATGCACTGACAGAAGTGGAGGGCATACGCTACCTTGCCAGGCTTGATCGTATGAAGCTGATTGAGCTATTGCCGGGCAATCGCGTGAAACCGCTGATCTCCAGTAATTTTAACTGGCAACCGAACGGGCCAATAGAGCATTACTTTCGTAAAGAAGTGCAGGGCCCTTTTTTTAATGCTGACTTTAATGATGAGGGCACTCTGCGTCTGGTCAAAAACGGAGATATATCTATTATTGCTAAGCAGCAGATAATGGAACGTTTGCATTCCATTGGCCAGCTATTTGATGACACCGTGCGCGAAGAGAGAAAGCTTCCTCTGGATCAGCGCCAAGGGACGACGATGGTGTTGGCTATTCGCAACTGGATGTTTCTGGCGTTTGAATCTTTAGAGAGGCCTTAGGATAAGGCCCGCAGAGCATCGAACTACCTTACAAGAGAAGCAAGTGGGCATTGTCGGCTCCATCGTTAAGCACGAATAAATTTTGGTAACACCGGTAGGTTTTAACCTATGCAGCTTTAAAAGACTGCTTTTCATCCTGACGTGTACCACGCAGATATTTTCTCTATTACGTAACAATCTCATAATGCATCGTATGTTGGTTTTCTGGGCGGCATATATTTTCGATATGGGCTTGTGGGTGAATTTATTTGTTTATCAAGTGTAGGAGGTTCGGCTCAATCCGGCGTTCACCTAAAAGCCGGGCAGAGGCAAGATCAATCCGTTATGCTTATTGGTAACACGGCTCTCCCATTGATTAACCCGTACTTGGCAACGCTATGAAATTAATTGCACGCAACCTGGATCGTTCAACCACTGAGGAAGAACTAAGCGAATTATTTCAAGAATACGGTGGAGTACAGTCTTGCGATTTAGTTATTGATCAGGCGAGCGGTGTATCCAAGGGTTTTGGCTTTGTAGTGATGCCGAAGGTTGGAGAGGCGAAAGCTGCTATGAAGAGCCTTAATAACATGACGATTGGAAACAATAAAATTCGGGTTAAGAAGGCTGAAGAGCCAAAAGAACCCAAAGCGCCATAATACCCAATGTTTAATGGCCCGTTACTCAGGTTCCATTGTCAATCTGGGAGGCCTTAGATAAGTGAACAGGCCTAATTAAACTTGACGGTATCAACGCTTGTTTAAATGTGCCTGAACGCTTTTAGCATCCAGATCCAAGGACTTTGAAACTGTGCGCTCTGCGGTGTGGGGCCTCCTAGGTACCACGAACTGACAATCAGTAGTTTGCAGCCCAACGCTGCGGGCCTGTTGGAAACGGTTGATACGTATTACAATGCCTTTCGCTCAGAAACATAGAGAACAACAAAGATGGGTAGATACAGCTTTTTGGATGACTATAGCGAGGGTTGTCATCCGAGGATCCTGGATGCGCTGAGTAAAACCAATATGATTCAGCAAACTGCCTATGGTGATGATGAGTATTCGGTAAAAGCCAGAATCTTGATTCGTGAACAGCTTGGTGCAGTTGATATCCCTGTATTTTTTGTGGCAGGTGGCACGCTCGCTAATATCATCATTTCGTCAATATCGCTAAGGTCCCATGAAGCCGTTATAGCGGCTAACACGGGCCACATAGTAGTGCGAGAAACCGGTGCGATCGAGGCAACTGGGCATAAGATTATTTCGGTGCAATCGGACGACGGTAAGCTTACACCTACAAGCATCAAAACAGCTCTTGCCAACAATGCGCATTTTCCTCATATGGCCAAACCCCGCCTTGTGTATATTTCCAATGCTACTGAGGCCGGCACTGTTTACACGAAAGCTGAATTGCAGGCGTTGTCATTGGTTTGCAAAGATAACGGCCTGCTACTGCTTCTGGACGGTGCACGTTTGGGTGTAGCGCTGACCGCTGGTATCAGTGATCTAAGCTTGGCGGATATTGCTGAGTTGACGGACATATTCTGGATAGGTGGTACTAAAGCGGGTGCCTTGATCGGTGAGGCGATTGTCATACCCAACTCAAACCTGGCCGAGGACTTTGCGTTTCATATTAAGCAACGGGGTGGCTTGTTAGCCAAGGGTCGATTGCTTGGGATTCAGTTTATGGAACTGTTTTCGGGTGGATTGTTTTTTGAATTAACGCGCCACGCAAATACGATGGCGCAAAAGTTATCAGAATCGATTACGGCATGTGGTTATAAATTAGCAGCACCCACGCAAAGTAATCAAGTATTTTTAATATTGCCAGATGCCTTAATTGAAAGCCTTAAAGTTAACTATGACTTTTATGTATGGGAAAAAATCGACAATCAACATTCAGTCACGAGAATAGTGACATCGTGGGCCACCGACGAAAAACAAGTTGATGCATTGATTGAAGATATTAAAAAGCTGTCGGCTTAAGCCTTCTGAATGTCGTGAACACGCATTGTAATCATCGCGTTAAGCTGTGGCAGAAATTTGCAGCAAGCAATTATTGGTAAATTTAGTACAGTTGCTTACCAAGCGCCATTAACTCTGGCGGGCTTCAGTATGCGGCTTATTGTGCTGAGAGTGAATAACCATGCGTTTATTCGTTGAAATAATGTGCTTTTTACAAGCTCTGCCAAGTTGGGCTATGTGTAAAGCTTACATTGCACACACCAGAAGGCTTCGACCTATATTCATACTACAATAGGTTTAATATCAAATTAGCCCAGTGCACAGCTGTGGCTGTGAGCCCCTCTAGATTAAGGAAAATGCGTGAGCATACTAACGAGATTTTTTGGCGGCAAAGAATCAGTGTCAGAAAAAGGTTTGCTCGCTAATGAGCAGCTTGAAACATCGCTCAGCTTACAAGTTGTTTTCAGTGGTGGTTTGGATCTCAGTGCAGCGGAACTAGAAAAACAATTTAGGTCGCATCACCAGAGTTTAAAAAAAGCACGAATTGAAATCGACGACGAAGCTAATCGGCAAGGTACACCAATTGGTTTAATAGGATGGGGTGAGCATGTCGTCAAAATTGTCGGATTTGATCAGCCTATGCCAGCTGACGTGTTAGAAAGTTCCGTACTACCTTCGCATTATGACGAAGCGCTTAAGAGTGAAGCGAGAGCGCACAAGAGCCATCTATTGTTGTATTACCAAGGTTACGATAATAACCCGGTTAATCAATATGCATCGATGGCATTGATCGGTGGGTTTTTATCCTGTGTTGGTGCAATCATTGTAGTGAACGAAAGTGCCTGTACTTCGCTGCCTGCGGGTGCTTTAAATGGCGATACAACGAAAGGTGATATCGTCTCTATACTTGAAAATTTCCCTCTGACGGCGTTGTATTGCGGGCTCGTAAAGTATGAAGTTGAAGATATCGATGGAGTGTGGCTTAGAACCTATGGCTGCCCATTGCTCGGATTACCGGATTTAGCATCTTTGGCAGATGACCATTCGGGCAGTGAGGAAGTGTTTGATATATTCAATAATGTACTCAGCTATCTATTGGATTCCGGTGTACAGTTCGTGGCTGGAAACACCATGCAAGTCGGCGAAGATCTTTTTATGAAGCTTCGCTTAGCTAGCGCTGATGAATACTACCTAGAAAGTGAAGGCGAACTATTTGTTGCGGAGTTTATTTCAGCCTCTGAGATCAATTAGTAAACGCGTGCAATGTGTATAGCGATAACAGGAACTACCAAACAGATCAATAGGGAAAATTTACCATGTCGATCACAATTACTCCAACATCCGATGCTGGCGCATACATTAGTGGTATTGATCTTAATGCCGCATCTGCGTCTGATGTTAAAAAAATCAAAGATGCACTGGGTAACCATGGCGTAGCATTTTTTCGTGATCAATCGATAACATCTGAAAGTCACATAGCCTTTGCCGCACGTTTTGGTGAAATCAATATCAATCGTTTTTTTACACCATTGGCGGATTACCCACAAATCGCACAAGTATTAAAAGAACCGGAGCACGATAAAAATATCGGTGAAAAATGGCATACCGATCATAGTTACGATCAAATTCCGGCCTTGGGATCAATCCTGGTGGCGCGTGAGCTACCAGCATCTGGAGGTGATACGCTGTTCGTCAATATGTTTGCAGCCTACGACGCGCTCTCTTCTGAGCAGAAAGACGCGCTCGAGGGTTTAAGCGCTACACACTCCAGCCGTCATGTATTTGGTAGCAAAGATAAAACTGGGCGCTTAAAAAATAGCAATGCAGCAACACAAGACTCCAGTCACCCAGTAGTGATTAAGCATCCGTTTAGTGGAAAACGAGCGCTTTACGTTAACCCGGAATTTACGGTGAAAATAAATGAACTACCTCACGCGAAAAGTGAATCACTATTGAATGAGATCTATACGCATACACAGCGCTCTGAATTTATGCACCGTTTTGAATGGCTGCCGGGTTCTGTGGCTTTTTGGGATAATCGTGCAACGTGGCATAAGGCTTTAAATGATTACCCGGGCCAACGCCGGCTCATGCACCGTATAACAGTGCAGGGTGTGGCGCTGCACGGTTAGCCACGTACGAGATTTTCCGTTAGGATTAGGTTAACTTATTCACGGCAAATTAAACACCATGACACACGGTTATGAATCTGGCAGGCTCAATCTGCCCTTTGTTGGTATCTGCACATTCGGAAAGTTTGCGTATGTTGAAGATTGGGATGCAATTGATGCGCAAGTAGCCGTGTTGGGCGCTCCTTACGATTTTGGTTGCCAGTATCGATCGGGCTCGCGCTTTGGGCCTCGTTCAATTCGTGAAGCATCCACTTTATTTTCGTTTGGGCATTCGGGTGCTTATGATCCTGAAGATGACATCACCTATTTAACAGACGCCACCATTGTTGATATCGGTGATGCCGACATCATTCACACCGATACGACACAGAGCCATAAAAATATTGAGTTTGGTGTGCGTAAAATTTTGGCCGCAGGTGCAATACCCGTTGTGTTGGGAGGTGATCATTCAATTAACATTCCATGCATTAACGCGTTTGAAGATCAAGAGCCTATTCATCTTGTACAAATTGATGCACACCTTGATTTCGTGGACGAACGGCACGGGGTGAAATACGGTCACGGTAATCCGATGCGCCGAGCGGCAGAAAAAACCTACGTTTCGGGGTTAAGCCAAATTGGTATTCGCAATGTATCGTCAACTGCAAAAGATGGTTATGACGCAGCGCGTGAGATGGGATCAGATATCCTATCGGTCAGGCAGTTTCGTAAGTTGGGCGTTGATGCCGTGTTGGAACGCATTCCAGCAGGAAAGCGTTATTACGTTACCATCGATATAGATGGATTTGATCCCTCCATTGCACCCGGTACGGGCACGCCAAGTCATGGAGGTTTTCTCTATTACGAAGGGCTTGAGTTGTTAGACGGCTTGGCTAAGCGTGGCCAGGTTGTTGGGGTTGATCTGGTTGAGGTTGCCCCTGACTATGATCATGCAGGCAGTACATCAACTTTGGCTGCTCAGCTTTTATTGAATTTTATTGGCAGAATTTTGCATCATGCTTGAGCCTGGTTTTGTTTCGTGTGTTTATAGGGTTCAAGAATTTGTGCAATAGCACGAATATCCAAGGCTTCTGAATTTGATGTTTTTATCCCAACGATAGCGCCCTCTCGTGTCACTAATGGAGTGCCAGAAAGGGTGTTGTCGTCAGCTAGGCTAGTAAAGCTAATTTGCGATTGCTCATGCTGTGTAATTTGCACTTGATGAAAACCGTTTTCTGCACTCCCTTGCGCCAGTTTTGAGGGTAGATAGTTCACGAGAAAAGCGTCCGTACCGATAAGTTCGCTATCGTGATCATCTTGTATCGAAGAAGCAAGATCCAGCGTCAGGACATTGAGGGATGCAGGTGCGCTGCCGTTGTGCTCGGTTAATCGAACGATAGCGTAATCAAGCCCCGACGGGCGATGATAGATGAGTTCCTCTACCTGAAGCCAGCTATCGTTCTTGCCGTCGGTGTTGCGACGGCAAACATTGAACAGTAGAGCAATGGTGTTTGGTGACGACACTTCGCCGTAGTGATTGGGCCGTTGCCAGCCGCCGCCTCTGTCAAAGCAGTGCCCTGCGGTTAGAAAGTACTCGTCTGATAAAAATACGCCATTGGACCAAGCTACGCCACTAATATTGCCAGCACTGTCACCGAGCTTGTTGTAATGGTTGGCCAAGTCACTCCCCCAACATAATTGACCAATAGAGGCTTGGACCGAATTGAGCGCTGAGAGGCTGGGCAAATTTGCGTTTTTTGTGTGCAGAACTTTTGGTCTAGGCTGCCATGTTGACACTGCATCCATTCGCGCTTCCAACAGCTCCTTTCTGTATTGGAGATCGTGGTGCTCCTGCCGAAGACGATCGTGTAGTTTTGTTTTCGTGTTCTCAGAAGAGGCATCCAAATATTGGCGATCGCGCTGTGCCTGCGCAGGGTAGGGTAATGCTGGACGCTTGGTCACGGTGCGAGCCTGCTGGCGATTGTTCGGAAGTGGTTTATTAGCCAATTTGCTGGTATGTGCATGCTTTCAGGCTAACGGGTTTGTGAGCCTGGAGCCGTGAGAATTGTCACCACTGAGCCGATGCACAATTGGCGATAACGCGAAAGAATTTTGGTTGTGGCGGTGTATTAAGGTGTAACAGGGGTTGTAAATAAATAGACAATATGGTAGTTGCTATGATTGCGTCTTGCATCTTCTGAAACTATGATATCGTTAGGCTTATATGGGTTTGTTGTAAACAATTGGAGCAGTAGAGTGCAGAGGGTCACAGCGACTACTTTGGCGACCTTCGATATATTCCGAGGACTCTCCATTCAGGATCGGAACTATATTGCTGCATCGATGATGCTGCGTGAATATAAGCACAACGAATTGCTTATATCCGCGTCCGACGATCGTTCAGAAGTTTTTTTCCTATTAAGCGGCACGGTGCGTGCTCACGCGAATTCTAAAGCGGGTAAGCAGGTGCAGTACGAAGACTTAAGCTCGGGGATGATGTTTGGCGAATTATCAGCAATTGATGATAAGCCGCGTGGGAACGATTGTATCGCGGTGGAGAATGCTACGGTCGCGGTGATGACGTCAGAAGTATTTTACCAAGTCATGCAAGAATACCCAACTGTGATGAAAGCGGTGCTACAACGTTTGGCCAAACTCGCGCGCAAGCATATTCAGCGAGTTTACGAATTCAGTACTGAAAGTGTGGGCACACGAGTTCAGTTGGAAATAATTCGAATGATAGAAGACGGCAGCGGATTTAAAAAAGGCGCGTCTATTCAATTTGATAAAGTACCCACCCACGCAGACATCGCCTCACGAATTAGTACTCACAGAGAAGCCGTAACGCGAGAGTTAAAGCGTTTGGAAAGAATTGGTTTGATAGACTGGAAGCCAGGACGATACGCTGTGCACGACATTACCGAATTTAAGTCGTTTTCCTTAAGCCATCCGGCCTGAACCATTGCATTAAGTCAGTAATTTGAGTTAACTAAATCTATAGGACTGGGGGATATTTGTGAGTAGCTCAATTTACATGATGTCTTGATGATTATTGAAGCTGCTGGCGAACGAAAAATCGTCTCTGTCTTGTTTTGTGATATAGCTGGTTCTTACACCTTTCTGTACGAGAACGATCCCGAACAGGGCAAGTTAATAATCGATGACGCGATCGCTACTATGACATCTGTTATAGAGCGCTTTGGTGGCGTCGTTAATCAGGTGCAAGGCGATGGTGTGATGTCCCTCTACGGAGCACCGCAAGCCATAGAGGACCATGCACTTAGAGCCTGCGATGCAGCAACAGAATTAGTTAAAACGTTTAAAGACAAAAACACGCAGGGATTGTGGCCAAACGGTGCATCGATTGAGATTCGAGTCGGTATCAGTACTGGTGAAGCTGTTGTCGGCGTACAACAGATCAAGTTCCCCTCCGCTAGTAGAAACTATGAGTATTACGCAACTGGCGCAGTGTCTCACCTAGCGGGGCGTTTACAAAAATTAGCTGATGCATTTGAAATAGTCATCTCTAGTAGCACGGCCGAATTGTTAGGCAGCAATGCAACAACGGAAGAGGTGCGAGATAGATCAGTGCATGAGCTAATTAAGGCGCATGCAAAGCCGCATCTGCTGACTAGTCTTGACCCGCTGGATTTATTTGATTTATCGCCAAGCAAGTTACCGTTTGTTGGTAGAGAAGCTGAACTCGACTTTTTAACTGACGCCGTAGCTCATGGCTTGCAAAAACGCGAGCCTGCGCGAATATTAATTTCCGGTGATGCTGGTATTGGTAAATCTCGATTGATCCAGGAGTTTCTCGGAATAGATCGGCAAGAGCCGTGGATACCTATCGCCGCGGCCGCGCTGGAGATCGAATCGAACTCCCCGTATGCTTTACTGCGTAGGATCCTGCTTAGCTGGCTTGAAGGTGCTGGCGCTACAACGTTGGCCAAACAATCTGAACACATAGCCTTAATCTGCGAAGAGATCGCTGCTGAAAACTGGATATTGCCTTTGGCGTTATCGGATGTATTGGGTTTTGCGTTGACAGATTCTAGATGGGAAAATTTTGAACCCGATATTAAGCGTAACCAGATATTCAAATCAGTGTTGCGGTTGCTTGTGTATTGGGGTGATACCAGCCAGACAGTGTGTGTGATCGACGATTTGCATTGGGCTGATCATGTGTCAATGAAGCTGCTAAAGTCGGCAATAACAGAGATCAAAGCTGGCTCAATCGCATTTTTATTTACAAGCCGCAGCAAAAATACGTTTGCTAATGAAGCTGGAGTTCAGCGGATACCGTTGGGTAGTTTAAGTGCAACAGCAGCCCGAGCACTGTTGATCTCAATGCCAGTCGATGAACCCATACCGGAAAATGAAGTCGATGGATTGTTGGAACGTTGTGCTGGCGTGCCTTTGTTTATCGAACATATCGCTTATTCGGTTGTTCCACGTTGGGACATGTCGAGTAGTGCTAACTACTCGGAAGGTTTTCACTTCAGTTCTCAGGTACGTACATTGATACAAGCGCGTATCGATAAATTGCCTGCTGACGCTAAAAAAGTTTTGAGCGTGGCCAGTGTGGCAGGCACACACTTTAGCTTGCGCTCAATTGTAGCAATCACTGAGTCAGACGGGCCGCTTACGCAAGCGTTGATTGAATTGATAATTGGTAGTGGTTTATTAGAACCTACTCGAAACTTCGAGGAGTACACGTTTACTCATGCTTTGTTTCAAGAAGTTGCTTATCTTGGAATACTAAAGAGCCGATTGATCGAATATCATTGCAAATATTTAGAATATTTTAGACAGACGCAAAAGTTACTGCCAGACGAGCGATTTACAGAGCAGATAGAGCGACACGCGTTTAAAGGACGAAAGTGGCTGGACGTTATTGATTACGCAACACTGGCCGCACAGGATGCGTTGGATTCTGGAGCCTATCGCGAAGCGATGCATTATTTAGAAGACGCGATACATGCCTTGCCAAAGGTCAATGGATACGGAAACGAGGATAAACAACATTACATGCGTCAGCATGCGCTTTGTTTGCTTGATTTGAGTCGCGCGGCGATTCCTGTTGGAGAGGTATCGCGCTCATATGATGCCTTGGAAGACTGCCAATCAATTTGTGAAAACCTAAATGATGATCATATTTTGTGTGAATCATTAGCGTATCGAACAGCATTGTATGCCTTTCAAGGAGATTCAATTTCCGCTATTGAGTGTGGTCAGCGCGCGGTTAAGGCTGCGGAAAAAATGGCGTCAGAAAGATTGATATACGGTTGTAAGGTTTATCTGGCGGAAGCGGTGTTTTTCTCTGGTGACTTTACTGCCACGATCGAATTGTTACAACCACTAGTTGATCAAGGCGCTATCGATAGATTTCCGCTTGACCGTATTGGTAATGCCGCGCCAGTGAGCATTGATTGTTACGGTATTCTAGGTATGGCCTATGCCCAATTGGGCATATTTGATACTGCGGAATCTTATGGCCGATTGGCTAAAGAGGTGGCAGACGAAACAGGCAAGAGTTTCGATCGAGGGTTGGCGTATTTTTATTTGACTTATATTTTGGTTCATCGATTGAAACTGGAAGAAGCGAGTATCCATTTGCGTAAACTCCAAGAAATCGTTAATGCAGGTGGCTTACAGTTTTTACGTCCCTGGGTTATTGGGCTTCTAGGGTTTACCTATGCTTTGCAAGGTCGGTTGTCTGATGCCGGTGAGTTGTTAGGGCAATCGCTCTCTGATGCTCAATCCATGTCGTTGCGAATATTTGAATGTTATGCCTCTCTCTCTCTGGTTTTTGTGTTAACTCGGTCAGGCGAATTTAAGGATGCGCAAGGATTACTTATGCGTGTGGAAAAGTTAGCAAACGAGGCACATTTCAATAGTATTTCCATGTGTGTTACTCGCTCTAAAGGGTCGTTAGCGATGGCCATGGGCCAATTAGATGATGCGCAAATGTACTTAAAGACGGCGCTGGACCATGCACAATCGCTTGGTATGTTGCCTGATGTCGCGCACTGCCATAACTTGCTGGCGTTTACCTACAAAAGTATTGCGGCAGCCAAGCAAATAAATGCAGCGGCGGGCGCGGAGTTAGCGAACGAGCGATCGGTCAAACATCAAGATTTAGCAAACAGCATGTATGCGCAGATGAAGATGGAGTTGATCGATTCGTACGAGTGGTGTGTACGGTAGCTTTGCCCGATTAAAAGGGCCTTCCCTGCTTATGGGAATCCGTTGGGTATCGAGAACTTACTAACGTTTAAGCAGGGTCCAGTTTGATTGCTCTGCAAAATAGCCATTGGCGTAGATGGTTTGCCTAACACCGATCCCATTGTCCGTAACCGTTAGTGCGATGTCTAGTTCGACAAATGAGCTAGTAGAACTGAATGTTCCGCCATTGAGTCTCCTAAAACGACGATTAACGAACCATTCGTTTTCAGTATTGCCGGATGCCCAGGCGATTGATAGTGGGAGAGTAATCAGTTGCTTTTTACTATCTCGATTCTCGATATCATCAAGCCAGACACTCAGATCGATATCGCCATGTTTTGTATAGTGGCTGCTACCATCCTTTAGTTTATAGGTTCGAGTCACTGGAACGACTTCGCCGTCGATGCTCTTGCAGATGACAGTGGTCGCCTGACCTGATCGGAATTGAGCGGACTCTAGCTCCATAATTGTTTGTTGAAGCGGATGTTTTGCGGGTACTGGCCCGACTTCAAGGTTGCTATCTAAGTCGTAGTACGCATCGCCCAGTATCAACTTAAGTGGCGACTCACTTTCGCATTCGATGGCCTGAGCGTTGAATGGCACAAGAAGTAAAAGCGCAAATATTCGATAAAACATGATTAATCCTCCAAGCTGTATGCTAGACGAACACTTCGTTACTGGCTGCAAGGGTTCTCACAGTTCTGCAGCCCGCCGCACTGTTTGATCGCGGATTGACCCGATACCTTGAACCAATAGCGCTTTTACTGGCAAAACCTCTATTATTGGAACATCTGAAAAACAACACGAGGTTGCTGTGGCTGTACTGACAATTGCACATCTGGAGCTGTTTAGGCTATTTGGCACGAAGCGAGGTTGGATCGCGACAATTGCGCTCTTGCTGATTTGGGCGATGATCATTTGCTATGTCATTTATCCGGCTGCTGATTTGCTTAGTTCAAGCGAAACAGCCTCATTCGCGGGCTTGGTTTTAGAATGGCTCGGCTTAGATGAGGTAACTCGATGGCCTAGCGCTGAGATTTCGTTGTACTGGATGCTCAGCCTATATATGTTGCCGTATTTTTGCATTGTGATGGCAGCTGATCAGATTGCATCTGACAAGTTTAGAGGCACGCTTCGTTACATCACGCTGCGAACAAGCCGTACATCAATATTCTTTGGTCGTTTTTTAGGCCAGGCATTCATTCAGTTTCTATTAGTCGCCGTAACGCTTGCCACAGTGGTGGCGTTAGTCGCATGGCGTGCGCCGGATCAGCTTAATAGTGTGTTTGGCTCAGTGCCTGTTGTTCTGAGCAATCTGTTTATTGTGCTAATGCCGTATATTGCTTTGATGTCCCTTGTATCTGTGGTAGCAAAGTCTGCAATACAGGCCATTTTATTTGCAGTTATTGCCTGGATACTCGTGCTAATAATTGTTGGGGTGGTGCAGTCAAGCATTGGGCCGATTGAATTTTTGGATTGGCTGTTGCCTGGCTCGCAGGTGTCGATGTTACTTAAATTGTCAGGCTGGCAAACAATGCAGCTTGCCGTCATTCCGGTGATGCAAACTGGCGTACTACTCGGCATGGGTTGGTTTGCAATGCAGAGGTGTGACCTGTGAGTATCATCGAAAGTAGTAACTTGTCGAAGCACTATGGCAGCACCAAAGCATTGGATAAGCTCGAATTGAAACTTGAGGCTGGCGAGCCGATAGCGCTTGTGGGCCCTAACGGCGCAGGCAAAACGACCTTTCTAAGCTTGCTATGCGGTTTTATTCGATTATCTGGAGGCGAGGTTAAGGTGCTTGGCCATGAGCCTGGCAGCCAAGCTTTGAGTGGGCGTATGTCAGCGTTACCACAGGATGCGCGATTCGATCCAACACTGTCTGTCGGTAGGCAGCTAAAGCTTTACGCCCAGTTACAGGGGCTTTCTTCCGATCAAGCTACTAAGGAAGTTTCACGAGTGCTTGATGTGGTAAGGCTCCCGGAAGTGATAAACGATAAATCCGAGTCGCTTAGTCACGGTATGCGTAAGCGCGTGGCATTGGCTCAAGCGTTGTTAGGAAGCCCCGAACTGATTTTGCTAGATGAACCCACAGCGGGTATCGATCCGCCCAATGTGAAAATCATCCGTGATTTAATCCGGGAGCAAGCAAGTAACGCGACTTTTATTATTAGCTCTCACAATTTAGATGAGCTTGAAAAGCTCTGCACATCAGTTGTCTATTTAGAAAATGGCAAGCTTGTGCAGATGGGGCCAATAGATGCATCGGATGATGTTGACTACTTAACCATCCGTATACCGGGTGTTGATGAGGAACCCTTTGTCGAGGCCTGTTTGCAACTACCCGGCGTTGTAAAGGTACTGCGGCAATCGCAGGGAGATTTCTTGATTGAATGCAGCGAAGATGTCGCAGTAGACCAAGCGCTGTTGGCCATGCTTGCCGAGCGTGGTTGGCCATATCGGCATTTGGCAAAAGGCCGTTCTTTAGAAGCGAGGCTTTATGGCTAGGTCAATCCTTTACGCTGGTACGAATACCGAGCTGCCCAGTTAAGGTTTTGTGCACCGGGCATTTATCTGCGATTTCAGTTAAGCGCTCACGCTGCTCATTTGTTAAGTCGCCGATAATCTCTAGCTCTCTAAATATTATATCGAGCTGCTGGGGTTTTTCGTCACAGGTTTCGCCGTCGCTTATGTGCTCTCGTGTGTGCGACACCTGTACGCGTACATCATCTAGAGGCCATTTTTTTACGCCGGCATACATGCGTACAGTCATGGCGGCACAGGTACCCACTGAGGCTAAAAGATGCTCGTATGGGTCGGGGCCTGCGTTTTTTGCCACCTACTTTTGTTGGCTCATCGGCTGCCCAGTGGTGAGTGTCGCTATGAACATCCAACATGAAAGCGCGGTATTTTTCAGTGACAAATACTTCGCCAGATTTGGTTTTAACATGTGCAGGGCGATCACTGGGTATGAACCGGCTTGCCCATGCTGCGATGGTGACAGCAACGTATTCTGAATCTCTCGCACGCGATAGTAGATGATCAGCATTACCCAAGCTGACAAAACTCTCGGGATGTTTTGCGGCAACAAAAATGCGTTCAGCTTCTTTAAACGACACGATGCTATCAATAGGTGAGTGCATAACCAATAACGCTTTTCCTAGATTAACAAGTTGATCAGTATTGGTGGTTTTGATGTCGTCGATAAACTGTTTTTTAATAACAAACTTGCGGCCTGCCAAATCAACCTCCGCTTGGCCCTCCTTGTTGATCGTGCCGTTACCACAAGGAAATTGTTTGGATACGTGTTGGGCATCAGCGGGTGAGCCGATAGTAACCACTCCTCGACACTCGGGCACGTCACTGGCTGCATTCAACACCGCGGTACCACCAAGGCTGTGGCCAATTAATAGTGATGGCGCTTGATGCTCGCTGCGTAAATACTGGGCTGCTGCGATCAGATCCTGCACGTTAGACGAAAAATTAGTGTTGGCAAAGTCACCGTCGCTATTGCCTAGGCCAGTGAAGTCAAAATGCATAACGGCGTAATCGTGGCGTAACAAGGCTCGTGATATGCGAGATGCAGCGGCAATATCTTTGCCACAAGTAAAGCAGTGTGCGAACAGAGAAAAGGCAACAGGTGGTGCATCGGGTAGTTCGAGTAAACCTGGTATCGAATCACCACCAGAACCTATAAATTCGATTTTTACCGCATGTTAGCTCTTACTCGGTTGGCACTTTAGTGAAAAGCGTTAATAGACTTTGTAGCACGTGCTCTGCAATTAAGGGTTGGGCTTCGGCATTGGGATGAATGCCGTCTTTTTGAAAGTAGTCCCGTTCAGTGGCAATGGGTTCTAGTAAAAACGGCAGCAAACTCGCCTTGGTGTTATCAGCAGCGTTGACGAATGCATCTGCAAACCGCTGCAAATAGGCTGAGCCGTAGTTAGATGGGATGAGCATGCCCGCTATGAGTACTTGTGCACCGGCCTCTTGAGCGAGAGTCGACATTGATTCTAGATTTTTTTGCATCTGCTTAACAGGATAACCCCGTAGGCCATCATTGCCGCCTAGTTCGATTATCACTACATCCGGATTAAACCGCGTAAGGGCTGCAGGCAAACGTTGCAAGCCGCCGCTAGTGGTGTCGCCGCTAATGCTGGCGTTGATAATGTCTAAATCGGGCTGGTCTTTTCGAAGCTTGGTTTCTAGAAGCTGCACCCAACGCTGGTGCTCTTCCAGGCCATAGCCTGCGCCAATACTGTCGCCTATCACCAGTACTGTGTCAGCTTGTGTAACACTGGTGGCGAGTAGAGTGGCTAGGTATATAAGTGGTATAAATTTCATTAACGATTTCTTAGTTTTTTTGCTGCACAAGCTTGCTATGCTTAGAGCACCTTTTTATGTGTTGGTTCCGTCCCCACATTAACCGATTGCTCATTAAAACAACATCACAAAAATGCCAACAACATCGCCTGACGCACCTATCGCTACACATTCTCTCGTACTTGAAGGCCGGCAGATTGAAAAAACGGTTAACGGCCCTGCGGGTAGCCTGACGATACTCAGTGCTGTTGATATCGAAATTGCTGCAGGTGAGGTGGTTGCTATCGTCGGACCTTCAGGGTCGGGCAAGTCCACTTTGTTAGGTATTCTCGCTGGCCTAGATCAACCCTCCGGTGGCTCTATTGCAATGTTGCAACAACCGCTTAACCGCATGGATGAAGATGAACGCGCTCGCTTGCGCGCTGGCAAAGTCGGGTTCGTTTTTCAATCGTTCCAATTGCTACCGGGTTTAACCGCACTGGAAAACGTCATGTTGCCCCTGGAGCTGGGTCGTAATGCCAATGCCAAAAAAGCTGCGATGCAAATGCTCTCTGAAGTTGGCTTGGCCGATCGAGCAGCCCATCATCCGCTACAACTATCAGGCGGTGAGCAACAGCGAGTGGCCATTGCACGCGCGTTTGTATCCAACCCGCAACTACTATTTGCCGACGAGCCAACAGGAAATCTTGATGGTGAAACCGGGCAGCGAATCATTGACTTGATGTTTGCTCTACGAGCTGAGAAGGGTTCCGCATTAGTGTTGGTTACCCACGATGAAAAGCTTGCTGATCGATGCGATCGTCGTTTGATTATGAACAGCGGCAATTTGCGCTCTGCATGAATATTTTATTTGATATTCAATTTGCCCTGCGTTCATTGAAACGCGATACTCAAGCGGGAGAATTACGAGTACTGGCCTTGTCTGTGTTGGTGGCAGTGGCGTCTGTAACAGCAATTGGTTTTTTTACTGACCGTGTTGGTAAAGCAATGGTGCGACAAGCCAGTGATATTTTGGCTGCAGATTTACTGGCAACTTCAGGCACGCCAATTGAGCAAGAGATTGAAGACTACGCGGCCTCTTTAGGTTTAACTACTGCAAAACATGTGCGCTTTCCTAGCGTAGTGATTAACCCAGAAGATGAATCGCAACTGGTTGCTGTTAAAGCAG
Source organism: Granulosicoccaceae bacterium (assembly GCA_036478595.1). Lineage (GTDB taxonomy): Bacteria > Pseudomonadota > Gammaproteobacteria > Granulosicoccales > Granulosicoccaceae > Granulosicoccus. Next base: position 163,459 of record JAZGEF010000052.1, read on the forward strand.
TGACTAGTGCCTATCCATTACGGGGAGCACTTAAGCTTAGTAAACTAGATAGTCGCGATGTGATGGCGCCGCTTGATACGCAAGCGCCCGGTACGGTATGGGTCGATGCGCAATTAATTAATATTTTGTTATTGAAACAAGGCAGCACATTAACCTTGGGTGCTCGTGACTTTACGGTTGAGCGCCTATTGTTATTTGAACCGGACCGTGGTGAAAATGTGTTCGAGCTTGCACCTCGAGTCATGATCAACGATAACGACCTTGAATCTGCTGGCTTGCTAGGCCCGGGTAGCCGAGCACGGTATACCTTGATGATGGCAGGCGAGCCCGCTGCGCTCACGGATATGAGCGACTGGCTTAAAGAAAACCAAAACCACGTGCGCGTTATTGGCGTAAGCGATGGTAGCCCGCAAATGCAGCGTGCCTTAAGCCGCGCCAAACGTTTTTTAGGGCTGGCGTCGGTGGTAACGGTTCTGTTGGCTGGGGCGGCGATTGCACTTGCCGTTAGACAGTTTGCGTTGCGTCAGGCCGATGCCAGTGCGGTGGTGCGCACGCTTGGCGCGAGCCGAGCGAATGTTGTCACGTGGTTATCGCTGCGTTTGCTGCTGATCTGTGTCGCGGCTTCGCTGATTGGTATCCTGGTTGGCTTTGTTGCGCAGTTGCTGTTGGCGGATTTAATGAAAACTTGGTTTAGCCTTGCCTTGCCGGCACCGAGTTGGCGACCACCTGTAATCGGAATGCTAACGGCATTGGCAGCAGTGGCGGGTTTTGGGTTACTACCTGTGATTAAAGCGGGCCGTGTGCCCGTTATGCGAGTATTGCAACGTGACTACTCTGGCCTGCAAACTAATCCATGGCTCACCTTGTTGTTTGGATTAGTTGCGGCACTGTTGGTAGTGTGGCTTCAATCACGTGATATTTTACTCAGTGCTATTGTGGTCGCTGGTGTGGCGACAATGCTGGCTTTATTTGCGTTGTTTGGCCAGTATCTAATAAGAGGTGTGCGCATGGCGGCTCCCGCACGCTTCAAATTAAGTGTGGCAGGTTTGCAGCGTCGTACCGCCAGCAGTGTTATTCAGTTAGCCGCATTCGCGATTGGAATTTTAGCCCTGCTGTTAATCACCTTGGTACGTGTTGATATTCTGAGCGCGTGGGAGCGCGATTTACCAGATAATGCCCCCAACGTTTTTGTCATCAATATTCAACCATCACAAGTTGGCGGATTCTCCCAGCAATTAGAATCGCAAAAAATTGATATCAGCGGTATGTACCCAATGGTGCGTGCTCGCCTGCAAGGCAGCAACGGTGAAGCGGCAACTGGTAGGCGCACTCGTTGGGAATACAATATTTCCCACAGCGATTCTCTACCAGCTGCCAACACGCTGGTGGAAGGTGAATGGTGGGATGGTAGTGAAACTGGCCTACCCGGTTTATCCCTAGAACACGATTGGGCTGAAGACATGGGCTACGGTATTGGCGACACCATCACCTTTAAAGTCGCCGGTGTTGAAACCACCGGTATCATTAAAAATACTCGCCAGGTTGATTGGGAATCCTTTCAAGTTAATTTTTTTATCGTGGCTGAAAAGCGATTGCTAGACGATATGCCTGAAACTTACGTCACGAGTTTTTTCTTAGACGATGATTTTTCTACGGCTACGGCTAGTTGGGCGCGAGCGTTTCCAGGCATAGCCACACTCGATATAGGGTCAATCATCACCCGAGTGAAACTATTGATGGACAAGGCGTCGATGGCTGTCGAGTACGTTTTCTTCTTTACATTGTTTGCGGGGATTTGCGTGTTGTTGGCGGCGGTGCAAAGCACACAAGGAGAGCGTATCAGGGAATCTGCCTTGCTGCGAGTGTTGGGCGCATCGCATAGCCAGGTACGATCAGCCATTATCGCTGAGTTTGTATTGTTAGGCGCCATGGCAGGGTTTTTAGCCGCTGTATTTGCAACAGTGATCGGATGGTCGTTAAGCCGATTTGTGTTTGAGCTGCCATTCCAGTTTAATGGTGGCTTATGGGTGCTAGGTATTGCAGGTGGCGCTCTGGGTATTGGCCTTGCTGGATACCTTGCTACTAAAAAGGTGTTAACAACGCCACCGGTGGTTGCGCTGCGACACACATAATTGATTTAATGCTGTGAGACATGTATTCAGTGCAGATACGGCTGACTTCGCAACCGAGGAGTTATCAGCCGCGCATCTTTGTGCAGGCTTAGCGCCAGCCCAAAGCGCGGCATTGCGGAACGCTGTTAAATGCTACTGGCAGGCGCGGCAAATACCTACGCATTATCCTGATTCTCTCCATGTTGCTGCACAGCTAAAAGGCATGCGGGCTGATGCCGCCACGCTGGCTGCGGCTTTGCTTGGTAGTAATGTCATGGCAGATTTGATATCGGTCGATCAGATCCGAAATCAGTTTGGCGATGAGGTCGCTAAATTAACGCAAGAAGTTCGGTGGTTAAATGAACTTTCAATGACTGAAGTTCAAGTAGCAGGGCATCTGGGTACTCAAGATAAAACCGAATTACTACGACGCATGGTGCTGTCCATGGTCAATGATATGCGTGTGATTTTGGTTAAGCTTGCTTTCCGTACTCAAAGACTTTATGCGCTGGCAGCTACCGATGCTAATGTAGACAGCAGGTTAGTAGCCGAAGAAACGCTCACCATATTTGCGCCGCTGGCAAATCGTTTGGGTTTGGGTCAATTGAAGTGGGAGCTCGAGGACGTCGCTTTCAGGTTGGTTGAGCCGCAGGCTTACAAGCGCATTGCCAAGGCGTTGGAAGAAAACCGACAAGATCGTGAGTATTACGTTAACGATTTTGTTACTGGGTTGGAAGTTAAACTAAGGGAAAACCAATTAGCTGACGCTGACGTACTGGGTAGGCCCAAGCACATCTACAGCATTTGGAAAAAAATGCGTGCAAAACGCATTGAATTTGATGATTTGTTTGATGTACGTGCGGTTCGCGTTTTGGTGGATAGCCTGCAACAGTGTTACGGCGTGCTTGGCGTTGTGCACAGTATCTGGCAACCCATATCACGAGAATTTGACGATTATATCGCCAAGCCCAAAGCTAATGGTTATCAGTCATTACACACCGCCGTTATTGGGCCTCAGGGTAAAGCAGTAGAAGTGCAGATCCGCACGCACGAGATGAATGATGACGCGGAAAACGGTGTGGCTGCGCATTGGGCCTATAAAGAAGGTGGCAGCAGGGATGCATCCATACAGCGCAGTGTTAATTCGCTAAAGCAGCTGCTCGAAGGAAATGACGAACAGCTAGTCGAGGATTTTACTCAGCACATTGATGAAGCGCGTGTGTATGTGTTTACGCCTAAGGGCGAGGTGGTTGATTTGGTTTCTGGTTCAACGCCACTCGACTTTGCGTACCATGTGCATTCTGAAATTGGGCATCGCTGCCGAGGTGCTAAAGTAGACGGCAGCATTGTGCCGCTAACTTATGCATTGCGTAATGGTGACCAAATTGAAGTGCTAACTACGCGAGAAGCTGCACCTAGCCGGGATTGGCTTAATAAGTCCTTGGGATACTTGGCAAGTAGCCGGGCACGCGGCAAAGTGCGTGCTTGGTTTAACACACAAGATCATGATCAACATGTGGCTGATGGGCGGCATATTGTTGATAGAGAGCTGAAACGTTTGAAAGCCAGCTCTGTCTCTATAGAAAAACTCTCGCGAAAATTAAAAATCGATAAGACGGTGGATCTTTACGCCTGTGTTGGTCGTAACGAAATCACCAGTGCACAAATTGCTGGCGCAGTTGATCATTTATCAGAACCTGCCGAACGATTGGTGGTAAATGAGAAGCGCACACAAAAGCCAGTGAAGGGGTCGGTAAGTGTGCGTGGTGTAGGTAATTTGCTCACGCAAATGGCAGTGTGCTGCAAACCCGTGCCACACGATGCAATCGTAGGATTTATCACTCGTGGTAAAGGGGTGTCTGTTCACCGTGCTGATTGTAATAACATTCTGAACTTGCGCGAAGAAGAACGCGAACGCCTCATCGATGTCGAGTGGGGTTCAGATACGACTGGTGATTATCGAGTCGAGATACAGCTCGAGGCGTTTAATCGTGTTGGCTTGATCAGAGATGTGTCAGCGGCGGTAGCCAATTTTCCGGTGGGCGTGGTTGCGATGCAAACTCTCACCAATCCAGATCAGCAGCAAGCCACCATGAAAATTGGCTTACATATATCAACAATGGCCGATCTGACACCACTGATGGATAAACTTCGTCAACTGCGAAATGTGCACTCGGTTGAGCGCGTCATCTAACATCTATCGGGGTATAATGCCTGAATGTCTGGAAACACCTTTGGTAAATTGTTCTCGATCAGCGGATTTGGCGAAAGCCATGGCCCCGCTATTGGCTGTGTGGTTGACGGCTGCCCCCCCGGTATTGAGATAAGCATCGAGGATTTGCAGCGTGATCTCGATCGCCGTAAACCGGGTCAGTCGCGTTACACCACTCAGCGCCGCGAGGACGACTTGGTAGAAATATTGTCAGGTGTGTTTGAAGGCAAAACAACCGGCACCGCCATCGGTATGATCATCCGCAATACTGATCAACGTAGTCGCGACTACGAAAAAATCAAATCGCAGTTTCGCCCAGCACACGCCGACTATACCTACGAACAAAAATATGCTCACCGCGATTATCGTGGTGGCGGCCGTTCCTCTGCACGCGAAACCGCCATGCGCGTTGCTGCAGGCGGCATCGCAAAAAAAGCATTAGCTAGCTTATTTGTTGGCGCACAAGTACGAGGCTATTTGTCGCAGCTTGGTCCGATCAAGCTTGATGCTGCAAAATTTGATTGGGAAGAGGTAGAGCGTAACGCGTTCTTCTGGCCTAACGCTGATCAAGTACCCGAACTTGAAACCTATATGCAAAAGTTGAGCAAAGATGGCGATTCTATCGGCGCTAGAGTAACAGTAGAGGCCGCCGGTATTCCTGTTGGTTTGGGTGAGCCTATATTTGATCGCTTAGATGCAGACATCGCACACGCGCTGATGAGCATCAATGCCGTTAAAGGTGTAGAGATTGGAGCAGGCTTTGATGCCATTAGCCAACGAGGTAGCGAGCATAGGGACGAAATCACGAAATACGGTTTTTTAAGCAATCAAGCAGGCGGCGTGCTTGGTGGTATTTCAAGTGGCCAAACGATACGAGCATCAATTGCCATGAAGCCCACATCCAGCCTTCGTTTGCCTGGCCGTAGTGTCAATATGGAAGGCGAAGAAATAGAAGTCATTACCACAGGGCGTCACGATCCTTGTGTTGGTATTAGAGCGACACCAATCGCCGAGGCTATGCTGGCGATTACCTTGCTCGATCATGCATTGCGCCATCGTGCGCAAAATAGTGGTGTGCAATCCAGCGCGCCGATTATTCCACCCGGCAAAGAATAGACAAACTCGTTATGGCATATAAAGCTGAAGGCAAACTACACAAAATTTTCCCCACTGAGCAAAAAACGGAAAAATTCTCAGCGCGCGAATTTGTTATTGAACTAGTAGATGGTAAATTTCCAGAATTCATCAAGTTTCAGCTAACGCAGGATAAGTGCGCGTTAATGGATGATTACTCAGAAGGCGATGAGATCGTCGTAGATTTTGACTTGCGTGGTCGTGAGTGGAACGAGCGCTACTTCACTAACTTGAATGCTTGGCGTGTTGCCAAGGCTGATGGCAGCAGTGGCTCAGGCAGCAGTGGTGGCGGGCAAAAAGAAATGCCTGCAGCAACTGCGACAGATACAGCTGACTTTGATGACGACATTCCGTTCTAGGAGTTACCGCTCTGATGAAGCGATTGCACTACGTGCCTAACTTTTTGATCTCATGACCCAGAAGGACTGAGCCTAGGGTGTAGCGCGGCCCAGCTTTCCATCCGTGCTTAGCAAGCACTTGTCCGACTTGATCGCGGCTAACATATTTTCGATGGGACGCATTTGCATGGGTTACTACCAAAATGTTCTTTTCTTGGCCGGAATTTTTTGCTAGCCAAACATCGAGTTCTTGTTCCGAATGGACATTGATGCGCTTAAGTTTTGGCATACTCATTGACTGTGTTTCCTCCAAGTTGACTATTTAACTGCCATTAGCGTAGGCATCTTTACGTGTTAGGTAGCACATCCAAAAATGCATTAGCCGCTCTGCTCAGTGTGCGAGTTTTTAAATGAACAAACCCCAATTCCCGTTCAATCGCTAATCCTTTTACGTTGATTATTTTAATCGAGCTATCAACCATGCTAGTGGGTAAGGCGCTCCAACCCAATCCCACCGACACCATCATCTTTATCGTTTCTAAGTAATTGGTTTCAAGAGCAATATCAACAATAACTTGTGATTTTGATAACGCTTCAAACAACACGTCTCTTGTAATCGTGCCGGGTGCTGGCAATACAGCAGCGTGCTTAGCCAAGGTGTCGGTAGTCACTGACTTTCCTGCAAGCATATGTTCGTTTGAACAAACAATGGCTAACGGGTCTGGCCAGATTAACTGAGTATGCAACCTTGCATTGGGTTTTGTCGGTAATGTCACAACGGCTAGCTCGAGTGCTCCGCTGGCGACTTCTTCGCAAGCCAATTCTGAATCCATAAATTTTAGATCGAGCTCAACTTGCTTATACTGTTGAGTGAAGGCTTTTAACACTGGCGGAAGACGATGGATGCCAATGTGATGACTGGTGCCAAGGCGCAGCTTGCCGGCCACTTTGTTACGCAGCGACTTTATCTCTTCACGACTAGTGGCTAAATCTGACAAAATTCTGCGGGCGCTATGCAATAGGGTATTGCCGGCCTCAGTCAGATGTACTTGCCTGGCGAGACGATCAAACAGGGCCACGTCCAGCTCAGCCTCCAATGCTGCAATGCGTTTACTGGTGGCGGGTTGGGTAATAAAAAGTCGCTCCGCCGCCAGCGAAAATGAGCCAGTTTCGGCTACGGCGACAAATGCTTGTAAGGCTGAGACATCCATAAGCTTGCGCTTCTTATCTATTCCAATATGGAATATACTATATAAATAATATGAATTTGAGTTATTTGTGTATTAGCCGTACTCTTAACTATTAGCGAGTTAATGAATTCTAGAGGGTGAAACTATGTCCGCAAAGACGCTATATGACAAGATTTGGGATGCCCATCAGGTGCATCAGCAAGATGATGGCACCGTGCTGCTCTATATCGACCGGCATTTGGTGCATGAAGTGACATCTCCCCAAGCATTTGAAGGCTTACATATGGCTGGGCGTAAACCCTGGCGCACTGATTCAATGCTTGCGGTAGCCGATCACAACGTGCCGACTACCGCTCGTGATGCTGGTATTGAAGATCCCGTATCAAAACTGCAAGTTGATACTCTGGATGCCAACTGCGATGCCCACGGCATTGTCGAATTTAAAATGAATGATCATCGCCAAGGCATCGTGCATGTGATTGGCCCCGAGCAAGGGGCAACGCTACCCGGCATGACGGTCGTTTGCGGTGACTCCCACACATCAACTCATGGTGCCTTTGGTGCACTGGCCTTTGGCATTGGTACGTCCGAAGTTGAACACGTGATGGCGACCCAATGTTTGCTGCAGAAAAAATCGCGCAATATGTTGGTGAGTGTTGATGGTGAAGCAGGCCCTGGGGTTACGGCAAAAGATATTGTGTTAGCTATCATTGGCCGCATCGGTACCGCTGGGGGTAACGGTAGTGCAATTGAATTTGGCGGTGACGCTATCCGCGCTTTGTCGATGGAAGGGCGTATGACTGTGTGCAACATGGCGATCGAAGCAGGCGCACGTGCTGGCATGATCGCTGTTGATCAAACAACCATCGATTATGTTAAGGCTCGCCCGTTTTCACCCTCAGCAGATCAATGGGATGCAGCTGATGCAGCCTGGCGCGACTTAGTGAGTGATGAGGGCGCGAATTTTGATAAGGTAGTGCGCATCAATGCAGCTGACATTATGCCGCAAGTTTCTTGGGGTACTTCACCTGAGATGGTGGCAGATATTGCCGGTGTTGTGCCTGACCCAAGCGCTGAAACTAACGAGACCAAAGCTGAGGGTATGCGTCGTGCGCTGCAGTACATGGATTTAGAACCAGGCACCGCTATTGCCGATATCAAAATCGATAAGGTGTTTATCGGGTCCTGTACTAACTCACGCATAGAGGATTTACGTGCAGCGGCTGCCGTTGTTAAGGATCGCAAAGTCTCAGGCAACGTTAAATTAGCATTGGTTGTTCCGGGTTCAGGCTTGGTAAAAAAGCAGGCTGAAGAAGAAGGCCTGGATAGCATTTTTTCTGATGCGGGTTTTGAATGGCGTGAGCCGGGTTGTTCCATGTGCTTAGCGATGAATGCTGACAAGTTAGAGTCGGGTGAGCGCTGCGCATCAACCTCTAATCGTAACTTCGAAGGCAGGCAAGGCCAGGGTGGTAGAACCCATCTGGTTAGTCCTGCAATGGCAGCCGCTGCAGCTATTGCAGGCCATTTTGTTGATGTGAGGAGCTTCTGATGCAATCATTTACTATTTTAGAAGGTGTGGCTGCGCCACTATTGCGCTCGAACGTTGATACCGACGCAATTATTCCAAAGCAGTTTTTAAAATCTATCAAGCGCACCGGTTTTGGTGTGAACTTGTTTGATGAGTGGCGCTACCTCGATGCTGGGTTTCCTGGCCAAGATAACTCTACGCGTCAACCGAACCCTGATTTTATTCTTAATCAGCCGCGCTATCAACAAGCCAGTATCTTGTTAGCAGGTGAAAACTTTGGTTGTGGCTCATCACGCGAGCACGCAGTTTGGGCATTGGATGGTTTTGGGTTTCGCTGCGTTATTGCGCCATCTTTTGCTGACATTTTTAACAATAATTCATTTAAGAGTGGCTTGTTGCCGCTCGCGCTTGAAAAATCGATTATTGAAAAACTAGCTGCGGCGTGCGAAGCCAATGAAGGCTACCAACTTAAGGTAGATTTAGAGCAACAGCAAGTTATTGCACCAGATGGTGAAACCTACTCGTTTGAAGTTGATCAGTTTCGTAAACATTGTTTGTTAAATGGTTTGGATGACATCGGCCTGACATTGCAAAACGAAGACGGGATAAAACAGTATGAGCTTAAACGCAAAGAATCTGCGCCGTGGCTGTTTAACGGCGTCTGTTAGGGAAACGGTTTGTGATGCGTTTGGTAATCGGCAATAAAAATTATTCTTCATGGTCGTTACGTCCATGGATACTGCTGCGCCATGGGCATATTCGATTTGACGAAGTGCGTATCCCACTGTTTTCCTTTGAAAGTGAGCAGATGATTGAGGACTTATGCCCAGCGCGTAAAGTGCCTGTGCTTTATGACGATCGCTTGGTGCTGTGGGATTCGTTTGCAATCTGTGAATACATTGCAGATAAACATCCTGCTAAAAAACTGTGGCCTGAAGATGCCCAACAACGCGCACGCGCTCGTGCCATGAGTGCTGAAATGCACAGTAGTTTTGATGACTTGAGATCAAACATGCCGATGAACTGCCGGCGAGTGGTAGAAGGGTTCGAGCCTGATAATGCAACCAAGATGGACATCAATCGAATTCTCCAGCTTTGGGATAATGCCTTGAGTGTTAGCGGCGGGCCCTGGTTGTTTGGTAAATACAGTGTTGCTGATGCGATGTTTGCACCAGTGGCATCGCGTTTTAAAACTTACGGTATAAAGTTACCAACAACCGCTCAACGCTATGCTGATGATGTGCTAGCGGATAAGCCGATGCAGCAGTGGTATGAGGATGCTCAATACGAAACTGATGTGCTTGACGCGGCTGAAGTCTAATTCGATCTTAACCTTATAATTATCTTTTTTTAATTCAATTGATTGCTGGCTAAAGCCAGTATTGGTGCTCCCATGACAAAAAAAATTGTAGTATTACCTGGTGACGGCATTGGCCCAGAGATTATGGCGGAAGCTGGTCGCGTGCTTGATGTTGTAAACGAATCACACCAGTTGGCTATAGAAGTTGATATTCATGCATTTGGTGGCGCGTCTTACGATATTGATGGCGAGCCACTCACTGATGCAACCTTAGCAGCCTGCAGAGATGCTGATGCCATACTAATGGGTTCCATTGGTGGTCCACAATACGACAAAGCCCCGCGCGAAAAACGGCCCGAACGAGGCTTGCTGCGTTTGCGTTCTGAGCTTGACTTGTTTTCAAACTTACGCCCGGCGATTCTGTTCCCTGAATTAGCATCAGCTTCATCGCTGAAAAGCGAATTGGTAGCTGGCCTCGACTTGATGATTCTTCGTGAGCTCACCGGCGGTATTTATTTTGGCCAGCCGCGAGGTGAAGAAACAGTGGACGGTAAGCGCATGTCGTTCAACACCATGGTTTACAACGAAGATGAAATCGAACGCATCGCTAGAAGTGGTTTTGAGATTGCTCAAACGCGAAACAATCGATTGTGTTCAGTTGATAAAGCTAACGTGCTTGAAGTATCAGAACTGTGGCGCGAGGTAGTTATCGAAGTATCAAAAGATTACCCGGCTGTCGAGCTAAGCCATATGTATGTGGATAACGCTGCGATGCAATTAGTGCGCGAACCCAAACAATTTGATGTGATCGTAACCAGTAACTTGTTTGGTGATATTTTGTCTGATGCGGCAGCAATGCTAACGGGTTCTATTGGAATGTTGCCTTCTGCATCGTTGGATAAAAATGGAAAAGGCCTATACGAACCCGTGCATGGCTCTGCACCCGATATTGCTGGTCAAGGCGTTGCTAATCCGTTGGCGACTATTTTGTCGTTGTCGATGATGATGCGTTACACGCTTAATGAACCTGCTGCTGCCGATGACATTGATAAGGCGGTCAGTTCGGTAATTAGCGCAGGCATTCGATGCCGCGATATCGCTAGCGGTGTCGCAGGCGAAAAAGTTGTGGGCACAAGCGAGATGGGCGATGCCGTTATTGCGGCTCTAGGTAACACTTAGCGACAGCGTCATTTTATTTAGAAGAACTTGTTTAGAGCGCTTTATATAAGAACGCTTTCTATGAAACAGACAGAAATTGAGTAAATATTGATATGAGCAAGAAATTTGATATAGCGGTAGTAGGTGCCACTGGTGCCGTTGGCGAAACCATGTTGGAAATACTGGCGGAGCGTAATTTCCCTATTAGCAATATATATGCGCTAGCAAGTTCACGCTCAGCGGGCAAGCGGGTGTCATTTGGCGAAAAAATGATTGTGGTGGAAGATCTGGCAGAATTTGATTTCAGCAAGGTGCAGATCGGGATATTTTCACCAGGAGCGTCTATATCCAAAATCTATGCGCCAGCGGCGGCGGCGGCTGGGTGTATTGTCGTGGACAATACCTCGCAGTTTCGCAACGATGATGACAAGCCGCTGATCATCCCTGAGGTCAATGCTCACGCCATTGAGCAATATAAGGCGACTAATATCATCGCCAACCCCAATTGTTCCACTATTCAAATGTTAGTCGCCTTAAAGCCGATTTATGACGCTGTGGGTATTACGCGCCTGAATGTTGCCACTTATCAGGCGGTTTCTGGCACGGGTAAAGAGGCAATAGAAGAATTAGGCGGTCAAACAGCGCGCTTACTCAATGGCCAGGAAATTGATGCCAATGTTTACCCAAAGCAAATAGCATTTAACTGTTTGCCTCAAATCGATTCCTTCCAAGAGAACGGTTACACGCGCGAAGAGATGAAAATGGTTTGGGAGACGCGAAAAATACTTGAGGACGATACTATTATGGTGAACCCCACCTGTGTGCGTGTTCCGGTCTTCTATGGTCACTCTGAAGCGGTCCATTTGGAGACAAAAGACGCAATAACAGCCGATCGGGCCCGAGAATTGCTGGAGAAAGCACCAGGAATCGTCGTAATTGACGAGCGAAGGGATGGGGGTTACCCCACGGCCGTGACTGATTCAGCTAACAACGATGCTGTATTTGTAGGCCGAATTCGCGAAGACATCAGCACGGAAAAAGGGTTAAACCTTTGGGTGGTATCCGATAACGTTCGTAAAGGAGCTGCACTGAATAGTGTGCAAATTGCTGAGTGTCTTGTCAGAGACTATTTGTAGGCTGAACAGATTTGTATAAATCAGCTATACAATAGAGTTGAAATAATTAACTTCGTTGTGAGTCCCTGCCAGGGTTGGTAGGGCTAATGCAACGTTACTGCGGGATTGAATCAGTGCGAAAACTTGCAACTGCTGCGGCTGTCAGCTTGATACTAGCGTCTAGTGGGGCTCATGCCCTGGGTCTAGGCGATATAGAAATGCGATCGGCTTTGAATCAACCAATGAACGCCCAAATACGGCTGACATCGGTGCAACCAGGCGAAGCTGACGGCATGATCGTCACACTAGCAGCACCTGATGCGTTCAATCGGGCGGGCATAGAACGCTCTCAGGCGCTGAAAAACCTAAAATTTGCAGTTGATTACGAAGGGCCCTCTCCGGTCATTCGTATCAGCAGTTCAACGCCTGTGGTTGAACCGTTCCTAAACTTCTTACTGGAGGTTCAATGGCCAACTGGCCGTATGGTGCGTGAGTACACAGTGTTGCTTGATCCACCAGTATTCATGACTCCCAACGCCACCGCCCGCAACACGCTCAGCGATAGCCCTGTGCTGGTGGAACGAGGCGAACAAGCCATTGTGGCGCCAACGCCTATTGAGCGGAACACTAATCTGTCCGTTGCCGAAGAATTTGACGAATCATCAGTGGTTGTTATCGGCTCTGCCGAAGAAACAATTGATGCCGCTGGCACTACGGTCGACTTAAGTGAAGTGTTTGCAGGGGAAGAAGTTTCGCTTGAAGAGACTCCGCCCGGCACTCCGCTTGAGAATGCGATTCCAGACGAAGGCGAAGTGATTAGCCTGACTGATCTAGGCGCTGCCAACACTGAAGCACTAGATACCATCTCCACATCAGAACTCAAACCAGCAACTGTGGATTTCGATTTTCCTGAAGTGGAATTGGTGGGAAGTACTGAAGAGGTCAGCAATGACTTTGTTGCTGGAGAAGGCGCGATCACAGAAATAGCATCAGAAGAAGTCCTTCTGATTGAAGAATTCAGTAATTCAGAAGTTGTCACCCTTGAAGAGCTAGCCGGTGAAGAAGTTGTTCTTGAAGAGTTTGAGTTTACTGTTGAAGAATTTTCAGGCGCTGCTAGTGAAATCACAGTTCGGCGTGGTCAAACGCTGGGTGAGATAGCAAAAGACAATGCAGTAAGTGGTGTATCGACGCAACAAATGTTAATGGCTCTACTTAACGCTAATGAAGGTGCATTTATAAACAACAACGTCAACCTGGTTAAAGCCGGCGCGATTTTACGTATTCCCGATGCTGACGAAGCTAGCCAGATGTCTCAATCTCAGGCTGTTGCTCAGCTGGGTGAACAGAATCAGTTGTGGCGCGAATACCGTGACAGCGTACGTAGTAAAAATGCTACGCAAGTTGCAACAAACGAAAATACAAGCTCTGAAAGTACAAGCTCTAGTGACAGCCAAAGCGATTCATCTAGCGTGTCGACTGCACAAGCAGCCGCTACAGATGAGCTTAAGATCGTAGCGAGTGATGAGCCTGTAGCAGGTAGCACTAGTGCAACATCTGCAGAGGCGGAGGCCACAACGACAGCTCAGCTTGGCGATATCAATCGTAAGCTACAGCTTGCCCGTGAAGAACTAGCATCAACGAAACTTGAATCGAGTGATTTGGGTGAGCAGGTTGCCAGCCTTGAGGGCACAGGCGAAGATCTCAATACACTGGTCACGCTACGTCAAAATGAAGTGGCGCAACTACAAGAACAACTGCGAAAAGCAACTGTTGATCAACAGCTTGAGTCCGCTGAATCGTCTGAGGAAACTGAGGCCGCCGATACCACTACAGCTACAGCTGCAGTGGGTGGTGCAGTTGATCAACTTAACTCAGCAGTCGAAGATGCGGCAAGCAAACTAACTGAAACTGGCGAGGATGTCGCTAGCGCCGTGACAGATGCCACTGATACGGTAGCGGGTGCTGCTGATGCAGTAACTGATACTGATACTGATACTGGGACTGGGACTGGGACTGGGACTAACGCATTAACCGAAGCTGGCCAAACACTTGGTCAAGTTGACCTTGTTGATTCGGAAACTACTGAAGCTGCTGATGCAGCTGTCGCCGCTACCAATGCAGTTGATCCACTTGCTGCTACCACACAGCCCGAAGCGTGGTATCAAAAGTTGTTCCGTGAATACGGCAAGCTTGGCATTCTCGGCATCCTAGGTTTATGTGCCATTGGATTAATTGGGCTTCTATTCAAGAAGAAGCGTAAAACCGATGATCGATTAGATTTCAAAGATGAAGTTGAATTCATCGATGAAGGGGACGCAGGTTTTAGCACTACTGATGTTACTGAGTCAGGTGCCGCCGCTGCCGGTGCTGCAGCAGTGGGTGGCGCAGCCGTTAATGCAAATGATGGTGACGAGCTCGAAGTTGGCGCTGCGGCTTTTGCAGATGTACCTTCAGCTGATGCACTTGATGATGAGTTGGATGGCGATAGTACTATTTCCGAAATTGATGTGTACCTAGCTTATGGTCTGCACAGTCAAGCAGAGGAATTACTCACTAAAGCAGTTGAACGTAACCCTGAAAATCCAGAGTACGCAGAGAAACTGTTACAGACTTACCACGCTCAAGGCAACACTGAAGCGTTTAATACCGGCGCCGTTGAGTTCCAACAGAATTTTGGCGAAGGCAACGAGCAGTGGGCTTCCATCGTTAACATGGGCCATGAAGTTCAACCTGATAACGCTTTGTATGCAGGTGGTGGTGAAGCCATTACCCGCATGGGAACAGGTGATCTAAGTGCACCAAAGCTGGAAAGCGATGATTTCATCACAGCAGGGGAATCATCAACCACTGGTAGTGTTAATCGTGACTTCAGTCAAAACGATGCAGCTGAGTCAAACGATGAAACTGCATTGATGGATGAGAGCCTTGATCCAGGTTTCGCGTTTAATGAAGCTGACCTGGAAGCCACTGGTGACTTCTCTGAAGCCGCTTCTGAAATTGCGGAAGACAGCAGTACTATTGATTTCCCTGATTTTGATAAGACCGATATTCAAACCATTGCTGATGATGGCCTAGACGGTGCGCTCACGCTTGATGAACTTGATATCGGCGACGCAACTGCAGCCAATGGTGATACCAATGCAGAACTAGGTTCATTGGCTGAAGATCTGACCCTTGATTTGGATAAGTTATCCGGTGATCTAGAGCTAGACACTACTGCGTTGCTAGAGGGTACTGATGCGGGTGATTTGGAAATCCCTGACCTAACAAGCGATAACGAATTGCTAACCAGTGCTGGTGGTGCCGACGAAATGGACACCATGATGGATTTAGCAAAAGCTTATATCGATATGGGCGATAAGGATTCAGCTAGCAGCACGCTAGGTGAAATCGTGAAGAGTGGTAACCCTGCTCAAGTATCAGAAGCAGAGATACTGCTACGCAAAATCTCTTAATGCACCACTGTAGTTGAATCCCTTAATGGGATAGAAAAAACGCTGGCTTCGGTCAGCTTTTTTTTTGCCCGTGATAACCTATCGAATTGATTTGCGACTCAAAGATGACTTATGCGAATTGCTCTGGCGGTGGAATATAACGGTCAGCCATTTTGTGGATGGCAGCGGCAACCCCATTGCCATTCTGTACAGGCTGAGCTTGAGCAGGCGCTAAGCGCGATTGCGCAGGAGCCCATTGTTGTTCAGTGCGCAGGGCGTACTGATACCGGTGTGCACGCCCTTGCACAGATTGTTCATTTTGATACGGCAGTGGTGCGCCCGCTGCGCGCATGGACATTCGGTGTCAACACCCATCTAAGTCGAGCAGTATCGGTGCATTGGGCAGCTGAGGCACACCCTGAATTCCATGCGCGATTTAAAGCACTTGATCGCCGCTATCGCTACACGATTTTCAATCGCGCCACGCGCACCGGCTTGTATGCTGATCACACGAGTTGGGTGAATATGCCCTTGGATGCTGATGCTATGCATGCCGCAACAGCAGCATTGATAGGCGAACACGATTTTTCAGCATTCAGATCGGCCGAATGCCAGGCTAATCATGCCAGGCGCACTATCCGTGAATTTTCAGTTAAGCGCGATGGCCAGCAACTGTATATTGATATCGTGGCCAATGGCTTTTTGCACAATATGGTGCGCATCCTAAGTGGCTGTTTGATCAAAATCGGCAAACACGAAGAGCCCGCTGAGTGGCTGGGGCAATTGCTGCAATTGGGTGATCGGCGCTTGGCTGGCATGACAGCACCGCCGCAAGGATTGTGTTTTATTCAGCCAAGCTATCCGGCTGAATATTCGATCCCGGATTTCCAAATCGATAAGGCCTGCTGATTTCTGCTATTGTCGGCAAATGCATGGCCGAACACGAATAAAAATTTGCGGGATTACACAGCTTAACGATGCCCTGTTTGCTGCCGATGCGGGTGCTGATGCACTGGGCTTTGTATTTGTTGAGGCGAGTATGCGTTACCTTATACCAAAGCAAGCTGCAGCAATTAGCGCAAAACTACCGGCATTTATTACTCGAGTGGGGTTGTTTCTAGACACGCCAGAGAGCGTCGTTCGCGCCACGCTACAGAATATGCCGGAGCTGGTACCGCAATTCCACGGCAACGAATCTGCTGCTTATTGTGAGAGCTTTGATCGTCCCTACATTAAGGCCGTGGGCGCGGCAGCCAGTGTGGCCGGCCAAATGCCAGATGCCGCAGCACTCGGTGCCTTTAAAAGTGCTGTGGGCTTCCTGTACGATAGCCATGTGCCTGGCGCACTTGGTGGTACCGGCAAAACATTCGATTGGACACATCTTGCGCACGATAGTGATGTTCCACTGATATTGGCTGGTGGCTTAAGCGTTGCGAATGTTGCGGATGCAGTGCGAACAGTAAAACCCTATGCGGTTGATATCAGTTCAGCTGTTGAGCAGTCCAAGGGCATTAAAGATAACAACTTGGTTACCCAATTTATCGCGGCAGTTATTCAGGCCGATTTTGCAATGAACGAGTCATTATGAGCGAAGCATTATGAGCGACGACGGCAAACCATCTAGTGGTGGCAGAGCAATGAGCTGGTTCGAGAAGCTTATTCCATCACGTATTAGCCCGCGTAACGAAGAGAAGGGCAATGTGCCTGAAGGTTTATGGGTTAAGTGCGAATCATGCGCTGATGTACTTTACCGTGCTGAAGTCGAACGTGGCCAAGACGTGTGTATCAAATGTGGTTATCACATGCTCGTTAGTGCGCGCACTCGAATTGATCGCTTGCTTGATAAAGAAGGGCGTAGTGAAATTGGTGAAACAATACAGCCTATCGACATCTTAAAATTCAGGGATTCCAAGCGTTACAAAGATCGCCTTACTCAAGCTGCAAAAGACTCAGGCGAGAAGGATGCGTTGGTGGTTATGCAAGGCAAGATCCACGGGATGGATGTAGTAGTTGCGGTGTTCGACTTTAAATTTATGGCAGGTTCAATGGGGTCTGTTGTGGGTGAACGTTTTGCACGCGCCTGCGATGTTTGCTTAGCGCAAAATATACCATTCATTTGTTTCAGCGCAAGTGGTGGCGCTCGCATGCAAGAGGCCTTGTTCTCATTGTTGCAAATGGGCAAAACTAGCGCGATGCTCGCTAAGCTTTCACAGCGCGGCTTACCGTATATATCAGTGTTAACTGACCCCACAATGGGTGGCGTGTCAGCTAGTTTGGCTATGCTTGGCGATATCATCATTGCCGAACCCGGCGCTAGAATCGGTTTTGCCGGCCGGCGCGTAATAGAACAAACAGTGCGTGAACAGCTGCCAGAAGGTTTTCAGAGTAGCGAGTTTTTGCTCGAACACGGAGCAATTGACATGATCGTCGATCGGCGCGATATGCGTGACCAGGTGGCGCGACTACTAAGTAAATTATCCAGCATGCCTGAAATACCTGAAGCATCGCCTGCCGACACGGTTGCCGCTAGCTAGTTATATTAGCAACAAAGCTAGCAAACAATAAAACGTGTATGCAATCTCCATCACATAAGGCAAGCCTTGACGATTGGCTTGCCTGGCTCGAAGAGCTCCATCCTTGCGATATTGATCTTGGCCTTGAGCGTGTCAGCGAAGTGGCGTTACGACTAGATTTAACACCAGCGCCTATGCCCGTGATTTTAGTTGGTGGCACCAATGGCAAAGGGTCGACGGTTAAGCTGTTAACAAATGCTTATCAATTTGCTGGTCACAAAACCGGTACCTATACCTCACCTCATATCGAGCGCTTTAATGAGCGCATGTCTATAAATGGCGTTGATGCATCCGACGAACAAATCGTGGCGGCTTTGTATGTGGTAGAGCAGGGGCGCGGGAAAACAACATTAACGTATTTTGAGTACACAACACTGGCTGCAATGCTTTTGTTTCGTGAGCAGCATTGCGGTGTAGTTATTTTAGAAGTGGGTTTAGGCGGTCGCTTAGATGCGACTAACTTATGGGATGCGGATTGTGCCATTATCACTAGCATTGCGCTTGACCACCAAACCTATCTTGGCGATACAAGAGAATCCATAGCACGCGAAAAGGTGGCTATCGGTCGGGCTCAAAAACCGCTTATTGTTGGTGATCCGGATCCGCCGAGCATTATGAAAGAGCTCGCAGTAAAGACCTCGATGAAATGGATTCAGATTCCGCAATTCCCCGAACTAGCCGTTAAGCTTGCTGGTGTTCATCTGCGACGTAATGCGGCATGCGCCGTTGAAGCCGTTGCTCAGTTGCAAACTAAGCTGCCTGTGTCGGACGCGGCATTAACCAGGGCTTTGTCTAGCGATGCCTTGCCAGGCAGGTTTCAGCTGCTTAGCGCCGCTGGTGTGCTCAATCTACTGGATGTTGCGCATAACCCAGCGGCAGCGGCGGCGCTGGTGGCCACGATATCGGAAGTTTTCCCAGCAACGCCTGTGCAACTCATTTTTGGCGTGATGGCCGACAAAGACGTCGAGGGAGTGGTGTCAGCTCTGCAGCCAATTGCAACAAATTGGTTCAGTACGGCATTACCGCAACCTCGAGCGCTGTCTTCTGACGTTTTGGCAGCTAAAATAAAGGAAGTGGATCCACATGCGCAAGTCACTATTTGTCATGACATCGGTGAAGCCTGGCAAGGAGCTGTGGCAATTACGCGCTCTGATGATGCAAGCGACTCGGTGAGATCGCTTGTTGTCGTGGTGGGTTCTTTCTACATGTTGTCCGCATTGCAGGAATACTGGCAAGCCAGTGGCATAGTCGTACACCCCGTTAGCGTTGATTCAGTTGGCGCGTGAGTCCGCCACCGTTGATTGAACCGACCCGTTGATTGAACAGAATGGCCATGGACACCCTCGAAGAACAAAAAGCCGCCAAGTTGCGGCAGCGCCTATGGGGAGCTGCTGTGCTGATAGCGTTAGCTGTCATTTTTCTGCCTCTGTTGCTCGATGGTGCAGGCAGTGAGAGCCAGTATCGCCGCGTAGAGCGCTTGCGTGAGGAGCCACCACGGGTGATTCGTGAAGATGGGCAGCAAGAAGTTGCGTCGATACCAGAAGTGGCTCCGATTAAAACGGCGCTGAACGTCAAACCCATTCTTGAACCAACAGTCAATGCTGTACAAGAACAGACCACAATACCCAAAGCGCCTGACACTCCTCAGAGTGTTGATGTCAATATCAGCACTCTTTCGGCATGGGTTGTACAGGCAGGCAGCTTTGGTGATGAGCAAAATGCGTTGGCGGTGCGTGATCGACTACGCCGCGCTGGGCATCCCTCATTTATTACTGCCACGGATGATCGAGCGTTGTTTCGAGTGAGGGTGGGACCGATGACTAACCAGACACAGGCGGCCAGCACTCGGGACGATGTGGTTCGTTTGCTCGGCCGTGAAGCATTGGTTACACCTTATCCCTGATGCAGACTGCTGGGTTTGATAGAATGCGCCACATGCGTTGTTGTTAACGGAGCAGATATGCCAACAGATATTGCAATCGTGGTTGTTATTTTATTGTCGGCGCTCGTCAGTTTTGTCCGCGGATTCTATAAAGAAGCCGTTAGTGTCACCACTTGGGTATTGGCTATCGGCATTACTCTGCTATTTACCAATCGTTTTTCTTCATTGCTGCCACGTGAAACTATCGAAAGCCCCGAAGCCCGTTTGGGTATCAGTGCCCTGGTGTTATTTTTAGGCACGATGATGATTGGCAGCTTAATCAGTTGGTTGCTACGTAAAGCAATGCCTTCAACTATTGGTGGCCGCAAAGATCGCACCATGGGTGTGTTTTTTGGGATTGCCCGCGGCTTGATCATCATCACATTAGTGGTTTTGTCGGCCAATCTTGTTCCTACAATCAAACACGAAAAATGGTGGATGCAATCAATGACATTGCCATTTTTTCAAGAAGCGGCTCGAATGATTCACTCGCGAATGCCAAGAGAGCTTGCGCAACATTTTGAGTTCGAGGCCTAGAGATTCTAATCATGTGTGGTGTACTCGGTATAGTTGGATCCAGTGCGGTAGGCCATCGTCTTTATGACGGCTTAACGTTGCTTCAGCATCGCGGCCAGGATGCTGCGGGTATCGCAACTAGTTCTGAAGGTAAATTGATCCTTCGCAAGGGTGCGGGGCTAGTGCGTGATGTTTTTAGCGCTGAGCACATGGCCAGGTTGGATGGTGACATGGGTATTGCCCACACGCGCTATCCCACTGCGGGTACATCAGCTAGTGCTGAAGCGCAGCCGTTTTATGTTAACTCCCCTTACGGCATAGTGATGGCACATAACGGCAATTTAACTAACGCCGATGAGCTAAAACGCGAGTTGTTTGAATCTGATTTACGACATATCAACACACGTTCTGATTCTGAGGTTTTGCTAAACGTATTTGCGCATGAGCTGCAAGCCCGCAATCCTGACACTCAATTGAACCCAGCCGATTTGTTCGCCACGGTGGAGGCCGTTCATCGTCGTTGCAAAGGCGCTTATGCGGTAATCGGCATGTTGGTGGGGCGTGGTGTCGTTGCCTTCCGTGACCCGCTGGGTATCAGGCCATTGATCATTGGAATTCGACACACCGACGCTGGCACTGAATATGCCATTGCGTCAGAAAGTGTTGCATTGCAGGGTTTGGGTTTTGCCTTATTACGAGATGTCGCTCCAGGAGAGGCCGTATATATTGATGTTGCGGGCCAATTGCATACCCAGCAATGTGCAGTGTCGCCTGAGCTTACACCGTGTATTTTTGAGTATGTTTATTTGGCGCGACCCGATAGCATCATCGATAAAGTATCAGTACATAAGTCGCGCTTGCGAATGGGTGAAAGGCTTGCAAGCAAAATTTTACGCGAACGGCCTGATCATGACATTGATGTGGTGATTCCGATCCCTGATACCAGCCGAACCGCTGCAATGGAAGTAGCCTATCACCTTGGCGTAAAGTACCGCGAAGGCTTTATCAAAAACCGCTATATCGGACGTACCTTTATTATGCCGGGGCAAAGCCTGCGTAAAAACTCGGTCAGACAAAAGCTTAGCCCGATTGATCTAGAGTTCAACGGCAAAAACTGTTTGTTAGTGGATGACTCGATAGTGAGGGGCACCACCTCTAGCCAGATAATAGAAATGGCTCGCGATTCGGGCGCTAAGCGGGTTTATATGGCCTCTGCGGCCCCTCCTGTTCGGCATCCTAATGTGTACGGCATAGATATGCCAGCTGCCAATGAACTCATCGCGCACGGCCGTACCGTCGAACAGATCCAGGAAAAAATAGGCGCTGATTGGTTGGTGTACCAGGATCTGTCTGATCTTATCGAAGCCATCCGTTATGACAAACATCCGATCGCGGTGTTTGAATCTTGCTGTTTTGATGGCAAGTACGTAACGGGTGATGTTGATCAGGCTTATTTGAATTCGTTACAGCAGGCGCGTAACGATAGTAGCAAGCAAAAGGTCACTGATGATCTACAAGTGTTGTAGCTGAGAAAGGGCCTTAGCCAAACCGCAATCCAGCTCGCTGAAAATCCGCAACATCGATACCAAAGCTGCCATCAGGTAGCGTGGTTTTGATTTGATAGACGTTGCCGTTGTTATCTACTTCCATTCCAGATAGATCAACGATTCGTTGTGGTACGGGTTCTTTTACTTCATCGAGAATTAATATAATACGTGGGCGGAGCTTGTCGCTGGTATTTGATAATACGATACCGATTTCACCGTTGAGCATTTCAACAACACTACCCGGTGGGAAAATACCCACGGCATCAATAAACGCAACAACTAACTCTTCGTCAAATTGTCTGCCACGTTGTGCATAAAGCTCTTGTAGGGCTTCTGATGGCGAGCGTGCTATTCGGTAGGGCTGGTTAGTGGTGATGACATCATAGGCTTCAGCGATCGCAACGATCTTTGCAAATAGCGGAATGGATTCTGCATCTAGCTGTCGAGGATAACCCGTGCCGTCTACACGTTCGTGGTGCGAGTGCGCCACATCAGCAGCACCCGACATAACACTCTTGGTTGATATCAGAATGTCACGACCATAGCGTGTATGCTTACGCATCTCTTGCATTTCGGCCTCATTAAGTGGGCCTTCATTGGACAGTATTTCGTTAGAGATGCTGGTTTTACCAACGTCGTGCAACATACCGCAAACACCAACGTCTTCCATTTCTCTGGTGGTCAGGCCAATGGCTTTGGCCATGACGATACTCAAGGCTGCTACGTTAAGCGAGTGTTGAGCTGTGCCAACATCTTTGGCTTGAATACGCGTAAGCCAAACAGATGCATCGGGGTTACGTAATATACTGTCTACACAACCATTAACTGCTTGTTTAATTTTACTGCCGTCAACTTCAGCGCCGAGACGAATTTCTTCAAACAAGCTAGTGATGGCTTCATTAGCCATTGTATGAACTTCAGTTGCAGTTTCGAGCTCATCTTCAACTGTGTGAGTTGAGGCGGTGCTACCTACACCTGCCCGTCGTTCGGCTTCTGGTGCTTCGTTTTTCTTCAGGGTGAATTCGTCGTAATCAACCCAAACGCTTTTACATTCTCTCTGTACATCGGCAATGTCTTTCGAGCTATTGATTTCCAGCCCTTGAAACATGAAGCCGGATTCTTCCCAAGGTTTGTCCAATTCAACCACGAACATTCCCACGCGCAAATCAGCCACATCAATTTTTTGATGTTGCTTACGGGTACGTTGTGTTCGGTCACCGGCAGGCTTTTCCCCACGCCGGCGGCGTGGTGGCTTGGCCTTCTCTTCCGATTTAAACAATTTTTTGAAGAACATAATTGATGCTATGCGTCTGGCTCGTCTGCCATGTCAGTTCCGTCAGTCCTAAAAATCGGCTGAATTTTGCATTTCTTGAAGGCAATGGGGATGATTTTCAGGCGCGATTGCATAGCGCTTTCAATGCAAGAATTGATCTGCAAAGAGTTGAAAGCGTTATTTAAATAGCAATGGCTGTATTAACTGTGACGGATAGCTCGCAAATGGGCTCTGAGCGTGAGGAACGTCACAATTTGGTGTGAATGTGAGGGCTCTAAATGCCCGAATCCAGGCTGCGTTCTTGGATGATTTGCCATGATCCGTCACTTAGTTGGCCCCAATAAAGCGTGGTTTGAATCTCATTTTTGTCTCCATGACGAAAAGACATTTGCACAACGCCGTTGGTACCAGGGACTTCGATAACTGCCAGGGTATCGGAGGTTACTTTGGATAATGTATGTGCGTGCTTAGATCGAGCCTTGCTGGGCGTCGTTTGATTGACCTGACTAACTCGTTTTAAATTGGCGTTTAGCCCGTGCTGTTCAGCAGCCAGAGGCCAAGCGCCATCGTTGTAGAGTACGTGCAGCGCACTGATGTTCAAATCAGTCCATGCTTGTCGGTATCGCTCAAACAGATTGATTTGTTGTTCTTGTTTGCTTGCCAGCAGCGACGGCGTTATCCAGTGAATTTTGTCGCTAAGCACCACGCGTGTTGCCTGTAGGTCAACCGTATGGTGTAATTCCAGTAGATAGTCATTTGCCATCGTTACACAGCCTTCACTGGATCGTGGTGACCGGCTTTTTTGATCATGTGGTACGCCATGTAACCAAATGCCAGACCCTGAACGGCCGAGCATTTTATCTAGTGAGTTGGGGTAGTCCAGCATCAGCGCACCGGAGCCGTACAATTTTGGTAACGATCTATCGGATCGGAAGCCATGGATGTTATACACACCAATTGGCGTTTTAAGATCGCCTTCGAAACGTTTATCGTATCCACCCAAGCCACTGGCAACGTAGTGTCGTTTTACTAATCGTGGTTGATCGATACTGGTATCAAACAGCATTAGATAGGAGCGCTTGAGGTCAATCAAGATGACATGATCGATCGTGCTGCCGGTGCGAATCACTGCTGCTGGCAGGCGAGTTGTATTGTTGCTGTCAGTGTAGTTATTGCCAGAGGCGCTATTAGCGGTAAAGGTACCTGCCACAGCCGAAGGTTGGGCCGCCCGTGCTTGCGCTTCGAGTAATAAGCTGATGTAGTTAAGAGAGAAGCGTTGCTCTGAATTGTGCTTTAGTGACAAGCCTGCGGCCACTTGTAATGTTTCAGCGTAGAGCAATTTGCCTAAGGCGTAATCTGGAAATCGACGATTAAGCTTTTTTGCATCTGAGTTTGCTGTTGCCCAATCGCCATCAACAATAGCGTGTAATACTTTTTGAGTTTGCTGATCGAGCGCCACCGAGGCATCGATTGATCCATGCGGCTCGGCATGGGCTGCCGCACTGTGTAGCAAGCCAAAAAAAACCACCAGGCTACGAAATAACGTCATTGCAGTTGGAACTCCTGGTAAATCTTCCAACGGTTTCCTTGCAGGCGCATTAGGAGCTGTCGGTGCTGCCGCGCACCCTTGGATTGGTAACTGATAATTGCCACGGCATCTTGAGCCGTGAAATTAATACGTCGCAGCGTCTTTTGCCAATCAACCGGAGCTGTCATAGCATCGGGGGGGGGAGGGTATTGCTGCTCGTAGTGTGACAACCACGCTTCCTTGTTGTTATCACGGGCAGATTGCCACCAATCGTACAATTCGTATTCCACTGTGCTGATGTTATGCAGATCGCTTCGCGAGCGAGACAAAGGCGGGGTATGGCTATTGAGGTAGGTGGAATCTTGCATGGTCAGCGACGGCTTTGATGCACGACTACTCAGCTGCAGTGCTTCGCTGTAGGCAATGCTGGCCTGGTAGGCGCGGACGGATTGCAGCTGATCCACCGTGTCCTGTGAACGTCTGTCTTGCTGCAGGGAATTCTCGAAATGTTTTATACCCGCATCGTATTGCCGATTGCTGATCGCTAGGACACCCAGGTTGTGCTCGATTTGCGGAAAATCGGTGCAGAATGCTTGCATTTGAATCAGCAAGTTATAGGAAGCTTTTTTATCGCCTTCACTGTAAAGTGTACGAGAAGTGTCCAATGCTGTATGGCATTCACCCGGAGCGGAAAATTGTGTTGCAACCGCTACTAAAGCCGCAATCAACTGAGTTGGCATTGCCGCAAGCAGGACACTGATTGAAACGAATATTAAACGCACTGTATGTAAGTTTACATCGACTTTCTACAGTATAACGTAAGAACATATCTCAAACCTGTTGATTTAAAACTCTCTTGTCTAATCTAAATAAAAATAAGTCATGGCGATCGGCCACTCAAGCAATCCGTGCCGGGTTCGAACGTAGTCCATTGGGTGAGCATGCTGAGCCAATAATGACCACATCGAGCTTCGTGTTCGAAAATGCCGCACAAGCTGCCGCCAGATTTTCTGGTGATGAAGCCGGACCGATTTACTCGCGCTTCACTAATCCAACAGTGCGCATCTTTGAAGAGCGGTTGGCTTCTATGGAGGAGGCTGAAGATTGCATCGCCAGTGCGTCGGGTATGGCTGCAATTGCCATGCTGGTGCTGGGCACACTCCAACAAGGTGATCATATTGTGGCCACTCGCAATATGTTTGGCAGCACGGTTAATCTATTCAAAAACTTTTTGCCGAAATTTGGGGTCGATGTCAGCTGGGCTGATAGCTTCGATCCTGCGCAATGGGCAAGCCTGAGTAACGCTTCTACCAAGTTGTTTTATCTTGAAACACCCACTAATCCGTTAACTGAAGTGGCTGATATTCAAGCGATGGCCAACGCCGCTCATGCTGCAGGTGCGCTGTTGGCTGTGGATAATTGTTTCTGCACACCCGCATTGCAACTGCCATTGCGCCATGGCGCCGATATCGTAATTCACTCGGCTACCAAATACTTGGATGGTCAAGGCCGTTGCGTTGGTGGTGCGGTGCTTGGGTCAAAGGCGCTAATCGAAACGCTCACCTCGTTTATGCGCAGTGTTGGGCCATGCATGAGCCCATTTAATGCGTGGGTGTTTGCCAAAGGGCTGGAAACCTTGCACCTGCGTATGGCGCAGCATTGTAATAACGCCGAAGAGATTGCTAGCTGGTTAGAGCAACAACCCAGCATAGCCAAGGTTCACTATGCGGGGCTTGAATCGCATCCACAGCATGCTTTAGCTAAAAAGCAGCAGAGCCGTTTTGGTGGGATTGTCGCGTTTGAAGTAGTGGGTGGTAAGTCAGCTGCCTGGAAGCTAATCGATGCTACCCAGTTGTGTTCGATAACTGGTAACTTGGGTGATTCGCGTACCACCATTACTCATCCTGCCTCTACTACTCACGCGCGAATGACTGCTGAGGATCGTGCCGCTGCGGGAATTGCCGGCGGGCTAATAAGGTTGTCCATCGGGCTTGAGGATGTGTTGGATATAAAAGAAGATTTAGAGCAAGCGATAGCCGTTAGCGAGTAATCTCAGCCTCTTCAATTAGCGCGCCCAACTTTTCCGCCAAGCGGTTGCGCACGATGACATTTTTCATGCCGGCTTTTACTGATTCAAAATCTGGCGTTGCAGCCGAGCGGGTGTTATTTAGTTGGATGACGTGCCAGCCAAATTCAGTTTTTACTGGTTTTTTACTCGTTTCAGTCTTTTTCATTGGGGCTAAGGCTGCGGAGAATTCAGCCACCATGCTGTTGGCTTGGAACCATCCCAGGTTACCGCCATTTTGGCCTGTTGGGCCAGTGGAGCGTTCGATGGCGAGTTGCGCAAAATCACCGCCGCTGGCCAGTTCATTGATCACTGCGGCTGCATCTGCTTCGGACTCCAGCAGAATGTGGCTAGCGTTGTATTCGTCCGCCGTTACATTGGCAGCTTGACGTTCATATTCAGCTCTGAGTTCTTCGTTGCTGACTTCAATATCCTGGCCCACCTCAGATAAAAAGGCATTGGACATGGATTGCGTGTATTGCAAATGTAGCGCTGCAGCCACTTCTGCTTTTTCGTTTAAGCCGAGCGCTTCTGCCGCTTGAGTTAGCACCTCTAGATTAATCAGTTCGGTCAATATCTGCTTGCGATCGGGTGTTTCGCCTTGGCCCGCGATTTGGGTCATGACATTCTTAACTGACAGCTCCGATACAGGGCGACCGTTTACCATAGCAGCTACGCCATCGGGCAGCTTTTCGGCGGTTTGCGCCATCGCTGGCTGAAACGCTGAGAGATAGAGCAAAGCGCCAGTCAGCGCACATCTAGTGGATTTATTCATGAGCGGGTATTCCGATATCCTCAAGCTAAGGTGTAAAAGCATAGTTCTGCATGCAATCGCTGCACCGCTTTGGCGTACAATTCTGCCAAATTTGCAGATTTTCATTTATGAGTCAATATTTTGCCATTCACCCTGACAACCCGCAAAAACGGTTGATCAGCCAAGCTGTTGCCATCATCGAGAAGGGCGGGGTTATCGCATACCCTACTGACTCGTGTTACGCCTTGGGTTGTCATCTGGGCGACAAGCGAGCTATGGAGCGTATTGCGCGAATTCGGCGAACCGATGCTAAGCATAATTTCACGCTACTCTGCCCCGATCTCTCGGCGATTGCCCAGTACGCCCATGTGGATAACCGAGCGTATCGGACGATCAAATCTCTGACACCCGGACCATATACATTTATATTGCGTGCCACTAGCGATGTGCCTAGACGATTGCAAAACCCTAAACGAAAAACTATCGGAATTCGCGTCCCCGATAGTGCGATATGTCGGGAATTGTTACAAGAGCTGGGTGAGCCACTAATGAGCAGCACGCTTATCCTGCCAGGCAATGATCTGCCAGAGACGGATGCGATCGAGATTCGGGAGAAGCTGGAGCATGATGTCGATCTTGTCATCGACGGCGGAAATTGCGGTTTTGAGCCAACAACCGTTTTGATCGTAGACGAAGATGGTGGGATGGAAGTCGCAAGACAAGGAAGAGGTGAGGCAACATTTTCAGATTAAGAGATGCAGGCCTAGTGAATTAGGTACTTAACACGCAAGTTTTGTGCTTTGCCGCGCTATAATGATGAAAACGTTGGCAAATTTTTATGCATAAATCAAATCCTGTCACTAGCGCTGACTCGACCCAAACAGTTGCCGATATCGCTGCTGGGGTGGCGGTACCTGACGCCACCAATCCCACTACAGAAGACGCCACCGATCCAATCGCGATTGTTGGTGGCGAGCCGTTGGTTCAGCTGCCACTGGATCTCTACATCCCGCCCGATGCACTTGAAGTGTTTCTCGATACGTTCGAAGGGCCGCTTGATCTCCTGCTGTATTTAATCAAACGACAAAATCTCGATATCCTCAATATCCCGATTGCTGAAATTACTTCGCAATACATGCGGTACATCGGTTTGATGGAATCCATGCGATTGGAGTTGGCTGCAGAATATTTGGTTATGGCGGCGATGTTGGCTGAAATCAAATCTCGAATGTTGTTGCCGCGCGTCGATGAAGACAGCGAAGATGAAGATGATCCACGTGCCGAATTGATACGCCGCTTGCAAGAGTACGAGCGCATCAAAGAAGGTGCTGAGAATATGGAAACGTTGCCGCGTATGGAGCGAGATACGATGCAACTTAGCGCAGCAGCGCCCACCATCGAGCGTGAACAGCCGCTACCAGACATCACCTTAAAACAACTATTGTTGGCTTTTCAAGATGTTGCCGAACGTACTCGTTTGGCAGGGCACCATAGTGTTGATCGCGAAACGCTGTCTGTGCGCGCACGCATGACCCACGTACTGTCGGTTTTACAGCTTGGTGATTTTTGTGAATTCTCCACTTTGTTTAATCCTGAAGAAGGCCGCTTAGGCATAGTAGTAACGTTCCTTGCAATTCTAGAATTGTGTAAGGAATCTCTGATCGACATTTCGCAGAGTGACAACTTTGCACCTATTTACTTGAAGTCACGTGTTGAGCCAACACAAGCTTCAGATGATTCAACAACCTTCATCGATTTGGCGGAATAGGCAATGGAAGAGCAACAAATCAAAAACATCGTCGAAGCGGGTTTGCTCGTGGCTGGTAAGCCATTGAGCATCGCGCAATTACATTCGTTGTTTCAAGACGACAAAGATGCACCTGATAAGAGCGCTATTCGTAAAGCAATAGCCAGCCTGCAAGATGAATACGAAGACCGTGGCATCGAGCTGATTGAAGTGGCCAGTGGTTTTCGTTTGCAGTCACGGCAGGAAATGGCACCATGGATGATGCACCTGTTTCAGGAAAAATCGCCTAGATACTCTCGTGCCTTACTAGAAACGTTGGTGCTCATTGCCTACAAGCAGCCCATCACTCGTGCGGAGATAGAAGAAGTACGCGGTGTTGCAGTGAGCTCTAGTATCGTGCGCACTTTGCAGGAACGCAACTGGGTGAACGTAGTAGGCCACAAGGACCTGCCGGGCAAGCCGGCCTTGCTTGGCACAACTCGAGAGTTTCTTGATTACTTCAATTTAAAACGTCTGGACGATCTACCCTCGCTGGGTGAAATAAAAGACATTGATCAAATTGATTCATTTGCTAAAGAAGAAGCTGCACTAATTGAGCAAGGCTTAATCCATGCACCAGTTGAAACTGACGGCGAAATCGCTGGGCACGGCGAAGACTCCGATACAAATGACGGTAGTCTTGCTGCCAAGGCAATCGCAGTCGGTGGCATTGATATCGCGTTAGTAGATGATGCTGAGGCCAGTGGCGAACTAAAAACCGATGCAGAGCTAGAGGCCGATGCAGAGCTAGAGGCCGATGCAGAGCTAGAGGCCGATGCAGAGCTAGAGGCCGATGCAGAGCTAGAGGCCGATGCAGAGCTAGAGGCCGATGCAGCG
>JAZGEF010000053.1:0-305182 GCA_036478595.1 Granulosicoccaceae bacterium
TCGCTATGGCTGAAGGCAATGTTGATGATGACGAACGCGAAGTGTTGAACAGTATTGCCGATGGTCTGGGTGTTTCTCGTACCTTTATCTGCCAAACCATTGAACAGGATTGTGAGCCAGACTAAGATTAAGCCTATTAGCCCATACGCTAGAGCGTGTCGCTAATTATCCTTGGCATGAAATGCCAGATGATGGTGGGTGGAGCTATGGCATGATGGATAGCCCGGTGGGCACTTTGGTGCAATGCAAGAGCCTGATCTTTTTATGGATGACCTGCGAGCGTTTGTGCGAGAGCTTGACGGGTAAGGGTGTATCAGAAGATTGACCTATAGGCTGCTTCTTGCATCAAACGAAGAACTGGCTGTAGTTTGTTCTGTGGTATTTGCTCCGAAAGTAACTTCGATACAAGGCATCCGGCACTCACTCTGCTAAAGCTCCTTCACCTGGGACGCCATAAACCCATCCATTGGGGCTTCGCATCGGCATCCATGCCGTCGAGGCTTAGGTGAAGGTGCTTTAGCAGCGTGAATGCCTCCTTCAATCGGGTGTCAACTAGCCATTCGTACGTAACTTGGGTGCAACTACGAGGTCCTCATTGGAAGTATTCACTTAGTCATTACAATCAGTAAAGCCAACAGCGCTGCCGGGCGGCGTTTTTGTGCACTGCAATAGCGCACTGAACGCCCCGTTCTGGTGCCAACAATTCAGTTAGCTTATATGTTGTTAATTCACAGTTGCCCTGTTGTTTGATTGTTAATCTGTGGGCCATCTTATGAATGTTGATTTGCTATGGAATCGTTGCAGGCCGGCTCTAATGTCGTATTTTTACTTCTCGGTGCGATACTGGTGTTGTTCATGCACGCAGGTTTTGCATTTCTTGAAGTCGGCACTGTGCGTGAAAAAAATCAGGTTAATGCGCTGGTAAAAATATTTTCCGACTTTGGTGTCTCAACCATCGCCTACTTTTTTATCGGTTACAATGTTGCCTACGGAATGGACTTTTTTGCCGCTGCTAGTGAAATCAGTGCTAACAACGGGTACGAGCTGGTTAAATTTTTCTTTCTACTCACGTTTGCAGCAGCAATACCGGCGATTATTTCAGGCGGTATCGCCGAGCGCGCTAAGTTTTATCCTCAACTAATTGCATCCTTTGTCATTGTCGCATTTGCCTATCCATTCTTTGAAGGTATTGTTTGGAATGGCAACTTTGGGCTACAAGGCAAACTTGAAGCACTTACTGGTGCCCAGTTCCATGACTTTGCTGGATCGATTGTGGTTCACACAATGGGCGGCTGGCTTGCATTGGCTGCCATTATATTGCTTGGCGCACGGCAAGGCCGTTATACCAAAGACGGCAGAATCGCCGCAGCTTTCGCTCCATCAAGCATTCCGTTCTTGGCATTGGGTGCCTGGATACTCACAGTAGGGTGGTTTGGCTTTAATGTCATGTCAGCGCAAAACGTGGCTGATATTAGTGGCCTAGTGGCAATTAATTCATTAATGGCGATGGTCGGTGGTTTGTTGGCAGCGTTGCTTGTGGGCAAAAACGATCCTGGTTTTTTGCACAATGGCCCATTAGCGGGATTGGTCGCTGTTTGCGCGGGTTCTGATGTTATGCATCCAATGGGTTCGCTGTTTGTTGGTGTGGTAGCGGGCGCATTGTTCGTTTGGGCGTTTACAAAGGCTCAAAACCGTTGGGGTATCGATGATGTGCTGGGTGTGTGGCCGCTGCATGGCTTGTGTGGCGTCTGGGGTGGCATCGCTGCTGGTATTTTCGGCGCTACCGGCCTAGGCGGCCTTGGTGGTGTCAGTTTGATGGCTCAAGTGGTGGGATCGCTTGCCGGAGCTGTGTACGCTTTGCTCTGTGGGTTTATAATTTACGGAATACTGAAATCGCTGATGGGTATTCGACTCACCGAAGAGGAAGAGTTCGATGGTGCCGATCTCAGTATTCACAAAATTAGCGCAAGCTCGCGTTAAGGCTTAGGAGAAATCGTGAAACGAATTACAGCAATTATTAAGCCGTTCAAACTTGATGCGGTGCGCGAAGAGCTAGCTACAGTGGGCGTAGCGGGTATCACTGTCACTGAGGTTAAAGGATTTGGCAGGCAGAAAGGTCATACTGAGCTTTACCGTGGAGCCGAATACGTCATCGACTTTATTCCTAAGGTAAAGCTTGAAGTAGTAGTGGCAGACACAATGCTTGATGCGTGTGTTGAAGGCATTATCCGTGCTGCCAACACCGGTAAAATTGGTGACGGCAAAATTTTTATCGATAGCGTGGAGCGTGTTATTCGTATTCGTACACAAGAAGAAGACGAGCAAGCACTGTGATCGTAACTGTTTATTGTTCTGCTTCCCACGGTGCATGAGGTGTGAACTTCTTCACCATAAAATCAGTAAATACGCGCACCTTGTTACTTAGATGTCGTCGATGTGGGTAAACCAACTGAATGGTTGAGCTATCGACAATATGTTCTTGCAGCAATGGTACTACAAGGCCACTTTTTAGCGATGGCTGAACAACAAAGGTTGCCAATCGAGCAACCCCTAGCCCGGCTTTAACAGCTTCATGCAAGGCCGATGCACTGTTAGTGTGGAAGTTACCCTTTACCCGGTGCACTCGCACACCTTGCTCGGTGTTGAACTCCCAATCATTAAAGTGCGATATGGATGAGTGCGTTAGGCAGTTGTGATTGACTAAATCTTCAGGTGATTTAGGTGAGCCATGTTTTTCAATATAAGCAGGCGAGGCGCAGATCACTCGTTTGTTCACAGCGAGCCTTCGTGCTACCAATGATTCGTCGGTTAAGCCATCACTTAGTACAATAGCAACATCGACCCCTTCGCCTACTAAATCCACTTCACGTTCACTGAGTTCAAGCTCGACCCGAAGTTCAGGAAACTGCGACATGAACTCGGGCATCAGTTTGATCATTTGTATACGCGCAAATGCTGAGATGGTCGTGATGCGTAAGGTACCGGTAACGCGATCATGCAAGGCCATAACAGCATCTTCGGCCTGTTGGATCTCGTGGAGGATCGCTCCGCAGCGATCGTGAAACGCGTGCCCCTCGGCCGTTAAGCTGAGTTTACGGGTGGTACGTTGAAATAGGCGTGCGCTAAGGCGATCTTCCAATCGAGTTATCAGCTTGCTCACAGCGGACGGTGTGAGGTCTAGATCTCTCGCAGCCGCCGAGAAGCTTCCCATATCGGCGGCTTTGGAAAAGACCAGCATTTCGGTATATTTATCCATTATTATTAGTGCCACTCATTCACAATTAGCGTATTAAATCACATATTGACTCGTATTAATACTTATCCTTCGGGTGCCGAATACGCAGGCTTCATCCGGCTTTGTAATACGATCTATGTCACGCTGGATCAGACATTAGGAACAAGCCTCCCTAACCGGTGGCAAATGCCTGCAGTAGTATGCAGTGACGCCCTATTGCAATCTAATAGAGAGCCACTGCCGTGTACCACTATATTGAACGACTCATCGATCCTCTGCGTGATCATCAGGTTAGACGGCCGCCTGTAAACACTTGGCAGTTTTTCTGGTATCACATCAGCCCGTTTAAATGGCCCATCGTTGTCACGCTGATACTGGCCGGTATTTCAGCGCTTAGCGAACTCTACTTTTATCAGTTTCTCGGGCGGCTGCTCGATTGGATGAACACCACCCCACGCGAAGAGTTTCTGGCGACTCATTGGCACAGTTTGCTTTGGATGGCAATTGTGGTGGGATTAGTTAGGCCCATAACGATGCTCGGCTCGCGAATGATGATCAACCTTGCGCTGGCACCGGGCATTGTCAATGCCACCCGCTGGCAAAATCATCGTTATGTGTTGCGTCAGAGTATGTCGTTTTTTCAAAACGACTTTGCGGGCCGGATATCACAAAAAGTGATGCAGACCGGCCATGGGGTGCGCGAAGCGGTTATAAACATCGTTGATGGCGCGTGGTTGATGTTGATATATCTTGTGGGTATCAGCGCATTGTTATTGCAAATAGATCGCTTATTGATGTTGCCGATAGTTTTATGGATGATTGGTTATGCCGCGGTAATTGTATTTATGGTGCCGCCGGTTCGTGGTAAGTCGGCTGCCTTGTCAGAGGCCACCTCTAGTCTGTCTGGTCGAGTTGTTGATAGCTATA
This sequence comes from Granulosicoccaceae bacterium, assembly GCA_036478595.1. Taxonomy (GTDB): domain Bacteria; phylum Pseudomonadota; class Gammaproteobacteria; order Granulosicoccales; family Granulosicoccaceae; genus Granulosicoccus. Next base: position 4,163 of record JAZGEF010000053.1, read on the forward strand.
CCAATATCCAGTCAGTTAAATTGTTTGCGCACAATAAACTAGAAGAAGATTTTGTTGCTGACGGTATTAGGCATCATACAAGCGCATTCAGAATAATGATGCGTGCCATCCTCACTATGACAGCATCTATCACCGTGCTTAACACCTTGCTGGTTATTGCTACTGCAGCGTTATCGATTTATTTGTGGATGGGTGATGCAATTAGCGTGGGTAGTATTGCGGTTGCAAATGGTTTAGTAGTAAGGCTTAACCAGATGTCCGGCTGGATACTGCGCACAATAACCTCCTTGTTTGAAAATATCGGCACAGTGCAAAACGGCATAGAAACCCTGGCTCAAAAAACCGATATTGAGGACGCAGCCGATGCTAAGAAGCTACAGGTTACCCGCGGCCATGTTGTGTTCGATAGGGTGTCGTTTCGTTATGACAATGTTGCAGCAGCCGCTAGTGATAAACCAACAGTGCCGATAATTGCTGATTGTTCATTTGAAGTTAGGCCTGGAGAAAAAATTGGTTTAGTTGGCCGTTCGGGTGCGGGCAAATCAACGTTAATCAATTTGCTGATGCGCTTTCATGATCTAAGCGAAGGCGCTGTGACCATCGATGGCCAGGATGTTCGCAGTGTTCAACAAGATAGCCTGCGATCCAGCATCGCTGTGGTTAGCCAGGACACAGCTTTGTTACACCGTACCATCCGTGACAACATTCGCTATGGACGTGAAAACGCGACGGATGAAGAGATAATTGCCGCTGCAGCAAAGGCCGCGGCGATTGAGTTCATACCTAATCTTTCAGACAGTCTAGGGCGCACTGGTTTGGATGCCTATGTTGGAGAGCGGGGTGTAAAGCTCAGTGGTGGCCAACGACAACGCATCGCTATTGCCCGGGTGATCCTTAAAGACGCACCTATTCTTATTCTTGATGAGGCGACTTCGGCACTCGATTCAGAAGTTGAAGCAGCCATTCAAAGCCAGCTTAATCAACTGATGGAGGGTAAAACTGTGCTAGCGGTTGCGCATAGGCTATCAACCATTGCCGCGCTTGATCGTTTAATTGTGCTTGATGAAGGTAGGGTGATCGAATCCGGCTCGCATCAGGAGTTACTGGAAAACAAGGGTTTGTACGCTCGATTGTGGCAACGACAATCTGGTGGTTTTATCGGTATGTGAGCACGATACTCAGTGTCTTATAGGTAAAAATACCCTGCCTATTATGGACAAGGTAGTGTTAACTACTTCACATTCTAGTTGAATAAACCTGCTGAGTGGGTCTATCCTTTAAACATAGCGCTCGAGCGCAAATTGAGCCTGTATTACGGGCCGCGCTGGACGATAAATGTTTATACCTTGATTATTGGTTGGCATTGGCATTGCCGAGAGATATGAAGCTTTATCTGACATCTGCATACGGGACTCACGACCTGCTTGATAGGCTCATTGAACTATCTGCGCTAGATAGTAGTGGCCGGCATGAGCTTTGCTCATGCCCAGCCGATGCTGACGCCATCCTTTTTGTTGAAAACACCCATTACCAGGATTATTTTTTTCGCGCCTTGATAGAGCATCCACTGGTGTCAAGGTATCCAGAAAAGGTGTTTATGTACAACGAGGCAGATAAGCCTTGGTGTGTGCTGCCGGGTTTGTACTGTTCAATGTCTAGTCGGTTTTTTCAAGACAATCGACAGGTGGCGTTTCCGTACATTAAGTCGCCTAACCCATATATTTCTGATGTTCGCAATTGGGATATAGAAAAAAAATGGCTGTTCTCTTTTGTCGGTTCCACAAGTCATCGTTGCCGAAAACAAGTGGTAGCGCTTGCCGATAACAGCAAAGGTATAAAAGATACCTCTGATTTTAATGTCTGGGATAGCTCATTCCCAGAGCGGCAGCTGCAGGGGATGGATTTTGCACAAACCATGGCGGAGAGTCGCTACATGCTTTGCCCACGCGGCATTGGTACGTCTTCCTATCGTTTGTTTGAAACCATGGAGGCGCAACGAGCGCCTGTGGTTATATCTGATCATTGGGTGCAACCACCACATGTGGATTGGGATTTTCTCGTCACAGTCAAGCAAGATGATATCAAGAAAATTCCTGAGCTATTGCGTTCAATATCAAATGAAGCTGAGGATCGCGGTAAGGCTGCTCGATTAGCGTGGGAGCAAGCTTATGGTGCTGATGTGATGTTCGATACTGTGGCTGAATCCATCGCCTTTTTGTTGTACGAGCAAAAGTATCAAGAAGATACTGACAAGTTGTTGAGCTTGCGCAAGTTTATAATTGGTTCTGAGCTACTCACATTGGCTATGCTGCGCCAACTCAAATCTCAACTTCTCTAGTCCTTTATTGTTAGCAATAATTGCATATGCGGGGCGAATACTTAACCTTGTTGCAAATCTGTGGTATACAGAATGCGGGAGGCTGAATAAAAGTATCGCGCAATATGAATGCTAAAGTACTACGGCTCAATAAAGCCGGTATACCTATCGCTTGGTTAAGCTGGCAAGAATCCGCGACGCTCGTCGCCAAAGATCAAGTTATCTGGAGTCTTGGAGAAGTTGTCCATCGCATTCATGGTGGATACAACAAACGTGGTGAGCGCTCAATACTCACGCTTCCCAGCATCATTGCCTGTGGCGGTAAGGTGGCTACATCAACGTTTACCCCTCCGCTAACTAACACACTCTTGTTTGCGCGCGATCAGCAACTGTGCATGTATTGTGGTACTGAGTTTCCAGTTAGAGAATTATCACGTGATCACGTGGTACCGACTTCTAAAGGGGGTAGGGATCATTGGAAAAATTGCGTATCGGCGTGCCGCAGATGCAACAACCGAAAAGGAAATAAATTGCCAGAACAAGCAGGTATGCAGTTGTTGGCGATACCGTTTGCGCCTAACCGGCACGAGTTTTTCTACTTGTCTAATCGCAATGTATTGGCTGATCAAATGGCGTTTCTAAAAACCAGCTTTTCGGCTAACTGCAACGCTCATAAACTCGCTTGATCATTTAGGTAATCACTGGCACCGTAAAGGTTAGTCAGCACAGCAACTGAATATTCGACAAATTCATTTGCGTTGTTGCCAAACCCTGCCACCTGAATAACGTATTTGCCTGAACGCGATACAACTGAGTGATACACAGTGTTGCTTTCCAAGCGCTCGGATGTGAGTAGGATACTTATTTCAGGGCTGCTTGATTGCACACCAATTGATTCGCTGAAGTGATCTGTTTCAGTGTGTAACGTAATGGTGTTCTCATGAAGTGTTTGTGCAAACAGGGCAGCTGTGTTTTTGCGGTCTGTTTGCATTAGCATTATTTCAATAGGCGTATGCTTTGGTGTTTCTTGGTTATACAATTGCGCTGCAACCATTGATGTAATCAATCGCGTAAAACCGTCAATTGCCGCTTCGCGTTTTCCAGGTTCTGCGCGTAGGTTAACTCCCTTTAGAGGAGATGTTTGTACCAATACCCACGGTTGTTCAAGCCAATGATGATCAACATCTCCAGCAGCTTTTAGTAAATACTGATTACGGTTTTCACGCTGTGTGTTGGGGTAGCTTGCCGGATCAAGAATTTGAATCGGATCTTGTGGCGGGTTTGATAGTAGTTGATCGATTAAGCGGTCGCCATCTGGTCTCGCTGCAAGCTTTTGCATGAAATGCTCGCCTTCGACATAAGAATACTCTAATACATTTCGACTGACAGCCTGTACTGGCTGCGTTAGCTGATTGGGTGGATTGTCACGGCTGAACATAAAATTATCGAGTGCATCTAATCCAGAACTGCATGCAGCCGGCTGACAAAGTTTGCGTGTCAGCCATTGAGCATGACCTTCAAAGGTTGCTGATTGGGCAAATGATGCACGAAAGTTAAGTTTACGGTTTTCGTGTATTCCGTACATGACATCGTCAGAGGCGTGGACAAGCTCGTGTATCAGAAGTGCCTTTACTGCAGCGCGTTTAATAGCCCCGTCTTCTGGCAAGCCGCCCAAGTAGTTTTGTAGCAATGTTGTGCTCAACATAACTTGTGCAAGTTCAGTTGCAAACAACGCTGCGTAAGTGCCTTCCTGGTTAGACATAACCGCATTTAAAAAATGGCTGGCGAATCCTGAATCAGTAAACTGGCTAGCAATTAAACGCTGTGTTTCTGATAATACTTCGCTGCCAATTTCGCCATCGCTTGCGAACACAAGTTTGACATGGTTGAGATCAGCGCCGGTATATTCGGATACCAGTAATCTTGAACTAACGAATAATGCGTGAATTTCGGCTTGTGTGAGTCGTTGTGAATATTCCTTGTACTGCGACGCCTCACTCGATTGTGGTGCGGGTGTTTGTACTGTTGTTTGGGGATTTAATGTTTGAGTAGTGCTGGCGCAGCCGCTAAGCAGCACTAAGGCCACCACACTAGTGATGAGGCCAGAATGTGGCGTGGTACCGGTTTTGTTACCGATGGTTGTAAAATGGCTCGACTGCGTGATCATCTAAGCAGTCTATCTAGGCAATTGTGTTAGCGCCTTATGCCGACCACGGAATTGCTACTCAGCAAGCAAAAAAAAGGCCGGCTCCGTGAGCCGCCCTAGGTTTACACCTGCATATGTTAATCAGTTCTTCTGATAAGCCCTGATGTAATCGATAGTCAGACGGGCTGGAAGTTGCGTACTGCCGTCAGGATCCCCGGCCCATGCACCACCCACGGCAAGGTTAACCAACAAATACATCTCTTCCCAAGAGGCATTACCGTTTTGGTAAGTATTTCGCTCAACACCGTCCACATACCAGGTAATCAAGCCTGGTTCCCATTTTATTGCATAGGTGTGGAATTCCTGCGAGTAATCTGGACCAGATGCCTCCATCGTAGGAGATGATTTGAGGTTGCCGTTTTCATAATAGTGATAAGTGTTGTAGGCCACGTTCGGCTTGTCACCGATGTACTCAACAATGTCGATTTCTGGGCGATTATTGTATTCGTTGTTATGCAATAACCAAAACGCTGACCACAAGCCCTTGCCTTTTGGCAATTTGGCTCGAATTTCAACGTAGCCATACTTCATTTTAAATTTGTTGTAAGTGGTGAGTACACCAGATAGATACGGTTTCCAGTTAGCACTGGATTGTAAGTGTTCCGGTGTACGCACAGCCGAAATTGTCATGTTCTCGCCATCAAATTCAAATGGGGAATGGCCAAAGTCTGGGCTGTTTATGCTATTGACGTAAAACTGTTTCTCGTCATTGATCGTTAACCAAGGCCCCCATCGATACTGACTGTTCCACTTATTTGAGTCCAGGCTGTATTGCTGGAACTCGTCAGCGAACACTTGGTGGTAACCAGCAGGCACGCCGCCTGACTGTTGTACAGGGCTGTCGCTAAGCGGGGCACGTTCAGACTGTATACGATCTGCGCTTCGGATGGTATTGGCTGTATTAACTAGCAGCTCGGCAGATCTTTCTGAGTAGGTATTGCTATGGCTGTACGCAACAATGTGATACCGATGATCTTGGCCCCAACTTAATTGAGTGTCATTAAACTCAGTGTTTGATGTTGACGCCAAATAGCCGCCATCACGATAAACGTTATAGCCCTTTACGTTGCCCTGAGGCGCAGTCCAATAAACTATCGCTTCGTTGCCGTTTTTCACTGTCGATCGTAGCGCCGATGGCTTTGTTAGGTTCTGATTGTTATTAGTGGGCGCAGCAGCAGGCTGATTGTTGTTGTCGCCAACGGTCACTGCAGCCTTATCAGACAATATTGTGTAGTTTTTCGCTGCATCAAATGCCACGATAGCGTATTCGTAGTGCCCGTTATTAGCGACCTCGTAGTCGATATAATTGGTACTGAATACGGTGAGGTAGTACTGGTTGTTTCGATAGATGTTATATCCCTCGACACCAACGTTATCCCACGACTGGTTCCAGCTAACTCTAACAGAGCTACTGTTGATAGCTTGTGCGTTGACGCCATCGGGCCGCGATGGTTTCTGTAAATCGGCCATCGCAGACCCACTGACCAAACCAGCTGCCAATCCGCTCAACAAGGTCAACTCTAGTAAAGAATTTTTTAGAACACGCATGTGAATCTCTGTTACTCCAATTCGCTTAAATCAAGCAAGCCGCGAGGTTAGCGACTGAACCTGAATTAAAACTTAAATAAAACCGACAGTTAGTGGCGGAACCACATCTGATAGCAGTGAATTCAATAGCGAGAATCGGGCCTCGATTAACAATTGCGACAAAAAGGTTGAATTACACAATTGCAATGCATTGAAGTTGAACGGCTGTGGTGGGCTGTGACTGGAGCTAATAGCGTGGGCTGATGATCTAAGGTCGGAAGAGCTGCCACATCGGGCCAAGCATGACATAGACAATGAAGATCGAAAACCCGATAGCCAGTAATGAGGGCACCGGGCGTGATTTTATTCGCTCAAACAGGCTAGATTCAAGCCCGTCGGCTTTGCGTTGCAGGTATTCGGACCTTGCCGTTGCCGCATAGCTTTGTTGCCAATCATTTATCAATGCCTTGTATTCAGCTAAGCGGGAACTGTCGTTTATCCATATTGCGGGCATAGAAATACCCCAATTGCCAGCGTCCGTTTCGTAATAATCCACATGATGTTCATCAAGCATTTGTCGCACAGCGACAGCTTCACTTTCCGGAACATTGCGTAATCGAAAGAGTAGTTCTGCCATAGTAGTTGAGGGCGTCGTGTTAAAGGATCTGTGACAGGATGTCGTCGTAACCCTGCCTTAATTCTGCCACATGTTCATAGCGCTTGCGTTTTATCGCACCTTCGCAATAGATTGAGAACTTGCTGTTGAAGGTTTGCACAGCCGCTTGGTAGTCAACGTCGCGTAAAAAGGCTGTATGAAAATGACTTCTCAGCAGCTTTGCCAGTGCCTCAAGACGAAATCGATCCATACCCCAGTGCTTTTGCGATAGTTGATCATCATGCCCGCCGTATTTTTGTATTAGCGCATCCTCGCAATACGCGACAGGTTCGCGACTGCATAACCTTAGCCAGTAGTCGTAGTCTTCGCAGGCAGGCAATGTTTCATCAAAACCACCGAGCTCCTCAAACACGCTGCTCTTGATCAAGCTCGCTGATGGCGAGATAGCGCACAATGGTAAACATTGCTGAAAAATCCAACCACCCGTTTTTTGGTGTTTGTTCATTGGGTTTACGCGTTTGCCAGCCCGAATCCAATGTTCTTCTGAATGACATAAGCGAACATCGGGCTGTTGTTGCAATAGTTGTAGCTGCACACTTAATTTTTGTGGAAACCAGCAGTCATCTGAATCGAGTAAGGCAATCCATTCGCCGGTAGCGTTCTTGATACCGGTATTGCGAGCTGCGGATACGCCTTTGTTTGTTTGCGAGATAATGTTGAGCTGAGAGTATTGGCTGCGAAGCCACTGCGCTGTGTCATCGGTGGATCCATCATCAACGACAATTATTTCATGTGGCGCGTGTTGTTGCGCTAACACTGATTCAATTGCTCGAGCCAAGGTATGGCGTCGATTAAAGCTTGGAATGATGACGCTTACAGTTGTTTGCATGTGTGGCTGGTGGTCAAGCGTTTAAAATAGCTGCATACTAATGTTAAGTGAAATAACAAGGAGATATATATGGATAGCAAAGCAATACTCGATAACCTACTTGAAACCTCTCAACGTGCCACCAAAAAAGGCATAGAGATGGCGGAAAGTAAACTCAACCTACCAGAGTCAGGCCCCGAACGTGAGCAAATGTTGGATGGGCTTAAAAAAGGTGCCTTAGCAGCGGGTGCCGTTGCCTTGCTCCTGGGTACCAAAAGTGGGCGAAGCTTAACGGGCGCAGCAGTAAAAGTTGGCGGCTTGGCAGCTGTTGGTGGTTTGGCTTATAAAGCGTTTACTGATTGGCAGGCATCTCAACCAGAAGCCAGTGGCAGAGCCACACGAATTAATGGCATACCGATTGATGAGCTGGCTGAGCCTGAAGCCAATGTGCGTAGTGAGTCCATCGTACGCGCAATGATCACAGCAGCTAAGGCGGATGGCCATATCGATGCGAACGAGCGCAAAGTGATTACCTCCCAGCTAAAGAGCCTGGGCCTGGAAGCTGACATCACATCGTTTTTATTGGGTGAGCTGGATAAGCCCATGAATATCCAGAGCGTTGCTGCCGATGCCGATACGCCAGAGGCCGCTGCGGAGCTTTACCTTGCCTCCGCCATGGTGGTTGATTTTTCCGCTGCTGCCGAGCGCGAATATATGGATTCACTTGCGGGTGCGCTCAATATAGAGCCGGCATTGGCTAAAAAATTAGAAAGCGAGCTTAGTTGATTTTTCGTAGTAACTTTGCACGTTAACGCTGTACTTCATCTGCAATAACCGCCAAGCAATCACCTTGGCGGATATTGCCACTAAAGTGATGTGCTAACACAACCCCGTTTTTGTTTGCAATGATTGGTTCGGGTTTTGCCCCGGTTTGCAGCGGGTTAATAATGTGCGCAATGGGGTTACCGTGGTACACCTCTTGTCCAGCCGATGCAAACAATTCCAGCATACCATCGCACGGTGCGCTGATCATGCAGGCATCGTTTTCAACTTCCAACATACGGGTTGCTCTAAGCTGTATCTCCTCGTTAAGCACACCCATTTGTACCAACACATTTCTGCAACCCGTATTAGCGATTTTGAGCGCATGACTATCTACGCCGCCACCGCTGCCAATTAGAATGGTTAACATTATTTTTTTCATTGATTCAACATGGCTATCCAGCATGCCGCGTTCTTGTAATTCAAGCATGCGTACACTGTTAGGTGCACCAAATGAGATCATTGATGCCTCGGCTCGAGTTTGTTGTTCGCGATCTTTCAAAAAGTGCACTACAGCTGATGGGGCATAGGCCATCGATTTTCCACCGGATTGCACATCTAACACCACATCGGCTCGGTCGATTATTTCAATACTAAGCATGTGAGCAATGCGTGCGCTTACGCTGCCATTAACATCGCCTGGAAAACACCGATTAAGGTTTTTGTTGTCCAGTGGCGATCGCCGGCTATAGTGTTGAGCAGCGGGTGGATTAATGCACGGCAAAATTAACAAAGTACCGTTAATATTGGCAGGATCGATGTCGCGAGCTAGGCGGTGCAGGGCGACAGTGCCATTGGGCTCATCTCCAAACATACCAGCCAGCATTGCCACACAGGGGCCTGAGCCATTACGGATAACGGTGACAGGCAATTGAACGCTACCCCAGGCGGATTGTTCACTCGAATACGGAAGTGCCAAAAATCCGTGTTGCTTACCGTCAATGTCGAAGTCGACGGTTTTACTGGTGGCAGCAGCCATTTGATCGTTTGGGTTCATGTCAATGAGACACCGGCTTTTAGAGGCAATTAATGACTTGCCCTAGTACAATGCAAAAGGCGTGCAACAGGGCATACCAGCAACAGAGCATAATCGAATGACAACAGAACAGATCATCATTAGTGCCATCCTGCTTATGGCCATGCTGATGTTTGGCTGGGGAAAGTGGCGATACGATCTCGTGGCCATGTCAGCCCTGGTGGCTTGCGTCGTGGCCAGATTGGTTGACCCCAATGAAGCGTTTGCAGGTTTCGGCCATCCAGCGGTTATTACAGTGGCCGCGGTACTGATTATCAGTAGCGCTTTGAAAAATGCCGGTGTGGTGGATGAGATAGCCAGCCGTATTAGCCACCTTACCGAAACACCCATTATGCACATTGCCGCAATGACGGCCGTGGTGACAGTCGCGTCGGCATTTATGAACAACGTTGGCGCCCTGGCCTTGCTGTTACCGATCGCGTTATCTACATCTCAAGAACGCAACCGATCGCCTGCGTTAATTCTTATGCCATTGGCTTTCGGTAGTTTGCTAGGTGGCATGATGACCTTAATCGGCACACCGCCTAATATTATCGTTGCCAGCATACGCGCTACTGAAACGGGTCAACCTTTTGGCATGTTCGACTTCACGCCCGTTGGTTTGCCAATCGCGATTGTAGGTGGTTTGTTCATCACCTTCATAGGCTGGCGGTTAATACCCAAAGAGCGGTTGGAGCACAATACGGCCGGTAAGTTGTTTGAAGTCGGTGGCTACTTAACTGAAGCCAAGGTGCCTGAATCATCACCGTTGGTTGGCAAGTTGCTGGGTGAAACCGACACCGAAGAAAGTAATGTTGAAGTTATCGGAGTAGCTGGCAAACGGCGTTTTGCTAAAGCTGTTCGTGCCAGCTATCAGATAGCGCAAGAAGACATATTAATACTTCGAGCCGATCCATCTGATCTAAAGGGTTTTCTACAAAAACATGGCCTTGAGTTATTGAGTTCTGCCACGCCAGCATTTGTTGAGCCTGACCCGCAAAATGAAGTCATGGTTGAAGGCGTTGTGAGTAATAATTCATCGGTGGTGGGCAACGGTGTAGAATTAATACGCCGCGAAACGGGCCGTACCTTAGCGCTAGTTGGATTGGCCCGTAATGGCCGGCCAGTGACTCAACGATTGCGACAACAAACGTTTCGTGCAGGCGACGTGCTGTTGTTGCGTGGCGATACCGATACGGTCGATCAACATTTTAATACCTTGGGATTGTGGCCTTTGGCTAAACGTCCAATTGATCTTAATCGCACACGAAGAGTGGCGGTTGCAGCGATGATATTTACAGCAGCTATTGTATTGGGAATATCAGGTTTAGTTAGTTTACCTATCGCCTTTTTATTGGCCATCATGGGCTATGTGTTAACGGGTATTTTATCGCCACGGCAAATATATGATGATATTGATTGGCCGGTTATCGTATTGCTGGCGGCAATGATTCCGGTGGGAAATGCCTTAACTACCACCGGTACTACACAACTTGTTGCTGATTCCTTGATAGAGGTTACACAAGGTATGCCGATTCCGTTGATATTAGGCTTGTTGCTGGTAGTGACCATGTTGTTATCGGATGTTATTAATAATGCCGCTACGGCCTTGGTGATGGCGCCATTGGGAATCGCTATGGCCAGGGCGTTAGAAGTGAGTATCGATCCGTTCTTGATGTGTGTTGCAGTGGGAGCCTCGTGCGCCTTCCTAACGCCTATCGGGCATCAATGTAATACTTTGGTGATGGGCCCCGGTGGCTATAAGTTTACAGACTACTGGCGTATGGGCTTACCACTGGAAATTATAATAACGGCTATCAGTGTGCCGCTCATCATGTTTTTTTGGCCGCTATAATTGTTGTTAAAGCGCTGTGGCGCAACGCAAAAAGCCGCGCATTGCGCGGCCTTTTGTTTGAACCAGTTTTAGCAATAATTATCTTGGTGGGCGATACGCATCGTTCTCACGACCTTCAACAATCGATTTCAAGTAAATCTCAACACGACGGTTGTCACTTCGACCAGCGCTGCTGGCGTTGTCGCTAACGGGTTGGTTTTCACCACGACCAGACATGCGCATACGCGTGCGATCAACACCGTTACGGCTTAAGTGACGTGATACCGCACTGGCTCGCTTTTCTGACAACTGTTGGTTGTAGCTGTCAGAGCCGGTGCTATCAGTGTGACCGATCACGTGTACTGCCGTAGAATTATACTCTGCGATAACATCGCCAACTTTTTGTAAGCTGTTGCGAAAGCTAGGTTTAATGCCTGCACTATTATGGTCAAACGACGTTTCACTGCTTACGTTAATTTTCAAAGTTTCCTTATCTACGCGAGTAACAGTGATTTCGTTATTACGGCTTTCTGCCGCGAGCTCCTGGTTAAGCTTGGCTTGTTGCTTATCCATATAGCTACCAACGGCTGCACCGGTAAGTGCGCCAACAGCTGCACCAACATACTTGCCGTTCTTGCTGCTGCTCTGGTTGCCAATTACTGCGCCGGCTATGGCACCAATAGCTGCACCCGTTTTAGTGCGTTTGTTTGGATCATCTGTTGCGCAAGCTACTGCAAGCGTAGCAGCGGTAGCAATCATTAATACTTTGGCCTTATGCATGTGAGTTCTCTCGTTATTGTTTTATCTCTCACACAACTTTTCGGCTGACGTGTGGTTTTATCTAGTGCTAAAACCCAAGTTGAGCCCCGTTTCGCAGATCGCTTTTTAGGCTTTTCATTTGGTGATGTATGTGGCAAATTGCGCGTGATGCATCTATCAATCGCTGCTCATTTGTGACCAACTTATCGGTGTTTTGGATGACAAAACCGCTGAATCATGGGCGTTAGATCGATTCCTCTGATGACAGGCTGTTTAGAATCTGCAGATGTCGGTGATTTTGAGCGCTTGAGCTGTTTTCTTTTGGGTTTTTTAGGTTTGATGAGAAACAATATGAATAAAATATCGTGGTCTGATTTTGAAAAAATCGAGCTTATAGCGGGCACGGTTGTTGATGTACAGCCATTTCCAGAGGCGAGAAAGCCTGCTTATAAGTTAGTAATTGATTTTGGCCCAGAGATCGGGCAACGCCAATCTAGCGCGCAGATCACTACACACTACGAGGCGCAAGAACTAATCGGCAAGCAAATTATTGGGGTCGTTAATCTTCCGAAAAAACAAATCGGCCCATTTATGTCGGAGTGCCTGGTGACTGGTTGCTACCGTGAGGATGAGTCGGTTATATTGGTATCGCCAACTCATGAGGTGCCCAACGGTGCTCGCCTCGGATAGCAAAGGCTCTATTGAAAACGATCTTGGCAAACGAATCGGTGGGGTGATCTCGCTATCAAGCTGCCATCTACATTGCTTAAGAAGGTTTGAGCGCCGTAGCAATTTTGTTGAGTTTTGTTGTCGCTAAGCATAGTACTTAGCTCAATGGTACCGTCGTTTTCTATGGTGGATATCAGCGCGCTATTCACTTTATATTCGGTGTCAGCAGGGATAAATGCTGCGAGAGTGTTGACCCGTGAATGCGTAAACCAAGAAACGCCGTTGTCGTGAATGATGTGCGTCATGTCTTCAACGGGTGCTGCGCCTGTTGACTTAAAAAATTGTAAAGCGAGTAGGGACAACTTGTTTGAGCTAACCGTGCTGGCACTGGCTTTAACTGCCTTGACCACAAAACCAGGTTTGCTTTTTTTACCTAAGGCAATCTGTTTTTTAAGCTCGGCATCAAGAATAACGCGGTGTCGTTTGCTGAGCGCTTCAATACCATCGGTGTCTGGCCACTTGGCGCAAGTAAACCCCCATAAGGCTTCGTACTTGCCTTTAAGCTCGGCGGTTTTTTCTGTGCAAAAAGCAGATTCGCTATTGGCGTACCACTTAACATCTCGTTTCCCGTCTTTTAGGGTTACGCTGACTTCGCACAGGTGTTCCTCCCCCGGCATCTCGAGGCGGATATAGCGTTGCTCGTCGTCAGTGGTGCACTCGTATTCTAATGCGTAGGCGAGATTAAAAACACTGGCAGCGCTAAGTAACATGGCTAGCGAGATGATGTTGATAAGTTTTTTTGTCAAAGAAGATTTCACCCGCGCAGTATATCGGATAAAGCGGGAGATTTATTCGCTAGGAAGCAACACTATTTTGGGTGATGCTGCCGTACCCGTATGTATTGATCGGAATGCATCTGCGCCCTTTGATAGAGGCTGTTGTTCAACCCAGTCTAACGGCCCCAGTGCGCCGCGGTGGATCAAATCAAGTGCCGCTTTTAGATCAATCGGGCTATACGTATAGTGACCAATAAATGTCACCTCTTGCAGGGTCAGTTTGCGAGTATCCAAGCCTGGTTTGTCATCTTGCAAACCAACGTGGGAGATCACGCCACCAGCGCGTACCAAAGCACTGGCCATCGCGCGAGTTGCGCCGCTGCCTACAGCGTCGATCACTAAGTCAAAGGTGCTTTCACTTGGTTGATCGCCACTGAGCGGGTCAAATACGATGCCTGTATCAAGTTGTTTTAAGGTTTCGCGGCGGGGTGCATTGGTTTCGGCAACGTGCAATGAGCGAGCACCCTTGTTGCGCACAATAAGGGCTGCTAGCAAACCGATGGCGCCGCCGCCAATAACCAAGACTCTGCATTCGGACAGTGGGCGGGTAAGTGCTCGTTCCGCCATTACCACGGCATGTACCGATACTGCAGTGGGTTCCATTAAAGACGCATCAACGAGACTAAGATCATCCGGCAGGGTGTAAAGATTGCGCGAATCAACTGTCACTAAGTTAGCAAAGCCACCGGCTTGGCCAAGGCCCAGCAAATCGCGCTGCTGGCACCGGTTCGGATTGCCGGCTAGGCATTCTCGGCAGTTGTGGCAGGTTAGCATCGGGTTGATTGCTACTCGCTGGCCCCTCAAAGGGCCGCTTTCAACCGTACCGGCAAGTTCATGGCCAAGAATCATGGGTGGAACACGCCGCGCATCCAAACCGTGGTAGGCGTGCATATCAGAGCCACAGATGCCCGCAGCAGTTATGCGCACCAATGATTGGCCGTCCGAGGGAACCGGATCAGGTGCGCGCCTGTAGGCCAGTGATTCGGTACCTAGATAGAATAGTGCATGCATAAGTCAATATCGGATGTGGCCAGGTTGAGCAGGTTGAATTGAACGAATTTGCGGTTAGCCGGCAGGCGCTCGATTAATTCCAGGCTGCCATGATAAATCATACCCAGACCAACATACCGACGAGCCATTGATAAATACCTCCGTCGCTGAACCGTGCCCGGATCACTGCCACAGCGATGAATTGAGTCCAGTGTTAGTTATTTTATGGCTCCAGAATTTTGTTGAATTCCAGGGCCTATACACCACAACGATGTAATCGCTTACATTTTCTCTCGCACCGCGCCCTAATTTCCGAAATTATCGTTTTTATATGCACTGACAGAGTTTGACACTCCCCCCCTTTAGTGCGAGTCTACTGTCGCTTGCTGCATGTCACGAACAGGTTCATCTGTCAATAAAAGCGTGGCTTAGCGGCGCCATTTAAACCACCACTGGAGGAGAAAAGCTTGCGCGAATGCTGGGCTTACCATTCGCCTCCATCGTTAAGATAATCCCCTGGAGGAACTATGAAATTTACACATCTTCTCGGAGCAACTGCTCTGAGCGCGGCAATGGCAGTTGGCACTGCATATGCCGAAACCACGACTATTCGGGTGCAATCGGTGCTATCAGATGCGGCAGACGAAGTATTCATGCTGAAGGAATTCGCCAAAGATGTCTCCGATCTGACTGGTGGTTCGCTACAGATTGAAGTGCTACCCGCTGGCGCTGTTGTTGGTCCTCGCGACGTAATGGATGCGGTTGATGCAGGCCTCGTTGAGGCTGGCTTTGCATGGACACATTATTGGGGCGGCAAGCATGTTGCGGCAAACCTCTTCGGTGCACCTGTTGCGGGCGCTGGTGTTGGTATGGACAACATTGCGTTCCTTAGCTGGTTCCAGTACGCCGGTGGTAAAGAGCTTTATGACCGTCTGTGGACTGAAATGGGCGTGAACGTCAAAGGTTTCATGTTGCAGCCAGTGGGACCAGAGGCATTGGGCTGGTTTCCAAAGCCTATTAAATCCATGGATGACTTCCGCAAGATGCGCTTCCGTGCGCCTCCGGGCATGGTTGGCGCAGCTTACGCTGACATCGGTGTTCCAGCTGTTGCGATGGGCGGCCCTGACATTTTGCCAGCGCTGGAAAAAGGCACGATCGACGCGGCTGAATGGTGCTGCCCGAAGCCTGATTCAGTTTTCGGCTTTCAGAAAGTTTTAAAGCACTATTACCTGCAAGGCTTGCATCAGGTTGTCGTGAATGCCGACATGTATTTGAACCTTGATGTATACAACGGCCTAACCGATATTGAGAAGAAGGCTCTGGAAGTTGCAGCAAACGCATCACTGTCTAAGTCAATGTCCTATCGCATCTACGAAAACGGTAAAGCGCTGAAAGATCTGACAGATAATCACGGCGTTATCCTGGAAGACACGCCAGCTGACTACTTCACCGAGTACATGGCTGCTGCAAAGAAAGCGTTGCAGGCCGCCTCAGACGAGAACGAGTTCTTCGCAGAAGTTTGGCAGTCCCAAAAAGATTTCGCGGATATCGCGGTTCCATTCTGGGCTGGTGCGCAGTCTTCAAACGCAAGTTTGGGTAAGGCACACGCTGATACTCTAAAATAATGTCAACGTTCTCCGGTTGACACACTTGAAGTAATTTCAGCTAAGTACGGGCTCTTGACGGAGCCCGTATTTTTTTGTTTTCCAAGCGCCATCTGTTGACGTTTGCAAAAAAGTGACGTTTGTAAAAAAATGCGGGTTTCAATTCCCCATCTAACGAAGGACACACCACCACATGGCCGAAGATCCAAATCCAGACGAACTGGAAATCGCGGACGAACTTATCGCCGAACGACGCGCCGAAGCCCCTGGTGAAACGCCTGCGGACATGACCGCATGGCAGCGCCCGATCACGGCCGTCATCGACATCGTGAACTATCGAGTGGGTCAAATCATCGCGCTTCTCTTAGTGCCCTTGATCGCAGTGGTGGTCTTCGAAGTGTTCTCGCGCAACTCCTTCTCGATCCTGCAAAACGCGGGCTTCGAAGATCTGGCGCGGTCCCTCAACCTTGGGCCCACGCTTTGGGTCTACGACACCAGCCGCATGATCGCCGGCGTGGTTTTTATGGCTGCCGCCGGTTACGGGCTGATGCGCGGTGTTCATATCCGCGCAGACTTCATCTATCGGTTCTGGTCGGACAAGACGCAGGCAACCGTCGATGCATCGCTGTACCTGCTGTTCTTCATCCCTTCGATGATCTTCTTTACCATCGTTGCAGCAGACTTCTGGTGGCTGGCCTTTTCCAAGGGCGAAACCATGCAAGTCGACAGCGCCTGGGGGCCATTGGCATGGCCTGCGCGCTTGGCCATGCCGGTCGGTGCTTTCCTGCTGACGATCCAGGGCATTTCAGAGATTTTCCGAGCCTTCCATAAAATGGGCAAAGAACGCGAACGCTGGTTTGTGCGGGCACTGCCGATCTATCTGATCGCCCTAGTCTGGCTACTCTTGGCAGTTTTCACACCCGACATCGTGCCAGGTGGCGCATGGTTCACTGATTTGATGAGCGCGCGGCCAAACATTGCTAAACCCACCATCGGCTTGATCATGCTTGGAGCGATGCTGTTTGTTATCTTCATAGGCTTCCCCATCGCATTCACGCTGATCTTCCTGGCCTTTGTGTTCGGCATCTGGGGGGCGAATTTCAAACTCACCACGCTGCTGCTAACGTTGAACACCAACTCAACCATGCTGAACGATCAGCTCATGGCCGTGCCTCTATTCGTGTTGATGGGTATCGTCATGGAAGCGGCCGGATTGATGGAACGTTTGTTCGCGTCGATCCAAATGGTCATGGCCCGCGTGCGCGGCGCTTTGTTTATTGCGGTTCTGATCGTTTCAACCATCTTTGCTGCCGCAACCGGGATCGTTGGTGCCTCGGTGACACTGCTCGGCATTATGGCGGGCGCGACGATGACCCGATCCGGTTACGACGTCAAACTGGCCGCGGGTACGATCACGGCGGGCGGCACCCTGGGCATCTTGATTCCGCCGTCGATTATGTTGATTGTCATGGGCCCGGTGTTGGAAGTCTCCACGCTTGATCTGTTCCGTGGCGCGTTCATCCCCGGTGCACTCCTGGCCTCACTCTACTTAATCTATACCTTGGGCCGATGTTGGCTTAACCCTGAGCTGGGGCCCATCCTTAGCGACGAAGACCAACCAGACACATCTAGATTTTATGGAGCCGAAATTGCTCTGATCTGCCTTGGCATCCTGACTGTGAGCCGTGTCTTTGGGCTTGGCGTAGGCGGCGCATTTGCCGGATTGATGCCGTTTGGTGGCCTGGCAGTCCTACTTGTTATCACGGCGTTTGCCTATGCCGCCTATCGAAACCTAAGCATTCTACGGATCGCTGTGCCAATTGCGGTTCTGTTCCACCTTTATATGATCTTCGCGAACATGGGTGACGGCGGCTTGCCTATCATGTCGATTGTCCTTGGCGCATTCACCGCCCTGTTGGCGTATCTGGGCCGGCCAATCTATGACAAGGACAAAAGCGGTGACTTCTACTTTTCGGATCTCTGGGACGAATTCTTCGCGGGCCTGATGCCGCCAACGATTCTGATTTCCTTCGCTTTGGGTTCGATCCTTCTCGGCTTTGCGACCCCGGCCGAAGCTGCCGCAATGGGGGCCTTTGGCTCGATCTTGCTCTCAATCGGCTATCGCAAATTCAATATCCCCGGCTTTTTTGACAGCTTGGTCAAAGCCTTGGAGATCACGGTGCTGATCATGTTCCTGGTCGCGGCCTCCAACTTCTTTGGTGCCGAATTCAGTTTTCTTGGAACGCCAAAGATGATGACGGAGCTACTGCTGGGCCTTGATATGTCACCCTATCTGATCCTGCTCCTGGTAATGGCGCTGATCTTTCTTTTGGGCTGGCCGCTGGAATGGGTGCCAATCGTTCTGATCGTTGTCCCGATATTGCTACCGACGGTCGAGACACTTGAGGTGCATGGCTTGGAACGCTATGACCTCATGGTCTGGTTCGGCATTCTCGTCGCGGTGAACTTGCAAACGGCCTGGCTTTCGCCGCCGGTCGCGCTCTCAGCCTATTTCTTGAAGGGCGTGGTGCCGGAATGGGATTTGAAAGACATCTACCTTGGAATGATGCAGTTCATGTTGGTTCAGCTGGTGGGCTTGATCCTGATCTTCATATTTCCGCAGCTTGTACTGTGGCTTCCCAGGGTTATGGGGGGGTAGGGCACCTATCAATTCCATCGGTGGCAATGAATAAATGTTAGAAAATATCGTAGATCTTGGATCAATCATTATTTCGGACATCGTTCTGTCCGGCGATAACGCGCTGATTATTGGTATGGCGGCGGCCAGTCTTGCGCCGGAGTTGCGCAAGAAAGCAATTCTGTACGGGATGGTGGTTGCTGCCGTACTGCGCGTTGTTTTTGCCCTCATCGCTACAAAACTACTCGGTGTTCCCGGACTGTTACTTATTGGTGCATTGTTGCTCTATTGGGTGTGTTGGACGTTATACAAAGAAATCAAGGCGCACACCGGTGAACGGGCCACGCATGAACTGGAAATTGCAGAAGACCCTGAAAGCGGTTATACCGGTCCACCAAGGCGCACCTTAGGGCAGGCGCTTCTGTCGATAACCATAGCCGATGTATCAATGTCGCTGGATAATGTGCTTGCAGTGGCTGCCATAGCGGACGGCGATACCAACAAGCTGATCTTCGGACTTGGGCTGGCGATTATACTGATGGCGTTTGCAGCCACTTTGATCATGAAGCTTTTAAGCCGTTATCCATGGATATCCTGGCTTGGGTTGATAGTACTGATCTATGTGGCCACAGAAATGTTTTACCGTGGCATATTTGATGAGACAAACGGCATACTGGCTTTTTTAAGGGCAGCGGGTGTGGGCTGAGGGCCTGCCCACGCGGCGTTAGCTGATGATGCCTAGATCATGGCCATTGAAATTGGCCAGATTAGGCAGAACCTGGTGTAGCTGATTTTGTTCCAGGCCAGTCCACTCCAGTAGCGATGCTGCATATTGAGAGGCGGAGATCTGCGGCAGTATTCGGCCGTTATGAACAGAGTCCGGGCCTTCAACTGCCATGCTTGGCAAATCACCAATTATCTGGCCACCGTTAACCGCTCCGCCCATAACCATCATATGGTTGCCCCAGCCGTGATCAGTGCCATCGCCGTTGCTGGTAAGCGTGCGGCCAAAGTCTGACGCAGTAAAGGTTGTTACCTGATCAGCCATGCCGATTTGATCCAAGGCATTTTGGAAAAAAGACATGCCGTTAGCCAACTCAGCGAAGAGCCCTGCGTTTTCTTGATTTTGATTGTCGTGTACATCGAAGCCATTCATGCGCACGTAAAAAATCTGCCTGCGTAAACCCAATTGTTCACGTGCCGCTATTAATTGCGCAACCATGCTGAGCTTGGCGGCAAGTGTTCCTTCATCCGGTTGATCAAGAACAAGTGCGCTGTTTTGTTCAAGCACCGCGCCTAGTTCGGCGGCCACATTGCGTGCGCGGTTTTGGATATCTGCAAATGCGCTGGCATGCACATTGGTTTGTCCCTGCTGCATGACACGATTAAATGCCTCAGCTCGAACACGTTCCCAATCATCATTGATATCAAGGCCAGTGTATTCCAATACGCCTGTTTCTTTCATTGTGAATGGGCGTTGGCCATAGCCTGCCTGCCAATAGTTGGAGCCTGCCAATGAGATAGACGTTAGGTAGTCACGCTGCTGGTATTGAGATAAGTAGTCTGCCGCGATAGCACCCCAACCTTCAGTACCACGGTTGCGACCTTGTAGCTGTTGCCATTGAATTTCTTGATCAGAGTGCGAAAACAATTGGGCAGGTAGTGCAACCGTTTTGTCTTTATACTGTTGGATCGTAGTAGGCTCAATGAGATTACCTACATTGGCTACCATCGAAAGTTTGCCATCGTTAAACAATGATTGAAGAGGGGCTGCAGCGCTATGTATGCCAATTTGTGGGCCGGATTGCGTACTTAGGTCCAGAAGGTTGCTTCGATCAACTGCTAAGGCTTTTCTAGAATTAGCATATTCCTGGTAACCGCTGTTATCAGTTGGGACAAACAGGCTAAAGCCATCACTACCACCTTGCAAATAGATGCAAACCAGCGCGCGATAATCATTGCTTGCCGAAAAATCGGTTTCAGCAGCGCGTGCCAAGGTGAGCATCGGGTTTGCACCCAATGCCAAGCCTGCCGTGCTTATTGCTTGGCAGCCACGTTTTAAAAACCGTCGTCGATTATATTTACTCATGCTTTTGCCCAGTTAGATTTGCACCGATGATTCTGGTGAGGATACGATCAAAAAGATCGCTTCAACTACACGCAATGATGCAGAGTTTTTATTGGTACGACTTGCCATCAGCAGTTGGACTTCTTGTTTTAATCCTTCCGACATTTGCCCGCCTAACAACACGTTGTTCAAGTGTTCAATCAGTGCGTCAGGGTCGGGCTCTAGCTGCATCTCTCTATCAATGTTGATGGTGATACGTTTGGTGTTTGGATTGGAGTTGTAATTATTTGAATACAAAACACTGGCGGCCAAGCGACTAGTTATAGTGATGATGGAATTCTCATCGAGTATTTGCAGCTCTGGCGACACCATGCCACTGTCAGCAATTTCGCCAGGCTGGCTAAATTCAGGGCGAAAGAAATTAAACACAGTAGGCGAGCGTAATGGTGCTTGTTGCAGCTCATCAGTAGCCCATGCGTAGTTGAAGTCACGGTGAATAACGTCAGGTGGAAACGCTCTCCATAGCTGTGTCATGCGCAAAAGAGGTTCCTTGGTTTTACCAAAGGTGCTTGGATTCTCCAGGTGGCCAGTGCGTGCTTCACTGTGCATCAATATGGCTTTAACTGTGCTGGCCAAGTTGCCGCGTTCACCGTTTATGTTTTTATTAAATACCGCTGCAACGTCTCTAACGTAACCAGGCGTTGGGTTGCTGGTCACTAAGCGTTGGATTAGCTGCTTGGAAATAAACGGGCCAACATTGGGATGAATGAATATCGTATCCAGTGCAGCTTTAAGATCTTCTTCGGCGGACTGTCCGGCGGGCAATACTTTGCCTAAAATCAGTTTCTTCTCGCCCATGTCGTGGTACTCAGGCCAAGCTAACATCGGGTTGATGAAATCTTCGTTACTTGGCCACCTAAAATCATCGGCATTGGCAAAGTGCCAGCCGGTAAACACGTGTGCAAACGCTTCGACGTGCGTTTGATTATAGGCAGGAATCGGCACTCCTTCGGCATCGAGCTTTTCAGTGCCGTCGGGGTTCAGCTGGCTTAGGCCAATGGTAAATAGCTGCAGCAGTTCTCTAGCGTAGTTTTCATCTGGACGTATGTTTTTATCTAAGTTGGGCTTTTGATTGCCCTTCATGCTCAGATACTCGCCCATGACCGGGTTCAGTGTGACTTCCTCAAGCAATTCACGGTAGTTGCCGAAGGAGTGCCGTACCAGGATGTCGTAGTAGGCGGTCAGGCCTTCTTGTTCTTGGCCTAAGCCGTTGGCGCCAGACACCACCAGTATTTGGCTAAGCGCAAACGCTACGCGTTGCCGCAGTTGGTCGTCTGCCTGAATTGCATTGCGCCACCAACTGTTAACGTATTCATTCCATCGATCATATCGGCTACTGAGTAATGTCGGACGCAGTTGCGTGCCCGGTAGCGCCATCTGTTGATTAATCCAAGCTTCCGGGCCCATTGCAGCAACGGCCTTGACGTCATCTAATTTGGGGCCAAATGTGGACTGTTGGAGCAGGCGGAAGGCCTCGCGCTCACTAAGTGGGCCATCAGCAGCGGCGTTTGCGACTTCTGTTGCAGGTAAAGCAGGCGACGCCGCAGGCGGCACATTGATACTGGATCCACCGCCGCCTCCGCCGCAACTTGCCAGCAGCACGAGAGTGACGGGTAACAATATTCTTGATGCATTTATCATGGCTGCGCGCAGGTCCTGTTCGACCTTTGTAACGGCAGTTAACCGATAAATGTACGTGACGTCTGATTACGCTGTGAAGTAGCTCCAGCGTTTCTTGTTACTGATGTGACTCAGCTATCAAGGCTATGTGCAAGATTGTCGAGTGCGACACAGGCGTTGTTGTAGTCGAAGGCGATTGTTTGACGTTGCCCCGATTTTGTTTCGGCAATTAATGACGGGAATCCCTGCGTGCCAAGCATCCTTGCAAAGTGGATTTGGCCCATCAATGTTTGCTGAGTGTTTTCACTGTTCAATGCTTGGGTAAAGTGATTTGAGTCGCAGCCAATGTTGCTGGCTAGTTCGATGAGCGTTGAGTCATTAGAGGGGTTTTTGGCGTCTAGATAATAAGCCTGCTGAATGGCTTGGATCATTGGCGTTTCAAAGTGTGGGTCTTGAGCCTTAGCTGCTAGCACCGCACGGCACGCCGGGTAGGTAGAGCGACGGGGTGAATTTAGCGACCAAAATTGATGGTTAAACTCAGTGCCCGGTATCACTTGCTCTATGTGTTGCCAAGTTTGCTGCAAGGTAAGTTGCATGGACGCTGGCATGGGGTCGTTGGAATCGGGGGCTAAGCCGCCTACAATTAACTGAGTATTGATGTTGTCTGTAAGCTGGCTTTGGATGTTTTTCCATACTTTGCTAAAACCCCAACACCAACTGCACATAGGGTCATGTACATAAAAGAGAGTGCCAGCCAAGACTATCTACGCTACGTGCGATCCTTGTCCGGCTTTTGCTTGCCGCCAAGGGAATTGTCAATCGGTTTATCGATGTCGTCAAGTGCAATGGTGGAATCTTCATGAAGGGATCGGTCGAATGTATCGTCCCCACGTGCATCATTATTTGAAGTATCGAGTACGCTGTCATGACTGCCCCCCATTAGTTCGTTGTCGAGCTTAATTGTTTTATCAAGATGCTCGTTGGGGATGTCGTTTTTATCAATCGCGATAGTTTGCTGATCTTCTGATAGCGTATCGATTAGCGATTGTCGTTCACGCTCCCAGGCTTCTCGTTTGGCAGTGAGTGAATCCGTTCGCGAATTTGTGTCGTCATTGGCGCCTGATTGAAGGATGTCGCTAGCTTTCGCAGCGACTGCTGCAGACACACCAGCAGCTGCCGCTGCTTTTCCAAGCTCTGCGCTGGCGCTGCTATTTTTCAACACGCCGAGCTCTTCATCTTTTTCCATAATGATGCGTTGTAGCCGCTCTTGTGTTTCCGCTTGTTGTCGATTGAGTTCGATTGCGTCAGTGCGCGATTTGTAAACACTGACTTCGTTTTTACGAAGAGAGTCATTTAGCAAACGATTAGAGTTGGTCAGCGTTTTGACCTCATCGCCCATTTGTTGGAGGCTATCTTCCAGGTGTTCGATATCTTGCTGGGAGCGAGCTTCGAGGGCTACGTACTTTTTGTCGAAGTCAGCAGTGGCTTGTGCAAGTTTTCGTCGGCCGGTTGCAGCCTTGATCATCCAGCCACAGAATAGGCCCAGCACACTTGCCGCAGCTAAACAGGCCAATATTTCGGCGATCATTAGGTTCATACTAGTATCCTACTCAAAACTTGAACTCGATGCGTCGGTTCAGAGCTCGCCCTTCTGGGCTGTCATTCTTGGCGATCGGCATGCCTTCACCGAAACCATAGGCTGTGAGTCTGTAAACAGAGATGCCTTGCTCAACAAGGTAGTCGCGTACAGCATTGGCTCGTGACTGGCTCAGTTCCAGGTTGATTTTGTCATCGCCCGAGGCATCGGTATGCCCGTCTATATCCATCTTGACGTTGGGGTGATCTCGAAGCAGCTGCGCAATTTCGTCCAACACGCCTAGACTCTCTGTTGTCAGAGTATTACTGCCGCTTTTAAAGAGAATGCGTGTGGAAGGTAGTAAATCGAAGGCACGGCCAATGGCTGCACCCGGATCGTCGTTTGTGTTGCTGGCAGTGGTGTCTGTCGAGGTTGGCTCGGCTGAAACGTTGGTTTGTGCCTCCGTAACCGTATCAGAAACTGGTTCAACGATGGGCTCAACAGCAGGTTCAGTTACGTCGCTTGCTTGCTTTGCCGCTTCGTCTGTTTCATCAAGCTTTTGTATGGTGTTAGATTCGGCCGTCGCTATATCGATGCGCTCGACTAAGGAGTAGTCCCCGAGTAATTGTAAAGCTCTGGTGATAACACTGTCGTGTGTATTTTGGTCCGGCGCCACGCCGACTAATGTGATTTGATTGTTCACAATGCTAATGCCGGGCTGTTCAAGCGGCGCCATTGTGGGTAACAAAGCGGTAATGGGCTCGAGCCAGGTGGCCGGTTTGGTATCGTCTAGCGCTTGCGTTGAGTTGCTAACAAAATCAATTTCTAGTGATGTTTTGGCTTGATCAATTAATAGGTTCAGGTTGTCGGTTTTGGCGACAGCGCCATCAAGCATCAAAGTACCGTCTTCAATATCCATCTTGATTGAAGGGTCTTTTGTGGCAGCAACGGCTTGTTCAGAGTTGATGTCTTCGATTATTTCAAGCTCAATCGGCTTTACAGTTTCTGATTCTGCTGCTTGTGTCGCTGCTTCCGCTATTTCTGCAGCCGCTTCTTCAGCTTCTTTTGCTACTGTCAGGTCTTCCGCTTTTGTTTTACCCCCTTCTGTATCCAACTTGACCGCCTCTAAATTGATCTTTTTACCCACAATCGGCGTGTCGTCGTTAACAGTGGCAATAGCAGTTTTGCTCAAATTTAGCTCATTGATGACGGTTTTAACGCCAGCAGTGCCCGCAGCCAGTGCCAAGAATCCTTGTTTTTGAGTTTCGTTTTGCGCAGACCCCGTCAGTGTTGCTGTGTAACCATTGACCGTTGCGGTAATACCAGTGGCAGATGCCTGTGAGAGTGCTTGGCTAATGCGATTTTCGGTGGCGAGTTCGAGAGCGGGCAAATGACGAACCAGGCAAAAAAAGGCAATGGCTGCCATACCCACCAGCCAGATGAGCACCCACAGGGTTGTTGAACCTGACTGTTTCTTCGAATTTGAGAATGGGCGTGCTGGTGCGGTCACTCTTTCTTTACTCTATCAATGTCCCTGGCCGATGAGAAAGATTATACCGATAATCTAACCTGCTGGCGGGTGCTGTATTTTTGGCGTTTGCGATGGTAATAATCAACATTACCAGCCCAGCCTTGTATCATAAGCGCAATATTAACTTTGGAGCGAGCGGCGATGAGTTTAAGCCGGACTACGATAGCCGCCAAGTGCCTGCCCGCGTTGACACTGCTGTTGTGCCTGTTGCCAGCACTGCCGGTTTATTCGGCCTCTAATGTTTTGCAACAATGCGTTGCGTTATCCACCGAAGCTAACGACATCCATAATTGCATGGACAACTACCTGGATGTAATGGATGACAATATTGCCGATATCACCGCCTTCATTGGCCGTGAACTACAAGGTAAGTCGTTGGAGGTGTTCCAACGATCCCAGCAGGCGTTTTATGACTACCGACGGCAGAATTGCCTTTGGTATCTCGAGTTTTCATCACCACGAGACAAGGCTGAGCAAATAGCGAAAAATTGCCTGGCCAATATGTCTCAACAACGTCTGTCGGAATTGCAATCGCTGATCGCTTCGGAAAAAAATAGTCAACACTTGCAGCGGGGGTTTTATATTTATGGCCCGAATCGCAATAGTTTTCAAGCTTGTGGTAGCGATCAACGACTCTGGGTAGAAGGCACGGCTGAGGCGGTTGGTCAATTACAACAAGATTATTTACAAGTCGCGACAACCGATCTGCAAATTATGCACGTTGTATTGGATGGCCAGCTTGATCTAGATGTAACGGCCCCGCAGGATCATGCTGGTGTGGTCAATATCACCAAAGTGCTTGAACTACGAGTGCCACAAGAAGCTGATTGCAGTTTGCCAGGTGGACAGGCTTTGGCTGAAGCACCCGGCACTGCCGAGCCCACATCAAACACCACTACAGAGCCTCCTGCTGAAGTGGCAGTTACGCCTGGTACTAATGATCCGATCGAGCTTGATGATGACCCCGAGCAAGTATTACGCGCCTATTTTGGTGATTGGCTGGCCGAGTGCGTGCAGCGTAAAAGTCAGTACCGTTGTGATCTTAAGGTTGCTGTGGTGGGGGATGATGGTAAGGCCACTGCCGAAGATGGATTGATGTTCACTCTTACCCGGCATAAAAATAAACGATCTCAGGTGACGCTTGAATTCCCTTATCAAGAAATAGATTCGCCTGCAAAAATACGCTGGCAAGTCGATCAATATAATTTTGGAGATATCGTTGGCTCTGAAATCAGGGTGGATGAATCAGGCGCTAAACAGATCATATCTGAACGCAAGTTCCTGCGAGACGATTTGCTCCCTTTGTTAAAGCAAGGTCAAAAACTCAGCGTAGAAGTTGTTGAAGATGTTAACGATGACAAGGGTGATAAGTACTCCGTTACGT
Organism: Granulosicoccaceae bacterium; assembly: GCA_036478595.1. Taxonomy (GTDB): domain Bacteria; phylum Pseudomonadota; class Gammaproteobacteria; order Granulosicoccales; family Granulosicoccaceae; genus Granulosicoccus. The sequence goes on from JAZGEF010000053.1 coordinate 31,103, forward strand.
TGCTCGGGCTTACTAAGGCATTACGATTCGCTGACGGCTTTGTAAGCAGTGGCAGCTTATAAATCCCGCGCTATTGTTTTGGCCAATGGCGAGCTAGGTGCGCAGGCCTTACAACGCGCCGATATTCAAGATGAAGATTTTATCGTTTGCGTTGATGGTGGTTTAGAGCACGCACTGGCGCAGGGTATACAGCCACATCTGATAATCGGAGATTTTGATAGCGCCCGGTCTGTCAATGTAAAAGCTGCCAGCCTGGCTGGCGTAGAGCGTATCAGTCATCCAACTGTTAAAGATGTCAGTGATCTCGAACTAGCGCTTGAGGAATTGCAACAACGAAACATGAAAGAAGTGTTGCTGCTTGGCATTAGTGGTGGGCGAAGCGACCATGGCTTGTTTAATTGGATGTTGCCTGCCTTAAAATCTCGGCCATACCGTTTTCGCCTATTGGACGAGACCATCGACGCTCAGGTAGTGAATCGAGCTCATTCATTGAAATTAACAATAGAGCCAGGTTGCCTGGTAAGTTTGCTACCGTTGCGTGAAGTGACGGGTGTAACCACCGGCGGGCTTGAATACGCGCTTAGCAACGCATCGATTAAGCCTGGTAGTACGATCGGCCTAAGCAATGTGGTGTGCGCAAAAGATGTCAGTGTGGAGCTTGCTAGTGGCGTGCTCTTGGTGATGATTAATTACAACCTTGTTGAGCAGCCGAAAGATGATTGACGTTAGAAGCGATACTGTAACTCGGCCAACACCTGCCATGCGGCAAGCAATGGCGACGGCCGAAGTGGGTGATGATGTTTATGGTGATGATCCCACCGTTAATCGCTTGCAGGAATTAGCCGCTACGCTATCTGGTCATGAGGCAAGTTTATTTGTGCCTACGGGCACCCAATCAAATTTGATTGCTATGTTGTCGCATTGTCAGCGCGGTGATGAGTACATTGTAGGTGCTGATGCGCACACGTATAAATATGAGGGCGGAGGCGCTGCCGCTTTAGGCGGTATTCAGCCGCAAACCATTGAGTTTGGAGAAAACGGTGAACTGCCGCTGGATCAAGTTGCAACCGTGATAAAAGAAGACGACCCTCACTTTGCCAAGAGTCGCTTGTTATGCCTTGAAAATAGTCAACATGGGCGTGTGCAGTCATTGGAATATATGCAAATCGCACAAGCCTTTGCTAAACAGCATGGTTTGATACTGCACTTGGATGGCGCTAGGGTGTGCAATGCTGCGGTAAAGCTTAATCAAAGCCTTAAATCAGTATGTGAATGTTTTGATTCGGTATCAATTTGTTTGTCCAAAGGCTTGGGCGCCCCGGTCGGCTCGATTCTGTGTGGTAACAAAGAATTTATTCGTACTGCGCATCGTTGGCGAAAGGTCACTGGTGGCGGTATGCGGCAAGCAGGCATCCTGGCTGCTGCAGGTATCTTGGCGCTTACCGACGGTTACGAGCGTTTGCATGAGGATCATGAAAATGCCGTGTTGCTAGACAGCCTGTTGCAAGATGTTGCGGGTTGCACCGTTAAATCAGATTGGACGCAAACCAATATGGTGTGGGTGGAGTACGATGACGATCACAGTCAGGCATTACCAGAATTTGCAAAGAGTCGAGGCGTGCTTATGTCGGTAGGTCGTAATACTGGTCGCTTAGTGATACATCGCGATATAAGCCAAGAAGATGTTGCTACTGTTGCAGATGTTATCAAGGCGTATTTACAACAAACATAGTGCGGAGCATTCTAAATGAGCAAACCAGTCAGTGGCGACGTTGTCGGCGACCTAGTTGGCCAGGCACTCCAGTTTGATTTGCCCGCTAGCAGTGGTGGCAACATTAAACTGGTCGATCAGTTAGGTAGTCAGGTAGTACTTTATTTTTATCCTCGCGATGACACGCCGGGTTGCACAACTGAAAGCAGCGATTTTGCTGCCGCGATTGATATATTTGCCAAAGCCAATACAAAAGTGTTTGGAATCTCACAAGACACCATCAAAAGCCATCAGAAATTCACTAAAAAATTAACACTACCCTTTGAATTATTATCTGATGAGTCGGGTGATGTGTGCCGCCTTTTTAATGTGCTCAAGCTAAAAAAAATGTATGGCAAGGAATTCATGGGCATTGAACGGAGCACTTTCCTGGTTGATGCATCGGGCAAAGTAATCCAGCAGTGGCGTAAGGTAAAAGTACCCGGGCACGTGGATGAAGTATTGGCGATGGCTCAGCAATGCGTTTAGGGGTGTCGTGATGAGTGGATGACATTTGTCTATTTCTTGTCATTAAGACTGCAATTCGTGAACGCAGGCAGCATTTAGAGTTTCTACAAAGCGTACATGCGCATGGCTAGTAAGCGAGGATCAGATCTCGGTGGCAAAGTTCCCTTCATTAGAACACTCTGCCTCTTCGAAAAGTGACTCCAAGATATCGTCCTTGTCGAAATAGGAAATATCTAGATACTTAGCTAATGCGCGGCCGACAGTCACCCAAACCCTATCACGCCCGGGTGTCATGTACAGACCAATGAAGGCTGCATGCCAGAAGAACTCAATGTGTTGAGATTTCTGTTGAAAGAGGAGCTAACCTTTGTGAAGCTGGTTTCAGAACCACATGGGATGACTATATAATTGCGGTTATCTTCGAAGCTGAACCTGCTGTAGACCACATGCAAGACTATTTCGACATAGCGTCTGACATTCGCCCAATGCGTGACGAGATCGATGGGTTTGTCTCTGTAGAACGATTCCAGAGCTTGAACGACCCTAAGAAACTCTTGTCTCTGTCATTCTTTAAAAATGAAGAGGCGGTCCGTCAGTGGTGCGTACATTGCCAGCACAGAGAAGCGCAGTCCAAGGGCCGAGACGGTCTCTTTGTAGACTTTCGTTCGCGCGTGGCCATGTGCTTCGCGACTACGATTTGTTCGATCGCACTCAGGCCCCTCACGGCAGCCGGGATACGCACTCTGAATGATCGGTCACTGCATTGCCGAACTTATCTATCTGACACAGTTAGAGCTAACCGATGATTGATATCACATCATATCTTCCTGAAATACTAGCCGCTTATGCCATTTTATTAGTTGCGGCATCTTCGCCCGGACCCGCTGTGGCGTTGCTAATCGGAATTGCAACTGAGCAAGGTCGTACTCCTGCATTGATTGCAACATTGGGAATCTCGTTGGGTAGTATGACGATAAATATTCTAACAATGCTTGGAGTCGGTATTGTGTTATCCCAAGCTGCGTGGGCAGTAAGTACTCTGCGTGTAATAGGTGCGTTGTACCTCCTTTATCTTGCTTACGGCGCATTCACGAAAGCGATTCAACCACCAAATCTAGAAACCGTAGAATCGGTTCATCGTCCGCTATCGAAGCATTTTCTTGCTGGCTATCTATTACAGGTAACTAATCCGAAGGCTATATCGTTTTGGATTGCCATTTCATCGATTGGTGCGGTAGATGGAGCCGCAGCCTCTGTAGTTGCTATTTTTTTAGTAGGCGCGTTTATAATCTCATTTGCTTGTCATGGCGCTTGGGCTGTTGCACTATCATTAAACGCCGTGCGTTTTGCTTACGTTGCGAGTCGTCGCTGGGTTGAAGCAACGCTGGGTTGCCTATTCACTTTTTTTGCTTATAAGCTTGGAACGGCTGATGCTTAATAATCTCGATTCGATAGTCCGCTAAGGGTCCAACATTACTTCCGCTTGATGATTTGTTTCGTCTACTTCCCCCAACACCTGACTCAAATTAGTTTCTACAAATCCGCCGCTTGTAACAGTGCCGTGTATGGCGGTTCGGCTCCCAATGCTGCGCATGCTTATACGTCGTGCATTTAACTCAGTAAACAGACAGCTGTAACGCAACTAGTACTACTGCCAAGTATCAAATTTTTTATGCTCTTATGAGCTGTTTACGAAGCCCTATAACGGCTGTATTAGCGGGTACGTCCAATTCTTACTTATACGGAATGGCTTAACTTTTCTTATAATTGCTATGGCCGATTTGCGTCATCGTAATGCCAATGTGGACATTTTGCTTATTTGTATTTTGTTTGAGTTTAGTGTTCTCGATAACTGACGCTCGTTATATCGTTTATATCGTTTATATCGGTTGTAGCTTGTTATCTAGTGTTTCCTGAATTTCTACACGAGCAGGATTACGAAGTATTTTAGCGTACTTGTATTTAAACGCACCGCTAGAGAGATCGACGATTTGGTCGCTAACCCATTTAGCTTCAAGCATTGAGCTGGTGTCCTCATCCGAACCATGCCAGAACGCCGTATCAATACCCGAAGGTGCTGCTACTAATACCTTGCCTATCTGCTGATCTCTGACCAAAGACGCTCCCAACATCCCCATTCCTGATTTAACCGCACAATACACTGGCTCTGATTCGCGGGCTGTGTATTGCGAACTCGATGTGATTAACATAATTTTGAGTGGCGTATCAAGTAGATTCTTTAGTCGTTGCACCATCAAGGCAGGCGCTAGAAGGCCGACGTTGAGCATCTGTTTTATCGCGTCGTCGCCGAGCGCATCAATTAGCCCTCGTTGGCGGTATCCGGCTGCGTAAATTAAAGTATTGATATTCGTGAACTGCATTAGTAGTCCGTCTATATCATGAGTAAGTTGCTCTGAATCGGACGAAACAGATAAATATTCGAACTGGGCGCTTTCAAGGTTTGGGTTATTGCGGCCAGTGATACAAACCGTATGACCCTCCTCGACATAGTGCCGGGCAAGTTCAAGCCCGACACCAGAAGTTCCACCAACAATTAGAATGTTCTTATTCACATTAACCACCTCTGAAATGACTGCATAGATATTATCGGACAACTAGCTTGAAAATCGTCAAATCTGAGGCCTTTAAAGCTTGCAGACATGCTACTCATCAATCCAGCATACCTATCTTCCGGTTCTCCTTGCGTTTGTAGAGGAACCAGATGGCGTCCAGATGTTAGTTAATTTTTCTTTTCAGCTCGGCCCTTCCAGACGATCAATTTCGTGATAGGTGGCCCTCCTCTGAGGCATTCATTCCATAGTTTGAAGGCGTTTCATAGCTGAATAAGCTGCTCGTTTTGCCGTAGCGTGCTCGCCTCGACATGCTCAATACTATAGCCACCTTCATGAACCAGCGTATGGTGATATGAGCTGGCTCCGATGCATGGGTATTGGTGAGTTCACTAGCGTCCATAGATACACTCACTTGGTACCGATCAGCAGTCGCTATAGCTCTTCGGGCATTTTGCAGGCTGGTCTCTGCCATTAACACGGCGGCATCGACCCGGCTTTGAGAAAGGGTGGGTTCCGTTGTGCGGCATGTGGGCAAGTTAAAACTGTATAAAATACCAGTATAAATACTGCATGATGAGTTCAATCAATTTGCATTGATTTGCCACAGTGTGTTCGCAGCGGGCATTAGTTTTTAATCAATCCCTTAACAATTTGTTGTGTGTTGTAAAGCGTTTTCAAACAGCTGCTTGGTTAGTGTTTCTGCATCAACAGCTTGGCTAAATTTAGCTGCCTGGCCCGACCATAGTGATGAAAAATCTGCACTTCCGGTTTTCTCTGCTGCCGTTTTAAGCGGTGTTAATGCTGCACCTGCGTTAGGAAACGCGGGTGCGTCATCACTTATTGGGCCGCATTCATCCATGACGCGATTGCACAGGCTACGGGCAGGCTTGCCGGAAAACACATTAGTTAATGCGGTTTTGCTATCACTGCCATTCCGTATTGCTTCACGATGTAAGTTGCTCACGAGTGATTCGTTTGTTAGTAGATACGCTGTACCCATTTGCACAGCATTAGCGCCTAGTGTAAATGCCGCAGCAATGCCGCGCCCGTCGGCAATTGCACCCGCGGCGATAATGGGTAACGATACAGCGTCAGCCACTTGAGGTAGTAATGCAAACAAGCCGGGCTGAGTGGTGATGTCGTCACTTAAAAACATACCGCGATGGCCGCCAGCTTCAACTCCTTGGGCGATAATTGCATCGCAACCATTTGCCTCTAACCACACGGCTTCTTCAACGGTGGTTGCAGACGCTATCACGATGCAGCCTGCTGCCTTTACTCGCGCCAGTAGTTGTTTTTCAGGTAAGCCAAAATGAAAACTCACTACCTCGGGCTTAAATGCCTCCACTAACTGACACATGACCTCATTAAATGGGTTACGTACTTGTGCATTGATCGGTGTGTCGATATCAATGCCATGTTCAGTATAAAACTCAGCCAAACTTTGCTTCCACGCTAGTTCTTTGCTTGTGTCAGTGGGTGCAGGCGTGTGGCAAAAAAAGTTAAGATTGATAGGGCCGTTTGACTCTTGGCGATATTTGCTTAGTTCGGATTCGATATCATCGACGCTAAGCATTGCGCAAGGTAGCGAACCTAATCCACCAGCCTTACTCACCGCTATAGCTAAGCGATGATTTTGAGCACCAGCCATGGGTGATTGTATGATGGGCAAAGTGGTGCCCACTAATTCGAGAAATCGGTTGTTCTTTAGCACGGGCAGAGTCCTCAGATGAGAGAACTCAGCCTACCATCCACTAAGGTGCAAGTGCTAGCATCTAGAGCGACAGCATCGTTATGACTATGCGTCACAATGATCGCGCACAGTTTGTTGTTTTTGATAGTTTCTCGCGTCAAGGCTTGCATTGACTCACGAGTGGCTTCATCAAGCGCGCTAAAAGGCTCATCCATTAACAATATAGGTTTTTGCCGTAGTAGGCATCGGGCCAATGCTACACGCTGTTGCTCACCGCCGGAGAGAGTATGAGCGCTTTGGCCATCCATCCCTGTCATGCCCACAGCGTCCAGGCTATTGGTCAATTGTTGCTCTTGCTCTTTGCTTAATTTAAGCGATGGGTTGATGCCCAGCGCAAGATTTTGATGAATAGTTAAATGAGGAAACAAATTGTGTTGCTGAAATAATGTGGTAATGGGCCGTCTTTGAGCTGGCAGTGTTAGAAGCGAGCTTTTCTGCCATTGAATGTTGCCGCTGCTAGGCTTCAAAAAACCAGCGATAAGATTAAGCAAAGTACTTTTACCAGACCCACTCTTGCCCATGATGGCTGTGGTGGAGTGCGCGTCTATAGAAAGATCAAATTGATAATCATCCTCACCATAGCTAAAGCGTAGCGCCTTGAGTTCAAGCATCAGGCTTTCCTCCGATTACGCGTTGCAACACAAAAAACAATGCAAGACATAGTAGTAACAATAGTACTGCGGTGGTGAGAGCTTCATAGTGCCGGTAACTGCCCATGCGTTGATAGAGTAACAAGGGTAGTGTGGTAATGCGCTCTGACCCAAACAGTGCTATGGCACTTAGATCACCTGCCGCTAAAGTGCTGGCTATTGCCATGCTATAGCCGATGGGCTTTTTTAAGTGTGGCCAATCCAGTAAGCGCCAGCGAGGCAAGCCGTGTATGCCTAACGATTGGATTAAACGATCATGGCGTTGCGCAGCCTGTAGCACCGGGCCTTCAAGAATACGCAACACAAAGGGTAAGGCCATCAAGCTGTTTATTGCTATGACTAACGCTAGAGCCAGTGCAAATACATCCGCAAACGGGCGTAACAATATAAACAGGCCTGTACCAAGTACCACAGGTGGTATCACTAATATTATGTTGCCAGCCAACTGGATTGCCTTGCCACTCGAACGTTTATTCAAGCGTAGTCGTAAATGCCGTGCAGATAGTTGCAAGCCAATACCCATCGAAACAGCCAGTGCACCGGCGGTGAGTGCGACCACGACAGAATTGGTCAAAGCAGAAAGTGTTTTGCTGTGAGCGATAACGGTGAGCGTGGCAGGATTGAACGCTTTAACAACTAGGCTGGCAAGTGGTGTGATCAAAAACAGAGCGGCTATACCAATTATTAATCCGTTGAGACAATGGCTTGAGGAATAGTGCGTACTGGGGTTCAACTTAATCTCAGACAAACCTTGTGATGTTTGCATGCCGAAGGAATGTGTTGCAATCATAATCAAGGAGCAAAGCGCGAGCTGAATTAGAGCAAGCGCTACAGCTGTATTGATGTCAAAGTCAAAACGTAATGCCTGGTAAATAGCCACTTCTATTGTTGTTGCGCGTGGCCCGCCGCCTAATGTCATCACAATCGTAAAGCTGGTGAAGCATAGGGCGAATATTAGTATTGCAATGCCGACTAACTGTGGACGTATCGCGGGCCATTCAATAAATCGCCATCGGCTATTGCTAGGTAAGCCAAGCTGTGCAGCTAAGCGCCACTGTTCCTGCGGTATATTCTCGAGCGATTGTAATAATACACGTGCGGCCAGAGGCGTATTAAAAAACACATGCGCTAGCAAAATGCCGTGTAAACCGTAGATCGAAAACGAAGGCAAGCCTAATGTTTGTAACCAATGATTAACCAAGCCTGCCTGCCCAAATACACTCACTATCCCAACAATGGCAACAATGGTTGGGATGACCAGCGACAAGCTAAACAGGTTGATCAAGAGATCACGGCCTTTGAAACGTGGCTCGCGAGATAGCGCTACCGCGAGTGGTGTTGCTAATACAACAGAGAATAAGGTCGATAAGACTGCTTGGTACAGGCTGAAATTAATGACTCTCTGATGGTACGGATCACTTATTGTGTCAAGCAGCTCGATATTGCTTGCCTCATTCACTAGTGCAAGCAAGGGCAAGCCAACTAAGGCAACAACCGCCAACACGCTAAGAGCGCCAGGCAACCACCATGGTGGCTTGTAAGGTGGTGTGCGGCACATCACATGCTTTTGATGATCTGTTGTCTACTGGCTGGAAACATCAAGCCACTCGCTTAACCACTCCTTGCGATTATCGCGTATCTCAGCGGAGTCGAGTAGCAATACAGATTTTGGCTGAATCAGCTTGTTAAATTCTGCAGGCAAGTCATTGCCAATGTCAGTGCTGGGATACATCACATTGGTTAGAGGTAAGGCCGTTTGAAACTCTTTGCTTAATATAAACTGTAAAAACTCGCGACCAAGCGTTTTGTTGCTGGAGCTTTCAAGTAAAGCTGCTATTTCAACTTGCAGATAGTGCCCTTCAGAGAAAGCCGCAGCTTGATAGCGGTCAGTTTTGTCGATGGCCATATGATAACCTGGCGACGTGCTGTAACTCAATACCATGGGTGCTTCGCCATTTAAAAACAAGGAAAAATACGCTTCACTCCAACCCTTGGTGACGGTCAGAATTTTGGGTTGTAGTTTTTTCCAAACATCGGCTGCTTTGTCGCCGTATACCGACTTAACCCAGAGCAGTAGCCCTAAGCCTGGAGTGCTTGTGCGAGGGTCTTGAATAATGATTTTTAAATCATCGGGTGCGTTAACCAGCTCGTCAAGGCTTGAAGGAGGGGAGGTAATTGCTTCAGTGTCATACACAAATGCGAAATAACCGTAGTCAAATGGTACAAAAACATCGGATGTCCATTCAATTGGTAGTTTAACGGCTGAGGTATCAACATTGGATTTTGCCAGCAAGCCGGTATCTTCGGCTACAGCCATTAAGTTGGTATCCAAGCCGAGCACAATATCAGCCTTTGTGTTTTTGCCTTCAAGTTGTACCCGGCTAAGAATACCAGCCGAACTATCAAGCGGTACAAATTGCAATGTGCAATCGCATTGAGCTTCAAACGCTTTTTTTACAATAGGCCCTGGGCCCCATTCACTAGTGAACGATTCATAGGTATAAACAGTGAGCGTTTTATCTTGGGCTGCTGCTGCCGAGTTGCCAACGAGCAGTGTGACGCCTAACGCTATGAGAACGGAAAAGCTACGCGAAAGTTTAGGCGATTTTTTGACATGTCGATTGATAATCATCTCCAAATTATTAATAGATGATGACTACCGGTAGGTGCAATTGAACTCAATCCCTACGCCGGTATTAGCCGGGTCAGGTTCGACGGGTTGTTTTTACTCTCAGCCCGGTTGGGCACCCCGTGAGTCATCAACTGCTATTCTGGGGTGTGTGGTGACAAAATGCAATCTTGCCGGCGCCGATGATGCTCGGGACGCGACTCGCCTAGCGCTTATTAACCATGTAATCGCGATTGCTGCCATCTGGCAACAACTGAAAACGTTTGTAATTCCAAACATATTGTTCTGGGCAATGTTGCACACAACGCTCAACGGTGCGGTTGAGGGCGGTAGCTGCTAGCAATTGATCGTCGCTGTATATCTTCTTATCGGGCTCAAGATAATGCATATGCCAACCACGGCCTTTAGGCAAGCGTTCAGCAAAACAGAAAACGATATTGGCTTTGCCTCGCTCGGCAAGTTTTGGCAGTAAGGTCATGGTGTTAGCGGGAACTTTAAAAAACGGAGCAAACACGCCTGCTTCGATATCGGGTTCCTGGTCGGGGAGCAAGCCCACCGTACCCCCAGATTTTAATTTTTTAAGCAGTTGGCGAATGCCGCTGGGACCAACATTGGCAGGTAGGGCATTGAGGTTTGCACGCCAACTAATTAACTGTTGTTCAAGTTTTGAAAACCGCGGAGTTTTGTAAAGATAAGTGATGGATTGCTCACGGCTGAGTGGCAGATTACATAGCTCCCAGGTACCCATGTGCGGTGTGGCCACTAGTAGCCCTTTGTCAACATGCTTAGCGCGTTGCAAAACCTCACCACCGATCGTGTCAACAATCAAAGCTTCGAGTTGCTCGGGTGGTCGAGTCCAGATCCATGCGGCTTCAGTTAGTGCCTTGCCGGTTTCTTTTAGGCTGGAATGTGCCAGCTGTTTTTTTTCGGTCTCCGTTTTATCGCTAAAGCATAGGTTGATATTGACCATCGCGATGGTGCGTTCTCGCGTGTTCAAGTACCACGCTATATTGCCAATCAATGCGCCCACGGCATGATTCAACCGCAGCGGCATGGCCGCGAGGATCTTGATCATTAGCTGAGTGAGCCGAAGCTTCATTCACCTGTTAAAACGGTTGCTTGGCATGTGTGTAGGCCAGTGAAATAGGTGCGTTGATACGTTAAACTGTTGTCTAATTCTTGTTTACAGCTCAGATGGCGGCATTCGATGGCAGACAATAGCGACACCATTATCCCACTAACTCCAGCCGAAGCCTTCAAATTGATGCAGGATAACCCTAGCGCAATGTTAGTGGATGTGCGCTCGGATATGGAGTTTTTGATGATCGGCCACCCAACAGGTGCGGTGCATGTGCCGTGGATCGATGAGCCGGATTGGATAATCAACCCTGATTTCTGCAAAGAAGTGAGGCGATTGCTGCTGGGCCGTACCGGTGGAAAACATAGCTCAGATGCTCCCATTATGCTGATTTGTCGTAGCGGCAATCGTAGTGATGATGCAGCCAACGCTCTACAGGCTGAAGGTTTGAAAAATCTGTACGTTATTAATTCAGGATTTGAAGGGCCGCTGGATGAAAATCATCGCCGTAGCACTGTCTCTGGTTGGCGGTATGATGGCTTGCCCTGGGAGCAGACATGAGAAAACCCCGGCATCCGATGCCGGGGCTGAACCATCCTGGTTCCTCAAGTTGATATGGTCATCAAACGGTTACCCCTCCTAGGTGGACATCCCTGTTGAAAACTAATCTTCCCTGACTTACTTCCTTGTGTGTGGTTTGTTCCTGACCACGTAGCTAGTATCTGCGTCATTGATCTCCAGCGCTATAGGAAGTTCGGTTAATATCCCTAAGAATCGACTGAAAGTGGTGTAGGAGTTTTCCTATACCTGTGGTTTTGTCGTTCCTTAATTTTATAGGTATTAAACTTTGATAGCACTGATACAGCGTGTCACTGAAGCCTCTGTTGTCATAGCGGGTGAGCGAGTTGCCGATATTGGCCCCGGTGCTATGGTGCTTGTAGGTGTCCGAGCCGCGGATGCCGAGGCCAACGCCCAAAAGCTCTGCCAGCGTCTACTCAGTTATCGTATGTTTGCAGATGAAAATGGCAAAATGAATCTCGATATTCAACAATCTGGTGGCGAGCTTTTATTGGTACCCCAGTTTACCCTGGCGGCAGATACCAAGAGCGGCCGTCGGCCGGGGTTTTCCACGGCAGCGCCACCTACTGAAGCCAGTTCGTTATTCGACTATTTTTGTAGTCTTGCAGTGGCTGCCGGCCGTGATGTGCAACGCGGCCGCTTTGGTGCCGATATGGCTGTGTCGATAACTAATGATGGGCCAGTTACATTTTGGCTGGAAGCCTAAACCAATAGAGCTTGATGGCTTCCAACGCCACGTAGCGTTGTCGTTTAAAATATTGGGTGGAAAGTAATCTTGTTGATACGTGAGGCTGTGTGTCAGCATAATTTGCTTTGAAAGTCGCAACAATATGTGTTCCTGCATCTCAGACCCATGACTTTAGCATCCGTGGCAAGCCCGAAATCTCTCAGTATTTTTGTGATCTGGCACAAGCTCTCAAGCTTGATGTACAACATGGTCACGTTGGTGCCGATATGGCTGTATCATTAGGCCAATAATGGGCCAGTGACCATTAGCTGGAAGCCTGTCTAGTAGCATAAGAGTTTTTTGGAGACACCCTTGTCAACACGAGAAGCCAGCGTTAATCGCAATACGTTGGAAACACAGATTTCTGCCAAGCTTAAGTTAGATGGCAGCGGTAATGGTCAGTACAAAACGGGTATCCCGTTTTTGGAGCATATGCTCGATCAAATTAGCCGCCATGGTTTATTTGATATCGAGGTTAATTGCGATGGTGATATTCATATCGATGATCACCACAGTGTTGAAGATATCGGCATCACCTTGGGTTTGGCGTTTGCCGAAGCGCTAGGTGATCGCAAAGGTATACAGCGCTATGGCCATGCGTATGTACCGCTCGATGAATCGTTGTCCAGAGTGGTTATCGATTTCTCGGGTCGGCCAGGTTTGTATTTCAATGCTGAGTTTGGTCGCCCGCGCGTCGGTACATTCGATGTCGATCTTACTCAAGAGTTTTTTGCAGGCTTTGCGAATCACGCAAAAGCGACGATACACGTTGATGTTATCCGCGGAACTAACGAGCACCACAAAATCGAAACCCTGTTTAAAGCGTTTGGTCGAGCATTGCGCATGGCATGTTCTATAGATGAGCGCGCAGGCAATATGATGCCATCCACTAAGGGCTCATTGTAAGCCCCGCTTGGGTGGTATGAGCAGGTGATCATCTAATGCAACGAATTGCCGTAGTCGATTACGGAATGGGGAATTTGCGCTCTGTTTCAAAAGCGCTTGAAGCCGTCGCGCCCGATCATGATGTTGTAGTTACTAGTTGCGCCAGCGTCATCGCAGCTGCTGATAAAATAGTTTGTCCGGGACAAGGAGCAGCCGCTGATTGCATGCAAGCACTGGCGGCAGCCGAACTTGTCGATACGATTAAAAACACAGTGGGCCAACAACCTTTTTTTGGTATCTGCATGGGTATGCAGGTGTTGTTTGATTCAAGCGAAGAAAATTCAGGTGTTCAATGCATGGGCGTGGTGTCCGGGCAAGTTAAGCGATTTGCACAGCCGCATTTGGATAGCGAAGGCGCACGTTTGAAAGTGCCGCATATGGGTTGGAGCAAAGTCAGGCAATCACCCCACGTTATGTGGCATGACATCAACAATGATAGCCGGTTCTACTTTGCGCACAGTTACTACTGTGTACCTGAAAAAAATAGTAACGTTGCAGGCAGCTGCCAATACGGGCATGAGTTTGCTGTAGCAGTATTTGATGATAATTTGTTTGCATGTCAGTTTCATCCCGAAAAAAGCTCGGATGACGGCCTGCAACTATTGGCGAACTTTGTCGCCTGGGATGGTAAATAAACGTGTTGGTCATACCGGCTATTGATCTTAAAAACGGGCAGTGTGTGCGCTTGCGTCAAGGGCGCATGGAAGATGACACGGTGTTTTCAGATGATCCTGTCGCAGTAGCGGGTGAGTGGGTGTCGCAAGGTGCAAGGCGGTTACATCTGGTTGATTTAGATGGTGCATTTGCAGGTGAGCCGCGTAATGCCTCAGTCGTTAATGCGATCTGCAAAGCCTTCCCTGCTGTACCCGTACAGATTGGTGGTGGTATCCGCACAATGGAAGTGGCACAAGCGTATATCGAAGCCGGTGTACGTTGGTTGATAGTGGGCACTGTGGCGGTTAAAAACCCAGAGTTTGTTGATCAACTATGCGACAAATATTCGGGTCAAGTCATCGTTGGCTTGGATGCTAACAATGGATACGTTGCCACTGAAGGTTGGGCGGAAGCATCTAGCGTAACAGCGGAATCCCTTGCCAAACGGTTTGAAAATTCCGGCGTAGCGGCAATCGTGTATACCGATATTGCACGTGATGGCATGATGCAAGGCGTTAATCTTGAAGCCACTGCGGCCTTAGCAAATGCGGTATCAATACCCGTCATAGCATCAGGTGGTGTTGCCAGCATTGAGGATGTTCGCGCCTTGTGTAAGCTTGATGGTACCGGTGTTGCCGGCACTATTGCTGGCCGCGCATTGTATGAAGGCACGCTGGAGCTAGGTGTTGCTCAACGCGAGGCTGATGCCCTTGCGTCAGTTAATGCGACTAACTCAGTTGGTAAGTCCTAGTGGGTTTGGCACGGCGCATCATTCCGTGTCTTGATGTCGATAATGGTCGAGTAGTTAAGGGCGTTCAGTTTCTGGATATTAAAGACGCGGGTGATCCAGTTAACGTAGCGCGTGGTTACAACGTCGCAGGTGCAGACGAAATTACCTTTCTTGATATCACTGCCAGCAGTGATAATCGCAACACCATTTTGGCAACGGTTGAGCAGGTTGCTGCAGAAGTATTTATCCCCTTAACTGTTGGCGGTGGTGTTCGTGTAGTCGAAGACGTACGTCGCTTACTTAATGCCGGTGCTGACAAGGTGGGCATCAATACAGCCGCGGTCACTAACCCCGATCTGGTTGACGAATCCAGCGCCAAAGTCGGTGCTCAGTGCATCGTAGTGGCAATCGATGCTAAGTCAGTACATCACAAAGGCGAGCCGCCGCGTTGGGAGGTTATTACCCATGGTGGGCGTAATCCGACAGGCCTGGATGCTGTTGAGTGGGCAATTAATATGGCTGAGCGGGGTGCAGGCGAGCTATTGCTAACCAGCATGGATAAAGACGGTACTAAAAGCGGCTTCAATTTGCCGCTTACCCGGGCAATTTCCGACGCGGTTGAAATTCCGGTCATTGCATCGGGCGGTGTTGGCAACTTGCAGCATCTAGCAGATGGAGTTATCAAGGGTGGTGCAGATGCTGTGTTGGCTGCCAGTATTTTTCACTTTGGCGAGTACACCATTGGTGAGGCCAAGCAGTTTATGGCCGATCAAGGAATCGAAGTCAGGCTTGTCTAGCACCCCACCTGCTTTGCCGGTGCAAATTGATTCAGATTGGTCATGGTGGCAAGCAACTGGCGCTTTGTTGGTTGGCTGCGGCGTGTTGATCGCGCAATCACCGTCGATAAAACGTCGCCCACGGCCGCCTGGGCTGTGACACCGTTATCAGTTAAGCCCGTTTGTGGTGTGTGATTGCCTGGCTGTCACATAAGCACTGCGTGCTAGAATGGTCCAACTTTGAACACCATCAATAAACAAGCCATGTTGCCTGCTGTGCAATTCAACGGTGACGGTTTAGTGCCAGTTATCGCGCAATGTGCTGACACTCATCAAGTGCTAATGTTTGCGTGGATGAATAAGGCAGCTTTGCAAGCCACAGTTGAACGCGGGGAGGCGATTTATTTTTCGCGCTCTCGCAACAGGCTTTGGCATAAGGGCGAAGAGTCTGGTCATGTGCAAAAAGTGCGCGGTATTCGGCTTGATTGCGATGGTGATGTATTGTTGATATCAGTTGAACAGAAAGGCGGTATCGCTTGTCATACTGGTAGAGCCAATTGTTTTTACCGGCGGTTAGATGGCGATAATTGGATAGAAGACGGCCCGATCCTGCGTGATCCGGCCGAAATCTATAAAAAGGGTAAAACCAAAGAGTCACCCAATAATGACTAACGACCCGGTTTTAAGCCGAATTGCCGCCCAAATTGAGGCTCGCAAGCAGGCAAATGCCGAAAACTCTTACGTTGCGGGCTTGTTTGCAGCCGGAGAAGACGCCATATTACAAAAGGTAGGAGAAGAATCCATAGAGTTTCTACTCGCTGCTAAAAGCAATGATACTAAGCACCTGGTAGCTGAGGCTGCCGATGTTTGGTTTCATATGCTGGTACTAATGAGTCACAAAGGCCTCGGCCCAGATGACATACTTAAAGAGCTAAATAGCCGCGAAGGTGTTTCAGGGTTGGCAGAATATGCAGCCCGCGGCAACGATTAAATACGATTAATTTCGAGGAGTGTAGTTACCATGATGCCAAGTGTGCCGCAGTTACTTATTGTACTGGCCATTGTTGTTTTGATTTTTGGTGCTAAGCGGCTTAAAAATCTGGGCGGTGATTTAGGTGGTGCTGTGAAGGGTTTTAAACAGGCTGTTAAAGATGAAGGCGAAGACGCCGGCGATAAAGTGAAAGGGCAGCTAGAAGATGCTGTAGACAATGCCGACATGTCAGAGTCTGTAGAGCAAGATTCTGTCGTCCGGGATCCCGGAAAAACTAAATCATAGATTAATCAACTCGTCTATCGTGCCCAATGTTTGATGTAGGATTTGCAGAAGTCATGATAATCGGCGTAGTCGCGCTGATTGTTATTGGCCCCGAGCGTTTGCCTGATGTTGCGCGTAAGGTTGGCCGTTGGGTGGCTAAAATTCAACGCTTTATTAAAGGCGTGCGCAGCGATGTGTCACGGGAGCTTGAATCAGGCGAGCTTAAAGCCTTGATCGGTGATCAAAAAGATCAGATCAATGAGCTGCGAGGCATGGTTAAGGATGCTCAAAAGGATATCGAAAAATCGACTTCCTCAGTAATGAAAGATGCCGAATCAAGTTTTTCTGAATTAGAAAATTCGGTTAAAGGAAGTTCTGATACGTCAACATCCACTGAGCTGTTAACTGATTCCAGTGATGTATCATCGGATGCAACCACCAAACAAAGTAGCAATTAACCAGCCATGTCTTTAGCAGAAGAACTCGGCGGCGAACAAGGCTTTCTATCTCACCTTGTAGAGCTTCGCGACCGCTTGCTTAAAATGCTGTTGGCAGTTTGTTTGTTGTTTATTCCTTTCTTTATTATTCGTCAACAGTTATTTGACTGGTTGGCAGCACCCTTGTCACGTTTTTTACCAAACGGCGCATCGTTGCAAGCAATCGACGTTGCCAGTTCGTTTTTCATACCATTCAAATTGGCGTTTTTTGCCAGCTTGTTTTTAGCCATGCCAGTTATCTTGTTTCAAGTTTGGGCGTTCGTTGCCCCGGGTTTGTACAAACATGAAAAACGGCTGGCCTTGCCATTGTTTGTATCTAGCGTTTTACTTTTTTATGTCGGCGCCGCCTTTGCTTATTATGTTGTACTGCCGTTGGTGTTTAAGTTTTTTATTGCAGTTGCGCCTGATGCTGTTGAGTTTGCACCTGACATAGCCCGTTATTTGAGCTTCGTGTTAACGATATTTTTTGCGTTTGGCATTGCCTTCGAGGTGCCGATCGTGACCGTCCTGGTTGTTATGCTGGGCATTACCACCCCTGACAATCTGGTTAAAATGCGCCCTTACGTTTTTGTTGCGGCGTTTGTTATTGGTATGTTTTTAACCCCGCCGGATATTATTTCGCAAACCTTGTTGGCGTTGCCGATGTGGGCTCTGTTTGAAGTAGGCATCATCTTCTCGCGGACTGTCAGAACTCGAGTTGAAGAGGCCGGCGAGGCACGCGATGCAATCTATGAGGCAGAAGCGGAAGCGGATGAAGCCGCCTTTGCTGAAGAAAATAAAGATGTCCCGGGTGCGTACAAAAACAGCCTGACTGAGCACTTGGATGATGCTGCCGCTAAGCCGACAAAGCCTGAGGATCTTGGGCCCTAACAATGCACCGGCCTAGCCATGAACTCTAAAACGAAGGCACCGCGTCGTAACACGTTACTGATCATTATGGATGGTATGGGGGTTAATCCTGCCAAACAAAATAATGCGGTTGCCTTGGCGAGCACACCTAAGCTTGATCGTATCTACGCATCGCACAACAGTTGCCTACTCGAAGCCTCCGGTCGCGCGGTGGGTTTGCCCGATGGGCAAATGGGCAATTCGGAAGTAGGGCACTTAAGTATTGGCGCCGGCACAATTCTCAAACAAGATTTAGTTAAAATTGACGATGCAGTAAACGACGGCAGTTTTTTTGAAAACGCAGCGTTAACAGATGCGGTAAAGCGTGCTAAAGCAGCAGAGCGCCCAATTCACTTGTTGGGTTTGGTATCGGATGGAGGTGTGCATAGCCATCTTGATCACTTACTTGCGCTCATTGAGATGTGTCGCTTGCATAAGGTCAAGCCCATTGTTCATATGATTGCCGACGGGCGAGATACCCCACAAAACAGCGCCAACAGTTATTTGGGCGAACTCTCGCTGGCGCTTGATAATGCTGATGGTGCGATAGAGACAGTAATTGGTCGTTACTACGCGCTGGATAGAGATAATAGATGGGAACGCGTACAGCAGGCATTTAATGCCATCATGCGAGGACAAGGGCGCGAGGCAACATCACCAGAGCATGCGCTACAGCTAGCACGCGAGAACGGTGAAACCGATGAGTTTCTGTTGCCGACCGTACTTGATGGGTATGAAGTACCCAAACCGGGTGATGAATTTATTTTCTTCAACTACCGCAATGACCGCCCACGTGAACTAAGCGAGGCATTAGCGCTGGATGATTTTACAGATTTTGATCGTGGTGCTTGCGCAACGATTTCATTAACTACCATGACGCGCTACAAATCCAGCTACACGTTTCCGATAGCGTTCGCTAAAGATGAGGCCGGTGAGACGCTCGGGCAAGTCGTCTCGGACGCTGGAATCGAACAGCTACGATGTGCTGAAACCGAGAAATATCCACATGTAACGTTCTTCTTTAATGGCGGCAAGGATGATCCACTACCGGGTGAGTCACGATTGATGGCTAAATCACCCAATGTGGCGACGTATGATTTGCAGCCTGAAATGAGCGCGGATGAAGTAACCACTGGTATTGAAGCGGCGCTCAATGAAAATCGCTATGGCTTAGTGGTGGTTAATTTTGCTAATGCCGATATGGTTGGTCATACCGGTGTTGCCGATGCGGTAATTAAGTCAGTCGAAGTGGTGGATGAAATGGTGGGTAGGTTATGGGAGGCAGCTATTGCCAACAATTACTCTATCGTGCTGACAGCCGATCATGGCAACGCAGATATGTTGCTTGACCCAGTTACTGGCGCTCCACATACACAGCACACAACCTTTCCAGTGCCTTGTGTTGTGCACGACAGTGTTAATTGGAAGCTGCGTTGTGGACATGGCTTGCCGGCACTTGCGCCAACTATTCTTCAGTTAATGGGGTTGCCGCAGCCTGAAGAAATGCAGGGGCAGTCACTGTTACTCGGCGAGATTTGACGTTTCGTTTTTTGAGACGAAATGCTTTGTTAGTATGCTTAGTGAGCTAGCCTAACCCATATGTGATCGTCGTAATGGCCACATGGCGACGATGCCGATAAGTGGTCCGATACCTAAAATACAAAACATAATTGGCCAACCGAACATTTGCGCTAAGTGCGGTGTGATTTGTACGATCACCAAGGTTAAGGCAAAGCCAATCGCCGTCTGAAAAGTCATTAGGCTGCCGGCTTTGTCAGCAGGCGCGTAATCTGCAATCAATGCCGAGAATTGCGCTGAATCCGCGATAACTGACGCACCCCAAACAATCACTATTGCACTGAGTAACCACGGGTTGCCGGTAAAAAAGAATGCGGCAGTCAATGCTGCTGCTCCGCTAATTGCCATTGCCACTATCGTGATACGGGCTTTACCATACCGATCAGCCAGTACACCTGCAATCGGGCAGCTAAATGCGCCACTGGCAATCGCTACAAAGCTCACTATCTTAGCGGTCATCTCAGCATCGCTATTGACCATGTTTAAGCTGAACGCTGCACTTAATGCCACGCTAATCCATGCCCACATACCATAGAGCTCCCAAACGTGAGCTAAATACCCTGCAAACGCCAAGCGAATTGATTTATTTTGCCATGAGAGTTTGATCGCTTCAGGTTGAAATCGGCTAGCTTGTGCGTGGTGTGGGCCTAGTTTTGTTTGGCTAATCAGTAAGGCTGCAAGTAATGCAAAAGCGGTTGCCATTAATGTTGTCACGCGCCAATCTGCACCGCCTATGTAGGCGAGTAAATGTGGAAACGCTGCCCCCATTGTTAAACCGCCAACCAGCAGGCCGACTAGCAATCCACGGTCGTTAGTTCCCCAGCCTACCGCTATTTTCATGCCTACTGGATACACGCCTGCTAAGCAAAAGCCTATGGCAAATCGTAAAGCAATTGCCCATTCGCTATCTGCTGCCAGTACCACTAAACAGGCGTTGCTAATTGCAGCAAAAATTGCAGATATTCCAAAAATCCATCGTGGGTCAACGCGATCAGGTAAACCTATAATGGCGGATAGCAGCGCACCGATCACAAAGCCTGCCGATACGCTGGATGTTAGAGCCGCTTTAAAATTGGTACCTAAATTTACTTCTTTGCTCATATCGCCAAGAACGGCTGACGACACAAACCAGAGGCTCATGCCAGCAATTTCGGCAAGCACCAGAAGGGTGATTGAGCGTTGCTTGAGTGTCACTTGTGATCGAACCTGTAAGGGATACTAAGCATACTGTGATTGTGGTTAGATGGGTTGGTTCCGTGGCAGCTCGGTATACACTGGATTCTCAATATGCGATTATTGTGTCTATGAATACCCACGAAAACAAGCTTGCTGCAAGTATTCAAAGCCAAGGCTATGTGGCGGATGAGCAATTGATTGCCAGCCTACAGTTGATGTCGATATTGCAAAAACCCTTGTTGATAGAAGGCGAGGCGGGTGTTGGAAAAACGGATGTGGCTCGTTGCTTAGCCCGCGCGCATAACGCTGAGCTAATTCGCTTGCAGTGTTATGAGGGGCTAGATGCACAGCATGCGCTCTACGATTGGGATTACAAAAGGCAACTGTTAGCGATCCAACTAAACAATATTCAAAGTAAGCAGAAATCTGGAATCGCACCTGATTCCTCAACACTTTATGACGAATCCTATTTGTTAAAGCGTCCATTGTTTAAAGCCATAACATCCAAAGAACCTGCGGTGTTATTGATTGATGAGGTTGATCGGGCTGATGAAGAATTTGAAGCGCTGTTACTAGAGGTGTTGGCAGATTTTCAAATAACGGTGCCAGAGCTGGGTACGTTTACATCGGTGACTAAACCATGGGTGATTCTAACGTCCAACGGCGTACGAGAACTTAGTGACGCCTTGCGACGTCGCTGCCTTTATCATTACATAGATTTTCCTGGCAGAGAAAAAGAGATGGAGATACTCATTGCACGCATCCCTGACATCGACCAGCGTCTGGCCAATCAAGTAGTCGACTATGTGCAAAATTTACGAAGTAATGCCTTGCGAAAAACACCCGGAGTAGCCGAGACACTCGATTGGGCGGCAGCATTGCTCGGTGTTGGTGTCAAGGATCTGCAGAATGATGATCAGGGGCTGGTTTCATCCACAATGGGTTGTTTATTAAAAACACGCGAAGATTTGGAATTAGTTAATTTTATGAAAACTGAGGCTGAAGCGCAGCAGTCAGAGTCCTGACGATGGCTTATGCGATTAACGAATCAACGCTGCGCGAACGCTTAATTGATTTTGCAATTTTTTTGCGAAGCAAGCGCTACAACTGTAGTGTAGATACCATATTGGATGTGGCAACTGTTTCAAGCAGCGGCTCAATGTCATCAGCTGTGCATTTAAAACGAGCCTGCAAACCCTGTGTGTGCCAAACCCCTGATCAATGGCAACGTTTTGATAATTTGTTTGATCTTTACTGGTGCGCGCTTGATAGGGTTGGCGATGAACTGGGCGATACTGTGAATGGTTTAGCGGGCAGCACTGCAACTGTGACGCAAAATTGCTTGGTGGGCTTTTCGGCGGCATCCAGCGATAAGGAAGCTGCTAATAGTGAAACAGGTGCCGGTGATCTTAAAACTTTATCGTTAGCAGATTTTAGATTTGTATTTGATCGCAACCAAATGCAATTAATTGAGCAACTAGTGGATAGCTTGGTAAGGCAGATAAAAAAACAACGTAGGCGCCACACGCGCAGCTCAAATAAATGCGGCACTATCGATATGCGCAGATCACTTCGCAGTGCATTGCAGCATCAAGGTTGGGTGGCGCTGTTGGCTTATAAGCAGCCGGTAAAACGATTGCCTTCAATGGTTTTACTGCTAGATGTTAGCCAGTCCATGGAAGTCTATTCAAAGTTGTTTTTGCGTTTCGCTCGGCAACTGATGACTGAGTTTGATCAAGCGCATGCATTTGCGTTCAATACAAGCCTGTTTGAAATTGGCAAAGGTCATCGGCAATTAAAGGAGGCGGATTTTGAACAAATAATGAATAACCATGGCAAGGGTTGGCTAGGCGGTACACAAATAGCGGGTAGCTTCGAACAATTTAATGCAATGCATCTACAACGGTTAGTTAGTAGCAAAACTACTGTAATGATATTTAGTGATGGACACGATACTGCTAAACCCGAGATGTTATTGCCTCAAGTACAAAAATTGCACAGGCGCGCTAAAAAAGTAATCTGGGTAAATCCACTGCTTGGCCGCGAGCCAGAGGGCACGCCCGATCCGAAAATGACGCATGTACTGCCTTGGATTACAGCCTATTGTAGTGGGCATAA
This sequence comes from Granulosicoccaceae bacterium, assembly GCA_036478595.1. Lineage (GTDB taxonomy): Bacteria > Pseudomonadota > Gammaproteobacteria > Granulosicoccales > Granulosicoccaceae > Granulosicoccus. The sequence goes on from JAZGEF010000053.1 coordinate 53,927, forward strand.
TTTGCACGCACTCAGGTTATTGCAACAGCATTTAATACGGTAGGGTATCCCGTAGGGCATGTAATTCGCAGGGGCGACAGTTGAAGAGTTGGTGCATTATTTCCGTGCTCTATAAATTACTTGTCTTGCGGCTTAGCCCGCCTATGTAACCACGTGATATTGTTGCCTGACAACATATTGGAGAAATGCAATGGCGTTAGAAGATACAATCTGTACCTTAGTACCCTATTTCACTGTTCAAGATGGAAAGCTGGACGAGTTCAAAGCGCTTGGTGAGCAAATGGTGGAGCGTACTAAAACGGAAGCTGATGTGATGTTCTATGGGTTTAGTTTTAGTGGCCAACGAGCGCACTGCAGGGAAGGATATACAAGTGCTGCTGGTATTTTGAATCATTTGGGCAACGTAGACGAACTTCTGCAAGCAGCACTTAAAATTGCCAGCCTTGATCGGCTGGAAGTGCATGCACCGGCATCGGAAGTGGCCGCACTTCAAGAACCACTAAAAGATCTGTCTCCAACTTATTTTAAGATGGAAACCGGTTTTAGGCGATAGCCGAAATCGTCCCCACGTGTTATCGCCTGCAGCGATCCCATTTGGCAAAAAAACGTGGCGCTGTTTTTCTTTAGCTGCGTAATAGTGGTAGGCATCTATGGTGCCGCAACAGCGGACAAAAAAATACTTTTTGTTCAAGCTGTGCCAGCACTATTGGGCTTGCTTGCAGTTGTTCTGAGCTAAATCCACTTTTCGAATAAACACTGCATGCGTCACACTTTTGTCCTGCTAAGTGGGCGGCAGCCGTCTACTCTTTGAGTAACAGCAGGAATTCTTTGTTAAGCCAAATTCTATGAGCTATCCATCACTAATAAAGTGCTGCATTTGTGCATAATTCGCGTTGAGAATGAGTCTGTGACCGAAAAGAGTATCGAATATGAGTATTGAGCAAATATTTGTTCTGGCGATTGTCCAGGGCTTGACAGAATTTCTACCCGTCAGCTCGTCTGGGCACTTGATGCTCATTCCGGTGTTAACCGGTTGGCCAGATCAAGGGGTCGTGACTGATGTCATGGTGCACGTGGGTTCGCTGTTTGCTGTCATCGTCTACTTTTGGCGCGACGTGCTCAACTTACTGAAAGGCACCGGCGATTTGCTTCAAGGCAAGATGACTGACAACGCTAGAATGGCGGGCTACATCGCGTTGGCAACCATACCTGCCTTGGCGGTTGGTGCGGCACTCAAACTTACTGGCGCATACGAATTGATCAGAAGCATAGAAGTTGTTGCATGGAATGCAGTGATATTCGGTATTTTATTGTGGATAGCTGACGTGGTTGGGAAACGTAGCAGAATTATGGAAGACATGAAGCTTTCGCCAGCACTTATTATTGGCGGTGCTCAAGCATTGGCGCTCATTCCTGGTACTAGTCGCTCTGGCATCACAATGACGGCAGCGCGCCTATTAGGCTTTGAACGAGCAGAAGCTGCACGCTTTTCGTTTTTGTTAGGTATACCAGCCATTGCAGCGGCGGGTGCATTTACCGCAATCGAAGTTGTCCAGTTAGGTGAGAGCATCCCGACCGATGCTTTGTGGGCAGCACTACTCACATTCTTTGCCGCACTTGCAGCCATTACTCTGCTGATGGCACTAGTAAAACGCATGGGCTTCTTTATCTTTATGGTGTATCGCTTGCTGCTTGCAGCGGTGTTGTTTGCACTGGTATATGATTGGATTCCAGGCTTTTCGTTACCGGCGGTGGCTTAACCGAAATACCTAAGCACATTTGAATTAACCCGCTATTTGGTGTCTAGCGGTAGTGCTGTTGTTTCTTTGATTGTGTTCAGTACGACGGAAGTCTTAACGTTTTGTACTGACTCATGCTGCAAAAGTTGCTCATTGACTAAAGCGGCTAAGCCGGCTAGATCGCGTGTCACCACTTTGAGGATGTAATCCATCTCGCCTGTTAGTGCGTGCGCCTCTAGTACTTCCGGCATATTAGCCATTAGCGTTGCAAAGCGAGTGGCGTTGTCCTTGTTATGACGAGACAAGGTCACGGTAATAAAATTGATTAATGAGAAGCCGGTTTTTTCACGGCTGAGACTTGCATGATATCCGCTGATTACCCCACTGGCTTCGAGGCTTTGCCTGCGTCTGGAGCACTGCGATGCCGAGAGCTTTGCATGCTCGGCAAGCTCCGCATTTCCCAGGCGACCATCTGCCTGCAGGGCTTTTAGTATTCTAGTGTCGAAATTGTCTAATTGATTACAACCGGTCATACATTGTCATTTAATGCGCGTAATGTGCATATATAACTCAAATACTGCAATTATTGCAAGCCCATCTCCTGCAGCCTCTCATACACTGGTGGGCAATGAAATAGGAGTATCGCCATGGGACCGTTTCCGCATACAGCAGGTAAAGCTACCATTACAGCCGACAATCCAGCCGGTACGGATGGTTTTGAGTTTGTTGAATTCGCCACAAACGATTCGAAGCCGCTAGAGGTGCTGTTTAAGCAAATGGGATATGCCCATGTTGCACAGCATAAAACCAAAGCAATTTCAGTCTGGAGGCAAGGTGATATCAACTACCTGATTAATTGCGAACCTGCTTGTCATGCCGCTGAGTTTGCGCAGCTCCATGGACCATCAGCGAGTGCGATGGCATGGCGAGTGGTGGATGCGCAGCATGCGTTTGAGCATGCAGTGAAAATGGGTGCTAGGCCTTATACTGGTGATAGAAAATCACTTGACGTGCCAGCAGTGGTAGGCATAGGTGGTTCGCTTATCTACTTTATTGATCAATACGGTGTTAATCGACACGGTATTAAGGCTTCTGCTTACGGCGAAGAATTTGATTGGCTTAGCGTCGTCGATCCAACACCAGAAGGCGTAGGTTTTTACTATTTGGATCATCTTACACATAACGTGAACCGCGGCAATATGGATAAGTGGTGGGGGTTTTATAAAGATACTTTTGGATTCAGGCAGATTCATTTTTTTGATATCGAAGGCAAGATGACGGGTTTGATTAGTCGAGCGATAACATCCCCTTGCGGTAAAATCCGTATCCCGCTTAATGAATCCACTGATGACAATAGCCAGATAGAAGAGTATCTGCGTAAATATAACGGTGAAGGTATCCAGCACATAGCGGTTGGAACCGACGATATCTATGATGCAACGGATACACTTGCATTTAACGAACTCAAATTTATGCCGGGGCCACCTGATGCCTATTATGAGAACAGCGCTGAGCGTGTTACTGATCACGAAGAACCTATGGATCGAATGCGCAAACACGGCATTTTGATTGATGGTGAAGGTGTGGTTGATGGCGGTGTTACCAAGATACTGCTGCAGATATTCTCCAAAACAGTCATAGGTCCGATCTTTTTTGAGTTTATCCAGCGTAAAGGCGACGAAGGCTTTGGCGAAGGTAATTTCCGTGCTTTGTTTGAGTCAATTGAAGAGGATCAAATCCGTCGTGGCGTGTTAAAGACGGGAACCGAAACGTGAGTGGACGTTCAAACAGAAGGCTTGCAAATGCGATGGCTGGGAGATTCCGTGGCGATGAGAGTATTAACGCCGTGCTTACTTGCCGTAAAACTGTGGTTTACGCTTTTCGTTAAACGCTAACACACCTTCACGGCGATCCTCGGTAGGCACTGTTTGGTTATACGCTTCAATTTCAAACACCATGCCGTCCGCTAGGCTCATTTGTAACCCTTGATGTATCGCACGCTTTGCTTGTCGAACGGCAATGGGTGCGTTGTTAGCAATCGTTGTCGCGGTTTCTAATGTGTATTGCATTAGAGTGGCTAAGGGGAAACTCGCATTAGCCAATCCCCATTCAACCGCTTCATTTGCACTAAATACACGGCCGCTAAGTATGAGCTCTTTTGCACGTCGCTCGCCTACTGCACGCGTTAAGGTTTGAGTGCCGCCTGCACCAGGGATGATGCCAAGCTTGACTTCGGTTTGTGCAAAGCGCGCCGTGTCTGCAACAAAAATGAAGTCTAGTGCGGCAGCTAACTCACAACCACCACCGTATGCAGCACCGTTAATTGCGCCTATCACCGGCAGAGGGCAGTTAATTAATGCACGCGCCATACGCTCATAAACCAAATGTTGAGCTTGCCATTGTTCGTTGCTCATGCCATTGCGTTCTTTAAGGTCACCACCAGCGCAAAAAGCCTTGTCGCCTGCGCCAGTTAACACTACCACTCGAATTTGTGCTGGATTAGCAGCAAGATCTTCAAACACCGAAATCAGATCCCATGCCATTTGCGTGTTGAATGCATTGGCAAATTCGGGCCGGTTGAGTGTGACAAGCAGAATGTGCTCACTGTGTGATTCAAGCTTTAAGGTTTCGATGTTAGTTTTCATTGGGTATTTTTGAGTAAAAATTTGAGATAGCTTGGCTGGCTCGTTTATTCATTGGTCAATATTTGCCATCGAATAGATGCCAAGCGCTTAATACAGCGCTGCCGCGACTTTAGTATTAAAAGTAGCTTATAACATTGATAGATCAGTTGTGCACCTTGCAGTTTTTAGTTAAGTATCCGTTTCGATTCCAGGTAGGTTCTCTCTGTTTCATTTTTGGTTAGCTCGATCGCCTTGACTAAGGCTTGTTGAGCTTCTGCTGTTTTCTCGGCACGTAGAAAAATATCCGCACACGCCACGTGATATGACTGATAAGCATGCATCTCTGCATGCTGGCCAATTTCATTTAGCATTCTCAGTGCAGCGTCTGGGGATTCTGCATGGGATACCGCTACGGCTAAATTAAGGTGCACCACTGGAGTGGGGTTAATCTGGTGTAGCAAACGGTATAAGGCGGCGACTTGCGGCCAATCAGTTTCTTGCCAAGTGGTGGCTTCGGTATGTAGTGCACTAACGGATGCTTGTAGTTGATAAGGGCCAACTTGGCCACGCGGTAATAATGATTTTATAAGGTTTCTGCCTTCTTTTGCGCGTGATTTGTTCCATTGCGTGCGATCCTGATCTTCCAGCGATACAAATTTGCCCGTAGCAGATTGTCGCGCTGGGCGACGAGAGTCGTGTAATAACATCAGTGCGAGTAGGCCACCTGTTTCACAATGTTTAGGTAATAATTGAAAGGCTATACGTGCAAGCCTTATGGCCTCTTCTGATAAGTCCTGCCTAATAAGGTTGTTGCTAGTGGCAGCGGAGTAACCTTCATTATATATTAAATAGATCACCGCTAATACCTCAGAAATGCGCTCTTCTAGCGCTGCGGTGCCTGGTACGCCATAGGGTATGCCTGCTAATGCAATTTTTTGTTTAGCGCGCGTGAGTCGTTTTGCCAAGGTGCCAGGTTTGTCAATAAAAGCCTTGGCAATTTCCTCAGTATTTAGCCCGGCAATGGTACGTAGTGTTAGCGCAATTTGTGACTTTTTATCCAGCGCTGGGTGGCAGCAGGTGAACATTAGTTCTAGTCGTTTATCGGGGATTATTTGCATCGCGTCTGGCTCGTCGGCGTCAAGCTGCTCGAGCTCCTTTAAGTAGCTAATGTCGGGTTGTAGTTCTGCAAAGCGCCTGTTTCGTCTAAACCGATCTATTGCTTTATGTCTGGCCGTTGTTAGTAACCATGCGGCTGGTGATTGAGGTAAGCCGTTTTGTTGCCAATTTGTTAATGCATCGGTTACTGCGTCTTGCAGTACATCTTCGGCTAACTGAATATCATTAAAGCCTGCAACCAGGCTTGCCAGTAACCGCCCCCACTCCTCACGGACTGTGAGCTCGATAATAGTGTCGAGTTGAGTTGGGGGCGGTGACATGGCTGTGTAACGTTAAATCTAGTTGTCAAAAACCATGATCGGGCGAACCTCAATACGACCATGTTGAGCGGTGGGTATCTTTGCCGCATACACTAATGCTTCATCCAGGTCTTTGCATTCCAATAGGTAGTATCCGCCAAGCGTTTCTTTGGTTTCAGCAAATGGTCCGTCGGTGGTCTCCACCTTTCCATTTTGCATTGTCACGGTGGTAGCGGTATCAATTGATTGCAGAGCATCGCCAGCAACGAATGCACCTTTTTGTTTGGCTTCTTCAGTGAAGTCCATATAGGCCTGCATGTATGCGCCAAATTCTGGTGTGCCGGGGGTTGGGCTGGAGCCGAGCGCTGAGTAGATAAGACAGATGTACTGCATGGTTAATCTCCTGGTTAATTGTTTTCATTGTTTGAAGGCCGAAATCCTGTGTATTCCTGTCTTCTAATTAGCAGACGAACGGTGCACGTCGTAAAGGACAAGATGGTCGAATTATCTTTCCTTAATGCCATAATCGAACGTAAATCATGGGATTCTAGCGCTGTGTGCACTCAATTGGTGCAGATTTGTCCAATGCCATCATGAGCTAACAATACCGATTTATCGGCTTGATACCCACTGACTATCGCGGCAATCAGTAAGGGTTGCGCAACTAGTGTCGAAAAAACGACTTTTCACACTGCTTTAATATGCCTCAGCGGGTTCGTCCTGCTTAGTGTTATGCACCGAAAGCGACTAAACTACAGAATAATTTTTAATGCTTAGCAATTCAATGTTGTCGATATTCTATTGTTTCAGTACCCGCAGCTCAAACGTTACGAAAAACCTTGATTCTTGCCAAACAATGCACGGAGCTGGGTAAACGTGGAAACCTTTATCGTAGAGTGGCTCAGCTTACTGGGCCGGTGGGTACACATGATCACCGGTATCGCCTGGATTGGTGCCTCATTCTATTTTGTCTGGCTCGATAATCATCTGCAGGCTCCTGCAAAGCAATCTGATATTGATAAAGGTGTAGGTGGTGAAATTTGGTCAGTGCACGGTGGCGGTTTTTATCACGCACAAAAATACACTGTCTCCCCACAAGAGCTTCCTGATACTTTGCACTGGTTTAAATGGGAAGCCTATACCACTTGGATAACCGGCATGTTTATGTTGGCGCTTATTTACTGGTATGGCGCCGAGCTCTATCTAATTGATCCACAGGTTGCTGAGCTCAGCAAGCCTGTTGCCATTATCATGGGCATGGCAACGTTGGTGGTTGGATGGGTTGTTTACGATCAGCTATGCCGTTCGCCAATTGGGCAAAACGAATCAATAATGGGGCTAGCGATGTTTGTATTGTTAGCCTTTGCTGCTTGGGGGTTGTGCCAATTGTTTAGTGGGCGCGGTGCCTTTATACATTTTGGTGCCATGCTCGGTACCATCATGGTGGCCAATGTTGCCATGGTGATTATTCCTGGCCAGCGTGATCTGGTAACCGCAAAGCAAGAAGGGCGAGTGCCCGATCCAATCCATGGTATCCGTGGCAAGCAGCGATCAGTACACAACACATATTTTACTTTACCGGTGCTGTTTGTGATGATCAGTAATCACTATGCGATGACTTATGGCCATCAGTACAATTGGTTAATTTTGGTTGGTTTATCGTTAGCTGGCGCGTTAATCAGAGTGTATTTTGTAAAACGTCATTTTGGTAAAGCTAGTTTATTACCACTATTGATTGCGGCTTTTTTAATTGCAGCTGTTGCTGCGATGACAGTACCAACACAAAACGTTGCGAGGACCCCGAGTACTTCCACTAGCACCGAGTCAGTGCCAATCGTTGCAAGCTTTGCCCAAGTACAAACTATTATTGAGCAACGCTGTGTAAATTGTCATGCTGAATCCCCGGAACACCCAGGCTTTGCAGCAGCACCCTTGGGTGTAAAATTGGAAACGAGCGCCGATATCGTTAACCAAGCTCAACGAATCTATCAACAATCGGTTGCCACCAAAGCGATGCCACTTGGCAATTTAACTAAAATGCTGGATGAAGAAAGAGCGCTGATTGGTCAATGGATTAGTGATGGTGCAAAAGCGAATTAGGCTATGAGTATTGCTAAACCGAGTCAGATGAGTAAAGAGGAATTCGTTGATACGTTTGCCGCAATCTATGAACATTCACCGTGGGTGGCGGAACGTACTTGGGCCAATGGTGTTGATAAAGATGCGGATTTCGTTGATGGCCTGGCACAGCTATTTGAAAAAACCTTTTTAGCTGCTATGAAGGATGAGCAGCTGCAGCTTATGTTGGCGCACCCGGATCTTGCTGGAAAAGCAGCGATAAAGGGTGAGCTAACAGAGGACTCGACCAGTGAGCAGGCTAGTGCAGGTATAGATCAGTGCTCGCCAGAAGAATTAGCGCAGTTCGAAAGCTTCAACAACCGCTATAAAAAACAATTTGAATTCCCGTTTATCAAGGCGGTAAAGGGCAGTAATCGATTTGAAATTCTTGCCGCCTTTGAAGAACGTTTACATAACGATGATGAAGCGGAATTTAATACCGCTTTAAATGAAATAAATAAAATTGCTCGATTCAGGTTGCAAAATATCCTGCAAGAGTAGTTGTAGTATTTTTAATGATGCCGCAAAACCGAATTCACGAAGTTGTCCGCGTGATGTTGTATTCTGCCCTAGCAGGTAGCATGGGTTGCCAATTTTAATATGGACGACACGATGAGGAACCTTGAATGGCTGATAATCTAGCCGGTATGACACCGGATCAAATGAAAGACCCAAATTACTTTCCGGGTTTTGCGAAAGGTATACCGTTAGGTATACAACATGTGCTGGCAATGTTTGTCAGTAACGTTACGCCTGCGATTATCGTTGCTGGTGCTGTGGGCTTTGGTTTTGGTTCTGACGATATCAGCGGCATGATCTACATGATCCAAATGTCGATGCTGTTTGCCGGCATTGCCACGTTAATTCAAACCATCGGGCTCGGGCCAGTTGGTGCCAAGCTGCCTATTGTGCAAGGCACTAGCTTTGCCTTTATACCGGTGATGATCCCTATCGCACTGCAGTTTGGTATGGGTGCATTAATGGGCGGCATTATTGTTGGTGGTATCTTTCACTTTTTCCTTGGCACAATCATTGGCAGAATACGTTTCATGATGCCTCCGTTGGTAACAGGCTTGGTGGTATTAATGATCGGTTTGGCCTTGGTTAAGGTTGGTATTCAGTATTCTGCTGGTGGTGTACCGCTAATGGGCAAGCCCGAATACGGCACGATGCAACACTGGGGTTTAGCGCTGGTTGTTATTGTTGTTACCTTGGGGCTTAAGTTTTTTACCAAAGGTATGTTATCTGTTGCAGCGGTACTGCTTGGTCTATTGGCTGGTTATCTCGTAGCATTGGCCATGGGTGATGTTAGCTTTGCTAACGTTGGTAGAGCTGCATGGTTTGCACCCCCTAAATTCAATCACTTTCCCATCGAATTCAACACTGCTGCCATTATCGGTATGTGTTTGATGGGCTTTGTTTCGGCTATCGAAACCGTAGGTGATATATCGGGTATCACTAAAGGTGGCGCAGGTCGTGAAGCCACTGATCGTGAGCTTACCGGCGGCACAATGGCTGATGGTGTTGGTACGACAATAGCGGGTGCATTTGGTGCCTTACCTAATACGTCGTTTAGCCAAAACGTAGGTTTGATATCCATGACAGGTGTCATGAGCCGTCACGTCGTTACCATGGGTGCAATCTTTTTAATTATCGCAGGCTTGGTGCCTAAGTTTGGTGCGGTCATCTCGAGTATGCCAATATCGGTATTGGGCGGTGGTGTTATCGTGATGTTCGGAATGGTTGCCGCTGCAGGTGCTAACTTGCTCGCTGACGTTAATTGGAATCGCCGTAATATGATGATCTTTGCAGTGGCGATATCAGTTGGTTTAGGTTTGCAGCTAGAGCCCGGCGCTCTCCAGCATATGCCAGCAACGGCAAAAGTACTGATGACATCAGGCTTGTTACCTGCTGCTGTTATTGCGATTGTTCTTAACTTGATTATTCCTGAGGAAGACTAAGTCACCAAAACTGTCATTCACCCCGGAGGGCTAGGCGCCTCCGGGGTGTTCTCGATAGTATCCCCCTGTCTTCTACACTATTGTGGTGACTGATAGTGAATGGTGCGTAGTTATACGGCATTGCTAAGTGTTTGGATTTTCAGGTAGTGGTTCACAATATGAAAAATTGTGTCATGTCTGAAACTACGTGTGAATTAGCCTTTGGTTACACTAGGACCTTGCGCCGCTTGCGGTACTGATAAGGGCTTCGGTTTCATGAATGTCGTATTTCGTTTTGCAACTGCTTTAGTGTTGCTATTAATTAATAGTTTCGCTTTTGCGCAATATCCGCCGATCACAGATCTTTGGCGCTTGAGTAATGCTGATTACCTGGCGGTTGACCGCGGTGGCCCTGTTGATATGGCTGGCGACATGAATGGTGATGGCATCGATGATGTCATTATCGGATCAGGTGTGGGTGGTGTGCGGATAGTGTTTGGTCCTACGCGTGGTCATAATGGTGTGCTCAATGCGCAACAGCTTGACGGCGATATTGGTTTTGCCATTTCACACGATTCACAAAATATATCGCATGTATCAGGCGTGGGTGATGTTAACAACGACGGCCTGGCGGATGTCATTGTTGGCTCGCTTGGCGGTGCACACGTTGTGTTTGGAAGTAGTAGTGGGTTTCCGCGCACGGTAACACCTGAGTTATTAGATGGTGCCAATGGTTTTAGTTTTACAAGCGCTGCGACATCGGTAAGCGGCGGCGGCGATATTAATAGTGACGGCATAGCCGATATCATCGTGGGTAATGCCAATGCCAGTAGCAATGGCCAAGTGGGCTCTGGTGTGACCTATGTTATTTACGGTAGTACGGAGAATTTTCCGGCTGTACTTAATCCTGCTGCGCTTAGTGGACGAAACGGCTTCGCCATCGTTGGCGTAAATTCTCAGGATCGTAGTGGTGCACAGGTGGCTGATGCAGGTGACTACAACCATGATGGTTTTAACGATATATTGATCGGTGCTCCTAACAAAACTCAAGATGGTAGAGCTGAAGCAGGTGAGGCGTACTTGGTGTTAGGTAGAGATCATTTTCCCGCTGCAGTTAGCTTGGCTGATATCGATGGCAATAACGGGTTTGTGTTTAAAGGCAACAACATTCAAGATTCCTTGGGCGCGTCTGTCAGTGGTATCGGCGATATTAATCATGACGGCATTGGCGACATCGCCATTGGTGCGCCAGGCAAAGGCCCGTTTGGGTCGCCTAGTGATTATCCGGGCGAAACCTACGTTCTTTTTGGTGGTAATTTTTCAGGTGAGCGTGTGGTAGGGCGTGAGCTTCTTACCGGTGCAAATGGTTTTGTTGCGCGAGGTATTCGAGGTGGTGTTGTGCCCATCGAAGAGGGTCAAGCAATCTGGGGTGATTTATCCGGTACATCATTAGATGCCGCGGGAGATTTTAACCATGATGGCATTGATGATTTGATCATTGGTGCATCACACACAATTAAAAGTCCGAGCCGTAAAGGTTCTGGCCAGGCTTATATTATTTATGGATCAAACGGTGCATTTTCACAACGGTTGAATTTACGTGATTTAGACGGATCAAACGGCATGCGTTTCGATGGCACCGGCACGACTGATTATTTTGCAGTGTATGTACGGCAAGCAGGGGATTTTAATGCAGATGGTCGCGATGACGTTATCATCGGTGCGTCCGGGCAGGGCGAGAGTTATGTTATGTACAGCAGGGATGCAGGCCCTAGGTTTTCAACAGCGCCAAATGTGGCCTTTAATGCACAACTAATATCAAGTGGATTTCCAGCTACATTAAACCAACTGGCAGCGGATGCTAGGCCACTTGCATTTAACGAACTGAGAGACCCAACCGGGCCAAGGCCATTGCCACCCGGTACGTCGGTTGTATTGGGTGATCCGGCAACGCCAGGTGATATTCCAGCCTATGTGGGTGAGCCAATTTTACCGCCGCGGCCAACGGAGCAGCCTAATACACAAGTCAATCCTGATGTGCAGAATCCGGTGATACCACCGCAGAATGACGGAACTGAGGGTGCCGATAGTACGAATGCAATTAAGGTTGGTACGGGTGGTACCGCAACTCATTGGATGTTGTTAAGTTTTTTAACGGTGTTGTTAGGCCGCATAAATAGACACAACATAAGCCTACCGCATGCTCAACTCTCCAGAAGAAAACACTCTCTTGCCCGGTGTCCTTTTATCTGAATTTCACCACGTGCCTGAGTTTTAAAACGAATTGGTAACAAGGCACGTGTTTCCGCTGAAATTTGAATTCGATCGGCGACTCCTTCCGACTCCATTCTGCTCGCAACATTAACTGTATTTCCCCACAAATCGTAGGCGAATTTCTGTTTCCCAATAACACCGGCAACAACAGCACCAGAATGAATTCCAATACGAAGTTTTAAGTCTAGATCATTTTCTTCCCGAAATTCATTGAATCCATGTTGAATGGCTATTGCTAGATCGACGATTTTTGTCGCATGATCGATTTCGCCCCTCAAGCCTGTCGCAACCATATAGGCGTCTCCTATGGTTTTGATTTTCTCGGCACCGAATATCTCTACGTTTGCATCAAATCGAGTAAAAAGATCATTTAGCAATGAAACTAAATCCCGAGCAGAAAGGTTGCGCGATAAATTCGTGAACCCGGCAATATCAGCAAAGAGTACTGATACATCGTCGTGGCTATCGGCCAAGGGTTCTTCATGAGATTTCAGCCGGGCAGTAATTCGTGCAGGCAGAACGTTAAGTAGTAGCGACTCTGCTCGATCATACTCCACCTGTTGTGCCTGTTCTGCACGTTCTACAGCTAAATCATAAGACACTATAATCACTATTATAATTAGCGCTAAAACCACTAGGTTCATTAATAAAAACAGCGAGCTTAAATTGTTCGATACTGTATAAATAGAACCATTTTGTATGGCTATTAGTGCCACCATGCCAATCCCTACGGCTAATGCAATTCCAATTAACACTCGCACCGGGCGAGAGAGCAAAGGATAAAGCGGAATAAAGGCCACGCTGATGAATACAAGTAGCCAGAAGCCTGCATTAAACCCTAAGTAGAGTGTTGCGAGCATGGCATGCATAGGGATTTCAAATAGGATGCAACCGTACACAGCCCAGGTCAGATTACTTCGATAAAGTTGCCAGCATGCAAATGCAAACAACGCAAAGCTAAAAACGTTGAACCATGCCAGTACCGGGAAGCCTAGTGCCCAAAACAGAATCAAAAATCCGGCGTGTGAGAAGACACCCAAGGGCAAGCCCATCCACAGTGCGGTCAGTATTCGCGCCTGATCACCGCTGTGGTTTGAAGGTAAGCTGTTAGAATTATTCCAAAGCTTTGTAAGCATGCCTTTTTGATCGCCGTTAGGTGACATCTAGTGATATTGTCTTACATCTGCAAGCCAGATTGTAAGCGTTTATTTAAATTAATAAACTAATTCGCAATATATTGGTTTGCAGCAACGCACTGATAGCGCCTTAATCATAACATTTGTGGTATCCCGCACGCCTATTTTCACGCCGACGTAAAAAAGGTAAAGGCTACGTTGAACCACTAATGGACAGTCGCTTTTCCTAGCGTTAGCGTTACGGTTTCAGGTGGCAGGCATTGTTTATCATCACATGCTTGTAGTTGCAGTTTAAACACCGATGCATCACTTGAATCTTTAGGGATGGGGGCGGTTATCGAAAACTTGCCTTCAAACAACGACAGTATCGATTTTTCAAAGCTGAGTGCTTGATTAACCGCTTCTGGATACTGAGCGCCAGAAATAGGTTTTTTGTTTTCTAACTGCAGTTGGGTTGGTATCAAGTAATCTTGATTGGGGTTGTCTGAATTGATATGCCATCCTGGCGCAACACTCAAGGTCACATCCAAAGTGTCTTTTTTACGTACAGCAGTTGCTGTAACACGCCCGCGAGCTGCGTATTGCTGGGGGCCGGCTTCGCCGTTTAGATGTTCATTAGCGCCAAGTAAAAAGTAGAAGAACCCTGATGGGGACTCAGCAATTGATCCGGACAATGCAACAATCAACTCGTTGGCTCTAGCATCAAAACGAGGCTCGCCAGTACGTTTAAACAGCTTGGCCAGAATCCGCATTGCAATCGAATTGCCAGTGGGCTGAGCATTGTCGTGAATATCTTTGGGGCGTATCGCTAACTTGGCACCGACAACTTGCTCACCTCCCATAAAGTAGGCTCCGTTTGCAGTATCCCAAAAACGATTATGCATTTCGTCCGTTAATACTGCAGCTTTGTCTAACCATTGTTTATCACCTGTTGCATCGAATAGCGCAATTAGCCCTTCAGCAAAAAAAGCATAGTCGGGTTGAGTACCTTCTATTGATGTTTTGCCTTCGTAGTAACTGCGATATATGCCGTTATCTTTCGTAACCATGGTTTTCCATAGGGCGTTGGCAGTATCTATTCCAGCGCTTAAATAGTCTTCTCGATCCAGTGCGGTGCTGGCTTCAGCCAAGGCAGAAATCATCATGCCATTCCAGCTGGTGAGTGATTTGTTGTCGAGCAGCGGTTTTTCTCTTAATTGTCTCGCTGTTAATAAAATGTTGGACCACTTGTCCAGTTTATCGATTAAGGCTTTTTTGCTGAGCTGATTGTTTTCAGCTACCTGAGCCAGTGGGCGATCCATATGGATAATACTTTCGCCTTCAAAGCTTCCTTCACCTGTGACGTTCCAGATTTGTTTGGCAAGCTTGGCGTCGTCGCCCAAGAGTTTTTCAAGTTGTTCGGGTGTCCAAATAAAGAAGCGACCTTCTTCACCTTCTGAGTCAGCATCGGTTGCCGAGTAGAATAACTGATTGTCCGCACGCATCTCTCGCAACACGTAGTCGAGAATGCGAGTGGCTGTGCGGTGATGATTGATATCCGCAGTGAGTTGCCAAGCTTGTGAATAGTTTCTGGCAAGAGCTGCTTGGTTGTAGAGCATTTTTTCGAAATGCGGCACTAACCATTGGCTATCGACCGAGTAGCGATGAAACCCACCCGCGATATGATCATGTATGCCGCCATTGGCCATATGGTTCAAGGTGCTTAGCGCAACGTTTTGCGCATCGGGGGTGTTTCGTTTTGCCTGATCAAGTAAAAAGTACAGCGTTGATTCGCGTGGAAACTTAGGTGCGCCACCAAAGCCTCCATTTAGTTCGTCAAATCCTGTTATCGCTTGAGAAAGCGCAGATTCAATCTCGGCGTCTCCAAAAGCATTAGCCGCAATTGATGTGCTGTTCACTTGATTCATTGCAGCTGATACTTGATCAGCTTGCTCCAGCAAAACGCCTTTGTCAGTTCGCCATAGTTCGCTGATGCGGGTGAGCAATTGATCAAAACGTTCTGCGGGAAAATAGGTCCCACCGTAAAAAGGTCGGCCTTGCTCATCTAGCCAACTCGACATTGGCCAGCCGCCACTACCAGTGATCATCATGACTGCAGTCATGTACATGGCGTCGATATCTGGAAGTTGTTCTCTATCCACTTTAATCGCAATGTAGTTCTCATTTAATAGCTTGGCTATATCCAGGTTTTCAAAACTCTCGCGTTCCATTACATGGCACCAATGGCAGGTCGCGTAACCAATGGACAGAAACACCGGTTTGTTTTGATCCTTGGCTGCTGCAAATGCCTCTTCTCCCCAGGGATACCAATTAACTGGGTTATGCGCGTGCTGAATCAAGTATGGCGATGCCTCGAGTATCAAACGATTGGTGTACACGGGGGAGCCGTCACTCAATAAGTGTTCAGTTCGGGGTTTGTAATCTGTGCCTTTATTGGCTAGGGCTTTTAGTAGGCCGTCGATCAGTATTGGGTTTTCATCCAGAGCGACGACTTTCGATTGTTTGGGTTTATCATCCGCTGTGCTGATTGTTGGGGTCAGAAGAGCCCCAAATATCATTCCGCTCAAGCAGACCAAAGAGATAAAATGGGGATAGCGTTTGTTATGGTTTTTTACGGAAAACTTCATTGATATCATTATTGTTTGACTACGTGAGACATTTGTTAGATTTCAGGCAGAATGGTTCCCTGCCTTACGTAACTTAGGCTATTTAATTATTTATTCGATCTAATGCGTGTTGACTCACTAACTATTTACCGCCATGACCACTAACCGCAATCTTGTTGCTGCATGCTTATCGATAGCTGTATTTGGCTTCTCGTTTGGCATGACCTACCCCTTACTCTCGTTTATATTGGAGCAAAGGGGTGTGAGCCCGCAGATGATCGGGCTAAATGCCGCAATGATGCCGATCGGCATATTGATGTTTTCATCGGCTATTCCCTTTGTATGCCGCACCTTGGGTGCCAAGCGAGTCGCGATAATTGCTGCTGTTATGACCGCTGTCCTGATGATCTCTTTCAAAATATTTACCTCTATAGAGTCATGGTTTGTATTGCGCTTAATAATGGGCGCTACTACATCGTTGTTATTTGTATTGAGCGAGGCTTGGATTGTCAGTTCGGCAGATGAGAATCAACGCGGTAAGGTGGTTGCTATCTATGCAAGCGTGCTGTCATTAAGCTTTGCTGCAGGGCCAGCCATCGTCAGCCAAACCGGAGTGGAAGGCTGGCTACCATTTGTTATCGGTTCTGTCGTGTTGATGTTGGGCGTGCTGCCACTGTTGTTTATTGAAGAAAGTGAAGAAATGGAACACGATGAACCCGTATCGGATGGGGTTTTCGCGTTTGCACCTAAAGCACCGTTATTGTTAGCCTGTGTTTTTGCGTTTGCAATTTTCGATGCTGCTACTTTGTCACTGTTACCGATCTACGCGATGCACAGTGGCCGAAGTTTTGAAGTCGCAGCGATGGCGTTAACCGCGTTGATTGCGGGCAATATCGTGTTGCAACTGCCCATTGGGTATCTTTGTGATAGGCACTCCAAGCGCTTGGTGTTATTGGGTTGTGCTCTCATTACCACTGTAACGCTACTGATGTTGCCATTTACAATCAACAATTGGGGGATGTGGCCTGTGCTGATAATTTGTGGTGCGGCAGGGTATGGTATCTACACCGTGGCGTTGGCAGATTTGGGTGACAGGTTTGAAGGGCAAGCGTTAATTGCAGGCTCTTCGGCATTTGCCACTATGTGGGGCTTAGGCGCGCTATGCGGTTCATTGATCGGAGGGGCAGCGATGGCCGGTTTTGGTTCTGATGGCTTGCCGGTCAGTATGGCCGTTGTTTATGCTGTTTTGAGTTTGGGGCTGTGTTGGCGGATCTTGCTTGCATCTAGAAAAACTTAGGTGGCGTAGGCTTTAACAACTATTTGCGGAACCATCATAGCGGAACTGCATGACGGCCTGATTCTGTTGGCATAGTGCTTCGCCACGGGCGGATCGATTTGTGTAGAGAGTTTACGCAGTTTTCCTATCGTTATCTGGTTTTTCGTATTGCTCTAAAAATTCAGGTATTTTATCAGCGCTAATAGGTTTGCTAATGTAATAGCCCTGTATTTCGTCACAACCTAGATGACCAAGAACAGCAAGTTGTTCTTTAGTCTCTATGCCCTCGCCAACGACCCGTAAATCAAGTGCTCGAGACATACTAATGATCGATTCGACAATAGATCGGCTGCGCTTGGATATTGTAATTTGTGATATAAACGAGCGATCTATTTTTACGCAATCCAGAGGCAGATCCGAGAGCAGAGCAAGCGATGTGTAGCCGGTGCCGAAATCATCCATCGATATGGTGATGCCAGCAGATCGTAACTCGTTTAATACTACGATAGCCGATGTTGGTGATTCAATAATTGAAGTTTCTGTAATTTCGAGTTCCAATACACCAGCTGGAACATCTGCTTTGCGCAGCGCTGCCATAATCTCGAGTGCTATATGCTTCTGCCTTAATTGCAAGGCAGATATATTGATCGACATTTTCAGATCTTTCCAACCGGCGTCTCGCCATACGTGCAATTGCAACAGAGCATTTTTCAATACAAAGGCTGATATGTCGTGGATCAACCCACACGATTCTGCAATCCGAATGAAATGATCCGGCGGCACGTAGCCTTTTTCTGGATGGTTCCATCGCAGGAGTGCTTCGATGCCCTGTATCGTATGGGATTTCAAGCACAGCTTTGGCTGGTACACAATTTCGAAAGCATCAGTCGCCACTGCCTCGTGCAGTGCAGTTTCAAGTTCGATGTACTCACGTGATTGTTTATCCAAGGCATTTGATGCAAATACATAAGTAAACTTACCCGATTGCTCGCGCGCTGCAACTCGAGCCGAGCTTGCAGATTCTACTAGCGCTTCTGGCGTATCACTACTTTTCTGATGTAGCGATATTCCTACTGTGACACCAAGAAATATCTTTTGCCCATCTACAGCGAATGCTTCGCTCATCACTCGGCGCAGCCTTGCCAATACGGGCAAGGCCTCCTTGGTGGCGTCTAAATCTGTTAGCAACACACCGTATTCATTTGACGTAAGGCGCGACATGAGGCCATCGTCGTTAACAACAGCGGTCAAATCGGTTGAACGGAACACGGTTTGAAGTTTGGATACAAATGTCAGGGTAAGCTCATCAGCTGCTTCGTGTCCAAAAGTTGATACAACAGTATCAAACTCCCGTAGTTCGATTGATAACACGCCGAGCCGAGTGCCCGCCCGCTTCGCTCGAACCAATTCTGTCTCGACGTATTGCATAAAGAGATTCCTGTTTGGAATTCCTGTTAGGCGGTCGTGAGACTTTAAGGTGTCTAGGTGGCGCTCTTGTTCGTTCGCCTTTTTTTCTAGTTCTATAACGCGTGACAACACCGCACTGCCTGGAGATGCTAGCTCTTTTGGAGTTTCAGCCACGTCGTTGATATGTTGCACATTGTCGCTAAACACGATTGCTTTGTTTCTGCCACTTTGTTTGGCATAGTAGAGCGCTTGATCGGCTTTTTCTAGCAGGTCCATTATGTTTTTTGTGTCTGGCGTCAACAAAGCAATGCCAAAACTTGAGGTAATTGATGGAATATCCACACTAATGGTGTCCTTGATCTCCATTATCTGTAGCCGAATGTTTTCAGTGCTTGCTTTGGCTTGTTCAATTGTTTTTCCAGGAAACGCGACGACAAATTCCTCTCCGCCGTAGCGACCAACCGTGTCTGTATCAGCCGCATTTTTCTCCAATGCAGACGACACTGCGCAAATTACCTCGTCACCAACGCGGTGGCCGTAGGTGTCATTTACTTTTTTGAATAAATCGATATCTGTCATCAAGATGCACAGTGGCGTGTCGTTTTCAATCGCCTCATGGTAGTCTGTTTCAAGTTGTTCTAAAAATGCGCGACGATTAAATAAACCAGTCAGGGAGTCGCGAGTTGCAAGGGTTTCAAGCTCAACGTTTTTTTTCAAAATGGATTGTTCTGAGAGTTTTAGCTGATCCAACATTGAGGCCAACTCATGATTTTTGGTTTCGATGGCCGTCATGTCGTTTAGCGTAACCAAAACGCCAGTGTTATTTTTATCTACGTCGCCAACAACTGAACAACTAGTAATTAGTGTTCTTGCTTGTCCGTCCAGTATCAGTGTTAACGGTACGTCCGATACATTAATGCCTGATGCTAGTGCCTGTTGCCATGGAGCTTGCCATATGTCGTCCCGTTGCCATGGCCAATCATCTAGTGGCTTGCCCATAAGCTGATCGGATGTCTTATTGATCACTTCTTCGGCAGCTTCATTTACTGCCAATATCTGGAGTTTGTTGTTTAGTATAATGACGCTGTCTGAGAACATATTGAACGCAGAACTAACACGCTTCGGCACGACTTTGCCTGGGTCGAGTTGCACTAACACTTTACGCAGAAACAACAGGCTCATGACGAGACTGCCGAATAAAATAAATAGGTAGTATCTGAGCTCATACCAATGAGTATTAGGCGCTGTAAAAACGGCCCTAACATCACCCCACTTGTCGTTTTTGCTAAAAATAGGTACGGAGATATGGGTTAGTGTGGATTTACTGCCGACATCTTCGAGTTCTTTCTCGTTACCGAAGTGGGCGATTTGTTTTCCTGTGCTATCCACCAGCGCCGCTGCAGTTAATCTTTCGTGGCGTTTTACAGAGTTCAGTAGTGCCTGCTTAACACCCTCGTTATCGCCGTGAGTTGCCAAAAGGGTTAGCTGAATCGCTAGAGATTCAGCGATTGTGCTTCGAACTTCTTTTTCGGCAGAGCTTGTGTCGCCGCGTAGTTCAAGCACATTGGCAAAGAACACAACGCTCATCAATAACATCACAATACTAATGGAGAGCGTGACCGGCCTGCTGCTCAATATTTCGCGTATATTTTTAACCACTAATTTGCTCCATGCCGTCATCATCGCTGTTAGACGAAATGAGCACAGGTATGGGGTCCAATGAACGCCACAGTGGTGCGGTTGAAAGTGCGGTGGTCAAAAATGCTCCCGCTTGCATAAGCCAAGTGATATAACCCACCGTCAAGGTAACGCTTACTACTGTTCCAGCTTTAATAGCCAGTTCAAGTTTAATTTGGCTTTTTTCGACCATTGAGTCAATTTCATTACTCATGTCAGACAGGGCGTGTAGTAAAGCGGGTGTAAGGGTTATGCTGGTATTGATTGTATCCAAATCAATATTAAAACCCCGCATCAGGTTTTCGGAATCTTGTAATAGTAAATCCATAACAAGCGATGCGACGCTCTTTGTAGAGGTGCTCTTACTAGGTGGGTGTGATCCTTCAGATGCTTGTGTCGTGTCGTGTCGAATTCCATCACGAGGTTGAGATCCTTCAAACCGTGAGTCCACTATGGAAACAGCGCCAGGAACAATCGCTGCCGCGTCAACGATGTCAACATTCTCGGTCAATGCATTGCCAGTAGTATAAGAATCGCCCGCTGATTCGGATCCGGCAGCGCCTTGCATATTTAATTCGGCAGTTTCTGTTCCACTACTACTGTTGTTGGGTTCTATGCCGCCAGTTATTACGCCGGTAGCGCTGTTTGGTTCAGCACCGCCTAATAACGGTGCGCCATCGAAGGCGATGATTCTGATCGTTAAGGTGGCCGAGCTTGTTAAGCCTGCAGAATCAGTAACAATGACGTCTAGTGTATAGACACCTGCCGCCATGCGGATTACTTGGACTATCTGATCGCCCTCGACAATTTCGAATGCTGCCTGCCCACTGCCACCGACTATCTCAATAGACGTGATTTCGTTGGATTCAGGGTCAGTTATATTGATGGAGCCAATTTGGCCAGTAACGCCCTCGACACTGGTATGCTGGGTGTTGTTGATTACAGGTGGCTCGTTTACGTCGAGTACAACAACACTGACAAGCTGAGTTGCACTTTGTTGGCCGTCACTGACCTGCACTTGTAATGCATATTCTTGTGCTTGTTCAAAATCTAGTGTCCCGGCATTGCTAAGCGATAGCTCACCGGTGAATGGATCTATGCTAAATATACCTTGGTCATTTCCCCCCACTAAACTCCAAGCCTGCTGGGGGCCTACTGTGTCAATGTCGCTTGCGATTACCGTATTCAAGGGTTGACCGCTCGTTGCATTCTCTAAAATTGAAAATTGTTGCCCCGCTACAAGCACAGGGGCGTTGTCGTTGGCATCGCCAACAACGATGTTGATGGTTTGTGTGCTAGTTGACCCATCGGTAGATATTGCCTGCACGACCACTTCGTGACTCTGCGCCCGCTCGTAGTCAATCATTGTCGTCGTGCTTAGGCTAATCTCACCAGTGGCGATATTGATAGAGAACAAGCCGTTGTTGTTTTGTAGAAGGCTGTAGCTAACAGAATCGCTAATATCGTAGTCAGCCGCAGTGGCAGTAATACCTGTCGTGGTGCCAGGCACGCTGTTCTCGATGATGGTATTGAGGGCTGTATTAGCATCGTTGATCTCGCTAACATCAAACTCATTTACATCTAATATTCTTACCACCACATTTTTTGAGACAGGCGCGGCTGAGCCATCGCTGACCTGGATGGTTATCAGGTAGGTGTTGTCAGCATTTATGTCAGCGGCGTTTTCAGCATCAGGGGAAACGATAAAGCTTAATGTACCTGTTGCGGCATCGATCGAGAACCGTTGGTAATCGCCAGTGCTTGCTAGGCTATATAGCGGCGATGCACCATCGATATCATTGCTGGTAACGGTGCCGACTAGAATCGTGTTTTCATTGATAGAAATATCGCTAGGAAACGTAATGTCCGGTAGGTCATTTACATTGGTAACGTCAAGGTCGAACGGTTGATAAACAACAGAGTGGCCATCACTGAGTTCTACTGTGAATGAGTTGATGCCCACGTCGCCGTTGGCTGGAATGCCTTGCAGTGTTGCGGTTCCATTTGCATTTGCATTATCTGTAAGTGTTAGCCATGAGGGTAGATTAGCGGCACTGAATAAGAGCGAATCGTTATCTGGATCAGTTGCCGACAGCGTATGGCTGAAAGCGATGCCTTCTGTTGCCATAGCCGGAGCCGTGCTAGTGATGGCTGGGCGCTCATTGATGTTCGTAACATTTATTGCCACGCCATGCGATACAGTCGTCGGGGACGCATCGTTAACTTGAACGCTAATGTTGTAGGTATTATCCGCGCCGATATCAAGCGGGTTTTCAGCGTCAGCTGGTGTTATAAAGCTAAGCTCACCGGTAGTGGAATCGATAGAAAAAAGTGAAGAGTCGCCGGTAATAGCCAGACTGTACGTTAACGCATCCCCATCAATGTCGGTACTGGTAATTGTGCCAACTGTAGTCGTGTTCTCGTCAACATCTACCATTGTGGGAAAATTGATTACTGGCAGATCATTAACGTTGGCGACGTCGATAGTGAAGCTGAGTGGTTGTGCCTTAAGCGTACCATCGCTAGAAGCCAATATCACATTGTGCGATCCGACGTCTGCATTAGTGGCTGTGCCACTGATAGTTGCTGTGCCGTCAAGGTTGTCTACAAGGCTTAACCATGAGGGCAGCAAGTTCGCCGTTATCTGAGCCGAGGTGCCTTCTGGGTCGGTGGTTTCTATTAGTTGGCTATAAGGTGCATC
This sequence comes from Granulosicoccaceae bacterium, assembly GCA_036478595.1. Classification (GTDB taxonomy): domain Bacteria; phylum Pseudomonadota; class Gammaproteobacteria; order Granulosicoccales; family Granulosicoccaceae; genus Granulosicoccus. The sequence goes on from JAZGEF010000053.1 coordinate 76,840, forward strand.
TTGAGTGGCGGTGGTAGTTGGTATGGTTGTAAATTGAGGTGGCTCGTTAACATCAAGCACATTGATAACAACGATTTGAGTGTTGGAAGTGTTGAGTCCATCACTGACGGATACACCCAGAGTGTAATTTTGATTTAATTCGAAATCCAATAGGGCCGCATCGACTATAGTGATTTCACCTGTTGCCGAATCTATTTGGAGCACACCAGTAGCATTACCGTTTACGATAGTCCAGTTTTGCAAAACGCTGCTGCTGTCGGCATCCGTTGCTAATACCGATCCTAATAATGTTGATGCCGCACTGTTTTCGCCTATGTTAAAGCTTTGTCCAGCGGCAATGACAGGTGTGTTGTCATTGACATCGAGAACATCGATGGTGAAACTTTGTTGTGAGGTGCTGCCATCAGTCGAAGTAGCGCGAACATCAATGGTGTGGCTTGCTGCAATTTCTCTGTCAAGCACTGCCCCCACTGCTACCGTGACGACGCCCGTATTCTGATCAATTGTAAACAGTCCACCAGCATTATTGTCGAGACTAAAGACCTCGCTGTCTGTTAAATCTGGATCAATTGCACTCACATGAATGCCGGTAAATGAGCCAGCGGCTGCACCTTCCGATAATTGATTGCTTGCTGCGTCCTGATCGATGACTGGCCCAATAGGGGCTTCATATACATCCACTACTGCAATCGTCATGGCCTGTTGCACGCTATCGAAACCATCGTCAACATTGACAGTAATGTTGTAAATGTTGTCTGCGCCGATATCAGTCGGATTTTCTGCATCAGCTGCGGGTGCAAAGCTAAGCGCACCGGTCACCTCATTAATGCTGAACCGTGCGGAGTCTTCCCCTGCTACCAAGCTGTAAACTGGCGCGTTGCCATCAACATCCGTGCTTGTCACCGATAAAAAATACTCGATGTTCTCACTGATGAGAATAGAACTGTTAGAAGTCACTACCGGCAAATCATTAATAGGATTGACGAAAAACAGAAATGTTGATGTGACAGATTCGCCCCCAGAGTCTGTGGCAGTAATGGTGATTGATGTTCCGCCATTGGCATTTTCTACCAACGGCAGGATGAGTATTCCGGCGCTAGTAATGAACGGGCTATCCACCATTGCAGGGTCGGCTATATTATCGATGGTGTAAGTGAGGTTAGCGCTACCATCTTCTGCATCCATAAAGTGGGTAGTCAGATCAACAGTGGGAAATGGATGGTCCTCGTTAACGCTAAAGCTGGGTAAGCCAGTCGTCGTAGGCGCTGAATTGCTGATAAATTCGAATGCGCCGCTATCAATTTCGCCTTCACGGGCGAACCCTCGCTGATCAGTTGCGGGTGCGCCACTGGCTACGCCATTGTCGATGCCAACGCTACCTGGCAGCATCGCGTGCGTAAGAGAGCTACCACCGTTGTCTTGGAGAACACCGAGCAACGGGTCCACTCCAGTGATGTCATTTGCAGATGTAAAATTGGCCACTGACGTGTCTTCAATAACGTTTCCACCATTGCTGATGACACTTCCGGCATAGTCTGCGCTGCTTCCATCGTTCGATACATTGTTTGCAACTATGACGTTCTGTAATACCGTAGGCGTGCCGACATCGATTCCGCCCGTTGTTTCAGCGGTATTGTTTGTTATTGTAGAATTGATTATGGCGCCGTCATCAATATAGATACCGCCACCGATATCGCCGGCTGCATTACCGCTAACAGTGGTGTTAACGATGAATGCATTAGCTGATGCGGTTGCAAATATCCCGCCGCCATCCAAGGTGGCGTCGTTTTGATCGATCGTTGCGTTGTTTAGCGTTAGGCTCCCGGTGCTGTAGATGGCGCCACCAAGTACAGCATTGTTCAGGCTAGCTGAAACGTGGCTGAGTGTGGCTATACCGGCATTGAATATAGCGCCACCGTTGGTGGCTGTATTGTTTGTAAACCCTACGTTGTTTGCTGTAAAGGCTGCACCCGCCAAAATATACACAGCACCACCGTGCGAAGCGCCTGCACCATTGCTTATTTGCATATTCGTAAGCGATAGTGATCCCCCTGTGTGAACTTCGAACACCCGGGAGCTTGAGTCTGCAGAAATGCTGGTGGTTCCCACGCCACTGCCTATGATTTCAATATTGCTCCAGATATCGAGATCACCTGCAGAACTATCATTTCCATCTGCGCCGGTTATGCTAAAAGCATAGGTGCCCGCGCCCAAGCTAATTGTTGTAGTGCCAGAGTTTGTATTGTTTGCAGCGACTATGGCTTCTCTTAAGGAGATATCACCCGCTACCTGTTGGGATATCAGCCAGTCAACGGTATGCAGAGGATTGCCTGCAACGATGCCACTATGGTTGGCGTCGAGTGTGGTAGTGACCGTTACGGTAGCTAACACACCGATGTAGTCGTTTTGCAGTTTTTGGCTAACAGCGAATTCTGATTCGATCGATCCAGTGCTGTATTCAAGCACCCAGTCTGCGCCGCTCAGAGCTGAACCAGTGATATCGTCGGAGGCCGCTACATCGGTAGAAGTAAGATAGCCCAACGCGTTAACAAACTGCTCTCCAGTCTCGGTGGCTGCTAGATCGCAGCCGTAAATAAGTATATCGGCGTCAGTGTTGAACCGGTCACGCCATTGACTTATTTCATCAGCGCGTGAGAGTAGAGAGATACTGGTAATGCTTGAACTGCCTAGATCTATTTGGCCGTCTTTACCGTGGGAAATTATTTGTAGCGAGCCTACATTGCCGTGATTGGCAATTATTGCGCTAATTTGCGTAATTCCATCCGATTCTGCACTAAGTAGATAGATCGCCACTGAATCATCTTGTTGGTTTATATCATCAACTAACTTTTGGTAATCGGGTGTGGCCGGATCAACAATGACAACAGTGGTTGCAGTGTTGCTGGGAATTACGGATGCGTTTGCCAATTGATTGTTAGCTGAAACGAGTTCGATCAGTTGTTCGGTGTAGGCTGGTGCGCCTTCATTTTGTGGGTGCCAGGCTGGCAGGACGGCTGGCAGATCGGCAGAAAATAGTAGGCGCGGTTCAATGCTCTCGATTTTTAATCGAGGTTTTGCGGAAGCATGATGGCTCCTCTTGCGATTATCGAAAGGCATTTTGACTAAATGTCATTACTGACTATTGTTCGGCGGATGCAACTGTAGAACTAAACTCCAATTGACACTTTTGGCCACTAGTAATAGTGCGATCAGAATTCGGTAGCAATAAGCGCACACCATAAGTACCACTACTTGTATCTAGAAGGGGGTCAACTACATCGACTACAGCGGTGAGTTGTCCGTCATCCAATTCAGCCTGAACTTTTGCTTTGTCTCCTTTCACGTATTGATTGAATAGCCTGCCCGGTAGAAAAACTTCAACTCTTAATGGGTGAAGCTGCGCTATTGTCATGACTGGGTTTTCGTAGATAAATTCGCCCGGAAACGTTTGCAGTTCAACTACTACCCCATCAATCGGGCTAACAATTGTGCGTTGATCCAGCAGGTTTACAGCTCGTGTTAGGTCCAATTGCAGTAGCTCGTAGTTCTCCTGTGCTTGTGTTAGCGCAGCAGTGGCTACGCGTAGCTGTGCTTCAGCCTCATCTTTGTGTTGTGCCGGGGCGAGGTTTTTTGCATGTAGGCTTTTCATTCTGTTCAGCGTTTGCGTGGCTAGTTTTAAGTCGGCATGACGGGCATTAATCTCGCTTTTCATGGTTGCGCGAGTTTGTGCTTGCTGCAAGTTAGCTTGCTCAACCGTGGATTTTAGCCGCGCGATCGCTTGGCCTTTTTTTACCGTTTCGCCTCTGTCCACGAGTAGCTCATCAACGACACCTTGAGTCTGGCTGCCTACTTGAGCCACGACCATTGGTTCGATTAAGCACTCATGGCTTTCGGTATCGGCTAACGCTAGGTTGTTGTTAACACCCAATAGCGCTACCATGAATACACTGAGTATTCGTATTTTTGTTTTGATATTGTTCATAAGCTATTTATTCCGTATCACCACTAAAGCCCAGCTTGCGTTTCTGGCATGGCCATTTATAAAACGCTGTAAGCCGTTGCTGGGCATCTTTGTGTTCAATTTTCATTTGTGTCAGTCGTATCACCGTGCGGGCTACAAATTGCGATTTATCTGGCCACTTGTTCATTGCATTTAGCGTGTACCGAATCGCCCACTCTGGTAGCTCGCGTTCCAGCAAATTATCTTGCATGGTAAGTAAGGCTTGGCATGAACCAGGGTCGCCTTGTCGTGCAGCGCGACCATAGAGCTGACGATCAACTCGCGTTGAATCATTAACTTCGAAATTAATGACATGCAAGCCACCAATTTTTTTTGCACTGTATTGCAGGGTTATGTCCGTACCCCGTCCAGCCATGTTAGTCGCTACTGTGATCGCGCCCGTTTGGCCTGCTTCTGCAATGGTCTCCGCCTCCGCTGCATCTTGGCGTGCGTTGAGTAGCTTGTGTTTGATGTTGTGCCCTGTTAGCAGATCGCTCAGTGATTCTGAAAACGCAACTGAGCGAGTAGCCAACAAAAGAGGCTGCCCGGTGGCATGACGTTTATTGATGTCGGCAAGCGCATAGGCGAGTTGCGATTCGCGATCTGTGAAAACACGACTATCGAGTGTTTTACGCTTACAGGCTTTGTGCGCAGGAACCGATATCATCTTCAATCCGTACACTTGATTAAGCTCGGAATTCACTTCTTTCAACGTGCCGCTCATGCCGCTTAAATGGCAATAGAGTTGAAAGAATCGTTGAAAGCTCAATCCTGCAATAGCATCAGTTGCCGTCGTTACCGTACATTTTTCCTTTAACTCAAGCATTCGATGAAGGCCGTGCTGTAATTTGCGATCAGGCATAATTCGCCCGGTGGATTCGTCAATAAGTTCAATCTTGTCGTCGATGATCAAATAGTGGCGATCCTTCTCAAACAGATGCAACACACAAAGCGCTTGTCTGATGAGTTCATAACGAACTCGATCAATATTCCATGGTTTGCCAAGTGGTTTTGTGACACCTTCAATCGTTGCAGCTCCCTTGTCTGTTAGGGATACTGTTCGGATTTCAGTATGCAATCTGTAATCAGTGTGTTCTTTTAACGTCGAGGCAATACTCAAAGCGACTGCTGCTTGGGTTTCCTGGGCTGCATCTCTTTCACAGCTTTGTGCAAGTATTAGTGGTACCCGGGCGTCATCGATCAACACGCTATCAGCTTCGTCAACTACTGCGTAGCCTAATCCGCGCATAATTGGGACAGCAGTATTAAGGGCCATTAGCGAGCTATAGCGGCTAATTAAATTTGATCGTTGGTAGTCAAGCGTAATTGAATCTCGGAGGTAGTCGAACACAATCTGCTTGTTTGTCCCATATACAACGTCTGCCTTATAGGCATGGCGTTTATCATCATCATTCATTGCACCGTTAACACAGCGACAGCGTAAATCGAAGTAGCGATACAGACTACCTTGCTGCTCCGCATCTCTTTCGGCTAGATAGTCGTTTACAGTGATAACGTGTACCGGCGTACCAGTCAAAGCCATAGTCGAGGCGGCAAGTGCTGCTGTAAGCGTTTTTCCTTCACCTGTTTGCATCTCGGTTATGCAGCCATGTAGCATTGACCAAGCAGCAAAGAGTTGTTCTGGGTGTAGCTCTAAAGAAAATAATTCGCGACTGGCTATTTTTAAATGTGCAAAGCACTGCACCACTAATTGGTGTTGCAATCCCAATAGCCTGGTTTGACAAGCAGTATCGTTCTTTGCAGCTAATAGCTGCGAGGCTGTCAGTTGTTGCAGGCGAGCATACTCAATATCTATTTCGTTAAGCACTTCGCCAAATAAATCGAAGCTAGTGATTCGCTTATTTAATCGATTCGTCAAACTACCAAGCAAGCTTTTGGCTCTGAGGTCAAATCCTGTCAAAGCTTGCACGTCAAGGCGCTGTGGATGTTCACCCAGCGTCATCCCCGGTCTGGCGGTGGATAAGAACGTGCTCATACGCCAGCGCCTCCCAAAAAGGCTCGCTTCATTCCTGACACTATTCTGTTTGACAGGGTTGTCGGTGAGTGATGTAGTTTTACGTAAACATGGCTGCCGACGTTTACCTCGGGTGCATCTGCGGGCCATTCGAGCTCCACATCAAAAACCGGCTCTACTACTGTTGAGCCATCACCGGCTGGGTCAGCTACTAAGGATCCGCCACCGGCGGTGGATAATGCTGCGCTAGTCAATTGCGTATCGGCTTTTGGGGTTTGGCTGCTTATGGCGCTTCGATAGGTGTTGCCTAAATCAAAAAACTCTGCAAAGACCAATTCGACATTGGTAACAGAATGCTCTATCGATGCGATTTGATTTTGCTCCACAGCCATGCGCACTGTGCGTGAATTCGGCGTCATGATATAAGCAGCAATCTCTCCTTGAGGAAAATATCGTCCTAGCAGTTGAGTTTGCTCGGTGATAACAAACACGCCATTAGCACCAGCGATCAGTTTTTGCTGCTGCAGTTTTTCCTTTTCTCGAATCAGATTGGACTCAATATATTTGGCTTCATTGGCAAATTTTAGTTTGTCTACCTGGTCATGTGCGCCGAGCCCGTTTGATCGAGCGCTGATTTCATCTAACTTTGCTTGAAGAATATTGATTGAGGTTCTTAGCTCTGGGTTTACGCAATGGAAAAGTTCATCGCCTTCTACCACTTCTGAGCCTGGCGTGGCAATCAACTTGGTCACTTCACAGTTGCTGGCTGTACGTACGATAGCGCTGTCGGGTAACCATACAACTGCTTTGCTAAAGGTGTTATAGGGCATTGGAATTAGCCCCAATATTACTGCGAATGTGACAGTAATAGCCGAAGTAACACCGAACGTTCTAGAACGTTTGCTGCCGTGCTGGGCAAAAATAAATTGTGAAAAATGCCAAACAGGTGTTAGTAGGGTCGTTGCAACAATCCACATTGCCAGTAGCATTCCAAAGAAAAAGAATTTCTTACTTAGCATCCAGGCGATACCCAACATAAGTACCAGCCGATAAAGGCCAGCCAATGCGCCGTAGCTCAGCAGTATGAATTTTTCTTTAATATCGGCGGGTTCATCGTGTTCAATTTCGATCTTAAACAGCAGCCGGCTAAACTGTGCTTGTAGATAGGTTTTGGAGCGTTGTGCTAAATTAGGTATTTCTAGGTAGTCTGCCAGAACAAAATACCCGTCAAACTTTAAAAGCGGATTCGCGTTAAATAGAAGGGTCGAGAGCCCTCCGATAAGCATAATCAGTAGCGCAGCATCGTGTAGCAGGCCGCTGCTATTCAACCAAATAATGGTGGCTAGTGCTGCAAAGCCGCATTCGACTAGTATGCCTCCCGCACTGACGAGTATCCGGTCTCGTTTATTGGGCAACAACGCAGACGTAGTGGCATCAACATAGGGAATGGGTAACAACACCATCAATGCGATGCCCATTTCGTGCACTTCACCGCCAAATCGCTTTAAAATGAGTCCATGAGAAAATTCATGGATCAGTTTCATTACGGGGTAAATCAGCATAAACATTAAGGCATAGAAGGGCGATAAAAGCTCGACCGTTGCAAGTTCATATCGAAATTGAGCCCAGTTTGGTATTAGCTGTAAAAGAGCGATGAACAATAGTGCAAGCCATGCAATGGCGAACCAGGGTTTAAATAACCAGCTTAGTTTTTCATGAAGCTTGGTCAAAATATTATCTGGATCAATCAGAGCGAATCGCAGAAAGAGCGGGTTCAGATAGGTTTGTTTAAATGTTTTTTTATCTTTGTCTTCGCCACGTGCAAACAAGTGTTCAACTTTTAGTCGCCGATCAACTATCAGCAGTTCGGCCTCATGTAGTTGTCCTAAGAGTTCGATGAAATCGGTTTGTGTTGGAGCGGCTTCCCCTTGCCATTCCAGTGCAGATGACCAAAGTTCGTCAATCGTATATTGGCCATCGAAATTACCAATAAGCTCCATCGCAGAGGCAGATGCTCGAAACACCTGGTTGCTTGATTTGCGATGTAGCAAATAGGCAGCCACTCCACGATAAACGTGACGACTCGTTTCTACATCATTGGCTAGGCATGGTTTAAGGCTTTTTACGCGATACCAATGCTCGCTAAATAGTTGCTCAGATTCCATCAAAACCAACTCCAGAACTTCAGCTTTAACCATGCGCTCATTCGGTGCGTCCAGGTCCATAGCAATTTTGCTTTGCCGGCTTCAACTTTCGCCACGCCAGTTTGGCCTGGTCTTAAGCCATCAACGAGAGAATTGGGTTCAGCATCTACACGAAAACGAGTGCGGCCCTCTCCAACAGTCGCGATTGGATGAATGGCGCTGAGTGAAAACGAGATAGGTTCGAAGGGGCTTGATTTGAGCGTGAGCGCGCCAATCTGGCCAGCTTTGACATAGGCGATGTCAGTTTCGTTAACCAATAATTGGATTTCATAGTTTGACTCAGGAGCCATTTCCAAAAGGGTTTTGCCACGCTCTACAGGTGCGCCTAATAAATGCGCGATCTCGCCGTTAACGATCATGCCATCAACTGGCGCTACTATTGTTGCCCGGCTGATTTGGCTGTTAATCAATTCCAGCTCGGAACGGACCTGATCAAGCTGTGCTTGCACGATGGCCATCTTTTTTCTGTCATGGCTGGCCATTGCCGCGCGATAGTCGCTTGCCGTGTTTTCTATTTGTGATTCGAATTGCTGTGCCTGTAACTGTAGGTCTCGGACATCTAGATCCAGTAAAGGCTGCCCCGCCGATACAATGTCTCCAACCGATACATGTACTTGGTCGACATACCCCAAGATTGGCGATGTAATCAAGCGCCGTTCGGTAGAGACCAACTCTGCGGAGGTTTGTATTTCGTGTGTTACCGGTATAAACGCCGCCAGCAATATAATGAGTAAACCGGCGGCACCCGATAGTTTCCAAGCCATATGACGCGGCGATATCCAACGCGACAGTGTTGAGCTAGCATTGCGCTTTAGTTGTTCGGTCAACCCAAGCTCGGCCCGCTGGTGCATCACTACCATGGGTGCAATGGTTTCCGCGATCTGCTTTTGTAGCTCTATGGTGTGCTGGGTCCACTTGTTCTGATTGTGAGCCTCAAGTAGAAGTGCGCCCACTATTTTTTTGTCGCTGCACAGCGGCACCGTGCATATTTGCCCGTTACGAACCCCCGACAATACTGCTCGATGGGACTCCACTACTATTTGTTCTGGGTTTGATGCATCTATGCCTGTTGTAAAGTGAATGCTCTGATCTTGATCACACGCCTCCGCCATGGCATCTTTGAGTAACCGAACTTCGCCCGAACGCGAATCAAAGCTCGATTGTTGGGATATATGCACAACCTCTATCCCGCCATCGTTTAGCAAACCGGCTATCACGCGAGTGCAGTTAAACGTGTGGTGCAGCATTTCACACACTGCCATCAAACTGGTTTTCAAGTTTTCCTGATCGAGGAATGAAGCAACCGCTTTGAGAACGGTGGCTTGGCGGTTAGCCAACAGCTGATACTGCATGGCTTTCAGTTTGTCTGAACTTGATGCTGTATCCCCGACATCAACAGAAGAGGGGTGGCTAGTGTCTGAGATGAGTTTCAATGAAGATGATTTTTTTAGCTGACCTTCAGTCGCAACTTCCCTATGGATCGGCGAATCAGTTGATACGCTCTTGTCTGCAGCGATGTCCCCGCGAAGCGGCTCGATGCTGGGATGTATACCCTGGCTCATTTTTGATGGAACTGCATCACTTATGGGTTGTGAACCCTTCGAAACTTTTAGCGGCGGATATTTGAGATTCTTTAGCAGCATGTTATTATCTAAGCGTTTGATATTTATATCAAAAATATAAATAACCTGATTAGAAATCACCCCAATGCCGCTGGTTTCATCCGGTGGAAGGTTTGGATTGAGCGTCTACTGCAATTAGTGCGAGTCTGTCACCAATTATGGTGCCCCGATAAGCAGCATCTCGACGGCCGCTTCTCGATCGCTAATCCGAGCGGGCTTAGTGGTGTGCGCTCAGTGTGCTTTATCCTGCACTGTGAATTTGGGTTACGGTTGAGCATGCTTCTGGACCCCACGTCGGTTCAACTGTGTGCCGTTAAAATAAATTTAATGAACAAAGCGAAAATTCTATGAATACTTTTGGCGTAATAGGCGCTGGTCATCTTGCCAGCTATACGATTGCAGCTATGCGTACGGGAGGGTTTACTGGCGAAATTGTATTATCGCCTCGTGGCGCTGCTACAGGCAAAGCTATTGCCAGTAATCATGACTGTAAGGTGATGCTGTCTAATCAAGCAGTGGCCGCGGCTGCGGATATTGTGTTGCTGGCAGTGCGGCCTGCAGATTGGGTCGAGGCAGTTAAGAGTGTTACGTGGCAAGCGCGGCATATTTTGTTGTCTGCCGTATCGGGTGTCACAATCAAAGAACTACAAAAGGTTGCAAACATCAACAATGCTGTGCGCATCATGCCAAGTAGTTTTATTGAATTTGGTAATCCGTTTATCCCAGCATTTCCTCACAACGATAAGGTGGCTCAGCTGTTTGGTGAAGGATGCCCGATAGTGTCGTTGGCTAGTGAGCAGCAACTGGATGAATCGATGATCATGTCCTGCGCCTATGCTTGGCAGTTTGGTTTAATGCAACAAATGCAAGATTGGTTTGTTGGGCGAGGTTGGGAGCCCGCTATCGCGCGCGATATGGTGATGCGCCATTGGCGAGGGGCAGTGGATGCCACTAATGGCTGCCCGCAAGTAGGATTTACTAGTTTATTAGATGGTATAGCTACCCCTGGCACCTATACCCGCCTAGGTTTTGAAGCGCTAGCGCAAGCAGGCGGATTAGACGCCCTAGGTGCTGCATTGTCGCAGGTAAACGAGCAATTGCGGTCGCATACGTGAACAAATGTCAGAGCGTACATGCAAATGTCATCATTTACGTTTATGTGCGTGCTAAATTAGTGTCAAAGTAATTTCCACGATGAGGTTATTTATTGCTGGCGAGGATTGTTCAGAAAATAAGCAGCATTGAACTACACTTTGTATCGTCGTGACCTGTGCATGCCCCGCTGTGGCGGCGTGCGTTCTTCTTGAGAGGTTTTTATTATGAAGTATCAAACATTACAGAATTTTCCCCGACTTCTCGTGGTGGTTTGTTTTGCCGCATTTCTAGCCGGTTGCTCTAGTAGCTCAACCACTGATCCCCAGACTGGTGGTGATCTTCCTGGTGACATTAACGGTGATGGCATTGTCGACCTGGCTGAAGGCGATCACAACGGTGATGGCGTTCTTGACAACTCTGATCTTGATTTCAATGGTGATACCTTTGTTGATGAACTTGATGACATCAATGGAGATGGCGAAAACAATTTCCTAGACTTCGATGTTGATGGCGATGGCTTTACGGATTCCCTCGATGACATAAACGGTGATGGTGTAATCAATTCCTCTGATGCAGCTGCAACCGGACCTACCAATGGCGGCCCATGTGAAGGTGGCGACGATCGAGATTCATCTGACGCTAATTGGGACAATAATTGTTTTGTCAGTGTAAATTCAAGTTATAAAGACAGCTCATACTCACGTGGTATACAGCAGATATTATGGTGTCAAGGTCTTGCAGACGGTGCTGAAAGAGCAGCGTTTACCGACGGCAGTTATGGTAATAACACAGAAGCTGCAGTCATAAGATTCCAACAGGCAGAAAGCATCACGCCTCAAGATGGCATTGTCGGTCCAATTACTTGGGGTGTCTTGCAGGATCAACTGGAGGTGCTTAACGATGATGGCACTACTACCGCCTATGGCGTAATTAGCGTCGATTGTAACGGGCAGGCTCAGTTTTTTCAGGATAATATCTCTGGAAGCTGGCGGATTGCCAATGAGCCTGGTGGTGTAAGTGCAGATTCCTTAGAGTTCTCTACTGGCTTCTAAGTAGTCACATTAAGCAGTAATGCAATTGTCTGTAAAAAGCAAAACCCTCGCCGCTGCCGTAATTGCAGTTGGCGGGGGTTTTTTATATTGGTTGCAAGGTAATATCGCACCTGTTGACGACCCTAGTGCAACAACGGAAGTAGTGGCAACAAGCGATGCAAATGAAGGCGCTGAAGAAATCGTTCGGGATTCTTCTCAAACAAAACCGGTATCACCTTTCGGCACAATAGATACCGAAACTGCACAATCTGTAGCAAATCAGCCTGAAGCCATTCAGCAGATTTCCACCAAACCCAGTCCAGCTGCCTCAAACACACAACAAAACCTTAGTGTAAGTAAAGAAGCTTTAGCGGCGCAAGCTTACGAGCTTGGAACGATCGGCTTAACGGACGAGCAAATACTAGATTTCACGAACCGCCTTAAAACAGACCCAGCTTTCCTCGAAGCTGTAGCGAATGAGTTTAGATCCGAAACTGATCTCAAGCGTTTGCAGCGGCTGTCGTATTTGCTTGGTCAGGTAGATGACCCGGCACTCACGAGCGTTGCAAACGATATGGTCTATTCGGGTAGTCGTGATTCACAGCTAGCTGGGCTTGAATTGCTTAAGCATTTGCAGCCGAATGCACCGCAAGCCCGTGATGCGGTAAGGAATATCCTGAGCAGTGACTCTGATCCTGAAGTGATAGTTAGAACGATAAATGTGTTGGCAATGCCGGCGCAGGTGAGTGACGCCGAAAAACAATCACTCGTTGATCACTTATTGCCGTTAACCAATAGTGATTCTGCCGACGTAAGACAAAGCAGCATCGCAATGATAACTCGATGGTCTGGTGGCGATACGGCAAACGATGTGTTAACAACGGGCTTAAACGATACTGACGAACAGGTAAGAAAAACGGCCGCCTACGCAACCATAGAGCTGCAAAACCCCAGCCCGGCGGTGATAGAGGCGTTATTTGTTGTACTGGAAAACCAGAACGAATTACCGCGTGCACGTAAAGGTGCAAGACTATCGCTAAGCGGCAAACAATTGAGCGAAAGCAACAAGGTTCGCCTAAAAACCGCTGATGCTCAAATGCGCAAACAATATGCCCGCAAACCATGAAGGCTTTGCCTGGTCGCATTGAACGTGTTGCCGGTTTTGCTCAATCAATGATTGATGACAAACTGTTCCCCAACGTTGCTTGGCGAGTAGCATTGGGCGACTCTGTTATTAGCGAAGGTGGTGTTGGTTTTCAAGATACCGCACTAACACAGCCTTTGCGTGACGATGCGATCTACCGCATCTACTCAATGACTAAACCCTTGGTTGCCATAGCTGCACTGCAACTGATAGAAGAAAATCAACTAAGTTTGTATCAACCTGTTGCGCGATATATTCCAGGCTTTGCCAACAATACGATTTTAGATAACAGTGGTAATCAGCACCCGTCTAAGCAGCCGCTGTTAATAGAGCATCTGCTGACACATCGTTCTGGTTTGGCTTACGATTTTTTGCCTGATTGCCCAGTAGCTGCAATGTATCGCGAAGCTCAAATGGCGGGCGATGTTGGCCGTAGCCTGGGCGACTTAGCGCATGCCTTATCGGAACTGCCATTATCATCAGAACCAGGGTCAGCCTGGCAGTACAGTTTTTCGACCGATGTGTTAGCGCATGTGCTGCAATGCGTGGCCGGCAAGTCGTTGTATGAATTGTTGAAAGAGCGGTTGTTTGATCCGCTTAACATGAGTGAAACTACTTTTTTTGTTAAACCCGATCAACAGCATCGTTTGCTGCCCTTGTATGGCGTTCGTGATTTAGGTCAAGAGGCTATATTCACAACAGAACCCAATCGGCTTGAGCTAATGGACGTAGAGCGTGGTTATCCGTCTAATTCTCCAACCTTTGAACGTGGTGGTCACGGCTTGTTTTCAACGCTTGCTGATTATTATCGATTTTTGCAAGTGATGATAGATGGCACCAGCGAAAGTGGTGAAGTGCTTTTATCAGTACCGATGGTTAACATGATGTGGCGTAATCGTATCCCGCTATCACAAATGCCATTAACCATTGGAGATAACCCAATGCCAGGTTACGGGTGGAACCTATTTGGACGCGTCATGATGGATACCGGCTATGCACTCAACCTGAGTAGTGATGGCGAGGGCGGCTGGTCCGGCGCTGCATCAACCTATTTTTGGGTTGATCGCACGATGAACTTTCGTGGCATTGTGATGAGCCAATACCAGGGGTCAACTCTGCCCTTGGGTACTGAGATGCAAGCTATGGCTTATCAAGCTTTGTCCAGCAATGCCTGAGCACGTTTTGCAGTTGCCTGCAGTTCGGTGCCGCTAGTTTCACTTACCGCTTTATCCGCAATGGGCCAGCCTTGCATATGTTGTTGCACTAGCGAACTTAGAAATTCGATATGCGACGGCGTATCATTTAGGCATTCAATGTAATTGAATTTCTCACCCCCGTTTTCCATAAAGTATTCGCAGTTCTCACCTGAGATTTCTTCGATGGTTTCCAGGCAATCAGAAGAGAACGCCGGGCTAACAACGTCTATGTTCTTAATGCCTTCACCCGGTAATTGCTTCATGGTCTCGTCGCAATAGGGCTTGAGCCATTCCTCGCGGCCGACACGTGATTGGAATACCACGCGATATTCGTGTTCTTTTAGGCCGAGTTTTTCTGCTAGTAAACGTGTAGTCATGTGGCAATGGCAATGGTACGGGTCACCATTGAGAAGATAACGCCTGGGTATTCCGTGGTAAGAAGTCACCAGCAATTGACCGCGGCCGTTGTCTGCCCAGCTTTGTTCGATACTCTGTGCTAAAACTTCAATATAACCAGGGTAGTTAAAGTACTGATTGATAAAACGCAGCTCGGGTAACCATCGGGTGCGTTGTAGTTCGCTCGACACTGCATCAAACACAGAGGCGGTTGTTGTGCCTGAGTATTGAGGATACATAGGCAATACTAACAAGTGCCTGACATTTTGCTTTGCTAATGTTTGAAGTGCGCTTGCGATGGATGGTGAGCCATAGCGCATGCCCAGCTCCACAATCACGTTTTCGCCAAGCTCACTTTGCAACACAGCGTGCAGTGCCTGTTTTTGATTGAGCGAGTGATGCAACAATGGCGAGCCCGTCTCTTTCGACCAGACTTCTTCATAGGCCTCGGCACTTCGTGAAGGACGAACTCTTAATATTACGCCGTGCAGTAGTAGCTTTCTGGCTACCTTGGGCATTTCAATAATGCGTGGATCGTTGAGGAATTGCGCCAGGTAGCGCCTGACAGAGGGGGTGTTAGGCGCGTCTGGTGTACCCAGATTGATCAACAATACGCCCAGTTTTTCTCGAGTGCCGTGTTGGTATTCTGGCGTGCCGGTATATTTCATGGGCTGTGCATTATCGTTATCAGTGTCGTGTGCTCATTCTATTTTACGCTTAAAAGCATCAAACAGATGAATGAGCAAGGTAGCGCGGCTTCGTTGCTTGACGTAACATTCGCGATATAGATTTGTGTGGCAGCGTGCCACGGTCACAACACGCTAGCCTACATCATGAGGCCAGCAGGTGCGTTCATAATGCCATTGATATTAGCCGTACCAAAAGAGAGTGCTGAAGGCGAACGTCGAGTTGCGCTGGATCCGAGCGTCGTAGAGCGCTTGTTGCAGCAATTATCGGTCAAAGTGATCATCGAGAGCGGCTGCGGCCGTGGTGCTGGATTTTACGACTCTGACTACGAAGGTATCGAAGTAGCCGACAGTTTTGCCAATACAGTAAAGCTTGCCGCTGTGGTATTAAAAGTAAATCCACCAACGGTAGATGAAGCCAAGCTGCTGCCGATAGGGTCTGTGTTAGTTGCGCAAATCATCCCCTATCTACACCTGGACGTTATCAGAGTTTTGCAAAAGCGTAATATCACTACACTAGCGATGGATTTAGTACCTCGAATCACCCGCGCGCAGCCAATGGATGTGCTGTCGTCTCAAGCAACCGTGGCAGGCTACAAGGCTGCATTGCTGGCAGCTGAAATATCCCCTCGTTTGTTTCCAATGTTAACCACCGCTGCAGGCACTATCAGGCCATCGCGCGTGATTGTTATCGGTGCTGGAGTTGCCGGTTTGCAGGCAATTGCCACAGCACGCCGCTTGGGTGCGCAAGTTGAAGCCTATGATATTCGTAGTGCAGCTAAAGAGCAGATCGAATCACTTGGAGCACGCATGATCGACACTGGTGTTGAGGCTGAAAGCTCTGGTGGTTATGCACGAGCGCTAACTAAAGAAGAAAAACAGAAGCAGCATGATGTGCTGGCTGAACGTATGTCTCAAGCGCATGCGGTTATTTGTGCGGCGGCGATACCCGGCCGCAAAGCGCCGGTGATCATCACCCAAGATATGGTAGAGGGCATGCTGCCTGATACGGTTATAGTTGATATGGCTGCGGATTCGGGTGGTAACTGCGAGCTTACGCATATTGGCGAAACTTATATGCACGGCGATGTGTTTATCGTGGGTGCAACTAACTTGCCTAGCAGTGGCTCAGTGCATGCCAGTGAAATGTACGCGCGTAATCTATTGAGCATGTTGCGTTTAATGTTATCTGATGGGCAGTTGCATCTGGACTGGCGGGATGAAATCCTCGCTGCCTGCCTGCTGACGCATAATGGTGCAATATATAATGCTCACACAGCAGAGCTTATGGACCAACCATGTGCGCCGCCTATAGGATGCGCAAAAGCGGAAGGACAAGAAGATCAACAGGCGGCTGGTTGGATTGCTGAAGAGCAGCTAGATGATGATTCCAGTGAAAATGATCACGCACCCATAAGCCGTCACACCGCTCAAGCTGCACCGGAGGCTAATGCAGCGACTGGCAGTCGCCAACAACAGGAGTCGAGCGGCGGTAGTGGCGACGGTGGCTCCGATGATGAGCCTGACATACGCGACGACCTAACCGTCATCGAAGGCATTGGCCCCGCATTGCAGAATCGTTTATATGCTTACGGTGTTAAACAATATTCGCAACTCGCCTCCTTGGATGCAGACGGCATACATCGCCTTGAGATACAACTTGAGCTAGTTAATCATGAAGCCTTGGTTGAATGGGTAGCAGAAGCTGCGCAGCTGGAGCGTAAGTAATGATCGATATTTTTGTCGCCTTATATCTCTTTATGCTCGCTGGTATTGCCGGCTACGTATTGATTGCTAATGTGCCCTCGATACTGCACACACCGTTAATGTCAGGCTCGAATTTCATTCATGGTGTTGTGCTTGCAGGTGCGATGGTTGCGCTGGGTAATGCTGAAGGTACTTTTCAATTAGTGATTGGTTTTCTTGCCGTGATGGCGGCCGCTGGCAATGCCGTTGGCGGATACGTGGTGACTGATCGCATGCTAGCGATGTTTAAATCGAGCGAAGAACAAGCTCGTGCATCAAGCCAAGGCAACTCCGAGCCTGACTCATGATTCAAACAGCCCCGCATCTAATTAATCTCGCTTATTTCGTATCGGCATTGCTGTTCATCACCGGTTTACGGCAAATGAGTTCGCCTAAAACGGCGCGCTCAGGTATTTGGCTAGCAGGCATCGGCATGATCACTGCCGTGGTAGCCACCTTTTTGCATCCGCAGGTAGTGAGTAACCATATCCTTATCCTGGTTGCTATCGCTATCGGTGGTGGCTTTGCATTCTTTCAGGCGCGCTCGGTTGCTATCAGCAATATGCCTGAAATGACGGCAATCTATAACGGCTTAGGAGGGGCTGCTGCTGCCGGTATCGCGATAATTGTCTTGCTGCATGTGTCCGAGCACACGGTGTCGACTAAGGCTGTGGCGGTGCTGGGCGGCATGATTGGTTCGGTCACGTTTGCTGGGTCGTTTATGGCTTGGGCAAAGCTTAAGCGTGTCATTGCCAAGCGCCATCAATTTGTTAATCGACAGGTTGCTTACGTGGCCCTGGGTTCTATTGTTTTGATGCTGGGTTTGTTGCTGGCCACGTCAACCACATCACACCCGGTGTTGTTGTTGGTGTTTTTTGTGTTGTCGTTATTATTTGGTGTGATCATGACACTTCCAATAGCGGCGGCTGATTTACCAGTGTTGATTTCGATATACAACGCAATGACAGGCCTTGCAGTGGCATTCGAAGGCTACGTATTGGCAAATCCTGCAATGATTGTGGCGGGCATGTTGGTCTGTGCTGCAGGTGTGTTGTTAACACGTTTAATGGCCAGTGCGGTTAATCGTAGCCTTAGTGAAATCATGTATTCGGGTTTTGGCATTAGCCATAGTGGCTCAGCAGAGCGCGCTACCCGCAGTAACGTTAACAAAATCGATCCCTTCGATTCCGCCACATCAATGGCCTATGCAGAGCGAGTGGTGATTGTGCCGGGTTACGGGATGGCATCAGCACAGGCACAGCATAAGGTGCAAGAACTTACCCAGCTGCTTGAAGAACGCGGTGTGGACGTACGCTTTGCCATTCATCCGGTTGCCGGGCGTATGCCAGGCCATATGAATGTGGTGTTAGCTGAAGCGGGTGTGCCCTACGAGAAGATCGCGGATCTTTCCGAGATAAATCCAGAGTTTTCTAAAGTGGACGTAGTGCTGGTGATTGGCGCTAACGATATCGTTAACCTTGCGGCTCGCAGCGATACCAAGAGCCCACTGCACGGCATGCCAATATTGGATGTCGACAACGCAGGAAGCGTTATTGTGCTCAAACGAGGCGATGGCGCCGGTTACGCAGGCGTCGATAACCCGCTGTTGCAGCACCCTAACACCCGCGTATTGCTCGGTGATGCCAAACGGTCAGTTCAAGACCTCATTTCGGCCATTAAAACCCTCGACTAGCGTGCGTGCAGAGCGGCATATATTTGTCACGTTACACCGGTGATTCATCCACCTTTGACATAATATTTCACTAGACGAAAAACCATGATTATGCATGTCGCCTAATTGTCAGATTTCGGCTCATGAGGACACAATTATTTGTCTTATTACACGTAAAAAAAACTGTTTTGGGGCTTGACTAAATAATAAGACCTTGTGTTATGCACAGCCACGAAAAAGTGTTGATGCACGTCACAGTTTGTTGTAGTAGCGGAGAGATTCAGTTTAAATTAGTTATGTAACTATTTGATATATAAAGTTATGCACCTATATGATCAATAATCGACCAATTTAAAAGAAACCGTCTTTTTTCCGGCGTTTTTTCCCGAAAATCATTTTAATCCACATAGTTATCCACAGAATTTGTGGATAAGGAAGGGGTTAGGTGATCCACTTGGCATGAATTCGACCAGAATTGCCTGACTTTTGTTTAGTAAGGTTTCAACGGCACCCGTTTTTAGCTGAAACGCTGGTTTGAATGCAGGTTTGGATACACTACCGCCATGAGCAAAATCAGCCACCGCCAAGAGATTTTAATCGTGTGACACAAACGATCGTTCAAGTGGCAATCCCGACGCCGTTACACCAGACATTTGACTACCTGTGGCTAGCGCCACAAGCGGTCGTGCCGGGCGTTCGTGTCACTGTGCCCTTTGGTAGGCGGAGTGTTGTGGGTGTTGTGCTGGCGACAGCCACTGATTCCCAGGTGCCCGCCAATAAGCTGCGTGCAATTACACAGGTGCATGATGAGCAAGCGGTGATCCCAGCGAAACTGTTCTCTATGCTGCAATGGGCCAGCCGTTACTACCACCACCCAATTGGTGATGTGCTCACCACAGCGCTGCCCGTGTTACTGCGTCGTGGCAATCCAACAGTGCTTGCCCAAATTGAGAGCTTTCAGATAAATCAACTGGGCTTGCAACATACGCCTGCTAAAAACGCCTCTGTGCAGCTGGCTGTATTAGAACGCTTGAAGCTTGCTGGTGTTGATACGCCTGTCGCGGCCGACACTCTAGCAACCATAAGTTCACGCTGGCGTTCAGTGATAAAACCACTTGTTGAACAAGGCTTGGTTGAGCGAGAGTTGCAAGATCACATACCCGAGAATCTTTCTAAGCAAGCAGGCCCGGAGTTGTTGGAAGAACAACAACTCGCAGTGACGAAAATCAGTGAGGCAATAGGGCAGTTCAAACCCTTTTTGCTTCATGGTGTAACGGGTAGTGGAAAAACCGAAGTGTATCTACGTTTGATTGATGCGGTGCTGAAGCGCGGGCAGCAAGTGCTGATCATGGTGCCCGAGATATCATTAACGCCTCAGCTAATGCAGCGCTTTGAACGGCGCATTAGCGGGTGTTTAGTAAGTTTGCATTCAGGGCTTAACGATACGCAGCGCCTACAAAACTGGTTATTGGCTAGCCAGGGCAAGGCAACTGTGGTAGTGGGTACTCGCTCGTCCATCTTCACACCACTGCCACGCTTGGGCATGATCATCATCGACGAAGAGCACGACTCTTCATTAAAGCAACAAGATGGTTTTCGTTATCACGCCCGTGATTTAGCATTAATTCGAGCACGTGATGAGCAATGCCCGATTGTGCTTGGCACCGCAACCCCCTCGTTTGAAACCTTATACAACGCGCAGCAAGCGCGCTATATTTTACTGCGTTTGCACCACCGGGCAGGCGATGCCAAGCCACCACAAATGGCATTGTTAGATATTCGGCGAAGGCCATTGATCGAAGGTATTAGTGATCGTTTGTTAATGGCTGTTGAAACAACGCTCAGTGAAGGCGGTCAAGCCTTAGTGTTTATCAATCGTCGAGGCTTTTCACCCACCTTGTTATGTAACGACTGTGGCGCCTGTGCCGATTGCATGCGATGTGATGCTCATATGACAGTGCATGCTAAGCGTGCGCGCCTGCGTTGTCATCATTGCGGATCAGAGCGTGCGATCCCGCAAGTGTGTGAATCCTGCGGGTCAGACCAGCTCGATAACGTAGGTTATGGCACGGAGCGTATTGCAGCCGCCATGCAAGATGCGTTTCCTGATGCCACAGTTGCACGTATCGACAGAGATAGCACTCGGCGCAAAGGCGAGCTAGAAAAGCAATTGGAAGCGGCCACACGAGGGGATGCACAAATTTTGGTGGGCACACAAATGTTGGCCAAAGGGCATCATTTTCCAGGTGTCACCCTGGTCGGGATACTCGATGCTGATCGAGGCTTGTTTGGTACTGATTTTCGCGCGCTTGAACAAATGGGGCAATTGATTGTTCAAGTCGCTGGCCGCGCCGGGCGTGAAAAACGCCAGGGCAAAGTACTAATTCAAACAAGAAACCCCGATAACGAAATGATGAAGTTGCTGGTTAGTGAGGGCTACGATGCCTTTGCAAAAAGCGCACTGGAAGAGCGCAAGCAAGCGTACTGGCCGCCGTATTCTTTTGTGGCCTTGTTGCGTGCCGAGGCTACCGATAGCGCGTCACCGGTGCGGTTCTTAAAACAGATTCGCCAGTTGATTGATGGTTATAAGCTTGACGATGTTGTTGTGCTGGGCCCAGCGCCTGCACCAATGGAACGCTTGGGTGGTCGCTACCGCGCACAGTTGTTGTTTCAGGCGGGTAAACGCTCAGGCTTAAATGCGCTGTTGTCGATGTTGAATCGTTCGATACCTGAGCTTGAGGGTGCTAAGCGAACTCGGTGGTCGATTGATGTTGATCCGGTTGATCTGTTTTAGCCTTGCTCGGGGTGCAATAACGCACGTTATATAGTTGCAACACAACAGCTTCAAAGCAATAGCACACTCTAAATTTAGCACAGTATATTGCGGCATTGTGTCTCACATTTCCTGCCAGTGGGAGCAATTTCCCAACAGATTAAAATCGCTATTGCGTTGTGCATTCTTTGGTGGCATCTTAAGAGGGCAAAAGAAGATTATAAATTCTAATTGGTGCTGCTCGTCAAAATATTCGGTTTTCGTGTGGTGTCGCGTCACTTGTGGATTGAACCATGATCAACGATAAAAATAACGAGCAAGCTTTGGACGACTTGTCCTTTGACGAATATGACGAGTTAATGAACCCCACTTCTGAAACCACCGATTTTGATCGCGTGGTAGAAACCTCCGTTACACGACGAGACTTATTAAAAAGCGTTGTAGTATTTGGCAGCATCGCAGCTCTGGGTGGCTTTAACGCATTGTCGAATGATGCGCGAGCGGCCAGCAGTCGCATCGGCTTTTCACCTATTGATGCTGATACTGCGGATGGCATTAGTTTGCCTGGCGGGTATAAGTCGCACGTTGTTGCTAGATGGGGTGATCCATTATGGTCTGGCGTACCTGAATTTGATCATGCTACCCGCGGCACGGCTACCTCTCAAGAAAAGGCCTTTGGCGATAACATCGATGGTATGGAAGCGTTTGCAGTGGGTGATAAAACCGTTTTGGTGGTTAATAATGAATACTCCAATCGAAAAGTGATGTGGGGTAATCGCCCTGATGGCAAACCCACGACCGATGACGACATCAACAAAATAAAAATGGCTCACGGCTTAACAGCTGTTGAGATTACGGAAACCGATGGCCAGTGGTCGATCGTTAAAGATAGCCCGTACAACCGTCGCGTCACACCCGATACGCCCACTACAATCACTGGCCCTGCGGCCGGGCACGAGCTAATGAAAACTGTCGCCGATCCCACTGGCACAACATCACTGGGTACGTTTAATAATTGTGGCAATGGTTCAACGCCATGGGGTACTTATCTGGCCTGTGAAGAAAACTTCAACGGTTACTTTTCAGCTGAAGACGTTGATCACAAGGTGTCACCCGAGCTCAATCGTTATGGCGTTTCATCCAAGGATCGAGGCTACCAGTTTGCCAAGGTCGACGAACGCTTCGATGTATCCAAACATCCGAACGAAGCCAATCGGCTGGGCTATGTTGTTGAGCTTGATCCGCGTCAGCCGAACTCTAAACCCAAAAAGCGCACAGCACTGGGTCGATTCAAACATGAGAATGCTGAACTGGTGGTCAACAATGATGGTCGTATCGTCGTGTATATGGGCGATGACGAGCGCGGTGAATTTTTATACCGTTATGTATCCAACGGTGTGTATCAGGTGGGTGGCGAAACAGACTCACTAATGGAAGATGGCAAGCTTTACGTTGCCAAGTTTCATGATAATGGTGCGGGTGATTGGTTGGAGCTTACGCCAGAGAGTACCGGCCTAGCCAACATGGCCGAGGTTTGCATCCATACGCGCATCGGCGCATCCACCGTTGGCGCAACAACTATGGATCGGCCAGAATGGGTAGCGGCCAATCCCAACGCTGCCGAAGTGTATTGCTCGTTAACCAATAATAAAAACCGTGGCATCAAGCCTAACCCCGGTGGCGATCTAACGCCCGTTGGTGGCCCCAATCCGCGCGAGGGAAACAAGTTTGGTCAAATTGTGCGCTGGCGGCCCAATGGTGGTGATCACACCAGTAAAGGTTTTGCATGGGATCTCTACGTACTTGCCGGTAATCCAACTGTGCATAGCGATGATCGTGCAGGTTCGAGCAATGTGGATCCAGGCAATATGTTTAACTCTCCTGATGGGCTGAAATTTGATGACAACGGCATTCTTTGGATCCAAACCGATGGCAACTATTCCAACGAGAAGGATTTTGCCGGGCAGGGCAATAATCAGATGCTTGCCAGTGATCCCGCCACGGGCGAAATAAAGCGCTTTTTAGTTGGCCCTAACGAGTGCGAAGTGACCGGCTTAACGTGGAGTGCGGATAAACGCACCTTGTTTGTGGGAATTCAACATCCAGGTGAGCGTGGCGGCAGTCATTGGCCAGACGGTGGCGACAGTGTGCCTCGCTCGGCTGTGCTGGCAATCCAGCGAGAAGACGGCGGGCAAGTGGCCTAAAAGAATGAACCAGGGTGAAGTGATCAATCCGTTGTCACAATCAGCGCACACGTGACAACACTTCACCCTAGTTAGCATGATAATTCGGTAAACTATCGTTTTAGGGTAGTTACCACGCAGTTGAAAGCACATCTCGAACAACTTTTGGCCGAAGCTTTAGCAGTTTTAAAAGCTAATGGTGTTGTGCCTGATGATGTGAACCCGGTAATCACTGTTTCACGAACACGCGATGCCACACATGGTGATTACGCCAGCAACCTTGCCATGATACTGGCCAAGCCTGCTGGTCGCGCACCACGGGAAATCGCACGGGCAATACTCGATGCGGCACCTTTGCCAAGCGATATCAGCAAAGCGGAGCTGGCAGGCCCTGGTTTTATTAACTTTTTTGCCGCCGATGACGCTCAAGCCTCTGTTGTTGGCAAGGTGCTTTCAGCTAAAGAGCAGTTCGGGCTCAGCGATGCCGGAAAGGGGCAACGCTGGCAAGTGGAGTTCGTTTCAGCAAACCCGACTGGCCCGCTGCATGTTGGGCATGGCCGAGGCGCGGCATTGGGCGCTACTATTTCCAATTTACTCACTGCTGTGGGTGTCGAAGTTGAGCGCGAATACTACGTAAACGATGCCGGGCGTCAGATGGATATCTTGGCAGCGAGCGTTTGGCTGCGCTGTTTAGAGGCTCATGGCCACAAACTCGTTTTCCCCTCTAATGGTTATCAAGGTGGCTACATCGCTGATATCGCGTCCAAGCTGGTTGCTGAGCAGGGCGATGGTTTGCTTAGGCCTATCGATGATGTTTTTAAAGACGTGCCAGCCGATGAGCCCGCCGGTGGCGACAAAGAGCGGCATATCGATGGCTTGATCGCCAATACCAAATCACTGTTAGGTGATAACAGCTATCGTACGGTTTTCGATGAAGCTGTTAATACGGTGCTTGATGGCATCAAGCATGATCTTGAAGAATTTAGAGTCATTTACGATAGCTGGTTTAGCGAAGCGAGTATTGCCGGCGATGTTGCTAGTTGTATCGATAAACTAAATGCGGCCGGGCATATTTATGAGCAAGATGGCGCGAAAGTGTTCAGAAGCTCAGCCTTTGGTGACGAAAAAGATCGCGTTGTTGTCAGAAGTAATGGTTTAACCACCTACTTTGCATCTGATATTGCGTACATCAATAACAAAATTGAGCGCGGCTACGACAAAGTGCTGTATCTTTTTGGTGCTGACCATCATGGTTACACTGAGCGCATGCACGCCGCCTGCGAGGCATTGGGCCATCCTCGGGAAAAGCTTGAATTCTTGCTAATCCAGTTTGCCAATCTATATCGTGATGGCGAGCGGGTGCAAATGTCCACTCGCTCTGGCTCGTTTGTCACTATCCGTGAATTGTTTGAAGAGATCGGCGTTGATGCCGCTCGCTACTTTTATGTCATGCGTCGCTACCAGCAACATCTGGATTTCGATCTCGACTTGGCAAAATCTCAATCCAAAAACAACCCGGTTTATTACGTACAGTACGCGCATGCTCGAATTTGCAGCATGCAGCGCGAGCTTGGCCATAAAAAATTAGTGGTCGATACGATAGCAGGCTTGGCATCGCTGGAGTTGCTGGATACTCCCCAAGAGGCCGAACTTTTGACGCTCCTCAACCAATATCCAGAAGTGGTGGAGAAGGCCGCGTTCGAACATGAGCCACATCAGCTTACAGGGTACTTGCGAGATCTCGCAAATGGTCTACATATCTACTACGGTGCCCATAAAGTCCTTGTTGATGACGCGGCACTTCGAAATGCCCGCTTTTGCTTGCTGTTGGCAGTGAAGCAAGTGTTGGTTAATGGGCTGAGCTTGATCGACGTGTCGACTCCTGAGGTAATGTAATAATGTCTGATTCTGAACCCCGACACACAAGCCTGTATTTATTGGCTTTGGGGTTGCTGGTGGGCTTTGTCGCAGGCTTCGTCATGCTGCTAGCTAACTTGCCGGTTGATACCAGCCTGAGTGATTATCACGCCACGCGTGTTAATAGCGCTCCCTATCAGTCAGTGGCTAAAAAGAACGACTACGAATTTTATACCGTGCTGGCGGATCAAGTTGAGACGGGCCCGATTGAAATTGTTCAGATCGCTGAAGAGAAAACGATTATCAAGCCAGCCACAAGAGTGGTATCCGCGTCCGCCCAAAATCTGAACACCCAAAACCTGGCCGATCAAACTTACGCTGAGATTCCAGCCAGTAGTATTGGGCAGGAATCCTATTACTTGCAAGCGGGCAGCTTTGCTAATGTGGCTGATGCCGAACAGCGCCGCGCTGCCGTATTGTTGCTCGGCTTAGAGGCCTTTGTGATAGAGCGACAAAATGCGGATGGTGTGAATGGGCATCGCGTTCGTATCGGCCCATTTTTTGATCAAAATCGTTTGACTGAAGCCAAAAAACGCTTACGTCGAGGCAGTGTTGCGTACGATATCGTTCGCGTTACTGGTTGATAACGAGCGTGTACCATGGCGAGCACAGGAGAACTCCATAGTCTTGTTGACGCCTGTCTTCAAGCTGACAAACCCCGTCTAAGACGCCAAATAAAGAAACTCGGTTCCGACACCAGTGCCTTAGCCAGGTTGTGCGCAGCTATTGAAAAGTCTACGGCCTCTCGCGAGCTACGCGCAACAACTGCCCCTGTTCCTACTTATCCCGATGACCTTCCGGTTGTTGAGCAACGCGAAGCGTTTTTAGAGCTGCTGGCAAACAACCCAGTGCTGATTGTCTGTGGTGAAACCGGTTCAGGTAAAACAACGCAAATACCCAAGATGTGTATAGAAGCGGGGCGCGGGGCCGCTGGGTTTATTGGCCACACGCAACCGCGTCGTATTGCGGCACGTACTGTTGCTGCGCGTATTGCTAGTGAATTAAACACTGAGTTGGCTGCGGCGGTAGGCTACAAAATTCGCTTTAGCGATAAAATCGGTAGTGACACACGCATCAAACTGATGACAGACGGTATGTTGTTATCAGAAACGCAAAACGATCCGGGGCTTAATCAATACGACACCATCATTATTGATGAGGCGCATGAACGTTCGCTCAATATTGATTTTTTGCTTGGTTATATCAAACGTTTGCTGCCCAAAAGGCCTGACCTTAAGGTCATCATCACATCGGCCACCATCGACCCGCAGCGATTTTCAAAACACTTTGATGATGCACCGATATTGTTGGCAGAAGGTCGCACCTATCCAGTTGAACTTCGATATCAAGCCATCACCGATGATGGTGAAGAAGCGGGTGATGTTTCTGATGCGATAGTTGAAGCTTGCGAAACGTTGCTTAAAGAGCGCCATCAGGACGTACTGGTATTTTTAAGTGGTGAGCGTGACATCAGAGAGATGGCTGATTTACTAAATAAGCAGAGCAGTCAATCTGCGGTGTTTCGTCATGTGGATGTGTTACCTTTGTTTTCCCGTTTATCCAATGCTGATCAGAATCGGATCTTCGCATCGCACTCTAGGCCGCGCATAGTTCTGGCCACCAATGTAGCTGAAACATCGTTAACGGTGCCGGGCATCCGCTCAGTCGTTGACGCAGGCTACGCTCGAATCTCTCGCTACAGTGTGCGCAGCAAAGTGCAGCGGCTACCGATTGAAAAAATATCCCAAGCCAGCGCCAATCAACGCATGGGGCGTTGCGGGCGAGTCGCGCCCGGTGTGTGCATTCGTTTGTATGACGAGCCTGATTTTATCGCAAGAGCTGAGTTTACTCAGCCGGAAATATTGCGCACCAATCTATCGTCGGTTATTTTGCAGATGGCATCGATGCAGTTGGGCGAGATTAATGATTTCCCATTTGTTGAAAAGCCTGATGCCAAATTTATAAACGATGGTTATCGCAACCTACAAGAGCTGGGCGCACTTGATAACGACCGAGTATTAACGCCATTAGGTAGGCAACTAGCTCGCTTACCTGTAGATCCGCGCTTGGGCAGAATGGTGTTAGCGGCGCGCAATGAAGGCTGTGTTAACGAAATGCTGACCATCGTTAGTGCCTTGTCGGTGCAAGACCCACGTGAACGGCCCTTTGATAAACGTCAGGCTGCAGATGAAGTACATGCAGAATTCAATCATGAAAAATCTGACTTCATGGCGTGGCTGCATTTGTGGAGCTTCATCGCAGTACAGCGCAAACGTTTGTCCCGCTCGCAGTTTCGTAAAATGTGTAAGCAGCGATTTCTTAGTTTTATGCGGGTAATCGAATGGCTCGATGTGCGCGAACAGTTACAAAAACAATGTCGGGAACTCAAACTGGTCGAGCAAGATACGGAGGCACCCTATGAGAGTATTCACAGAGCCTTGCTCACCGGTTTATTAGCTAACGTTGCGGTTAAATCTGAAACCCATGATTATCTAGGCACACGCAACCGGCATCTATCTGTGTTTCCAGGCTCTGGTCTATTTAAAAAAGGGCCGAAATGGCTAATGGCTGCTGAAATTGCAGAAACCAGCAAACTGTACGCGCGGCAAGTGGCGGCAGTGGAACCCGAATGGATCGAGGCGCTCGGGGCTCATCTATTGCAACACAGTTATCGCGATCCGCATTGGCAAAAAAAGCGCGGCACGGTAGCGGCATGGCAGCAGTCAACGCTATACGGCTTAATCATTAATCCAAAAAAACGCGTCAATTATTCCCCTATTAACAAGCCTGAATCACGACAAGTATTTATCCACGATGGATTGGTGGAAGGTGGGTTAATCTCCAGCGCTGAATTTTATCAACATAACCTTGAGCTACTAGAAGAGCTAAACGAGCTTGAAGAGAAAACACGTCGGCGAGATATCGTGGTTGATCCTCAAGAGTTAGTGCACTTTTATGATTCGGTGATCCCAGAGCATGTCAGCACTGCAGTAGAATTTGAGCAATTTAGAAAACAAATAGAAGCCGAGCAGCCCAAAAGATTATTCTATTCGCGTGAAATGCTGCTAGCTGATGGTGCTGATGAAGTCAGCGATCATGCATTTCCGGACCAAATGGATATGGGCAATATGGTGTTACCCTTGCGATATACCTTTATGCCTGGCGATACGGCTGACGGCGTAACCTTGGTATGCCCGGTAGAGGTGATTAACCGTATCCAGCCACAGCGTTGCGAGTGGTTGGTGCCGGGTATGATCGAAGAGAAGATGACGTTATTGATTAAGTCTTTACCAAAATCCCTGAGGCGCAACTTTGTACCTGCGCCAGACTACGCTAAGGCTTGTGCTGATACTTTGCAGGCTGACAACAACAGTTTGCTGCAAAGCTTGTCCGCAGAGCTACAACGCATGACTGGCGTGCAGGTTGAAATTAAACAATGGGATCCATCAACTTTGCCCCCGCATTTGCTAATGCGTTTTGATCTAGTGGATAACGCAGGCAATACCGTACAAGCAGGCCGTGATTTGCCGATGCTGCAAAAGGAATTTGAAGGGCAAGTTGAACAAACGTTATTAAGTTATTCAGACGACGGCATTGAAAAGTCTGCTGTACAGGATTGGAACTTTGGTGACCTGCCGGACAGCGTTGATATCGAGCGTGCCGGCGTAACCATGCAAGGCTACCCGGCGCTGCAATTTGATGAAGGGCAGGTTAACGTTAAATTGTTTGCCAGCGCAGATGCTGCCTTGTTTTCTCACCCGCAGGGTTTGCGCGCACTTTATAAATTAGTACTGCGAGGCGAAGTAAAATATCTGCAACGTAAATTGCCATCCATTGATGTGCTGAGCTTACGCTTTACTGCCATTGCGCCTAAGAAGGTGTTGATTGATGACATCATTGATGCGGCTGTCGACAACACATTTATTACCATGCCGTTGCCACGCACGTACGAAGCCTTTAACGGTTGCCTCGAGGCTAATCGTGCGCAATTGGTGGGTAGTGCTGGCGATATTTGCGAAATCCTACTGGCGGTGTTTGAACAGTACCGACGAGTGCAGCGTCGCATGGATGGCAGCCTGTCCTTGAGTTGGATTGAAGCGATTAAAGATATCAAAGATCAAATTAGCCAACTGCTTTATCCAGGGTTTGCTTGTGATACCGGACTTGGGCAGATGGCGCGGTTGCCGGTGTATTTTCAAGCCATGGGCAAACGCCTGGATGCTATTGACCAAGCCCCTGATAAAGACCGTGCTCGCCGAGCTGAGTTTTTACCCGTTTGGGAACGCTTCCAAGCGCTGGCTAAGCACCAAGATAATGATTACCTAGCTGCCCACAAAGCCTTGCGGTGGTCATTTGAGGAACTACGAGTGTCATTGTTTGCCCAGGGCCTTAAAACTGCTGAGAAGGTATCCGTAGCAAGGCTTGAGCAGCGGGTCAAGCAATTGTCGGATTGGCATTAGGATCGAGAGCCAATTGTCTAACCAAAATATTTAAAACTGAAAATGAAGTGGGGGTGTTTTAAAATTTTGGTGGGCAATGCCATTGGTACCCGACCCATAGTTAGGTTGATGCTTACATTCCAAATGCCAGGCGAGCGCTATACGTGACGAACGCGCGCGTCAGCCGATAAATGCGTGGAAGTTTTTTTTGGTCCCTGAGCCTAAGCTTTATTTCTCCGCCAGGCGGACATCGATCCCTGTGAGTAGAGTGTCAAATTCGATTGCCGGGCTGCGGTTTGTGACCACAATATCTCCATGCTTGAGCCGCGGTTGCCGTACCACCGGCCTTTGTTGTTGTGGCGAAAATTTAGAATGGTCCACAGCCATAATGGCTCGGCTGGAATTTTTAAGCATCGCCGTGGCGATATCAACTTCGCATTGTTCGTGGACAAGGAACCCTCTATTGGCATCGACCATTGACGCGGACAGCACCGCGTAGTCAACTTGCATGCGTTCGATGACTTCAAAAGCCGAGCGATCAAACGCCGCCCCATCATGATCTCGTAATTGCGTGCCAGCCATGGACACTTTATTGCCCGGAATGATTGCGAGCGTGCTGGCGACAAAAGCAGAGTTTGTCACCACCGTCAGCTTGCGTCGTTTACGTAAAGCTTGGGCAATGAAACCTGAAGTTGATCCTGTATCAATAGCCACGCTTGCCCCATCCTGGATGATATCCGCGGCTAACCGAGCTATGGCTACTTTGGCGTCGCGATGCTGATTCATTCGGGCTAAAAATGGTGGATCGGAGGCGATGCGGTTTGACACCAATGCTCCGTGCACCTTGTTGATTCTCCCGCCTTCAACAAGTGGTTGTGTGACCCGCCTGATGGTTTGGCCGGATACTCCCAACATCTGCGAAAGCTCTACAACCGTGACGGTTCCGCGCATATCAACAGCGTGTAGTATTTGTGTTTGGTATTTCGACATAGCCACCTACTATACCCTCGCATCTGTTGAAAATAACTCAGTAAGGTCCTTATGTTGAGTTTAAACTCCGCGAAAACCCCTGGAATACAACGTAAAACAACATATCTCTTGTAGAAATGTTGAAAATAGTTTAAATAATGTTGGGATAATCTGTTTTCATGGACCCCGCAGTGGCACAGCACGCAGCGAAACATCTCATTGTTGGTGGGGGCATTTTGGGTTGCTCCATCGCCTACCACTTGACCCGCATGGGGGAAAAGGACGTTGTTTTGCTCGAACGCGCGGGTTTAACAGAGGGGGCTACTTGGCATGCCGCCGGTTTAGTCGGTCAGCTTCGCTCGTCGAGAAACACCACTCGTATGCTGAAAAAGTCGGTTGAAATGTACGACCGTCTCCAGAACGAGGAGGGTATGCAATTCGATTGGAAAAAAACCGGATCGCTGAGGCTGGCCGCGACGACTGAAAGGTTGTTAGAGGCTAAGCGTCTGGCCACCATGGCCAGAAGCTTTGATCTAGACATGCAGATCGTCAGCCCGGCTGAGGCCAGGGATCTGTTCCCGTTAATCGAACAAAAGGGATTGGAGGGCGCGGCATTTATTCCTTCTGATGGTTACGTCGATCCGGCTTCGCTGTGCCAGGCGGTAGCAACGGTTGCGCGCAGGCAAGGGGCTAATATTCGTCAGCATGTTGAGGTATTGGATTTCAACGTCACTAATGGAAGAATCACGTCCCTAGAAACGAGCGAAGGCCGTTGGGAAGCCGATACGATTATTCTAGCCACGGGTATGTGGAGTCGGGAAATCGCTAGCAGGCTAGGCATTAACATTCCGGCCTGTGCTGTCGAACATCAGTATATTGTTACTGAATCAACTGGGATTGAGATTGGCGAATATCCAACCCTGCGTGACCCTGAGAGGCTGGTTTACTACAAACCTGATGTTGGTGGACGCTTGGTGGTCGGCGGCTACGAAGAAGGCACACAGCCTTTTGGTGAGAACGGCATTCCCAGTGAATTTGTCCGCCAGCTATTGCCAGAAAATCTTGATCGATTTCTGCCTCTGGCTGAGCTCGCCGGGCAGGTAACCCCCATTATCAATGAAGTAGGGATTCGTCAGGTCATCAATGGGCCTATTCCTTACTCTGCGGATGGTGATTTTGTGATGGGTTGGCAGCCCGGATATAAAAATTTGATGCTCGCTACTGGATTCCTTTACGGCATAGCAGCTGGTGGTGGAGCCGGGGAAATCATTGCAGAGTGGGTTGTTGATGGTCAGCCATCTCTTGACGTATGGCCATTGGATGTACGGCGTTTTGGCCCTCATCACGGTACTCGCGCGTTTATGTACCCGCGTGCTGTTGAGCACTATGCTTACCACTACAAAATGCGCTACCCAGGGCAGGAGCATGAGTCCGTTCGGAGGTTACGACTGTCTCCCTTGTATGACATATTAAAGGAGCAGGGTGCAGTCTACGGTTCAAAAAATGGATGGGAGCGTCCTTTGTGGTTTGCACCAGAAGGGGTAGAACCGATTGATCAGTTGGATTTTCTAAATCCAGGTTGGATGCAATATGCGAGTGATGAACATCAGGCTGTGCGGGAACGTGTAGCGCTGATAGATCAGTCCAGCTTTGCAAAGTTCGAGATTATTGGCCCGGGAGTATTAGCCACATTACAGTGGTTATGTGTGTCCAACATGGATAAGCCGGTTGGTTCGGTAATCTACACACAGATGTGTAATAAGGCCGGTGGAATAGAAGCCGATGTTACTTTTTTTCGACTGTCGGAAGATCGATTTTATATGGTTACCGGATCGGGCTTTGCAGTGCGTGATAGTGATTGGATCAAACGTCAGCTGCCAGAAGATGGTTCCGTCAATATCGTTGATGTTACCAGTGCCTTTGCTGTAATTAATATTGTTGGCCCTAGATCACGTGATGTTTTATCAGTGTCCGAGAGTGATGTTTCCAGCGACGCGTTTCCGTATTCAAGTACACGCGACATTATCATTGGCACGGCCACGGTTAGAGCTGCACGTATTGGCTACGTGGGCGAGCTCGGTTACGAATTGCATATTCCAACTGAATTTGCTGCTCACGTTTATCATTTGCTTTGGATGGCTGGTCAGAAACAGGGCATTGCCAATGTTGGATACCGTGCAATCGAAAGCCTGCGCATGGAAAAAGGCTATGTCTACTGGTCCAGCGACGTGACTCCAGATTACACGCCTATAGAGGCCGGACTGGGTTTTCGAGTTCATTTGAAATCAAAAAATAATTTCCTAGGCCTTGAAGTGCTTAAAGCTCAAAAATTGGGTAAATTGAGCCGTAAGCTGTGCACCTTTGTGTATCCCGAATATTTACCATTGAGTGGTGGTGAAACGATATTATTGGGTGATGCAGTTGTATCACTTGCGACTTCGGCAGCTTATGGCCATACGGTTGGTCAAACTATTATTCGCGGCTACTTGAATAAGAAACACTGGGGTCTAAAGGGTTTTATGCTCGAAGTGTTTGGTATTCGGTATGCAATTGCGAGAACGGAAAGTCCATTGTACGACCCAGAAAATAAAGCGCTAAAAGGTTAAGGGGAAATTCATGACTGAGCACGCCAATAGAGTTTTAGCTGCCTTGCGTGAGGCACCCAAGTTTGCAGACGTTGAATCTGCTGACACTATTACTCGTCTCGGTGGTTTAACTAATCTAGTTCATCGTGTCGACTTTGCAGATAGCTCGGTGATCGTGCGTATCTCGGGAGATGGCACTGAGGAATACATAGACCGCTCTGTGGAGTTGCACAATGCGTATGCCGCTGCGCGAGCAGGTGTTTCTCCAGAGGTGATATTCGGCCGGCCTGAAACTGGATTGATGATTTCCCGAACGGTACCGGGAATTGAAACGATGACGCCTGCGTTGTTTCAATCGCGAGTCGGCTCGCCAGCGCGAGCCGGCACAGCACTTCAAAAACTCCACAATTCTGGGGAGACATTTGAATTTCGATTTGAACTATTTTCGATGATCGAAGATTATCTAAAAATTCTTTCTACCAAGGATGTGAGTTTGCCAGAGGGGTACTACGATGTGGTCACCGCTGCCAATCCTTTAAAAGACGTACTCGATCAGGCCGATGTACCGTTGGCCCCTTGCCATTGCGACCCTCTATGCGAAAACTTTCTTGACGATGGTAGTGTCATGTGGATTGTCGATTGGGAGTACTCTGGCATGAATGACCCGCTATGGGACGTCGGTGATTTATCTGTCGAGGCTGGTTTAAACGCGGCACAGGACGCTGAATTGATGGAAGCCTACTTTGGTCGTACCCCTACTGATGCCGAAATGGGCCGTATGGTGATTTACAAAGCTATGTGCGATCTTTTGTGGACCCTTTGGGGATTAATTCAGCATGCAGATGATAATCCGGTTGAGGATTTTTGGGCCTATTCCACTGGTCGTTTTGATCGGTGTAAGTCACTAATGGAGGATACCGCCTTCCAAGGTCATGTGGATTCTGTCAAAAAAGGCGAGTAGTTTTACTCGGGTAGTCACTACCGAACTAACTGGGAGAAAGTCATACTAATGGATATGGGTCTATTTTGACTCAAAGCTCCTTTTAGACAAACTGCATGTTGATATTTGTTGAAATATGTTGATTTACATTGATTTTTGATGCGATTCCTTATTTAATGGCCCTTAATGAGTGTCGGCGATCTGTGGCATTCGTTTGACAATACATCGCACACCAGATCCAACCAAGGGGTAAGGTAATGAAATATTTGTCCGTCACAGCAGCCGTCCTTTTTGCGGCTTCACCAGTTCTGGCCCAGGATTCCACTGATCCGATCAAGCTGACTTTGCATGATTGGTCAGGTCAGTTGATAACCACTACACTCATGGGTGAAGTGTTGGAGGAGGCTGGTCTGAACGTTGAATATGTTCAGGCAGATTACATCGCTCAGTTTGCCGGGCTGAAAACCGGCGATCTTCATGTTGCTATGGAGCTATGGGAGACCACAGGTCGCGAGGCAATGGATGAGGCCTTTGCTACTGGTAATGTCATCAGCCAGGGTGAGACCGGGCTGCAGGCCATAGAAGAATGGTGGTATCCGTCCTACATGGAAGAACAGTGTCCTGGCTTGCCCAACTGGGAGGCTTTAAAAGATTGCGCTGAGGTTTTTGCAACGGCTGAGACAGCACCTATGGGCCGTTATTTAGGTGGCCCTGTGACATGGGGAGGTTTTGACGAAGAACGAGTTGAAGCGCTTGGCCTGGATTTTGAGGTTGTCCACGCCGGTACAGATGCCGCCCTGTTTGCAGAACTCGAAGCGGCCTATCAGCGCAAAGACCCCATCATCTTGTGGGTTTACTCCCCGCATTGGGCACCTGCCAAGTACGAAGGTAGCTTTGTTGAATTTCCCAAGTATTCGCCTGAGTGTTATTCAGACCCTTCTGTCGGTATAAACCCCGATGCAGCCTATGATTGCGGCAAACCTACAGGTCCGATCTGGAAAGTATCTTGGGCGGGTGTTGCAGACAAATGGCCAGAGGCCACCAAAATCATTCAGAATTTTACGCTCTCTAATGTCGACTACGGAAACATGGTCGCTGAAGTTGATCTGGATGGGAAGTCTGTTGAGGATGCGGTAGCTGGCTGGATGGCGTCTAATAAAGACACATGGTCTGCCTGGATTGCAAAGTAATACGTAGTCGTTAAATTTGTGCGCGCGTTTAAGGTTAGCGTGCATATTCAACGATAGGGACAGGGGCGCGCATTATATTATAGTGCGCGCCCATTGCTTACTGCTGAAATAGCTTGAGCAGCTATTGCTTAGCCCCTTGAATTATCTTGAATAGCTCGCATGAACAAATCAGTTGTCTTAGAGTGCCCATATGTATGGAAACTGCATGGTGATCATTCAAAAAGCTTTTTGGCGAAACACCTACAGCGAATCTGAACGATATGAAAGACGGTGCCATTCAACAAGTGGCAAAATCTGAAGCGCTTCTGCCAAATCCAGCAACTGATTACGTTGCTGAATTTACACGCCCTGTTAGTCGCGCCACGGTGATAACAGCGGCTTCATTGACAGCATCCATTGCAGCTGAAAAATTTACTGCATCCATTGCGTATGATGCTGTGATCGGCAGTGTAGCTGATCAGATAGAGGCATCGGATTTATCGCATCACGTTGTTCAAGGCGATATCGTTATTGGTCAGATCACTCGCTCATCTGTTATTGACGGATTAGTCGGACGTCGTTAGATGCGGAACATATTGAAATCACCGAAAACGTTTTGGTTGGTACTCTTTGCCTTAACCTGGGTTTTATCGACTTGGTCGTTTCAGTTATACAAAGCGTTTGATGCACGTTGGATTATTCGTTTTCCAAAAAAATGGGAGCTACCGCTAGAGAAATCAATAAGCCAATTTCTGGAATGGTTAGTAGAAAACGCCGGATTTTATTTTTTTTCATTCAAGGAATTTACGCGTGCTATCTCGGTTGTCATAGAAGCACCTTACCAAGTTCTTCGTAGTGTGCTGATCGAAGGTTTTTCGACAGGCTATGGTGATTCAGCTGTACTTATCTCGCCTTCACTGGGATGGGTGGCGGTTCTCGTGTGTGTGGTTGCAATTGGGCACTATGCGCGCGACTGGGCTCTGGCTGTATTGGTCGGCGGCTGTTTTTTATACCTTGCGGTGTTTGGTCAATGGCAAAGTGCCATGATTACTTTGGCGTCTGTTCTCATAGCTGTGCCGATTGGTGCTATTGGTGGGCTCTTGCTTGGTATTGCTGCCTACCGTTCTGCGTTTATCAATCGATTGCTGCAGCCGGTTCTTGATCTTATGCAAACGGTACCTGTGTTCGCTTATCTAGTCCCCATTCTCATTTTGTTTGGTTTTGGACCTGTCGCGGCGCTAATTGCCACTGTCATATATGCGATGCCTCCCATGGTGCGTATTACGCTGGTATCCCTGCAAGGTGTGCCCAACGAAATTTTGGAAGCCGGGCTAATGTCAGGCTGTTCGCCGCGGCAAATTATGTGGAAGGTTCTGGTTCCGTCAATCAAATCATCGCTAATGGTGGGTGTTAATCAGGTCATCATGTTGTCTCTTAACATGGTCATAATTGCCTCCATGATTGGGGCAGGAGGGCTGGGTTTTGATGTGCTTTCTGCCTTGCGTCGTTTGGATATCGGTGGGGGGATAGAAGCCGGGCTAGCCATTGTTGTTATGGCAATTGCGCTTGATCGCGCCAGTCAGGCGTTTTCGCAAAGAGGGCAGACCGCAAGACTAACGGGGAACGTCGTACAGCGGCACCCTTGGGTGAGCATTGTCTTATTGGCCGTAGTTGTAAATTTGCTTCTCGGTAAATTTATACCGATGCTGCAAACGTATCCGGACCATCTGACCATCACAACTGCGCCATTCTGGTCGGACGCCATGAAATGGGTCAATATCAATTTTTTTGACACGCTCGAAGCGATAAAAATAGTCGTGCTTCAGTGGCTGTTGCTACCAGTCAAGAAATTTTTTAGTGGCATTCCCTGGCCGTGGGGCATTTTTGCCATAGGGTTGATTGGCTGGCGTGTCGGAGGGCGGAAGCTAGGGCTTATGGCCGCAATCATGATGAGCTTCATCGCGGCAAATGGGTTATGGCTTAAGGCTATGGTCACCATTTACCTGTGCGGCGTGTCTGTTTTTATCGCAACCGTTGTCGGAATTCCATTAGGTGTTTGGGCAGCCCTGCGACCGCGCGCCGGTCGTGTCATTCTTGGCCTGATGGATACACTACAGACCTTGCCCAGTTTTGTGTACTTAATCCCCGTTGTGATGTTATTTCGGGTAGGTGATTTCAGCGCCATGATAGCCGTGGTTCTCTACGCCTTAGCGCCAGCGGTCCGCTACGCAGCGCATGGATTACGAGACGTACCCGAGCAATTAATTGAAGCTGGTTTAATGGCAGGTTGTACCAAACGTCAGTTGTTATGGAACATAAAACTGCCATTGGCAACACCGCAAATACTGTTGGGATTAAATCAGACTATTATGCTGGCGCTATCAATGCTCGTAATCACAGCGCTTGTTGGCACACGTGATCTTGGACAGGAAGTCTATATAGCATTAACGAAGGCCAATGCCGGGCAAGGTATTATCGCCGGTTTGTCGGTCGCCTTTATCGCCATCATCGCCGACAGAATTGTGAACGCTTTGGCTGAAGATCAACGTAAGAGACTAGGTCTATGAGAGAAGATCCCGTTAAGCGGGCTGCTGAGCTAGCGTGCTTTACTGCCCCGGAAGATGTCGAACTGTTGGGCGGAGGCATAACCAACGTCAACCTGACAGTGCGTGATGCGGACAAAAAGTACGTCGTACGCTTGGGTGAGGATATACAAGAGCACGGCATAATGCGCTGGAATGAATTGGCGATATCTCAAGCGGCCGCAAGGGCTGGGTTTTCCCCCAAGGTTATTCATCATGAACCAGGAGTTCTGGTGTTGGAATTTTTAACTGCAAAAACCTTTCAGGAGATAGATGTACGTGATTCCAAAAATCTGCATCGCATCGTTAATCTCTTAGCAAATGTCCATCAAAAATTAGGCGCGCACCTGATCAAGCCGGTACTGGCATTTTGGCCATTCCAGATTAATCGCACTTACATAACGCGCTTAGATGCAGATGGATCCTCGCATAAATCACTGTTGCCTCAATTGCTTACTCAAGTAGCCATGCTTGAGAGCGCGGTAGGGCAAGTCGATTTGGTGATTGCCCACAATGATCTATTATCGGCCAATATTCTGGATGATGGTGATCGCTTATGGCTGATTGATTGGGAGTACGGCGGGTTCAATTCACCTTTATTTGATTTGGCAGGACTAGCCTCAAACAACGGTTTAACAGAAGCGCAAGAGTGCTCAATGTTGGAGCAATATTTTGGTACTGCATCAGATCGGCAATGGCGATCCTACCAAGCTATGAAATGCGCGTCTTTAATGCGTGAAACGCTCTGGTCGATGACATCAGAAATTCATTCCGATATCGATTTTGACTACGGCAGGTACACCGCTGAAAATATCGAAAGGCTCGATACAGCGTTGTCTTTTTTTGTTCATTCCTAAGGCCAATTATGAGTCTTCCTAGCAGTTCGAAAATCGTCGTGGTTGGTGGTGGGATTATCGGTTGTTCAACCGCCTATCACCTTGCTCAAATGGGGCAGGAAGTACTACTACTAGAAAAAGCTCAGCTGACGTCCGGTTCGACATGGCATGCGGCAGGCCTCGTAGGACAGCTGCGCTCAAACGCCAATGTCACGCAATTATTGGGTTACTCAATTGAGCTGTATAACAAATTGGAGGCCGAAACAGGATTGGCGACCGGCTGGAAAATGAATGGCGGTTTACGCTTGGCATGTAATCAAGAGCGCTGGACGGAAGTTAAACGTCAAGCCACTACCGCGCATAGTTTTGGGCTGGATATGCAGCTATTATCTGCGCAAGAGGCACAAGATATATGGCCACTTATGGACATTGGCGATGTGGTGGGCGCTGCGTTTTTACCGTCCGATGGTCAGGCGAATCCTGCTGATATTTCGCAGGCATTGGCAAAAGGCGCACGTGCCCGGGGTGCAAAGCTTATTGAAAACGCAGCGGTCACCGAAATTCTGAGCCACCAAGGTCGGATAACGGGTGTGCGAACTGCGCAAGGTGATATTACTTGCGAAAAATTGGTTCTCTGTTGTGGGCAATGGACGCGTGAATTGGCCAAAACTATAGGTGTCTCAGTTCCATTGTTATCCGTGGAACACCAGTATATGGTCACCGAAGCCTTTAACGTACCTTCCGATCTTCCTACGCTACGCGATCCAGACCGATTGACTTATTACAAGGAGGAAGTGGGCGGTTTGGTTATGGGTGGGTACGAACCCAATGGTATCCCGTGGGCTAACAATGGCATTCCGGATCACTTTGAGTTTCAGCTCTTGGACTCAAACTTTGAGCACTTTGAACAATTAGTTGAATTGGCATTGCCTCGAGTACCCGCGTTGCATACGGCAGGCGTGAAACAACTTATCAACGGGCCTGAAAGTTTTACACCTGATGGAAACTTCATCCTGGGAGAGGCCCCGGAGATGGCAAATGTTTATATTGGCGCTGGATTCAACGCCTTTGGAATTGCATCGGGGGGCGGAGCCGGAATGGCACTTGCAGAATGGGTTGCCAATGGTGCGCCGCCCTATGATTTATGGCCCGTTGATATTCGTCGTTTTGGGCAGCCTCATAGAAATGATGATTGGGTGCGAACTCGAACTTTAGAGGCCTATGGCAAACACTACACCATGGCCTGGCCATCTGAAGAACATGATAGTGGCCGTCCCTGCCGTCGATCACCGTTGTATAACACACTACTAAATAGCGGTGCTGTCTTTGGAGAAAAACTGGGGTGGGAGAGGCCGAATTGGTTTGCTGATCAGGGTGAAGTGGCTCGAGATATCTATACCTTTGATCGACCGAATTGGCATGAACCTGTAGCGCGTGAACACAAAGCTGCGCGAGAAACAGCAGTGCTGTTTGATCAGACTTCTTTTGCTAAATTCATTCTAAAAGGGCCAGACGCCGAAGCTGCCTTGAATTGGATTGCAGCCAATCGCGTCGATAAACCTGTGGGCTCGATTATCTATACTCAAATGCTTAACGACAAGGGAGGCATTGAGTGTGATCTGACGCTGGTACGCACAGCGCTAGATCAGTACTACATAGTCACGGGTACGGGCTTTGCCACACATGATTTTGACTGGATCGCGCGCAACATACCACCTGGAATGAATGCTCAGTTGGTTGATGTGACATCCTCTAATGCAGTGTTATCACTTTTCGGCCCTAATGCGTTGGCCATCTTGTCTCAGTGTACTCATGATGATGTCACCCAAGAAGCCTTGCCATTTGGTCAATCTCGCACTATTGGAATCTCTGGATGCCCGGTATTGGCAATGCAAATCAGCTATGTAGGTGAAAACGGGTGGGAGTTACATCTACCTGTTGAGTACGCTGCAACAGTATATGGAAGTCTGCATGCAGCAGGTACGCCTCTTGGGCTACGCAATGCCGGCTACCGGGCCATAGAAACCCTAAGGCTCGAAAAAGGTTATAGGGCTTGGAGTTCGGATATAGGGCCGGATCACACACCTGATGAAGCGGGTTTGGCGTGGGCTGTGAAAATGAATTCGAATATAAACTTCAAAGGACGTGAGGCGGTGCAAGCGCAGCGTGAAAGCGGAATAAAAAAGATCATGGCAACATTTACTTGCGATGCTAATGTCATCCTATCGGGGCGCGAAACAATTTATAGGAATGGTGAGCGTTGCGGTTGGTTGTCCTCGGCAGGTTTCGGCCACACTGTGCAGAAGAGTATCGGTATGGGTTACGTGCGCAGCGCTGAAGTTATAGATAAGGACTACGTGTCTTCTGGTGATTATGAATTGGAAGTGGCCACCCAGCGAGTCCGCGCGCAGGTTTCATTGGTACCGCTGCTCTAGCTTGAATCTCAGCCTTAAATGCAAGCTGTAACAACTGTTGCTCTCCACTGTTGAATAACTCGGTTAGGGCATTAGTGTGGAATCAACTCTCGACCTTCAATCTGACCAACGTTATGCTTCTTCAGGGCGTGGTATTTCTTGAGTTAAGTTGATGATGCATCAAGGCTTGAGCAGAGGGTCAAACAATTGTCAGACTGGCATTAGGCTTACCAATCATATCGTATACAAATGCCACTTGCGGGCTGGAAAATCGCGTCTAGACTTAAATTAACGATAATTGGTTTTGGGGTGTTCGCATGAAAAAGGCATTGGCGTCTTTGTGCATGTTGCTGTGTACGGCTACAGCAAATGCTGGCGGTGTAGATCTTGCGTTAAGTAACAACACCGCTCACTTATCCATGCTGCTAAACCCCCATGCGTTTTATCAGGGCGGTGGCTCTGAAGTGGCCTTTGGTGGCTTTATCAGCGAAGAAGGCGACAAGCTCTTGCACGCCACCTTGATCGCTCGCGGATACCGCCAGTCTTCTACGTCGCAATACAGCTTAGGCGCTGGTATCAAAGCGATGTACGGTGATATCACCATCCCGGCAGAGAATAACAATGGTGCCGAAGCTGAAGAAACCGTTGGCGCCTTAGCATTAGGTTTCCAGGCGGGCATGCTGATATCAAGCTCCAGGCACAACCCGATTGAGGCATTGATCGAAGGATTTATCGCACCCAGC
Organism: Granulosicoccaceae bacterium; assembly: GCA_036478595.1. Classification (GTDB taxonomy): domain Bacteria; phylum Pseudomonadota; class Gammaproteobacteria; order Granulosicoccales; family Granulosicoccaceae; genus Granulosicoccus. The sequence continues at coordinate 119,157 of JAZGEF010000053.1, forward strand.
ATCACAAGCTTTTCTGATGCCGAGCGTTTTGCTGAACTTAACGCCAGGTTACAAATTGAAATAATCCCACAGGCTCAGGCCTACGTCGGTTATCGTCGCATGCGTTTCAATACAACTAATTTTGATAACGTGCGCCTGGACCGCAGTGTGCATTTGGGTATTAAACTGACCTTCTAAGTCATACCCCAAAGGCGCTGCATCGCCCAAAGAACCCCATAAGCTAACACCTGTCTAAATCAGGAGTGCTAGTGTGTCATCCGTATCCGATTTACTAGAACTCATGCGTGAGTTGCGCCATCCGGAGCGTGGTTGCCCATGGGATCAAAAACAAAGCTTTAAAACCATAGCCCCTTACACCATCGAAGAAGCCTATGAAGTGGCTGATGCCGTCGAGCGTGAATCGTTAGATGAATTAAAAGACGAGCTGGGCGATTTGTTATTCCAAGTGGTGTTCCATGCACAAATGGCGGACGAAATCTGCGCGTTTGATTTTGATGATGTGGCAAAGGGTATTGTTGACAAGATGCGTAGGCGTCACCCGCATGTGTTTGGGGATGTCGCCCATCAACCCGTAGCCGACGCAAGCGACGTTAATCAAGCCTGGGAGGCAAGCAAAGCTGCCGAGAGGGAAGGGGCTAGCGTGGGAAAGCGGGTTTCAGTGCTCGATGGTATTGCCTTAACGCTGCCGGCGTTAATGCGGGCAGAGAAAATACAAAAACGCGCCGCGCGAGTGGGTTTTGATTGGCCAGTAGTGGATAATGTTTGGAAAAAAATGGATGAAGAGTTTGCCGAGGTGCGTGAGGCTGCTCAATTAAGCAATGAGGCTGCTCGTGCAGATGCGTTGGAAGATGAGCTGGGTGACGTATTGTTTGTAGCGGTTAATCTAGCTCGGCACTACAAAGTTGATGCTGAAAAAGCGCTGCGTCGTGCTAACGGCAAATTTGAGAAACGCTTTCGGCAAGTAGAGGCGCTTGCAGCGGATGAGCAACAGCTTATACAAGAAATGGATCTTGCTAGCCTTGATGCGCTGTGGAATAAAGCTAAGCAGCTTAATTAGCGGCACCGGAACTGCCGGAACCTCTTTTACGCCGAATATATCGAGCAGGCGAAAATGGCTTCATATCCATACAGAGCGGTTCGTTACTGATCTGTTCAGCTAGCGCCTTGCCTGTAATTGGGCCAGTCATCACACCAATATGATGATGCCCAAATGCCACCCACAAGCCGGGTTGTGATGGTGCTGGGCCGATCACTGGCCGGCTATCAGGAAATGTCGGCCGGCTTCCACACCATAAGGGGTCGTCGGTTCGTTCAGTGATACCAATGGCTTCGTGCACGGCAGGCATCACTTGTGCAAGCTGTGAATAGTTGGGTGGTGCATCACGATGGTTCAGCTCAACCCCTGTGGTGATACGCAGCCCTTGCTCCATTGGGCTCATGATAAAACCTGAATCAATATCATGCACTGAGCGGCCCAGCGTTTCACCGTCTGCAAAATGATAGTGCGCGTGATACCCGCGTTCAAACCGCATTGGCACCGTGTAGCCGGTGGTCGCAAGAATGTCACCGCTCCATGGGCCAGCAGCCACCACTAGTTGATCACTGCTTAGCCGTTTGCCATTTTCTAGATGGCAGTGCGTTTGATTGGCGTTAAACGATAGGCTTGAAACATTCTCTTGCAGTAGCTTGCCACCATCCTTGACGAATTGTTCGGCGTATTCTTTTATCAACGCTGATGGGTTATTGATACACGCAGCGCCTGACACAAGATAGCCGGCAGAGTAAATTTGCCTAAGCGAAGGTTCGAGATCGTGTATGCCGGCTGCATCAAGCGTTTGAATATCGATGCCATGCTCGGCGTACAGCTGAGCCTCAAAAGATTGCTCGTTATAACCTGCGCCTTTGCGATAGACCTTGAGCCATCCCTTTTCACTAAGCCTGTGCATATTGCCCGCGCGCTGCATCATCGCTTTGTGTTCATCCAGGGCAGGGGTGGTGAGCTGATGGAGCGCATCACAGCTTATTCTTGACGCTCGGGTTTTGCTGGATTGCAAAAACTGTAGTGCCCAGGGGATGTTTTTTAAAATGTACGGCCAGTTGTAGCGCAGTTGAGCAGTGTTGTTGCGTAAATACTTGGCAAGGGATGCGTGTAGCCCGGGGTTATTGAGTGGCACAAAGGATGCCGCATTGATCACGCCGGCATTACCGTAGGACGTTTCGCTTGCGGGTGGCTCACGATCAACCATGGTGACATCCCATCCGCGTTGCAGCAGGTGCGTTGCAGTGGCGACGCCGATAGAGCCTGCGCCAAGAACGATGATGGATTGACTCATTACTATCCCAATTGGTTGGACAACCGGAATAGTAAATCATTTTGATCTGTTTTTGGCTAGCATTGATCTGAGATAACTTGATCAGCTACGCTAAGTTTAACTGGACGTGGTGCTAGCAAATACTAAATATCTTGATCTTCCAGGCTGGCTACCAGTGGGAAGAAGTGTTTGTCGAGTGCCGCCAGTAGCGTCTTTTTTTCAAATAACGCCCGCTTGAGGCGTGCGTTATGCCAGTAGATATCTTTACGCTTCTGGATTTTTCCGTCTTCGTCAATCCAGGTAGTAAAGTAGGCCAGATGCGTCTCGATCTTGCTCTTGATCCTAACGCGCTTAGTCTTCTTGGATGCCAGCAGTTGTTTGGTCTGCTGTGGATTCTTACCATCTATCTGAAAAATCAAGCCTGCCAAACGATCAGGATCACTTAGGCGGATGCAGCCATGGCTATAAGCGCGTTCAGTATTTTTGAATAGCTTTTTGGCCTGGGTGTCGTGCAAGTAGATTGCATCAGGGTTGGGCATTAAGATTTTTAGTTTACCCAAGGCGTTAGTTTTACCCGCTTGTTGGCGAACAATATAAGGGAACGGGTTTTCCATGATCTCTTCGGGCGTTACTTTTGAATGTGCCACCTTTTCTAGGCGGCCATTTCTGTAACTAAAAAAATCGAAACCTTTCTTCTTTAAATAACCCGGGCGCCTGCGCTCAATAGGTAGCAATTCGTTTTGTGTGATCTTGTGAGGAACAGTCCACGTTGGGGCAACTTCAATGAATTTAACGTCTTTTGAGAATACTGGTGTCTGGTGTTCCTGAGCGCCCACAATCACCGGCATATCAATCACCTTTTGATTGCCATTCATCATCTGTAATTTAAAGCTAGGCAGGTTTACCAGGATGTGCATATAACCTAGGTCACGTGGCATCCAGCGCCATCGTTCAAGGCTCATCACGAGTTGTTCGATATCTTCGTCAATGGTTATGTTCAGCGCGGCGCGAGTTTTTTTACCCACTCTACCGTCTGTGTCCATGCCATGGCGCGCTTGAAAGCCTTTTACCGCTGCGATTAGCGCTTCGTCAAATTGGTTGCTATTGTCAGTATCTGCGCTTAGATCACCGGTTTCGATCAAGCGCTGCCTTAGTAGCCCTACATGAGGTGAATAGCTGCCGGGTTTTAGCTGTTTGTCGCCCGCCACCTTGGTGCGCTCGACACCACTCTCGCGTTCCTTGAGTAACAGTCGCATCGCAACCATTAGGCGTCCATATTGTTTGTGCTGTGGAGTGGCCATAGCAATTGCGTCATCGACTTCGATCTCGCCGCTGAGCAATGCTGAGTAAAGGTTGTCGGGGTTGAATTCCGGTGCACGACGTTTTAGATTTTTCTGTATTTCTTGAGGGTCAAGCACACCCTTGGCAAGATGAGCGGTGTAGGTTTTGAACGTGTTACTAAGCTCCAAATCTAATTGGCCTTTTAGATCATTGATACTCTCGGGGCCGTTGTACTCATCAGCTTTTACGGAGCTTACATAGAAATTAATTTTATCTTGAAGCGAAACAATATTATACGATTGCGGGTTTAGGCCATGTAAGGGGCCGTCAGCTAAAGCATCTATCAAGCGCCAAGTGTTGTAACTAACGCCATAGTCATTAAACCATGGGCTCTTATAGGGTTGGAGATCCTCTGCGGCGTCGGAATCAAGCTCGTATACGACGCCTGCTTTAGGGACCGCGTCCTGCAAACTGGGTTCGGTAGTAGCGGCCGAGATGGAGCCAGCAAAACTAAGTGTCAGCAGAAATGACGTGTAAATAATTATTTTTGATTTCATGCCGATCGTTATTTTTTATTGTTATTGATGACTAAGCACCAGAAGGCTTAAAATTCTTTTCTGACGGCGTTAGTCGGGGATCGGTGTGGTTCGCGATTCCTGAATTGTTTTGTCAGGCGACTTGCGATGCGGCAGGCAATTGTGGAGGTAACCATCGCCGGAAGTTGATCCATTTCCGTTCTCGTTGAGAACACGTTCCGTTTTATTTATCAGGAGTGAAGCAATGTCTGTGTGAAAAATGGGCCGGTTTATCGGCATTGCTGCCGGCGAAGAACGTGATCTAAGCGTAGCAGGTATTAAGCTGTCAGATGTCGCAGTGGCTCGTGTGCCTACGAGCACCACAATGCCCCTGACGTTATTAGCACCAAAGAGCAAGTGGCAGGTGGTCAGATTTGCGAAAATAAAGTGCAAGATGCGACGTTTAAAAAGCCGAATATCCAGCTTTGGGTTTGCTAAATCAGTTGCTTAAGCTGTTCGAGATAAGCTTGCTCGTCAGGGGCTTTTCCCTGGCGTTGCGCATCCCATAAAAATTCACCTAAACATTGCATCATCAAATGCTCCACTTGATGGCCATCCTGATGTTTGAGTAGTAGGGATCGTGTAATGGGTGCAATGCCTCGTGGTCGATCAGTGCCTACTTGCTCGCGTAAAGCTAGATGCAAACCTAAATGCAAGAAAGGGTTTTCACCCGCATCGTCAGCGGTAAAATCCCTGTCAGCAAATTGTTGAGCATCATCCAGCAGGCTTTGATATTCCGGATGATCGATTACCAAATCTACCAACTGTTTTTCTAGTGGTTCGAGTTTTTCATCACGCTGATGTTTTCGCCAGGCAGCTGCATAGGCTTGCCGAATTATTTTTCTATCTTGAGTAAAAAGCATTTATCTATCTTTTATGTATATGGCTATCTGTCTATTTTTCTTTTAGCAACTAACAATGCTGCGAGAATAAAAAAAGCACCGGGTGGCAGTAAGGCGATTAACACACCATATTCTGCATCAAAGACTTTGATGCCGGTATGCGACGTGTCAGTACCCAGTAGTTGTGCTGCCCCCGTAAATAGGCTGCCCAAGCCGATAAGCTCTCGCGCCATACCGAGTAGCAGTAACACCACTAAAAACCCTAAACCCATTGCTAGGGCATCCACTATAGAGGCTTTTACGGGTTGCCGTGATGCAAAGGCTTCGGCCCTTCCCATTATTAAACAGTTGGTTACGATTAGCGGTAAAAAGATGCCAAGTGAGCGATGTAGTTGCGGTAGCCAAGCCTGAATGAGTAATTCGATACAGGTCACTACAGAGGCTATCACCAATACATACAAGGGAATGCGTATCGCTGGCAACAGATAGTGGCGAAATACCGAAACCATGGTATTGGAAATAACCAAAGTGATCAGTGTTGCGATGCCTAAACCCAGGGCGTTGATGGCAGTGTTGCTCACAGCAAGCAGCGGACAAAGCCCGAGTAACTTCACTAAAGCTGGGTTGTCAGTCCAAAGCCCTGCAAGCAACAGCGCGCGCGTAGATGGAGTGCCGGGTGTCATTGCAGTGAATCGGGATGTCGTGAATACCAATTGATGGTATCAGATACCGCATTGATCACCGCCCGTGGCGTTATGGTTGCTCCTGTTATTTGATCAAAAGCGCCCCCGTCTTTTTTGACTGACCAAGCTGATGGTGGCATCGAGGTAGTGTGCAGGCCGGTAAACTGACTGAGCCAATCGGTGCGGCCTAGTTCGATTTTGTCCCCAAGGCCAGGGGTTTCAGTATGTGCAACGAGCGCAACACCATGTACTAGTTTACTTTGTGCAAGCGCCACTAGTAATTCAATATCTCCGCTATAACCTTGCGATGTGGTGACATGAAATATGGCACCGCGCACAGTGTTGGCCGATTTGTATAGATAGGCGCTGTTAAGCGTTAGGCTGCTTGATATCGTTTTATTGAGTTGGATGCGATCAGTTGCTGGATTATTTTCATAAGCGCCTGTTGGCAGTAATAACCCTATCTGCCGGCTTAAAATGAGTTGGCTACTTTGTTTACGTTGTTGTTTTGTTATTACAAAAACAAGTGCAGTGACTATCACCGCGGTTGCAACGCCTAAACTCAACCTAAAACCACTTTGATTTAGCTTGGATCGATATTCAAGCATGGCGGTTTACGGTTGAGTCTATCAATGGTGCGCACATATTCATTAGCAATACGGCAAATGCAAACCCTTCGGGATAGCCACCCCATTGTCTTATAACGAAGCTTAGGCCACCAATTCCGATGCCGTAGATAATTCGGCCGGTGTTGCTTGTTGCGGCAGTAACCGGATCGGTCGCGATAAAAAAAGCGCCGAGCATTGTAGCGCCAGACGCGATTGCTAGCGTTGCCCCGATTTGTGGTTGTGTTGAAGTCAGCGCTAATATTCCGTGCAGCGCAAACAAAGTGAAGATGACCGACAGGGGAATATGCCAACTGATTATGCGTTTGTATAGCAAGCAGAGGCCGCCAACTAGAAACCCTAAATTAACTATTGGCCAGGGCCCATTAGTAACTTGTCGATTGAGTGCTGCTTGCGTTAACGGTGTCGCTTGATCGGCCCCGTACTGGCTTGCCAAACGGATGGACTCCAGTGGCGTGGCTTGTGTTATTGAATCCCATTGAATGTTGCTTGGCATAAACCACTTTGCCTGTACCAGCTGGGCCATGCCGACACTTTGTTGCATGTTATCAATCCAGGTGGTCATGGTCTGTGGAAACGACACCATTAGAAACGCGAATCCAACCATGGCTGGGTTAAATAGGTTTTGCCCTAAGCCACCATAGAGCTGCTTGCCTAGCACAACCATTGCTACTGCGCCCAAGCCAAGTTGCCAAAAAGGAAGTTGAGGTGGCACGGCAAGCGCTAACAAGGTAGCCGCCAGTATGATGCTGCCATCTCTTAATGCAGATACGGCAGAGCGGCTTCGAAGCCACATGCACGCAGCTTCTGTAAGGCAGGCGATCAATACGCAGAATACAATATTGATTATCACGATGGGGCTGACGAGCCAAGCGTAAGCGGCGATACCCGGTACCAGCGCTATTATCACCAAGAGCATTACGTTCGTGAGCGATTTACTCGAGTGCAGTACCAGGCTCATCAGCGTTTACTGCCTGAATTTCCAGCTAGTCGTTTGGCGCGGACGAGCGCTGCTTTGATGTCCGTAGTCGAGGGTTTCGGTGCAGTCGCTACTTCGCGTTTTTTCCCCAATAACGCTTGTTCACGCTCCTGTGCTTTACGTGCCAAGCGTGCTTGTCTGGACGCAAATCGAGTTTCCGCCAATTTTGCATCGACTTGCAATCGCGTTTGTGCATAAAGTGCTTGTTTGCTCTGTTTGAAATAGTCAGTTAATGGAATAGCTGAAGGGCAGACAAGATCACAACAACGGCATTCGATGCAGTTGGGTAGTAGGTAGTCATTGAGTTTGTCGGCGCTGTGTTGATACCTGAGTAGCTGTTGTGGCAGTAAGGATTCTGGGCATACGTCGGCGCAATCGCCGCAGCGAATACAGGCTTTCTCAACAATTGTTTGATTGTTACGTTCGATAATGATGGCATTGCAATTTGAATTGATTGCTGTAGTGGGTAGATCAGCAACACCTGATTTAAGTAACTGGCCGCTCAGTGGTCCGCCTAGCTTGATCGTTACATCGCTATCAGGCAAATTGGCGGGAAAGTTGTTGGTGTGTTTTAACAAATGCGATAGTGGTGTGCCAAATAGCGCACGTACATTACACGGTTCGTTTGCAGCGTTACCGGCGATAGTGACTACACGCCCAAATAGGGGTTGGTGTGCGGCTGCATGATGCACGCTGTAAGCGGTTGCAATATTGAAACACAACATATCGTGCTCTGCTGGGTGTTGCCTTTTTGTTAAATTGGCACCTGTTAGCTGCCGCAATAATACAGTTTCTGCACCGCCAGGGTAACGCGTCGGTACTATTGTGAGCCTTAGTTTAGGGTTTGCGTGAACCGCAATGGCTCGTTTGATTGCATTGATCGCGTTGAGCTTGGTATCTTCAATTGCGATGATGCATTGTTGGCAGGCGGTAATTTGCATCAACGTGCTAATGCCCGAAATTATCTCTGAGGAAGATTCAAGCATTAGGGCTTCATCGCAAGCAATCATGGGTTCGCACTCAGCTGCGTTGATAAGCAATGTTGTTAGTTGAGTCTGTTGTTGGCTAAGTAATTTTTTGACTGTTGAAAACCCTGCCCCGCCTAAGCCTGCAAGCTCCGCAGCCTCGATCGCTGCCATGGGGTGCTCTGCCTTAGTGATGGCAGGTACAAACGTATTATTGCCATCGGGTATCAATTTGATCGTGCAGCAGGTGTTGTATTGTTGAATTTCCGTGATGCAGCCCGATGTGCTGGCTAGAGTATCGGCTGCGATTCTCTGGCCTGCCATAACGATATCGCCGATTTTTACCCATGGTTCAAATGCATTGAACAATAACTCTGAAGGCAGTGGCACCGTCTTGATTGGTTTGTTCAAGCCTTGCTTGTTGGGCGCTAGTGCGATCCCACCGCGAAACGCGGATACAATGGAGGTTGAATTGGTCAATTGCTGAGCCGGTGAATAATGCTGGTATCAGTTTATCATGGCCTTAGTGCAGGCTAATATCTAATACAGGCTAGTGTGCAGCGTCGCGCAACTGTGCCAGAATGAACGCTTGCACTTGCAACATGGCTCGGGCCACAACAATTACAGGACAAAGCGAATGAAGCACCCAGTAAACTCGTTCACACACGCGATCCGTAATGGCGAAAAGCAGATTGGATTATGGGTAAGTTTGGCCAGTGAAATATCGGCCGATATCGTGGCAAGTAGTGGATACGATTGGGTTGTACTCGATATGGAACATTCTCCTAACGAGATACCTTCAATTCTTACGCAGCTTAATGTGTTTGACAATAGCGGCACTACGGCAATCGTACGGCCAGCCTGGAATGACACAGTAGAGGTTAAACGATTACTTGATATCGGATCGCCTGGTTTGTTGTTTCCAATGGTGCAATCGGTTGAAGAGGCGGAGGCGGCTGTGCGAGCAACTCGCTATCCACCTCTCGGTGTTAGAGGTGTTGCGGGTTCGACACGTGCAAGTCGTTATGGCCGTTGTAAAGATTACTTTGATCGCGTGGAAGAAGAAACCACCATTATTGTTCAACTTGAAACTAAACAAGCGATCGATCAAGCCGAAGCCATTGCCGCAGTTGATGGTGTGCATGGCGTGTTTTTTGGCCCATCAGATATCGCAGCTGATCTTGGGTTGCTTGGTCAGCCAATGAATACTGAGGTTTGGGATTTAATTCTTCCGGTAGCTGACAAGCTTTCTAAAAATGGCGTGCCTTGCGGTACGTTGGTGCTAGATTCTGCAAAGGCTGCAGAACTACTCAAGGGTAGTTTTACCTTTGTAGCCTGCGGTGTTGATTCCGCGTTGTTTACTAATAGTGTTGATCAGTTACTGGCTGATGTTAAATCAAACCTGTAGTCGTACCCGCGCACTAGCTATCCTTCGTGGGAATGACGGATCTGCACAGGAATGACAACTTCTTCGAGAGATGACCATTAATACTGTGACGTCGATCTCCCTGTAATCGCTTTGATTGCAATGCGCGAAACGATTGCGAGATGGCTAAAGCCACTATTTAAGTTACGATGCAGGCCGCTAGGTAAATAGAGGGTCGGGTGCTCGTAGTTCGATGCAGTCGACGGGGCAAGGTGGTAAGCAGAGTTCGCAGCCTGTGCATTCCCTGGCTATCACCGTGTGCATTAATCGATTGGCGCCCACGATTGCGTCCACTGGGCAAGCTTGTATACATAGCACGCAGCCGATGCAATTCTCCTCCTGGATATACGCTACTTGTGGCGCCTTGTGAGGCATCAGGGTGCTATCCAGTGGTATTACCTCCAGCCCCAGTAACTGCGCCAACTCTACGACAGTGGCATCTCCACCAGGTGGGCATTGATTGATCGCCTGTTGTTTGTTGATAATGGCTTCAGCGTATGGCCTGCAGCCAGGGAATCCGCATTGCGCGCATTGTGTTTGTGGCAACAAGGCGTTAACGTTTTCGATTAATTCTTCAAGCTTGTCATCGCCTTGTTTGGACGGCCAGGACAACCATTGTAGTGCTGCGCCAACAGCGTAAAACACGATGATGACTGCAATAAAGCTTGTTAGCATAGGCAACATTAAATGCCGCGATCAAGGCCAGCAAAGCCCATAAAGGCTAGGGACATAATGCCTGCAGTAATTAGCGCTATCGGCACACCGCTAACCGATTGCGGCACATCGGCAGATTCTAGTCGCACTCGCAAACTGGCAAAAATGATCAGTACAAAAACAAAGCCGGCAGCTGCACTGATTCCATAGATGATGGCTTCGAGTAGCGTATCGAACTGGCGTGAGCTAAGTAGTGCCATACCGAGCACGGCGCAGTTAGTGGTAATTAATGGTAAGTAAATTCCCAGCATTTGATGTAACAATGGGCTGCGTTTACGAATCACCACTTCGGTAAATTGCACCACAGTGGCGATAATCAGAATAAAGCTGATTGTGCGTAGAAACTCAAGATCAAATGGTTGCAATAACCAGTGATCAATCAAAAAGCTTAAAGTAGAGGCAAGCGTTAATACAAAAGTGGTCGCGACGCCCATGCCGATTGCACTGCTTAGCTGTCGTGATACACCCATAAATGGGCATAAGCCTAAAAACTGCACCAGCACAAAGTTGTTAACCAGGGCGGCCCCTAGTACGATCAGTATGAGTTCGCTCACGTTGCTTACAACTAACCTTACTTAACCCGCATACCCGGTTCAGCACCATCGTCAGGCGTGAGTAAAAATAAGTTGTCACCACCTGGGCCTGCTGCCAGCACCATGCCTGACGACAAACCAAAACGCATTTTTCGCGGCTTAAGGTTAGCTACCATGACCGTCTTGCGGCCAACTAGCTCGTCTGCTTTGTAAGCAGCCTTAATGCCTGCAAACACGGTGCGTTGTTCGCATCCAATGTCAAGTGTTAGCTCAAGCAGTTTGTCTGCGCCATCAACTGCCTTTGCGTCCACGATGGTGGCAATACGCAAATCCAGTTTCTCAATAACACTAATATCGATTTCTTCCTTGATAGGTTCGACGTTCGCGTTGCTGCCTGTCGTGGTGGCCGTAGAAACCGTGGCCAGTTCTTTTGTTTCTGCAATGATTTTTTCAATCATTGCAGGCTCAATACGAGTCATCATGGGTTTGAATTTTTCAATGCCATGGGCAACCAGCGGCTCGTCAATGGAGCTCATTGATAGGCTTGTATTTAGAAAGCTTTCGGTCTTCGAGGCCAGTTCTGGCAATACGGGTGCAAGGTAAGTCATTATTACGCGGAAGTAGTTAAGCCCTACTGTGCAAATGGCCTGTACTTCGTCGCGCCCACCTTCAGTTTTTATCTTCACCCAAGGTTCGGCATCATTGATATAGGTATTGGCATGTTCGGCAAGCAGCATAATCTCTCGCATGGCTTTGCCAAATTCGCGAGTCTCGTAGTGCTCCGAGATAATACTTCGAGCAGAAATAAAGTTGTCGTAATCCTTGCGTAGCGCTTCAGGGTAGGTAGTGCTTAGTTGCCCATCAAACTGCTTGCTGATAAAGCCTGCGCACCGGCTGGCTATATTAACAACCTTGCCAACAAGGTCAGCATTAACGCGGGTGATAAAATCTTCAAGGTTTAAATTGATGTCTACCACACCACTGGTGAGCTTTGCAGCATAGTAGTAACGCAAATACTCTGGTGGTAAGTGCTTTAAATAGGTTTCTACTGTTATTGCCGTGCCACGCGACTTCGACATCTTGGCGCCATCTACCATTAAAAAGCCATGGCAAAAAATACCAGTGGGTTTTCGAAACCCTGCGCCTTCAAGCATGGCAGGCCAAAACAAGCAATGAAAGTTAGTGATGTCTTTGCCAATAAAATGATACACCTCAACTTCGGAACCTGGCTTCCAGGTCTCCATGAAGTCTTCGCCGGTGCGTGCAGTCAAGTGTTTGTGGCTGGCGATGTAGGCGATTGGCGCGTCTAACCAAACATAAAAATACTTACCCGGTGCATCGGGTATCTCGAAACCCCAATAAGGCGCATTACGAGAGATGTCCCAATCTTGTAGCTCGTCGTCAAGCCACTCCTTTAACTTGTTGGCGACTTCATCTTGCACGGCATTACTTTGCGTAAACTCCACAAGCATGTCCCGAAACGTAGATAAGGCAAAGAAGTGTTGTTCGGAATCGCGAATTTCAGGCGTGGCACCACTAACTTGCGACACAGGCGATTTGAGTTCGGTAGCGTCGTAAGTGGCACTACAATTTTCACAGTTATCACCGTATTGATCAGGCTCGCCACAGTTGGGACACATGCCCTTAACAAAACGATCCGATAAGAACATGTTTTCCTTGGCATCGTATAACTGTTTGATTGTTCGCTTTACTATCAGGCCAGCGTCGCGCAACCGGGTATAGATCAGCTCGGCCATTTCACGATTTTCGTCAGAATGCGTGGTGTGGAAATTATCCGGGGATAGCAGAAACCCTGCGATATCTCTCTCATGTTCCAGTTTCATGCGATCGATCAGCTCGAGCGGCGTGATGCCTTCGGCTTGCGCGCGCAGCATGATTGGGGTGCCGTGGGCATCATCCGCCCAGACCCACTGGCATTTATTGCCCGATAGGCGCTGATAGCGAACCCATATATCGGTCTGAACGTATTCAATCAGGTGGCCCAAATGCAATGGTCCATTGGCGTAGGGCAGCGCGCTAGTAACCAGAATTTCTCGGTTCATGGCAGGTGTTGGTGACTCCGTGGCAATTGGGGCGATCTTAGCCGGTTTAGCGCGGCGTGGGTGCTCGCTTAAGTGTATGATCGCGTGTTAGCTTTTATAGTCTACCAGCCCATTCGTTTAGGAGCCACGCACCACGATGTCCGAATTAACGCGCGAGATAATCCAAGCGACGCTTGATCAATACATGGATCCGCATATGGATTCTACACTCAGTGCCGCTAAGGCCATTGATGCCATTGATATCAATGGGAATTCGGTGGCAATCAAAATTACACTGCCATACCCCTGTGCTCGTTATAAAGAAGAGCTGGAACAGCAATTATCCGCCTTAATCGCATCTGCGGCACCTGGATCAGCTGCGACCTTCGACATCGGCCACAAGGTGCTTGCACATTCAGTGCAGCAAGGTGTGAAGCGGCTAGAAAACGTTAAGAACATTATCGCCGTTGCCTCAGGCAAGGGTGGTGTGGGCAAATCGACCACATCGGTTAATTTGGCCTTGGCGTTAACAGCTGAAGGCGCCACCGTGGGGTTGCTGGATGCTGATATCTACGGGCCAAGCCAGCCACGCATGATGGGCTTGGCGGGGCAACCTGAATCCGAAGATGGCAAAAGCCTGGAACCGATGGAAAACTACGGCGTGCAATGTATGTCAATCGGATTTTTGATTGATGAAGAAACACCCATGATATGGCGCGGGCCGATGGTCACCCAGGCATTGGAGCAACTTCTTAACGACACACGCTGGCGCGATCTAGATTATTTGATTATCGATATGCCTCCCGGCACTGGTGACACGCAGTTAACGCTTGCGCAAAAAGTGCCCGTCAGTGGTGCGATCATTGTCACCACCCCGCAGGATATCGCGCTACTCGATGCACGCAAAGGCTTAAAGATGTTTGAAAAGGTTGATATCCCTATTTTGGGTATTGTCGAAAACATGTCTACCCACGTGTGTAGCTCATGTGGTCATGTTGAACCTATTTTTGGTGAAGGCGGCGGCCAGCAGATGGCAACCGAATCCGATGTCAGCTTATTGGGAAAATTGCCTCTTCAGCTCAACATCCGCATGCAGGCCGATAGTGGCAAACCCACGGTCGTTGCTGAGCCAGATTGCACGGCCACCAGTATGTATCGAGAGATAGCCCGTAAAACAGCAGCTCGCCTATCGACTAAAGCCAAAGATTACAGTAGCAAGTTTCCAAACATCGTTATTCAAAATACTTAGTGCCGGCGATGGCAAACGATGACATAACGAATACAACACATAAAAACACATGAGCATCAAAGCAGATAAATGGATCCGGCGAATGGCCGAATCAAGCAACATGATCGAACCGTTTGAAGCAGGGCAAGTACGCACCGACGCAAACGACAAACGAATCGTTTCCTATGGCACTTCAAGCTATGGCTACGATGTGCGTTGTGCTGACGAATTCAAGATCTTCACCAATATCAATCATGCCGTAGTGGATCCTAAAGATTTCGATTCAGGCAGCTTTGTTGATATTAAGGCCGACACCTGCATCATCCCGCCCAATTCATTTGCGCTAGCTCGCACGGTGGAGTACTTTCGGATTCCGCGTAATGTGCTAACTATTTGCTTGGGCAAGAGCACCTACGCGCGATGCGGCATCATTGTTAACGTAACGCCTTTGGAGCCAGAATGGGAAGGGCATGTAACACTCGAATTTTCCAATACTACGCCGCTTCCAGCAAAGATATACGCTAATGAGGGTGTGGCGCAGATGCTTTTTCTGGAAAGTGACGAAGTATGTGAAACCTCCTACGCGGACCGGGGAGGCAAGTATCAGGGCCAGCGCGGCGTCACTCTGCCCAAAACCTGATCAATCATTTGTTACTCACATTTGCCAGTAGCGCCAAATTTTGAAAGAATCAAGGTAGTTTAAATGTTTCCGGATAGCTCCCATGATTGATGATGACGGTTTCCGGCTCAATGTTGGCATCATCTTGTCTAATGATGCCGGCAAGTTATTTTGGGCTCGTCGGGTGGGGCAAGATGCCTGGCAGTTTCCGCAAGGGGGTATGGATAAATCCGAAACCCCTGAAGTGGCAATGTATCGAGAGCTACAAGAAGAGACAGGCTTGGCCCCTTCCGATGTAACAGTGCTTGGCTTCACCAAGGACTGGCTCAAATACCGTTTGCCCAAACGGTACGTACGGCGCAATCAAAGCCCAATGTGCATCGGCCAAAAACAAATCTGGTTTATGCTCAAGCTGGTCGGCGACGAATCCCGTTTCAACCTTAACGATTCAGACAAACCAGAGTTTGACCAGTGGCGTTGGATCGATTACTGGCAGCCCAGTAAAGAGGTGATCTTTTTTAAGCGCAATGTTTATAAAAAAGCGTTAGCCGAACTGCAGCCTTTTTTGACACAAGGCGCAGGTGCTGAGTAACGTGATCAAAAACTGGCAGGATTGGCGAGAGCGTGTGGCGTTCAAGGATGATCGGAAGCCTAGGTAGAAGGCGGCCTCATGGTAGCGCTAAAATACGATGTGTTAAAGCGGCCGCACTACCACCATCGCTACGATCACAATCAAAAAGATAACGGGCACCTCATTAAACCAGCGGTACCAGACATGGCTACGCTGGTTACGCCCCTCTGCAAATCGTCTCGCAATCACGATGCAGTAGATGTGATAAAAAATAACGGCCAATACTGCAAGCAATTTGAGTTGCATCCAGCCTACGCTCATCAAGCCTGGCATCCATTGCACGATTAACCAAGTGCCAAAAAATAACGCCAAAGCCGACGCGACATAACTCATCTTAAGTAGCTTGCTTTCCATTAGCACAAGCATATCTAGCGTGTTTTGTTCCTGCGAGCCAGGCATTGCGTGATAAACAAACAAGCGCGGTAGATAAAATAGCGTGGCAAACCAGCTGACAACAAAAACGATATGAAATGTCTTAACCCAGAGCATTGCGGCTTACGTTAGATGAGTTTATCGAGTTCTTTTTTCAGTTTGGGTAACTCTACTTTACCCACCATACGGGCAACCAACTGACCATCAGCGTTTATCAAAAAACGCGTAGGTGTGCCTATGATTGTGCCAAAGGCTGCATCCACCTTGCCGTCTATATCCAATGCCACCGGAAACGGCCAGGCTTTGGCTTCAGCCATTTCGAGCACTTCATTCGGTCGATCATGCGGCCCAGCCACCATCACCATTTCAACGCCTTTTTCTTTGTATTCGTTATAGAGGGCTGCTAGCTCAGGCATCTCCGACAAGCAAATGCCACAACTGGTTGACCAAAAATTGACGAGCATCGGTTTCTCGACGCTGCGGAGCTCAATTGCGTCTCCCGAGAGCGTATTAAACACAATTGCAGGGGCAGGACCATCCAGCTCGGCATGGTTGCTGCACGCAAACAACCAGAAGCTGACCGCTATTAGCAATGTCTTTACTGGGAGAGGTCGGTTTTTGCGAGCGTTGGGTTTATTGAGAGTGAATTTCACTTGTGTGCCACGTGGTTTGCCACTGGTGTTGCCTCAGTGCGAATCACCATCATACGCAATTCAAGGTTCGTTCGGTTATGTGAACGAGTTGGCTATGTGGTCTGTTGGTCATTTCTTAAGGAAATCGCCAAGTGGCCGACATTTCCACAATGCAACCGTTATTCGGCGCGTGATGTTTCAGCTCGCCAAAACGGAAAATGACGGATTGTCACAATTTTAACGTTGACGCAGTGATGCGGCAGCGAAATGAACGGGAGATTTACTGATGAAGAAGCTACTCGGCGGTTTAGTGCTGAGCCTGGGCATGATGGCAGGCTCTGCGCAAGCTGCAGCCCCTGCCAAAATGTATTACGGCTTTAGCGTTGCTGACAGCACGGTTGAAGGTGCTGCCGCGGTTGATGCTGACGAAAGCATGGGCACAATTTCCGGCACATTGGGTTTTCAGTTGCTTGATTTCATTGGTATTGAGCTAGAAGTTGGATCTTCATCCGACCAGGCCAGCAGTGTGATCAGTGATCCAGTTTTTACCTACCAAGCTGGGATGATCAGGCTGGGTTATCGATGGGATCGTGCTGGTGTTTACATGCTCGGTGGACAAGCACGATTTGATTCAGACGGGTCAGATGGGTCTGCGGACTCTGAAAATGTGGTTGGTTTCGGTCTCAATCTCTTTGGCAACGAAACGACTGCGCTTAACGTGCACTTTTTACGCTTTGGTGATGGTGAGATTACTACGGCCGGTATTGGCTTTCAATACTACTTCGGCGGTTTTCGCTAGGACATATGGCTGTGGATAAGAGAATTGATTCGAGGATGATGGATATGAAAAAGATCGGCATCGCATTAATAGTGGCTTCGATCACTTTAAGTGCTTGTGGTAAACGTACTGACGGTGAGACGGATGGCACCACTGGTTCAACTAGCTTTACCGGCACAGGCCAAGTCTCCGGTGGCACACCAGGTGTTGGTGCTGCTGTTGAAGCTGCGCTTAACGTTCGAGTGATCAGTGACCGCAACAATATTCCTACCGGTGGTAGTGATGTGGCGATCATTACTGCATTGATTACTAACGAGCTCAATCAGGCTGTTGCTGATGAGAGCGTGGTTATTAGCTCTACTGGTGGTGTGCTACAAACAATTAGCGCAACCACTGATGAGAATGGCGCGGCATCGGCAACTCTGGCTCTAGCTCAGGATTACCAAAACCAAGACATTACTGTCACAGTGGCGGCTGGTGTTCATACGGGTTCTGTGTTGATACAAGCCAGCGGCAGTACGCTAAATGTTGCCGGCCCAAGCGCTTTAGTGTTGGGTGACACTGCAGAACTTAATTTTACACTTTTAGCTGGCGATCTAGAGCCTATTGCCAACCATGAAATCATTCTAAGCTCGTCTGTTGGCAATACGATAACGCCTGCAACCGTGACTACTGATGCAGCTGGTCGTGCCAGTGTTGTGGCATCAAGTGCTAACGGCGACGACACTATCAGTGTGTCAGCGTTGGATGGATCAGTATTGAGTAGTCATTCATTCAAGGTTGCTGCAGATATCCTTAGTATCACCGAGACGGTTGTTAATTCTGAATACCCGGTTGGTTCGGTCAATGACGTGGTCGTTACTTGGGAAAGCCAGGGTCAAGCCGTTGCCGGTGAGGATCTACGATTTGCATTAACTGCAGGTCAGCTTCTGACGCCTGCCGTGGTGACAACCAATGGTGCAGGTGAGGCGACTATTACTATATCTTCTAGTAGCGCAGGCCCAGCAACGATCTCAGTTGAATCTGACGAAGATGGAGATCCAGCTACACAGATCGAAGTTGAATTCGTTGCAACTACGCCTGGTGCACTGGCACTTGAGACTTCATCATCACGTGTTCACACAAAAGACACCAGTACAGTGATGGCAGTGGTAACTGATAACAACGGCAATCCAGTTAAAAATCAAGAAGTCACGTTTAGTAGTGCCGACTTGAAGGGCGGTCAGCTGAATCCTGCTTCTGCAATTACAAACAGTGCTGGCGTAGCCAGTGTTACGTTTACAGCGGGCGATCAAGCGACAACGCTTAATGAGATATTAATTGCAGCTGAAGTATCTGGTACTCAGCTAACGATAGAAGATACTGTTAATTTGACAGTTGTTGAGCGTGTATTGAATATCACGATTGGCACATCTAACTTTCTTGAAGAACGCGCTAACATGACTCAATACTCCATGCCGTTTGTTGTGCAGGTGGCTGATGGTAGTGGTACGCCATTGCAAGATGCAACGGTTGAAGTGTCTATCGAGCCGATTGAATACTACAAAGGATCGATGGTATTGGTTGATAGAACTGGTTTTCAATTTGACGGCACATCTTCATGGTCTGCTGTAGCATGGCGTCCACTTCGATCTGCTACTTGCGTTAGCGAAGATATGAACCACAATCGTCTCCTGGATAACGGTGAAGATGTAAACAACAATCAGGAACTGGATCCACAAGATCCAGCGCTATTAGCTCCGATTGAAGGTGGGCAACTGGCTACTTTAGTGGGCCGTTCATTAGTGACGGATTCCAGAGGTTCTGGTTATTTCGAATTGATTTACCCAGCAAGTAACGCGGAGTGGTCCACAGTACGCATTACTGCACGTGCTCAAGCACTAGGTGCTGAATCTGAAGATTCGTTTGTTATTAACTTGCTCATGCTTAGTGCGCGGGCAACTACTACTGACAGTCTTCCACCCAATGCGGTGAGCCCTTATGGCGAAAGCAACAGCTGCTCTGACGAACTATAGGACCAACGTGGCGCGGGGATGCGCCGCAAGCCAAGGCAGGCATTAACTCAATAAGTAATAAAAATTACGGATAAGGATAAGGCGACTACGGTGTTTAAAAGCGAATCAAACCCATTAGTACCAAAAACCGATGAGAATAGCGCGTTGCTATTAGCTGCGGCCAGTGCAGTCTTGCCAGTAAGCGAGCTTAACGCGGTTAATCGAGCTGCACTGTGTAAGTCGGCCAATGTGGTACACGTGCAACGTAACGATGTTGTTAAGCCCGAAGGTGCCAACCGTTGGCTTATGTATCTGATTGAAGGCAACATTTCTTTGTTTAATGGCAAAGATGAAGTGGGTTCAATCACGGCGCGCTCCAAAGAAGCGCTCCAGCCATTGTTTTTAGATAAAGCTGAGTATCAATCTGTTAAAACGACTTCAGTTGCTAAGATAGTCAAATTTGGTCGAGAGCAACTTGACATATTACTTCGTGAACAACAAAAAAATGCCATCAGTGTTATTGATGTGCAGGTTGGCGATCTAGACAACCTGTTGTTCGATAATATTCAGGCGGACATTAAGGCCAATAATTTAGAGCTATGTAGTTATGGTGATGCTGCAGCCAAGATACTAGCAACTTACAAAACAGTGGCGAGTATTCCAGAGCTTGCCGATATCATTCAATCTGATCCTGGCTTATCTGCTCACATCGTGCAGCTTTCTAATAAAGCTGAATCCGCCGGTGGTGATTCTATTACTAGTATCCGTGGTGCGATTTCAAGGCTTGGTGTTGAAGAGACACAAGCCAGTATCGAAGAGCTGCTCGCGGAAAACAAAATTACACCCGCCAATACCGCTATCGAGTTTCGCATGCGTCGTTACGTGCAACGAGCTGTATTATCGGCGGCAATTGTTCAAGTACTTGCAAAAGATATCCCTGACTTAAAGCCAGAGATAGCCATGCTTGTTGCAATGACGTGCGACATTGGTGAACTGGCAATACTGGGTTACGCTAATAAGCACGAAACACAATTTAAAGACGAAGCGAAACTTGCGGAAGTCGTTGTTAATTTACGGACTATCCTAAGCGGTTGGATCTTAAGTAATTGGGATTTTCCGGAAGAATTTATTGAAGCGGCTCATACATCACGAGATTGGTATCGTAACCACAACGGCGAAATCAACTACAGCGACTTGGTTACGGCATCGTTGTTGATTATTCAATCTGAAATGCCTGATGGCGAACACAGTTCAATACCAAGCGCTGATAACTTGCTGTTAGCTAGACGATTTCAACAGGCTGGTATCGATCTTAAATCGCCTGCAGAAATCATCAAAGCGGCAACCTCAAAATTGATTTCAGTGCAGGCATTGCTCAAAGCTAGCTAAGCCCGATTGGGCTACGATGACGGGTCAGGGCGATCCATTCGTTGTAAGGTTTTGGGGATCGAGAATGATACGGTCTCCTGTACACCCTCATACTCTGTAGCGCTGCTGCCACCGGCGCTTTTTAGTTTCTCGATTACCTCCTGTACCAAGATCTCCGGGGCAGATGCGCCTGCAGTGACTCCCACTTTTTTGCAGTTCTCTAACCATTCGTTTTTAATATCTGCTGCGCGAGTGATCAGCATGGACTGCACGCCTGCTCGCTCGCCAAGCTCTCGCAGGCGATTAGAGTTGGAGCTGTTTGCTGCGCCCACTACCAGTAGTAGATCGATCTGCGCGCAGAGATTTTTCACTGCATCCTGGCGATTCTGCGTGGCGTAACAGATATCATCTTTTCGAGGGGCTGCGATGCTTGGAAACCGTTCCCTTAGCGCATTGATCACGTCTTGTGTGTCGTCTACGGAAAGCGTGGTTTGCGATACAAAGGCCAACTGTTCTGGATTACTAATTTTGAGCGTAACCACATCGCTAACTTGCTCAACCAGAATAATGCGTCCACCTTTGCTAGTGCCGTAGCGGCCCATGGTGCCCTCAACTTCCGGGTGGCCAGCGTGGCCGATTAATATAACCTCGCGGCCTTCTTTTGCGTATTTAACGACTTCCAAATGAACTTTGGTGACCAGAGGGCAGGTTGCATCAAACACCTGCAGGCCTCGTTGCTTAGCTGTGTCTTCAACCAGCTTCGATACGCCATGAGCACTAAAAATGACGATGGTGTTGTCTGGTACATCGTCCAGCTCTTCAACAAACACAGCCCCCTTGGCTTTTAGCTCGTCAACAACGTACTTGTTGTGCACCACTTCGTGGCGCACGTAAATTGGCGCGCCGTGTATCTCGAGCGCCCGCTCGACAATTTCGATGGCTCGATCGACGCCAGCACAAAACCCACGAGGGTTAGCCAATAGTATTTGCATGGTGATCCTTTATGCTATGCCGGCTTGTCGGTAGGCGTATCGGCAGTTTTGTCAAAAAGCGTGAGCCCAAGCAATAACACAGTGCCACAAAAAATAGCAGAGTCGGCAATGTTAAAGGACGGAAAATACCAGTCTTTATAGTAAACCTGGATGAAGTCAACGACATAGCCTTGCATTGCGCGATCGATAAGATTGCCAATGGCGCCTCCCAGCACTAGGGCCAGGGCTATGCCTAACCATTTCTCGTCTCTATTTAAGCGCCATAACCAAACGATTAACGCAATGCTGACAACAGCGCTGATGCCGGTAAACATCCATCGTTGAGCGCCGCCTGGTATGTTCAAAAAGCTAAACGCTGCACCATAGTTATGGGCAAGCGTTATGTTGAACATTGGCAATACCGCTATTTGTTCGTAAAGCTCGAGCGAACGGCTAGTGGCTATTTTTGTCATCTGATCTGAGACCACCGAAACCAGAACGATTGCTGCGAAAATAAGTTTCATGATATTAAGCGTATTGTCGAACTTCGCTTTTGCCCGAAATATTGCCGATACAGCGAGTACAAAGAGTCGGGTGTGTGTTATCGCTACCAACATCTTCGCAACGGTGCCAACAGCGTTCGCACTTTTCGGCTGTTTCCTGTTCTGCAATGATGGCCAGTTCGGCATCAAACACCTTAACAAGCTCAGCAGCCTCAGGTCGATCGTTTAGTGATGCAACAGATGCATTGGACGTAATAAATATAAAGCGTAGTTCGTCACCCAGCGAACATAAAATATCTTTTAGTTTGTCGTCACAATACAAGGTGACATTCGCATCCAGGCCGCCGCCAATCACGCCTTCGACTCGCAACGTTTCAAGCGACTTAGTCACTGTGTTGCGTACCTCTACAATGGTGTCCCAGTCAGTTTTAGAAGGTTTGCCGCCAGGCTCGATCGTATCAAGGCCTTCAAAGTACAGCTCAGTAAAAACCATCTTGCCGCGGTGCCCGGGCATTTGCGCCCAAATCTCCTGACTGGTGAACGTTAGTACGGGTGCAATCCAACGTACCAAAGCTTCGGTGATCAAGTACATTGCAGTTTGTGCTGAACGTCTGCCGCGACTATCCGCAGGCATGGTGTACTGGCGATCCTTGATGATGTCGAGATAAAAGCTACTCATCTCTGTGCCGCAAAAATTATGGATACGCTGATAAACCGCATGAAACTGATACGAGTCGTATGCTGCCTTAATATCTTGCTGAGCTTGTAGCGCACAATCAACAGCCCAACGATCAATCGAAAGCATGTCGTTAGCGCTCACCATATCGGTTTGCGGATTGAAGTCGTTAGTTGCGCTTAACAAATAGCGTGCAGTGTTGCGGATACGTCGGTAAGAATCCGCCATTCGGGCCAAAATCTCTTTTGATACTGACATCTCGCCACTGTAGTCAGCAGAGCAAACCCATAAGCGAACAATGTCGGCACCCATGGTTTTCATTAAGTCTTGCGGCTTAATGACGTTACCAATACTTTTTGACATTTTGCGGCCTTTGTCATCTACCACAAAGCCATGCGTTAGCACCTGTTTGTAGGGTGCGATGCGATTAGTTGCCACACTGGTTAAGATAGATGAATGAAACCAACCACGGTGCTGATCAGATCCTTCTAGATACATGTCAGCTGGGTAGCTGAGTTGGTCATCCTGTTGTAGCACATGAAAAAATGAAGAGCCTGAATCAAACCATACATCCAGTACATCAGTCACTTTGTTGTATTGATCGGCATCTGCGCCAAGCAAACCCTTGGCGTCAAGATCAAACCAGGCTTGTATGCCATCTTTTTCAATAGCGACGGCAACTTTCTCCATCACAGCCACGGTGTTTGGGTGTAGCTCGCTAGTGTCTTTGTGGATGAACAGCGTCAGCGGTACGCCCCAAAAGCGCTGGCGTGATACGCACCAGTCTGGCCGGCTGGCAATCATGCCTTCGATACGTGATTCGCCCCACTCAGGTACCCACTTTACCTTTTTAATTTCCGCCAGTGTGTCTTGACGAAGATTGTTATTTTCCATGCTGATAAACCACTGAGGCGTTGCACGAAAAATAATGGGTGTTTTGGTCCGCCAGCAGAATGGATAGCTGTGCTTAATCTTGCTGCTGTGCACTAAGCGGTTGCGCTTCGTTAACTCTTCAAGCAAGGGCTTGTCAACCTTCATCACGTGTTGGCCTGCGAATAGTTCAACGTTCTGACGAAATAACCCGTTGTCATCGACTGGATCTAGTAATTCAAGCTGGTAGCGTTTGCCGGTGTAAAAATCGTCTACACCATGATCAGGTGCTGTGTGCACACAACCGGTGCCGGCTTCGGTGGTGACGTAGTCGCCCAACACTAGTAGTGAGGTGCGATCGTAAAGTGGATGTTGCAGCTTAATGTTTTCCAGCGCCTGGCCTTTAATAATGGCTACGATGTTATGACCTTCAAAACCGTAGCGCTCCATGACGGCATCAACCATGTCATGTGCCACAATTAATCGTTCGCCGTTAACTGCCACAAGCGCGTACTCAAGCTCAGGATGAACCGCTACTGCTAAGTTGCCAGGGATAGTCCAGGGTGTGGTTGTCCAGATAACAATGCTTATCTCACCACCGTCATCATCTGCACCAAACGCTGAAAGCATGTCCGCTTTATTTTGCGGTGAAAAGCGCACATCAATAGTGGTCGAGGTTTTTTCTTCGTATTCCACTTCAGCTTCAGCCAGGGCGGAGTGCGCGCCCCAACTCCAATGCACAGGTTTTACGCCTTTATACATATGGCCTTGTTCGATAATTTTTGCCAGCGCTCTAACAATGTTTGCTTCGTTGTTGAAGTCCATTGTTAGGTAAGGTTTTTCCCATTGGCCAAACACACCCAAGCGTTTAAATTCAGTACGCTGATTATCGATCTGTTCGGTGGCGTAGTCGCGACAGTGTTGGCGGAATTCTGCATTGCTCATATTGCCGCCAGGTTTGCCAATCTTTGATTCAACCTTGTTTTCGATCGGTAGCCCGTGGCAATCCCAACCCGGTACATAGGGAGCATCAAATCCAGCCAAGTGTTTACTTTTGATGATGAGATCTTTAATGACCTTATTCACTACATGGCCTAAGTGGAGGTCACCGTTGGCGTACGGCGGGCCGTCGTGCAAAATAAACCGAGGTCGACCCTTGGCAGAATCGCGTATTTGCTGGTACAGGCCATCCGCCTCCCAACTGGCGAGCCATTCCGGCTCTCGTTTGGCAAGATTGCCCCGCATGGGGAAATCCGTCTTAGGCAAATTTAAGGTGGTTTTATATTCAGTCACAGGTAAAGGTACTTTCGTCAGTCAACCCCTATAAGTGTATGCGATTCGCTGTTATTTGCGTGTTTATTCGGCCGGGCTGCAGTCAGCTGGGCTGCAGTCAGCGTAAGCAGTGTCTGGCAGCATCGGCATCTGCCGCGATCGCCTGCTTCAAGTCGTCGAGCGAGTCAAATTTACGCTCTGCGCGCAGATAGTGCATAAATTCCACCTGCAAATGTTGGCCGTAAAGATCAGGATTATCGTCAAGGCAATGCACTTCAAGCAACAGTTTTCGTCCGCCGAGGGTGGGCCGTTCGCCTAAATTAGCAACTGCTCGATACTGCTCACCGGTTTCCCTGTGCAATGCCTGAACAGCAAAAACCCCTCTTGCCGGTGGTCGATGCTTACCTAATGCCACGTTGGCGGTAGCAAAGCCGAGCTGCCTGCCTACTTTCTCTCCGTGAATGACGCGGCCGCTAATGGTGTATGGTCGCCCCAACATAGCAGTGGCCTCATCCAGCCGACCGCTGGCCAGATGCGCTCTAATCTCACTGCTGGAAATTCGCGTGTTATCGCGAGTCACTGTGGGTATTTGCTCAACAGTAAAGCCGTGATCCTCACCGGCCAATTGCAGATGCGTGATGTCTCCCTCACGACGATGACCAAAACGAAAGTCGTCGCCCACCACCAAATGTTTAACCCCTAAGGTATGGATGAAAACGTCTTCGATAAATGCTTGGGGCGATAAATCTGCCATCGCCTGGTCAAAATCCAGTAACAGGTAGTGTTCGATATTCATGGCTGCTGCACTCTGATAGCGATCACGAAAGCCGTTTATGCGAGCCGGGGCATTGCTCTGAGCAAAGAATTCGTGTGGTAGGGGATCAAAGCTAATAAGGGTTGCGGGCAGAGCGTGTAGTGACGCGGCAGCCAACATTCTATTGACTAACTGCTGATGCCCAAGGTGCAAGCCGTCGAAGTTGCCAATAGTGGCAACACAACCTGGCTTGTGCCGGGATCGCTTTAAGCCTCGAATCAGCTGCATTTAACGCTCTTTGAACTTAGGTGAGTGTCCCAGTTTACCGATTTCATAGGGGAAGCTGGGTAGCTGATTTCATGAAACCGGGTAAAACTACCGGATGTGGCCCAGTGCCAGGCGCAAGGCCAGGTGATATGCCAGCCGTTTAGCCAAGCAATAACCAACAAGGTGACAAAAAATTGCGGCTTTTTCTAAGAAAAGGGATTGTTACGTTGCTGGTTATTTTGCCCGATGCTTTGCCTGTCGCTTCGCCTATCGCATTAACTACTACTGCTATTGCTACGTAAATGTAACGGCCGTACACCGCAGAGCAACAACACAATGGCATAGCTCAGCGCGCTAACGCCGATAATGCCTAATAGATGACTAACACGGCTTATAGCGGATAGTTCATGCCAGTCAAACCGGTTGATTAAAATTATCACTGCCGCCATCACCATTAGTGCAGGCAACACTTGCAATGCAAATTGTTTTAGTTCTTCTGGTAAGTGATAGATGCCATCTTCATCTAACTTACGGTAGAGCATCCAAGCTTGCTGCCATGCAGACATTGTGGTGGCTAGTGCCAAACCAGTGTGTGGAGCGGTGAAACCCATTATCACCAACGGTACAACCAGCAACAGGTTGTACGCCATATTAGATATCAACGCGATGATGCCTATGCGCACCGGTGTTTTTGTGTTTTGACGAGCAAAGAAAGCGGGAGCGAAAATCTTGATTAAAATAAAAGCGGGTAAGCCAAGTGAGTACGCGATCAGGCTATAGCTAGCCATCAGTGAATCACCTTGGGTAAATTCCCCGTATTCAAACAAGGTGGTAAGCATGGGTTCTGCCAGCAGTATTAAACCTATGCAAGCAGGTAAGCCTAATACCAGCATAAGCCGCAGCGCCCAGGATAGAGTTGCGCTAAATTGTGACGCTGATTGAATCGAAAAATCTTTGGATAAGCGCGGCAATATAACAGTGCCAATCGTAACGCCAAGTAGGCCAAGGGGAAACTCCATTAACCGGTCAGAATAGTACAACCAACTCAGGCTACCCACTGCCAGAAACGATGCGATAACCGTATCGAGCAACAAGTTTATTTGGGCCACTGATGAGCCCAGTATTGCCGGTGCCATCAATTTAAGAATGCGTTGCACGCCGCTGTGTTTCCAACCCCAGCGCGGCTTTGGTAGTAAGCCGAGCTTTTGTAAAAACGGTAATTGAAATAATAGTTGAACAGTGCCGGCGGCAAACACACCCCAAGCCAGGGCAACAATTGGTCTACTAAACATCGGGGAAAAATACACCGCTGCAATAATCATCGAAATATTCAGCAGAACCGGCGTAAACGATGGCACTGCAAATTTACCGAATGTATTAAGCATGCTGCCGGCATAGGCCAATAAGGACACAAAAAACAAATACGGAAAAGTGATGCGCAGCATATGGGTTGCTAGCTCGAATTGAGCAGGCGAATCAATAAAACCAGGTGCAAATGCCATTATCAAAAGTGGGGCTAGCATCACACCCAGAGTGCTGATGACCAGTAAGACCAAGATTAAGGTACCGGATACATGGGCGGCTAAGTCGAGCAGGGCCTCGCGACTGCGAGTTTCCTTGTATTCAGTGAAAACGGGTACGAAGGCCTGAGCGAAGGCACCCTCGGCAAATAGCCTGCGCAGGAAGTTGGGGATCTTAAACGCCACGAGGAAAACGTCAGTGGTAGCGCCAGCGCCGAACACGATGGCCAGCACCTGATCCCGCACAAAGCCTAGAATTCTGGACAGCAGGGTCATAATGCCGACTATGCCACCGGATTTAACTAGGCTATTTTCAGCCATTATTCAGTTGACTCAAGAGAATGTACATTGCATAATACCCGGCTGAACGCAATTTTAATTTATGAGGTAGTCCGTGGCCAATTCTGCTCAGGCACGAAAGCGAGTCCGCCAGGCCGAAAAAGCCAGGCAACGTAATGCAAGTCAACGTTCGATGTTGCGCACCAAAGTAAAAGCGGTGTTCAGTACGATAGAAGCAGGTGATAAATCTGCCGCTGAAGCTGCATTTAAAGAAGCCGTTCCGGTGCTTGATCACATGGCCCGTAAAGGCCTGATTCACAAAAACAAGGCAGCGCGCTATAAAAGCCGTTTTAATGCTCAGGTTCGTGCTCTTTAGCACCCACGCTTGACAGCCCGAGTGCCCAGAGCAGTTTAGCTCTGAGCGCTCAAATTCCAGCTCCGCTGGTCGCATCAACGCTCCACAATCAAATTGTCACGATGGATCAACTCTGGCCCATGTGTGTAGCCCAATAGATCAATAAATTTATCACTCGCGTGCCCCATCAATTTGCGAGTGTCGTTAGCGTTGTAGTTAACCAAGCCTTTGCCAATCATCTGTTGATTTTCGTCGACACAGGCGACTAACTCGCCACGCTTAAAATCCCCGTTACAGTCGCTTACGCCAACTGCCAACAAACTAGAGCCTTTTTCTTGTAACACTCTGCAAGCGCCACTATCGAGCTGCAGTTGCCCGGCGACACGCAGATGATTGGCTAACCATTGTTTTCTGGCCATGCGCGGTGGTTGGTCGCTGGTGAGCATGGTGCCAATTGCCTCACCACGACGCAGCTTGAGTAACACATCGGGTGCGCGGCCGGAAGCGATGATGGTCGTCGTACCGCTTTGTGCGGCGCGCTCTGCTGCGAGTATTTTGGTGAGCATGCCGCCACTGCCCAGCATGGTGCCGCTGGGCCCGGCAAGCTTTTGAATTGAAGGGTCGCTAGCGTTGGCGCGTTCAAGTAACTTGGCATCGCTATGTGAGCGCGGGTCCTTATCAAATAGGCCTTCTTGATCGGTGAGTAGCACTAACACGTCGGCATCAATTAGATTGCAGACAAGCGCTGCGAGCGTGTCGTTATCGCCTAATCGTATTTCATCGGTTGTTACCGTATCGTTTTCGTTAACGATAGGCATGACGCCGTGATCGATAAGCGCGTTTAGTGTTGATCTAGCATTGAGGTAGCGTCGCCGATCAGCCAAATCTTCGTGAGTTAACAGTATTTGCGCGGTTTGGCGATTTTGGCGTTTAAAGGCGGTTTCATAGGCCTGGATAAGGCCCATTTGACCCACCGCGGCCGCCGCTTGTAGTTCGTGTATAACGGTTGGTCGTTGAGTCCAACCTAGCCTAACCAAGCCCTCTGCGATAGAGCCGCTGGATACCAGCACCAGCTGACAATCTTCATTCATCAGCCTTGCAAGCTGAGCGGTCCATTCTTGAATACGATCTGTGTCGAGCCCGCGTCCGTCGTTGGTCAGCAAGGAGCTACCAACCTTGACTACCCATCGTTTGGATTGAGTCAGGCGATCGCGCATTAGTCCGCCTGGTTATTAACCAAGGATGCTGACTCTTTTTCAGCCTTTTCTTGTTCTTTTATCCTTTCGACGTGCTTCATGATGTCTCGCACCAGCGGCTTTGTGCCTGCGCCGGATAAGGCAGAAACTTTATAAATCGGGCCTGTCCAGCCTAGTCCGTCGATGATGGTTTGGCAACGCTCTTCCATTTCGTCCTCAAACATTAGATCGGTTTTGTTTAATACTAACCAACGCTCTTTTTCATAGAGCGTACTGCTATGTAGTTTGAGTTCTTCTAATAAGCCCTTCGCTGTGGCAACGGGATCGGATTCGTCGATTGGCAATAAATCGATTACGTGCAATAACAGGCGCGTACGTGACAAGTGTTTTAAAAAATGTACACCTAGGCCTTGGCCTGATGAAGCGCCTTCAATTAGGCCGGGTATATCAGCCATTACGAAACTGCGGTGCGACTCAATACTGACGACACCCAGGTTGGGGTGTAGTGTGGTGAAGGGGTAATCAGCAATCTTCGGTCGTGCTGATGATACTGATGTGATCAAGGTGGACTTGCCCGCGTTGGGTAAACCAAGTAGGCCAACATCAGCGAGCAGGCGCATCTCTAGTTGCAGCTCGAGGCGAGCGCCGGGAGTGCCTTCTGATGTGCGCCGTGGTGCACGGTTTGTTGAGCTTTTGAAGCGCGTGTTGCCCAGGCCGTGGAATCCCCCTTGTGCCACGAGTGCAATCTGGCCATCTTCACGAAGGTCAGCTACCGCCTCGCCAGTCATACGATCGATAGCGACGGTGCCTTGCGGTACATCCACGATGCAATCATCGCCGCCAGCACCGGTACAGTCGCGACCTTGGCCGTTCTTGCCTCGCTGAGCTGTAAATGTGCGCTTGTGCCGGAAATCGATCAGCGTGTTCAGATCATCAGTGGCGCGTAGGTAGACACTGCCGCCATTGCCGCCGTCTCCACCGTCAGGGCCGCCACGTGGAATATATTTTTCACGGCGGAAGCTCATGCAACCATTACCACCGTCGCCAGCTATCACTGTAATCCGTGCTTCGTCTACAAATTTCAAGATGTAATACCGCGATGACTATCGGAAGGATGGAAGTGCGAGGCGGAACAGAGTTTAGCGCAATTCAAGGTGCGACACTCGCCGTATGAGTAATGAAAAGCCATCATGTCAGGTAGTCCTTTTCCCATTGTGTGACCCAAGTGGCGCCTTGAGTGAAGTGCTGAATAATCCAACAGAGTCTGGAACGCGTCTCAACGCCTTGATATTAGCTTGGCGGCTGGAGCTTCCAGAAACTATCAGCATATCAGCCTCGGCCACAGCGATGCTTACAGTGACTGCAGCGCAGCCGCGTGGCGAACGATCTGAGCGTCAGCTCGAGCTATTAGGGGAGCTGCGTAGAATCGGTGAAAGCAATGGCGATCGCCCTCGTGCGGAGTGGCGACGTGTGTTAGGGCGTGGCGGGCCAAACACAACACCCAGGCCAATAAAAACCCGCATTGAGCGGGTTTTCCCAGATACCGACAGCTAGTGTCGGCATCTGCGTAGAAGTTGCTTAAACAGCTTGCTTAAGACGCTGCTGGCACTTCAACAATATTGACAAATTTACGGTTTTTAGGGCCTT
This sequence comes from Granulosicoccaceae bacterium, assembly GCA_036478595.1. Taxonomy (GTDB): domain Bacteria; phylum Pseudomonadota; class Gammaproteobacteria; order Granulosicoccales; family Granulosicoccaceae; genus Granulosicoccus. The sequence goes on from JAZGEF010000053.1 coordinate 150,067, forward strand.
TTTGCTTAAATTCGACAACGCCGTTAGTTTTAGCGAATAGGGTGTGATCCTTACCACAGCCTACGTTCACACCCGGGTGAAAGCGCGTGCCGCGCTGTCGAACCAAGATATTTCCAGCCAAAACCTCTTCGCCACCGAATCGCTTCACACCGAGGCGTTTGGATTCTGAATCGCGACCGTTGCGGGTACTACCACCTGCTTTTTTATGTGCCATTTTTATGTACCGTGTTGGTTCCTTATCGTGAACTAACCGGCGTTGATGCCAGTTATTTCGAGTTCTGTGTAGTTTTGACGATGGCCCATCTGCTTACGATGGTGCTTGCGACGACGAAACTTAATGATAGTGACTTTCTTGCCACGGCCATGAGAGAGCACACGAGCACTAACTGACGCGCTTGGTAGCATCGGTGAACCGATAGTGACATTTTCGCCTTCGCCAACCATTAGTACGCTATCTAGCTTGATTTCACTGCCTTCATCGGCTGTGAGGGTTTCAACCCGGAGCTTATCGCCCTGGCTGACTCGGTATTGTTTACCGCCGGTTTTAATGACCGCGTACATGTAATTCTCCAACTCATTCATCTAAGCTTGGCGCTGTATAGCGCCAAGCGTTTGCCATGCCGTAAATTAACGCCACAGCCGTGCGGTCACGTAACCGCGAAAAGCCCGTTAGCATAGCGCCTGGTTAATAAAAGGTCAATATGCTGGAGGCTATATTCCGACAAAATTTTGGCCGATAGTAAAGTGTTTTACCAGCGTAACACTTCCGGTTTTGCTATCGTTCAGGCAAATAGCTTGTAAATCCTTTTTCATGCCTAAACCTCTGGAACCCCCTAGCGATCTTGTCGCTAGTTCCATGCAAGATGTCGATCAGTTAATCCGCAAACGGCTAGCATCCGATGTGGTTCTGATTAATCAAGTGGCTGGCTACATAATTGGTAGTGGGGGCAAGCGCTTACGTCCGCAATTGGTCCTGTTATCAGCGGGTGCCTGTGGCCTCCCTCTGCCTGAATTAACCAGGGCTGCGTCTGCTGATGTAGCACTTGCCACGTCAGCCACTGATAACAACGTCATCATGCTGGCAGCCATTGTCGAGTTCATTCACACCGCTACTTTGCTGCACGACGATGTCGTTGATGCATCCGAGCTGCGCCGTGGTACTAACACGGCAAATTCAGTTTGGGGAAATGAGGCAGCGGTGCTAGTGGGTGACTTCCTCTATTCACGTGCCTTCGAGATGATTGTCGACGTGAACAACATGGCCGTTATGGGCATTCTTGCCAGCACCACTAACCGAATCGCCGAAGGCGAAGTCATGCAGTTGCTGCATATACGTGAGCCTGATATTACCGAAGAGCAATACATCCACGTTATCGAAGCCAAGACCGCATGTCTGTTTAGCGCCGCTGGTGAGCTGGGTGCTATCTGCGCTGAGCAAACGCAATATCAACCCAGCCTTGCCGATTACGGCATGCATCTAGGCACTGCGTTTCAGATCACAGACGACGTACTTGATTATCGTAGCCAATCTGATGAGATGGGTAAAAACGTAGGCGATGACTTGGCCGAAGGTAAAACTACCTTGCCACTTATTTATGCAATGCAGCAGGCAAGTAGTGATAAACGTGAGGTGATTGCAACAGCAATACGTGAAGCAGAACTAAAATCATTGCCGCAAGTGCTATCAATTGTTAGTGAGACAAATGCGATCGAGCAATCTATTGCCAGAGCCAACGTTGCTGTGCAACAGGCAACTGAAGCGCTAAGCGGTTTGCCTGCGTCACCGTGTAAAGATGCGTTAGTGTCGATTGCGAAGTACGCGGTACAGCGCACTAGTTAGTGCGCTGTACCGCCTGCGCGAGAATGACACCAATAAAATCAATAACAAAATATAATCAGTACGCCCTGAACCACTGCTACCTGCGCCAGTCCCAACTGGCGCGCCATCAGATTGCGCAACGGCTTCGCCCGATTCTGTTAGCGCATCGATGCTACGGCGATTATTGAGTTTGTTGATGTCGCTGATGGCGTCGAGCTCAATGGCGCTGACTATGCGAAGCGTCGGTAAGTCTTGCAGGCTAACGACAAACGATAAGCTACTACTGCTAAGGGCAGCAATATCAAAGTGTTTGCAAAGCAGTGTGCCTTGATCAAGGCTACAGTTTTCTGGCACCCGCCCTAAGCTGCTGCCTACCGGGAAGCTAGTTCGGGTTTGCACTTGGCGTACGCCACGTTGTGCATCGGTATTGTCTACTGTTAGCGTCACTTGGCGTTGGAATTTATTTGTCGATGCTGGCCTGGACGACAGCTGCAACGCCAAATCGATGTTATCCAAATTACAGTTTCGATCGATAGCCGGCCGCATGTTGTTCAAGCTACACTTTGATAAGGTAGTGGTTGTGTCGCTATCTAATTTCTCCAACATTAGGGTGTTGCCTGCATCTAACACGCTGCCACTACAACGTTCGTCGTCATCGTGCAATGCACCTAAATTGTGTGAAATTTCGTGTGCTGCTAGCAATACATCAAATGCAAAGGGTGTTGAGACGCTTAAGTCATATCCATCGGTACGGCAAACGGTGTCAATCCAACCAAGGCCGACCACGCTATCAGTGTCGCGATGCCCGCTAAATAAATGTATTAGTGAAAGCGGTTTAGTTAATGTTGGTTGGGTTGAGCGAAAATCACGAAAGCCCAGCAGTATGTCCTCAAGCTTGCCGTCAATCTCGAGCAAGGGGTCGGAGTCGAGTGTGTTTAATTCAAGTACGGTATCAATTCTAATGGCTAAGCCTAGCTGCTGCTGATATATGCCATCTACGCCGTTAATGATTTCTAATGCCTTGGCAAGGCCGCGCCCTTGGTGCCACAGATCAAATTGCGTATCGATAGCGATACCAATTCTAATTGCTCGAGTGACAGCGCGAGAGGGTTCGGCCCTGGTAATTATGCGGGTGCTCAGCTCTGAATCGGCCTCAAATATCACCCATTCGCTATCGATTGGTTTTTGATTCAGATGTGCGCTTAAGGCAAGCTGGTAAAGATGATCATTAACCCAAATATAACCGGTGGGTTTGCCATCAATAATGCTAATGCGTGCCCATGATTGTTCAAAACCCTCTACAACACCTTGAAGAAGAGCGGGTAGGCTTGCTGTGCTATTAGCCGGTACGTTTAAAAGAGAAGAGGGTGTTAGGTTTAACGTGAAGTCTTTGCCCATCGCTGAAAAGCTGATTTGAGTGTTGCTGCCGTGATGACTTCTTGTTTGATTCGCGCCGTTGTCTAGCATCAATACTGGATGAACGATAGGATCGCCAGCGATGCCTGCTATGGGTAATAGCAGTAGCAGGCAAAAGGTGCATATCCATTTTATAGGCAGTGGGTTCACGCACCCAGTATATCAGCGACACGCATAATCACGCTGGTAGACGGTACTATTAAGTGTTCTATTCGCACGAAGAATGTGCGGTAATCTTGGTTTTTTATCGACCTAGTAACAGGGCGTCAGGCTTGGTTTTGGTGTACTTGCCGGGTTGCAAGTTCCAAACAGAGTAGTCGCCAATATGAGTGCGAACCAAGCGCAGGGTTGGCAAACCTACCGCTGCGGTCATACGCCGCACTTGTCGGTTGCGCCCTTCAGTGATAGCAATCTCTAACCAACTAGTGGGGATGTTGTTTCTGACGCGTATCGGTGGCTCACGATGCCATAAGATTTTTGGCGGCTCAACTAACAATGCACGAGCTGGTGCAGTTTTGCCATCTTTAAGCTCAACACCCATGCGTAGTTTTTTCAACACCGCCTCGGTGGGTTCGCCTTCAAGCTGCACCAGGTAGCGTTTCATGATCTTAAAACGTGGGTGACTGATTTGCTGTTGCAGTCGACCATCGTTAGTGAGTAGTAACAAGCCTTCGCTATCGCGATCTAAACGGCCAGCGGCATAAAACCCGGGTTCGTTAATGTAGTGGGCTAGTGTTTTTCGATTTTGCTCATCAGTAAACTGGCAAAGCACCTGAAAAGGTTTGTTGAATAATATGATCTCGCTATTATCATCCACATGCCCGTCGGCGTTTGATTTTTTACCGCTTTGCAACTCTTTAGGTTTGCGGGACCATTTTTTTTTAGGGTTTGATTTTTTTCGCTGTCGCATAAATCATTTCTGTTTTCTAAGGTGTGCTGGCGTGCATATACGTCTTGCCAAACTGTCGCTACCTTGTTCGGTAAAGCCTGCCTTTAATAAGCTTTCAATCAAGGTATGTTGATCGGGTCGTTTTAATTGCAACTTGTCAAGGCTTGTAGGTAACGCATCATCGTGGATCAAACCTGTCAGTTTGCGAGCCAGTCGAATGGTATCCGCGTGTTCACCAACCAGCAGGCTTATTCGCGGTGCGCCTCTAAACTTCATCTTGGCGATTTCTTCAGCTTGAGCGAGCATGCTATCGATAGTGCGCCATTTTTTTAATAGTCGGGCAGCCGTCGCCATACCAACGCCGGGCACCCCTGGAATGTTATCGACCTTATCGCCACAGATTGCTAGTAGGTCTGCGATTTGTGAGGGCTCGACTTTAAACTGATTACAGATATCCTTTTCGCTTAGTTTTAGCTTTCTGGCAAGGTTCCAGTAGGTATCACCTTTTGCAATAAACTGCGCAAGGTCCTTGTCAGCGCTCACAATCGTTACGGGCTCATCGCATTGGTGTGCAAGCTGCGCCATGCTGCCGATGATGTCATCTGCTTCTACACTTGCGCTACCAAACGAAGGTATACCCAAAAGCTTCGCTAGTTCAAAGCAACGCTGAAATTGCACCATTAAGTCAGGCGGTGCAGGTTCTCGATTGGCTTTGTAAGGTGGGTAGATTTCTCTGCGTGCACCTTTGCCGTTATTTTGATCAAACGCGCACACCATATGCGTGGGCTGCTCGTCCTGAATGATGCGCGCCAAGGTGTCAGCAAAACCGATTACTGCATTAGCCGGTTCGCCAAGTGTGTTTTCAATGCTACCAGGTAATGTTTGCCAGGCGCGGAAGATGTAGATACTTGAATCAACTAGATAGAGCATGGCCTAGTCGCTATGTCGTTGCAGGTTAGCGGCATGGTGTAGCCTTAGTGATGCTTTATTTTTTCGCCATTGGATCCAGCCGCGTACGGTTAGGCGTTCGTCCTGAAGTTTGCTTGCATGAATTTCTTTAGCCAATTTATTTGTCATGCTCAGGCGTAGCCCGTTGGCTAATTGCAGATGATGATATTGGCTATTAGCCTTGATGCTACTCACGGTAGAGGTTACCAGCCTAAAGCCACTGCGTTTTTTATTGATTCGTTGATCAATTAGCTGCCATGGATGCGGCTCACTCCATAGGCCTAATTTGTTATTGCGAGCCTGCCTTTCAAGCTGCTGGTAGTGCTCGGCGCAGCGCGTATTGGGGTGCACCGCGCTGGATGCTGCTAAGCCATTTGATAACAAGTGTTCGGCAAGGTTGGTGCCATCAGGGCTTACAACATGCGCCAGTGCGCGGCCGTGATGATCCCTGGCTTCAATGCCTGGGTAAATCCAGATTTTGGTATTCACTGGCAGGAGTGTTTTGGCCGCTTGCATGGCGGCAAGCGCGTTAGGTTGTGGCGATGGACGAGTCTCGGGGGTGTTGATTCCCAGCACCCGCACTTTGCGTTGATCGCTTAACACCAGTGTGTCGCCGTCAACGATGTATTGGAGTGTGGCTTCTTGGCGATGTTCGATGCTGAGGCAGGCGTTTGGCTGGTCGTTGCTTGCAGCACAAGCTGGCAGCATTGCCGTAAAGGTGCAAAGAAGGAGTCGGGTTGCGCGGTAACGGAATGCGGATGTCATAACGCAAAACGGGCGCACAAGGCGCCCGATCTGAAATGGTCTAGGCACGATCCGTGTGCCTGGGCAGCCCGAAGGCTACTTGCCGCCGAATCGGCGACGGAATTTATCAACCTGACCCGCAGTATCGAGTACTTTTTGCTTACCAGTGTAGAACGGGTGACAAGCTGAGCATACTTCGATGCCTAGGTCCTTACCTGCTGTAGAGCCGGTAGCAAAAGAGTTGCCGCAGCTGCAGGTGACTTTAATTTCTTTGTAATCTGGGTGTGTATCTGGCTTCATGTCGGTGCTCCGGCTGAATTATCGGTTCGGAATATTAGGGGCACTTTGCGCAAAATGCAAGGGCAGCCGTAAAGCATAACAGGTCTAGGCCGTTAAATTGGCATATATGGATGAAAATGGCCCCAAAACATGGTAGCTCGACTGGTTCTCAAATTGCTTTTTAAGGCCTGTGTGCCTCTTGTCGCGGTGATTGGAATTATGTCCTACATGCTCTATTTGCAGGGTGGTGACCCAGGTGCTGTGTTCTCCAAAATCACTGCCGGAATCGGCGGTAAAGCGCGTGATTCTGTCCAACAAGCTGGCCAATCCTTTGATTCGCTAAGCACAAACACCACATCTTCTTCGTCGGCAGTCAGCGAAGTGCATACCTGGGTTGATGAATACGGCGTGACTCATTACAGCACCAGTGCGCCAACGGATCGCCAAAGCGAGACGGTGCGTGTTAATCCCAACGCGAATGTAGTGGCGAGTGTGCCTAGTTCAGAGCCTGAGCCTAAGCGGGAATTAAAAAAAGCCTTCTCTGATAGAGCCTCCTCCAACGCCGATTCTGCTGATACCGCGTACAATAATGAAGAGGGAGCGCTGATACCCGGAGCGGACGGGCTCAGAATGCCGGTAAAACTAAATCGTGCCGATCTTACAAAGTTTCTCGATCAGTCACAGCGTCCGTCGCCGGAACGGATGGGCGTGGAGTAACTCACGCTGATCCAAATGCATCGCTCGTGTGCATAGCCAGGGGCTCAATTTCTTAAAATTAATTGCCGTCAATTAATGGAATAATAGGGTAGCGCTTTGTCGCGGCTGGATCGTCAAGAAACATCTGTAATAAGTCATTCAAAAAATTCACGCCTTTTTTAGTGGGCGCAAGTTGCAAGCCTTCTTGCTGCAACAATCCATTCTCAATTGCTTGCTCGATAACGGGCTGCCAGGTGGTTAGCGATACACCGGTGTGCGCTTGAAAGAGTGGCAATGTAAACCCTTGCGTTAAGCGAAACGTATTCATAAAAAATTCGATCGCTGTGTCGTCAAAACTGATGTCGTGTTGGCCACCAATGCGTGCCGCGCTGTTGGCTTTTTCCATATAGGTTTTTGGGTGCTTCACTTTCCAGCGCCGAGTTATCGTGCCGGTGTTGGCAAAGCTGATCTTGCCGTGTGCACCCGCTCCGATGCCGACGTAATCACCAAACTGCCAGTAGTTGCTGTTATGGGTGGATTCACGCTTTGGTTTTGAATAGGCTGACACCTCGTAGCGATGATAGCTACGCGTGGCGAGTTCTTTAATAATGGCTTCTTGCATTCCCCATTTACTCTCGTGATCTGGCACGCTGGGTGGAAAGCGTGCAAACAGCGTGTTGGGTTCGAGTGTGAGTTCGTAGCACGATATATGCGTTGGCTGTAAGGCCATTGCTTGCCTAACGTCCTTGATGGCTGCATCGATTGTTTGTTCAGGCAGAGCAAACATTAGATCCAGGTTAAAATCATCAAAGCCAGCATCCTTAGCCATGGCCACCGCTTGGATTGCTTCCTCAGCATCATGTAACCGCCCAAGTGCTTTCAATGCAGTGTTGTCAAAGCTTTGCACGCCGATCGATAAACGATTGATGCCGCTTTGCCGAAAGGCTTTAAACTTTTCCGCCTCAGCCGTGCCGGGGTTGGCTTCCATTGTCACTTCTGCATTTGGCGCCAGATTGGTAAGCGATCGAATCCCACTCATTAATGTGTCGATTGCATCGCCACTCAATAAACTCGGTGTGCCACCACCGATAAAAATCGAGCTTAATTTGCGGCCCCAAATGTCGGGTAGTTCTTGAGTTAAGTCATCGAGCACAGCCTGTATGTAGGCTGCTTCTGGTATATCGGCTTTTGCTTCGTGAGAATTGAAATCGCAGTAGGGGCATTTTTTTACGCACCACGGCAGGTGCACATATAGTGATAGTGGAGGTAGTTCAGTGAAGTGGCGCTGCTGGATCACTGGCGTGAGGCAGTTGATAACATTCCAAGCATGAGCTTTACCGCTTTGCTGCGATGGCTAAAGTTATTTTTGGTTTTTTTGTCTAGTTGTGCAGATGATGGGCCGTTCATACCGTCATAACCAAATACAGGGTCGTAACCAAAACCGTTTTCACCGATAGCTTGTCGCAACACCACGCCTTCCCAAGTGCCTTGCGCAATTAATGGGGCTGGATCATTTGCATGGCGCAAATAAACCATCACACAGCGAAATCTAGCAGTACGCTCAGCATCAGGTACGTCTTTAAGCTTATCCAATAACAGTTTGTAGTTGGCGATATCGCCAGAGCCTGCGTTGTTTATGGATGCATAGCGAGCTGAGTACAAGCCGGGTTCGCCTTGCAGGGCATCAACTTCAATGCCGGAGTCGTCGGCCAGTGCGGGTAGCTTGGTATGTTGGCTTGCATTGCGCGCCTTGATCAGCGCATTTTCGATAAAAGTCAGGCCGGTTTCCGGCACGTCAATAACGCCCAACGATTCTTGCGCCGCCACCGATAAGCTTAAGGGGGCTAGTAGTTCATTGAGTTCGCGGATTTTGCCAGCATTGCTGCTGGCAAAAACGATAGGCGAGTGACTCATGATTGAATAGCGTTGGTTTGCACGGTGATTAACTTTTTTATACCGCCTTCTGCCAATGATAATAAATCATCAAGTTCGCTGCGTCTGAACGCGTGTCCTTCTGCAGTGCCCTGTATTTCAATAAAGCCACCAGCATCATTCATGACCACGTTCATATCGGTTTCGGCGTTGGAATCTTCAATGTAATCCAGATCGAGAACTGGCTGACCCTTGTATATGCCTACAGATATCGCCGCGATCATGCCGTGTATCGGATTGCTTTTGATCTTACCAGCCTTAACCAAGCTTTCCATTGCATCGTGAAGTGCGATAAAGGCACCGGTGATGGATGCTGTGCGCGTGCCGCCATCAGCTTGAATTACATCGCAATCAACGGTTATAGAGCGCTCGCCTAAAGCCTGTAGGTCAACCGCTGCACGCAGAGACCTGCCAATAAGGCGCTGGATTTCTTGTGTGCGGCCTGACTGTTTGCCGGCTGAGGCTTCGCGGCGCATCCGCGTGTTAGTTGATCCTGGCAGCATGCCGTACTCGGCTGTCACCCAACCACTGCCTTTGCCTTTGAGCCAGGGTGGGGTACGTTCTTCAATGCTGGCGGTACAGATCACTTTGGTATCACCCATCGCAATAAGCGTCGACCCGGCCGCGTGCTTGGTGTAATGTCTTTCGATAGTAACTTGACGAAGTTCGTCAATGGCTCGGCCGCTGGGTCGCATGTTTAATCCTGATAAATATTAGTAAAGTTACCAATAGAGCTACGGATAGTCGCAACTGTTGGGCGGCAGAGTATAACCTTTGCAGGTCACTACAATACAACAATACCGGGAGATAGCTGCTATGCCAAAGAGCATGACAGGCTTTGGTCGACATTCAAAAGACACCTCGTTTGGAGAACTGACCTGGGAGATCCGTTCGGTTAACCACCGTTATCTCGACGTTCAGCTGCGGCTCCCCGACGATTTTCGTGCTCATGATATCGCTATTCGTGAAGCCATTGCAGCAAGAGTCAGCCGAGGTAAGGTTGACGCATCACTGCGCTTGCGCGCTAATAGTGAATCGGTGAGTGATATACAAATTGATTCAGGTGCTTTATCCGCGCTGAGTTCCGCAATTGCCACAATTAAGCAAGCCGTACCAAATTCGGCACCCGTTAACCCTCTAGAAATCCTGCACTGGCCTGGTGTCGCTGCCAGGCGGGCTGATCTCACCGAAGATAAATCCCGCGAAGTGATGGCATGCCTCGATACTGCCCTGAATGACTTCCTGGCAACGCGCGATAGAGAGGGTGAAAAAACCGCCGAGATGCTAAGCAGCCGCGCTGCACAAATCCGCGAGCGAGTGGCTGATGTTAAGCAGTGCCGCCCAGCTGTTGTTGAACGCCAGCAAGCAAAACTTAAGAGCAAACTCAAAGAGTTCGATTTACAAGCCGATCCGCAACGATTAGAGCAAGAGATGGTATTCACGGCCCAACGTTTAGATATTGATGAAGAGATCGATCGCTTGGATGCGCATCTTAATGAGCTGGATAAGGTGCTGATGCGAAGTGGCCCAATAGGGCGCAGGCTAGATTTCTTAATGCAAGAATTCAATCGAGAAGCCAACACGATGGGGTCCAAGTCTTCTGATGTTGATACCACCGGTGCTACCGTTGATATAAAAGTGTTGATCGAGCAGATGCGTGAGCAGGTGCAAAATATTGAATGATGTACTTCTATAGGGGCAGCCATCATATTTGGCGTTGCGTACGATAGTAGGATGAGCGGCTTTTAAGCAGTTTCGTTATTCTTGCTCTCTGAGCACCTTCTCAATGGCGTTATTGATAGGAGTGGTGATATCTGTTTGTGTCACTTCCGAATACCCGATTAATTCTATGGCCGATGTCAAACTAGCGTTGTTTGTTTGAACGCTTGACGTGATGTCCAAAAAATCTTGCGTATAGTTGATGCTGGTAGTGTTGGTGGCGGTCGCCAATCCGGTTAGCAATACCCCCAGCCTTTGAGTATCAGTATTAGCATTGAATCTAGATCTCTCCAAAATAATGCGAATCGCGCCTAACCATTTGCCGAGCCTGGTGGCATTCTGGAAATCTTTAACGTCGCTTTTTTCATTAGTCGATTCAGATAGATGATCAAATGCGGGAGTATCAGTGGTTTTTCCATGGCGAAGTATGGCTAACTCTGTAGCAATCATTTGCCAATCGTTGTTGTCGATCAACTGCGCGAGGTGGTTGATGATCGGTTGCTTCGAGTAGTTAGCAAGCAAGGTATCTAATTGATTGGCAACTGCACCGATGTTTTTTATGGGTGGCTGCTTATCATCGGGCGCCGGGCGCAAAAATAATGTGTAAGCGATCATTGCTAAAGCGATGATAATAAGTGCTGCGACGAAATACGTCGGCTTTGAATCTAATGCATTGCCTGACATATTGCGATCAACTATGGCGCGGGGTATACCGTACTTTGCCTTTTATGCAAGGCGGATGCAACTCGGCCATATAGCATAGGCCTTACAACTAAGGGCACGACTAGTTGCGAATAACTAAATCTACGGCGTCTCCAAAAGGGCCCGTAACATCTGAGCTGTATACGCCTTCGGGTATCGCTAGTGCTTCTAGCGAGTCGCCCAACGTGGCGTGCCCACTACCCAAGTCATCAGATACTGCATTGATTAGTTCTTTACTGAGTGGGCCTGCCACAACCAACGCTGCTTTGGTAAAGTCAGTGATCTTTGGGATCCGTCCTAAGCCAAGCGCTGTACCAAATATGGTGCTGACCAATTCAGCCTGTTCTCTTCGGTTACTTTCTATGGCGGCAATACCTTCGCGTACGCCACCGATGACATAGCCTAAGTTAGAGGCGTTTTGAAAATCTCTAACGCCGCTGGTAGTCTGCTCAAACGTACGTAAAAATTCCACCGGGTCGGCACTGAGATCGTTGCCGGTTTGTAGCTTCGCTATCAAGTTGGTGATACGAGTTGTATCGTCTTGGCGCACAAGCTCTGCCATATAGCTGCTAATGCCGTTGCCCGCCCGTGAACTGAGTACGCCATCGCCGCGTTCCAGGGCGGTGATAATACCTGTTGTATCTGTGTCAAGTAACGCACTCAGGGCGTCGGCTACCTCACCAGAGCGAACACCTGCGGTAGTATTCGGTGTCAGTAGGGAATGCGTCCCTCTGATTTCATCAATTTGACGTGACCCTAGTTCAAATACGCGAGCCTTTAATGCAAGATCATGACTTCTGCCAACAGTGATTAGCAGTTGAGTAATTCCTTGGGTATCAAAAGAGTGAGAGGGCAGTGTTGCATGGCCCGAATGCGCAGTGAAGGCCGTATGCGCGGTGCCTGCTTTTAACACCGCTTGCAGTTGTCGGTTGTCGAGACTGTTTATCGCAGCTTCAATCGATCGGCTGCTTGTCATGCTACTGATGAGCGTACTAACTGCCTTCGCATCTTGATCGTGGTATTCCGTGGTGGTAGAAAACCAACCGCTGTCAACATCGTGCGGCTTGTCGGTGGTGTCACTAGCCAATAATCCAACCAGCTCAGCTTTTGTGCTGTCAGAGGAATGCGCCGAAATGCTGCTAATCAATTCGTTTTGCCGAGCCTCGTCACCCAGCGCGTTATAGACGCGCTGTAGTTGCTCTGGCTCAAGATCTCGGGCGAGGTTATTGTACAAATCGGTTCGCTCATCTGCGATAAGCCCGTCCGAAGTAAAGATGCCATTGTCATCATAGATCTCATCGGTCCATTTGTTTAAGTCAGCTTCTGTCAGATTCTCGATAACATCGTTGGTTTGAGCGGATGTTAGGCCGCCCAGAATCTTATTATTGTCTTGCAGATCGCCCCGGTTTACGCCCGATCGCCAACTATCTTTAAGGTTATCTCTAATATCTCTAACGGCATCGCCTGCTTCGCTCATAGAAATCGCTCTCTTAAGTTTTCTATCGGTAGCTAAGTTAACTCATGGCGACGAGTCTTGTAACTAGGGATTACCCTAGGTTTCACGCATTATTGATAGGTTTCGTCACGCTAAAACCTAGGGTATCCCCGGATTGTAAAAGGGCTGGTTGTCGGATAGGGTTCTTCCGTCTAATAAAAAATAGGAGTCAGTGCCATGCCAGAACCGGGATACGGTACATCCTCTTCGACATCCGGATCAAGCGGTGGTTGGGGTGGTGGTTACAACAACGATTCAGATAGTGACTCGTCCAGTAATTGTTCATCCACCGGTACATCTTCACTGGATAGTTTTAGCTCGCTCAGTGATGATTCGTCTAGCAAGGCGAGTCGGTCTCGCCCTGATACCTCATCACTTAGTAGTATTGAGGCGTTATCAAAAGAACCCACAACGTGTGAGGTAATCGGTTCATCTCGAACTGCGGCAGAAAAACTGAGTCAAAACGTAGTTGATGACACCAGCACACTGGGTGCAGCAACGACCGCTTATAACGCTCAAGTCAATGGCATCACGGCCGGGCCGGTTAAAACCAGTTCCATGAAGTTTGGTCGTTTTGAACCTAACTCAGTCAAGGCGACAGCCGGTTACGGAATCGAACAGTTTGCTAAGCCGCACTTCGGCGGCCATATGGCTAAACAAACCATGGTGAGCAGTCAAGCTGCTTATGACTATGCCCGTACTGTTGATCCATCATTGGCTAGAACGCGTTTTGAAGCAACAGTGGATGGTTCATCAGTAACACGTTCATACGATATAGAACTAACGGCAAGCGATGGCACTAAAACGCTATCGGAGGTGAAAGCGGGTAAATCAATCAACGCAACGCAGCTCACCAAAGATGTCAATCTAGCCAAAACAGGCCAAGCGATTGACTATGTGTTTACTGGCAACCCGATAACGGGTAATAGTGCACCTGCTGTTGATACCGCAGCCAAGCTTGCCAAAGCCTCTACAGAAACTGCAGGTAAAATTGCGGCGGTAGTCAGTGATGTTGCGGTTACGTCAAAGCAAATTGATGCGGTCGTAACGGTGGGTAAGGCCAGTGGTTTGGCACGAGGTGCAGGCAAGATATTGGGCCCGGCTGCTGTCGCGCTAGATATTTACACTATCGGATCTGCTGTGCAAAAGGACGGAGGCACCTTTGGACCAAACACTCAAGTAGCCGTTGCTGAAACAGCAGGTGGGTGGGCAGGTGCGGGTACCGGTGCATGGGCGGGCGCGCAAGCAGGGGCAACGATTGGTACATTCCTTGGCGGCCCAGTCGGAACGGCCGTAGGTGGTGTGGTAGGCGGTGTGGTTGGCGCCATTGGTGGTGCAATCGGTGGTAGTTGGGTGGGCAATAAAATAAGTAGCTGGTTTTAGGAATGTATTTCACACTAGAGTTAGCGTACATGCTGGCGTAACATGCAGTCGTTAACCAAGCGGAATATTCGAACAATGAGTCAGGTTTATCGTTTTAATGTGGTGTTCGATTCCTTGCGCTTTTTGCGAGGCGCTTTTTTTCCAAAAATATCCGACCCCTACATTCAACTGCCTATTCATATCCGAATGCGCAAAACCTTGTTTCGGTGGGATTCAATTGCAGCTGAAACTGGGCGGTACACGCACAGCTACGCAGGCTATTCCCCCTATTGCTCCTCTCAACCCTTGTTAATGGATCTACTGCCCAGGCCTTACGCACAAGATGCTTATGAACATGCGATGCAAGCGCTACCCGAGCGCATAACAGAGATCACAGGGTTGCTAAAAGAATCCGGCTGTGTAGTGGCCGCGACTCCCGAAAGTTGGCGCGGTATTCAAAGCTGGTTGCGATCTAACCTGGAGGTCACCCAAGAACCAAAGTCGCTCGCTCTGCGAAAAACAAGCGATGGCGAAAAACTGCCTATCAGGCCTCTAAATTATTCATTTTTATGGGATCTATCATTACTGCTCGGTGAGCAAGTGAGAAGCATTGACCCAAGTTATAAATGGAAATTCTGGCCAGATTCTGCTGATAAGAATTCTCAAGGATTAACCCATGGTGCATGGCTTGTTAAAACCAATGCCGGAACGCAGGAGCTGGAGGGTATATCACCTTGGATAAGCCTCATGGGGCCGAGCATTGGAATCTATGCGGATAAACGCGATGGGAAACCACCATTGCCTGAGGGGCATGGCCTAGAGCGACTCATCCAGCGGTTTCTTTAATCGGTTCCCCAGGCTGGTTGGTCCACTATTAACTATCCTATCTGAGCTTGTCCTTGTTGGTGACGACTGGTGCAATGCCTCTAAGGTTTTGGAATAAACTCTTGGCCTTGCTCAAAATTGAACTGCCGAATATTGTTGGCGGTTACACCGATCAAATATTCTTTGTCGTCGCAGCGGATCATAACGATCCGTTCGCGCGAACCCACTGCGATTGTTTCCAATATTTCTAATCTACCGCCACGGCTTTTTGTCATGCCCATGGAAGATACACCGCGTAGGATAAGCCATGCTGCCACCAGCACGAAGGCCAGGGCAATCATTGTCATGATGATGGAAGTTGTCATTGCGCTCTGCTCATAAATTAGTTGGATACTGCGTCATATCTTCGCCGGGAGCCTGCAGCACTTGCCCTTCCCACTTTACAAATCTATGTTCTTTCTCGTGCTCGACTCGTTCACGAACGCTTTTCGCCCAGAGGATTATTTCGGCAATTGAGTCGAAGAGCTCACGCGGGACGATGTCGCCGGCTTCGGCGTCTTGCAATAGCTTTCGCGCGATCGCTTTATTTCGAACAACCGGCACACCTTTTTTTGTCGCAGCTTCACGCATGGCAACTGCTACCTTGTCTTCGCCCATGGCGGTAACCGTAGGCACCGGCGCCGACTCTGCATCATATTTAATCGCAACTGCAATATGGGTGGGGTTAACAACCAGTACGCTAGCATCTTCAGCGGTTCGAGTAGCGCTCTCTTGTGCCCATTCGCGTGCGGTTTCTTGGCGTCGGCCCTTCATCTGTGGATCGCCTTCAGAGTCTTTGTGTTCTTGCTTGATATCTCTCATGCTCATCATCTGCTTTTTTCCAAATGAGTAACGCTGATAGCCCACATCAAAGGCCGATAATAGGAGAAATAGCGCTGTAGACCAGCCGAGCAAATACAAAAGAATGGTTCTGCCGGCACCCAAAATGTTGCTTGGCTCAGCTGAAGGCAACATGACCAAGTCCGGTAATACGGTCTTGATCGTTACCCAACAGAAGAAAAATAGAATCGATGTTTTTGCAATTGATTTGAGTAATTCAACAAAGTTATCCGCGCCGAACATTCTTTTTAAGCCAGAAATCGGGTTGAGGTTGGACATCTTGGGGTTGATTTTTTCGGCGGTGAGGATCGGACCAATTTGCATAAACTCAATTAGTAAACCAAATGCCACTATGGGTAAAGTCACGATTGCGCTGGCGGTTAGAATCAGAATAAGTGTTTGTTTTCCTAGAGTTTGTAGTGCTGTAGCGAAGTCGCGTTCCGCTAAAGAAAAGATCTCTGCCATCAATGCGCCAACATTTGATGCGGTATAGCTTGACGCAATCCAAACCACGCCGAAAGAGAACAACAGGCAGATTGTACTCGTCAGATCTCTACTTTTAGGGACATCACCTTTTTTACGAGCGTCACGCAGTTTTTTTGGGGTCGCTTTTTCTGTTTTTGATCCACTGTCGTCGCTTCTTGCCATACATACTCCGCCGTTTTTTGTACTTTTCGGAACAGATTCTTTCGTTCAACACGTGGATGATAGGCTCAGCCTGTTAAGCAGGCGCAATGATAGATTTAGTTTACCCGCCAAAGGTATTGAAATGAAAGGGATATAATGCCAGTAAAAAAACGTAGGCACGATACTGCAGAATCTATTCGAACGAGCGGTTGGGAAAGAGCAACAACAGTGAGAACTATCTCACAAAGTTTGCGGCATTATCCAGCGCGTTACGTTTTTCCATCATACATAGAGACGTTCCAATGCAAACGATTTGCTTAGTTGGATTTTTTAGTTTAAAAAGTAGATGTAACACCGAGCTAGTCGTTGCGTCAGCAGTTGGGTCTGCAAATATGCTAGTTGGACGGATATCGGTAGAGGGATTGGCGAAAGGAAGTGGGTGATGATAATAAAAAACGCGTTTAAACGTATCATCGGTGCGGCCTTATATGGTAATACCAGCTTGACAGAGATGGCAAGAAATTCCAGTATTCTACTGATAACTCAAGAATTTTTTGGGTAATCCTTATGGACATTCTTGCCTATCTTAAAGATTCTTCAACAACGGCTAGTTCCTGGATGTCGCGCGTCACTGATCTAATGCTGGCTGGCCTCATCATCGCGATTATTGCATTGATGATTTTGCCGTTACCGGTATTCATACTTGACCTATTGGTTGCGCTAAATATTGCTGTCGGTGTGATGCTGGTTTTGATGGGAATTTACGTTAGCAAACCGCTGCAATTTTCTGCTTTTCCTAGTGTTTTGCTAATTTCTACTTTGTTCAGATTGGCACTCTCCGTGGCAACCACTCGTATGATTCTTCTGCACGCCGATGCCGGTCACATTATTGATACCTTTGGCACTTTGGTTGCGGGTAATAACGTCGTTGTTGGTTTGGTGGTGTTTTTAATTGTCACCCTGGTTCAGTTTTTAGTCATCGCCAAAGGGGCGGAGCGTGTTGCAGAGGTTGGCGCGCGGTTCACCCTCGATGCAATGCCAGGCAAACAAATGTCTATCGATTCCGATCTACGTTCTGGGCTGATAGATAAGAACGAAGCGCGAGCCAAGCGACAAGAAGTCGAGCTTGAGAGCAAGCTACACGGCAGCATGGACGGTGCCATGAAGTTTGTAAAAGGCGATGCGATAGCTGGCATCGTGATCATCATTATTAACTTGCTAGGTGGCCTTGCCGTTGGCGTATTCCAACGAGGCATGGATGCTGGTGCTGCGATGTCCAAGTATTCCATCTTGACCATTGGCGACGGCATGGTGGCCCAGATACCTGCGTTGTTAGGAGCGATGGCGGCAGGTTTGATTGTTACTCGCGTAACCGATACCGACGGCGATTCCCATCTTGGTGATTCTATTCAAAAGCAATTCAGCGCAATACCACGTGTGTTAATGGTGGCGGGTGCCATTTGTTTTCTGATGGCTTTAGTACCGGGGTTTCCGGCGTCCATTTTTGTTGGTTTGGGCTTAACACTTGGCATATTAGGCGCTAGCCTGGTACCAGCATTACGAAGCCGTATGGACAGCTTGTCGCAACCGGCTCTGGATACCATGCGCAGGCGACCGGACAACACTCCTTCATTGGTTAACCAATCAAAAGCCGTCGATGTTCAGCAAGCTGTAGCGTTGTTGCTCGAATTGCCGCACAGTTTTTCATTGAATGGCCAAGACACTGCGTTATTAGAGGCGATTAATGAAGTATCTGACAGCGTGCAAAATGGAATCGGTTTGCCATTGCCACCTATCAAGTTCCATTGGCACAAGCAAGATGACAAATCGTGGTCGTTTAACGTCTACGAAGTGCCAGTTGCCAAAGGAAATATAGAGCCGGGCACGTCAGTTGAGGAGCTTGCAGCCGCTGTGCGTGATGCATTGCGCAAACATATGGCGATGTTTTTGGGTATACAGGAAGCCAGTGTATTGCTTACTCAGGCTAGTGTTGATTATCCCGACATTGTTAAAGAAGCCTTGCGTAGTGTGCCGATGCAAAACGTTGCCACCATATTGCGTAATTTAGTGGAAGAGGAAGTCAGCATTCGCAACATACGCGGCATTCTTGAAGCGTTAGTGCAAGCATCAGGGCATGAAAAAGACGTAGCCAATCTCACTGAGTTTGCGCGCATAGCATTGGCGCGGCAAATTTGCTATCGATATGCACCGGATAACGTCATGGTGGCGGTGTCGGTAGCGCCTGAACTTGAAGAGCGATTGATTCAAGCAGCACGTGCCGGCGGCGGAGCAAGGCAATTCTCTCTAGATCCGGCAATGTCAGCGGAATTGCGCGCAGCTATGGTTGCTGCAATTAATAGTAACAAGGCAACGGTGATTGTCACGCACTTGCAAATCCGCCGCCACCTTAGAAACTTCATCCAAGAAGAATGCTTCGATGTACCCGTTTTGTCCTACAACGAATTAGTCAGCAGTATCGATCTAACTGTTGCCGAGCAAGTTCGGCTTCTAGAACAACCCGCGCGTGAGATTGCTTAATCATGTGCCGAATGGCTATGAGACAAAGAATGAGAATAAAAATAAAAACTAAGTTCATGTTGAATCCATCTAAGGTGCTGCAAACGGCGGTGCTTACGTTTGTTATAGGCAGCGTTGGTATCGCTCACTCAGCGCCATTGCCACCGATGGTTCAACAGGTGTCAATAAACGCTCGAGAAATTGGCGTAGATCAATTCCTGCAACAGCTGTTTGGTCAAATAGGAATCCCGGTAACGGTTGATAATCGCGTGGAAGGTACTGTTAATGGTGTTTGGAAAGATAGCGCCAGCGGCTTACTTAAACAAGCGTTAAAAAGCTTTCAGCTGGTTGCCTACTACGACGGTGCAATGGCTTATGTGTACAACGATCGCGATGTCTCTCAAGAAATGCTATCAGTACAGCCAGATGTAGCAAAGCGCATCCGCCGTCAAGTGGAGCAGCTGGGCTTGCCTGATGTGAATAATCGTTTGCGCTTGGTTGGTGATAATGGGTTGCAAGTAATCGGCACGCCTCGTTTTGTGCAGCAAATAAAAGAGGTGTCGGTGTCGATTCGTAGCACAAAAAAACAATACAAGCCGCAAGTCGTTGAACGGCTGTATCACCTAAAGCATGCTTGGGCGCAAGACACCAATATGGAAATCGGTGGTGAGCTGGTGCCGGTGCAGGGCATGGTCAGTATACTGAACGAACTGTTAGTCGGTGCGCCTATTGGTGATACCAGCGTAGCAGGCTTTGCGGATGGCGGCATTGATGGTTTATCGACGATACCGAAAGAGAACCAATTAATCTCGATTAATGCAGGCAACAAATCCACTGATGGCATAGCGAGTCCGCAAATCAAATCATCGAGCTTGGTTCGACGCGTTAGCGCGCGTTCAATGAGCGCGGAGAACGTTCGCATAGTGGCAGTGTCGCGCTTAAATGCTGTGTTGATACGTGACTACGAAAACCACATGGCTAGTTACGAATCGCTGATTAATGCGCTAGATGTTGAGCCCTACATGCTCGAGATTGAGGCCACTATCATCGACATAAATGCCGATAGCCGCCGCGAGATAGGCGTTAACTGGCGTGCACAGGATGATAGGTTTAACGATGCGCTGGTAGGTAACGGTAGTGTTTCTGATCAGCTATTGCGTCCTAACACGGCCATTACTCCGCAAGGCAATGGCGGTATATTATCGTTAGCGCTAGGTAACCAACGTGCAAAGTTTCTAGCAAGAATTCGCGCATTAGAGGATTCTGGTGACGCTGAAATAATTTCAAAGCCGCACGTTGTCACGTTGTCAAACGTTGAAGCCTTGCTTGATACCACACAATCTTATTTTGTACGAGTTGCGGCCAAGGAGGATGCATCACTATTTAAAATAACAGTTGGCACAACACTGCGGGTAACACCGCATGTTTATAAAAGTGGCGACACAACAAAAATCAAATTAATGGTGAACATCCAAGATGGCGCCACCACGGATTCCCAAGTCGATGCCATTCCAGTCATTGGTCAATCGACCATTAATACTCAAGCGATCGTAACGGCGGGTGATAGTTTGTTAGTAGGTGGAATGGTGAGAGAGTCTAAGCGTTCAGGCGAGTCTAAGGTACCTTTTTTGGGTGATATACCTGGCCTTGGTAGCATATTCCGTACACGTACCCGCTCGAATAATAAAGTAGAGCGTTTGTTTCTCATTACACCGCGCTTAGCCTATCGAAAAGGTTTTGCTAAACGAATGGAAGCACCAGTGTTAGAAGGCAAAATAAGCGACATCGTCCGAACGTCGAGTTTACGTCTCGACCCTCCAACTGGCCCAATTCAGGAAGATAGTGTTGTTCGCCCAGGGCAAGAGCAGCCGCAAGCCATAAATCCCATTACGCGGCCTGATCCAAGCCTTCAGCGGCGACGTGTTGATGGCATTCTAGTGATTGATGAGATTAAAAATAAACTTAACATACCGCCAGCACCAGAGGAGCCTGTTAAACCAATAATGCATGATGAAGAGGGATGGTCTGTCGTGGCAATGCCAGCCCATTCATTTAAAACGCCCGTTTACCATGTTAACAGTGATAGGGCGACTGCCACTAAGACTAAAATATATCGAACTGAAGTACCGCTTGCGAATGATTTCAAGCCCATAGAGAACAGTATTACCGTACCCAGCTCATTTTCGGATGCTGAGGCTGGTGTTTGGCAGGAGGTGGGTCAGTGAATTGTCAATACGAGCTAACAGTCATTGATGGATTCAAAAGTGGCGCTAGCGCCCCGGTACGCCCCGGTGCACAGCTAACGATTGGCGATCAAATTGATTGCGATATTGTGTTAGGTGAATTATCCAACCTTGATGGCTTGTCAAAGGATAGGATTGAGCCTAGCCG
Organism: Granulosicoccaceae bacterium; assembly: GCA_036478595.1. Taxonomy (GTDB): domain Bacteria; phylum Pseudomonadota; class Gammaproteobacteria; order Granulosicoccales; family Granulosicoccaceae; genus Granulosicoccus. The sequence continues at coordinate 171,307 of JAZGEF010000053.1, forward strand.
CGCAACCATACGGCATAACTCCGCCTCCGATGCATTTTCAATACAGCAGCTTCGTGGGTCTGTGTTAGTCGGTGGTTTGGCGATCGCAGAAGGAGCAGCCATTGATGTCGCGCTAGGCACATCAGTGGAAATCGCCGGTTCAATGTTTGTATTGCACGAAATTGAGCAGGCTAACTCAGTGCTTTGTGCAATGCCAACGGCTGACAGAGAAAGTAAAGCTGAGCCGGTTGATTCATCTCTTTTGCAAGCACCAAAAGTAGCGCCTAAAAAAACCGACAACACATTTAAATATTTTGGAATAGCGGCAGCCGTCTGTGTCGCCATTACCGCCGGTTTAACATACTGGATCGATAGTAGAGCGTTGAATTCCACTGAGCACGATCGCGCGAGCAATTTATTGCTGCAGATAATGGCAGGCGCAGAGTATTCACAGATCGAGCTACAACAATCGGGCGACGGTGCCATAAAAGTAGTCGGCTATGTCCAGCAGCGCTCCGATTTGCAGCTGCTCAGACAATCACTTCACGGCATGGAAAAAACGGTATTTGTGGATGTCCGTGTTGGCGAAATCATGGCTGAATCCGTTGCGTCAGTGTTTAGAGTGAATAATTTGGAAGCAGTTGCGTCTTCGTTAGCCAGTGGTGAGGTGTTAGTGAAAACAACCACCAGTGATTTGCAATTGCTCGATAAAGTGGAGGCCATTGCCTATGTCGATGTGGTGGGGCTTAAGGGTTTGAAGATCGAAAACTCACCGCCAGCAGCGATACAAGCGTTAGTTGAACCAGCGGGTAACGATTTCGAAACCGTTCCGGGTAAACGTATCGTCATGGTGATGGTTACCGAGCCTACTTACATATTAACCGAAGATGGGAGCCGCTACTTCACCGGTTCTATTTTGCCTAGCGGCCATAAAGTTAAAGCTATTTTAGAAAAAAAGGTTGAGCTGGAGCTCAATCAAAATACTATTGAAGTTGTTTTTTAATTTCGTTTAGGAGATTGAACATGTCAGATATACCATCACTGAGTAACTTAGCATCCGCCGGCGCAAGTTCTGCGTCAAGCGGCAAGAAAAGCACTAGCAGTTGGTACGAGGCTATGGCAGAGGCTTGGGGCGTGGCCCTGGATAAGCAAGCGGGCCGTATTGAGGATCTAGCAACGGGTTTGCAAGATGCGCAAGATGAAACGCCATCAAAAATAAACGAGCTAACGGCGGAGTCGCTACGCATGGGCTTTTTGTCCAATAGTTCGCATACCTCTCTTACTAGTGTTGCTAGTGCTCTAGAGACAATGGCTCGCAAGCAGTAATGGTTGCGCCGATATCGAACGGTGTTGGCAACGTATTAGCAACGAAGAAACTGCCAAAAAATTAATCGAAGATTATTCGAGGGAAAGTCATGGAAACTACAGGTGTAACGTCTACTGTCACGGTGGATAAAGATGCAGGTGCATCAAGCGTTGTGCAGATGGGCTATGGCGAATCGCTAAGCGGTGATTCAGCCATGTTTGCCTCTAGCATGCAAAAAGCGGAAGCAGCACAAACTGTTGAGCCTGTTGAAGGGCCCAATGCCGCGATGAAGGCTGTGCTTGAACCATTGGATTTCATTGACAATGAAGCACAAGCATTAATTGACTACGCAGAAAAGGCAGTGGCCAGCGGTGAGGATATGACGCCAAGTGAGATTGTGATGCTCACCGCTAAGAGCCAGGAATTCATGTTTCATAGCCAGCTGACATCCAATATAGCTAATCGCACGGCTGATGGCTTGTCGCAGCTATTCAGGCAGCAGAGCTGATCGTGGCCGCCTGGAATAAAAAAATACGTGCCCTGATCATTGTAAGTTTGGCTTTGGTGTTGTTTGGTTGTAAAGAGACGGCACTTCATCACGGGGTGTCTGAGCAAGAAGCTAATGAGATGGTTGCTTTAATGCAGCGCGCGGGGATTCCTGCTAGCAAGTCGCTCGGCAAGGAAGACACCTTTACGGTATCAACCTCCGCCGAAACCTTTGCAGATGCTGTGCAGTTGTTAACAGCAAACGGTTTACCTAAGCAACAGTTTGAAACCCTGGGTAGCGTCTTTGATGAGCAAAGTTTCGTGACATCACGCGTTGCTCAACATGCGCGATACATCCATGCCTTGTCCGAAGAAATAGCGCATACCTTATCCAGCATTGATGGTGTGATTTTGGCTCGGGTGCATTTGTCAGTACCTGAAAAAGATCCTCTGGCAGATGCGGCGCCTAAATCCAGTGCGTCTGTTATGGTCAAGCACAGAGACGATGTTGATATATCCCAGTACATCGGGCAAATCAAAGCGTTGGTAGTGAATGGCCTGCAAAATCTAAAATATGACGACGTCACTGTCTTTTTAGTTGAGGCACAACCGCAACAAGACATGATGAATAAGCAGCCACTCATTGTGCAAGGCAATAGCGATTTTCGCATGGGCTCTGTCACTCAAATGGGCTCGGGGCTTTTAGTGCCTGCCGTATTGGCGGTTTTGGCGAGCATCGGTGGCTTTGGCCTATATTGGAAACAACGTAAAGCTACAGCGGTAGTTCACGCGAACACCGAGGTTGAGCAACGATGACGGTAACGACACAGCGCCGATTACACAGAGCGAGAGCGGCGGAATTCTTAGCACCACTGCAAGCCGCTAATGCAACAGAGGGTCAAGCTGATATTGATTGGGTTGCTCTGGATGCGGTACCGCACTGGTGTTTCGAGCCACCTGAATACACCAATAAATTGCAGTTGGTTAGCGGTGCGATGTTTTTAGCGCCGGCCATTCGTAATTGGATTGATGGTAAGCGAATTCAGGAGCTCAGGGCGCTGCTTGGGCCCATCGCATTTGCAGCGGTTGCGCGCAGCAGCGCCGTAACCGGGTCATCTGAGAATTTCGAAGTGGCTGAAGACGTACCCGAAGCATTGGCAAGAGGGGGTGCCTCGGTAATGCTTGGCGCAATTGATAATGCGGATGTCCGAGCTTTATTGGGTACATTGTTCCCTATGGATGTCGAGCCGATTGATCAATCGATTGCAAATGCAATATATGAAATTTCGCTTAGTACCGTGCATCAAGCTATCGTGGCCGAAAAAACGGCTGACAATAAAGCAGCAGCGCAAGCAGCATTGACAGCGGAATCACCCGTTAAAGAGCTTGCTGAGAACGGGCAATGAACATACTGGCGCTGAGCACGGGTGAGGGTGTTGGCCTGTATGGCGGCAAACTTGTTTATAGTGCGGCTGAAACACAAGCGCTTCGATCCTGTATTGAAACAGCCGATTATTTGCACAGCATGAAAAATGATGCTGTTGAGCAACATGAGCAAGCCCGACTAAAAACGGAAGCTCAAGGGTTTGAGCAAGGTTTACAGCAGGGCCGTATCGAGGCCAAAAAAGAAATGACGGCAGCGCTACTGATGCAACAACAAGCGCTACACCAAGCCCAACAAACTTCGCGCGATCAATCAGTGGCTATCGCGTTGGATGTGGTAAAAAAGATTGCCAGTAATATAGCGCCAGAACAAATGGTGCTCTCGTTAGCGCAAGCCGCGGCAGCCGAGCTTGCACCGGATTCTCGCATTACACTGCGCACCCATAGCGATAACGTTAACAAGCTTAAGCTGGCTCTTAACGAGCAATCCAATACCAACCCCGTGCTCAAGCAAATTTATGATGTGATCGGTGATGAGAGTTTAGAGCACGATGCCTGTGTTCTTGAAACGGTGCTGGGTTCTATCGAAGCTGATCTAAAAACACAACTCGCTGCGATCGAGCAGCATCTTATGAGTGGGTGAGAGTGATGTCCCTGCAAAGCAAGGCACAAACTAAACGGGCAGAACCATCAATTTCTGTTAACAAACTTGCAACGCTAAGTGGGCCAAATGCACTTAGTGAGCTTAGAACAGTCAAGCATATCGGCCGAGTGGTGCAAGCGTACGGTACTAGCCTGCGAGTCACTGGTATACGTGCCCGTGTTGGCCAACGGTGTAAAGTCACTGATAAACGAACACGCCAAACCCTATATGCCGATGTAGTGGGTTTAGCTAACGGTGAAGCCATTCTCTATCCGCTGGGCAGTTTGAGTGGTGTCGCCGTCGATTCTGAAGTCACTTTGGAGGAAGAACAAGCTTACGTAAAAGTCTCCGATAGCCTGCGCGGTAAGGTATTAGATGCACTGGGGTCGCCGCTAGACGGGTCGCAACTTGATGATGGTATTGGCTATCCGCTACAGGCAGATTCGCCCAATCCACTCACCCGTGAGCTTATTAGCCAGCCTTTTCAAACGGGCGTCAAGATTATTGATTCGCTGCTCACGGTCGGTGTTGGGCAACGGATGGGTATTTTTTCGATGGCCGGTGGTGGTAAGTCCACATTATTAGCGATGCTCGCTAAAAATTCTGAAGCCGATGTAGTGGTAGTTGGGCTGATTGGTGAACGTGGTCGCGAGGTACGTGAATTTATCGATCATAGCTTAGGTGCTGACGGGCTTGCCCGTTCAGTGCTAGTCGTAGCAACTTCCGACCGGCCCGCGATGGAGCGCGTAAAAGCTGCGCAAACAGCCACGGCGATTGCTGAAGGTTTCAGAGATCAAGGCAAACGAGTATTGCTACTGATGGATTCGGTAACGCGCTATGCCCGCGCTATGCGCGAAATTGGTTTGTCGATTGGTGAGCCTGCTGTCAGGCGTGGTTTTCCGCCGTCAGTATTTGCAGAGCTGCCCAAATTATTTGAACGTACAGGCAATAACGAAACTGGCTCGATTACCGCTTTTTACACGGTACTGTCTGAAGATGAAGACAGTAGCGATCCCATCGCTGAGGAAACCAGATCGATACTCGATGGTCATATCGTGCTCACCAGAAAGCTGGGTGAAAAAGGCCAATATCCGGCGATCGATCCGTTAATGAGTGTAAGCCGCGTGTTTCCCCACATCACCAGCGAGGTGCATCAAGCGGCTGCGCTTAAAACCAAGCAGCTGATTAGCAGATATCAGGATCTAGAGATTCTCTTACAGCTGGGCGAATACAAAGAGGGTGTAGATGCGTTAGCCGATGAGGCTGTTCAAAAGCAAACGTCGATCAATGAATTTTTTAAACAAACTCCTGATGAGTTTGTTGGCATGGAAGAAACCACTCTTAAACTGGAGATGTTGGCCAAATGAGCGCTGATCGAATGCCAGCTGAATTTGCCAAGGTCCAAAAAGTGCTGGACCTTCGGACGGCTCGTGCGAAGCGACAGTATCTTGAAAAACGCGCGCAATACGATGAGCTGGTAGTTGCAGCTGATAAATTTCAAAAAGAAGTTAACGATCTCACTGATCAGTACAATGAGCTAGTGAAGCAACTGACCGTTAAGACCGGCAGCCTTTGCGTGGCCACATTAACGGATATATCCGATCGTCGTTATTGGCTTAATTTTGATCGTGAATTGAAGCAATACTATCTCGATATCGCCGAGGCTGATGTGGACGATGCCGCTGAAGAGATGGCGGTGTTAAAAGCAAGTTGGTTGAAACTCGACGCCCGCGAGCAAGTTGTAGAAAAAATGCGTAGCGATGTAGCCAAAAAAGCGGCGACGCTTGATGAAATAAAAGCCGAGTTAGAACTAAGCGATACAGTCATCAGTACCAGTGGGTTAAGTCGTGGCTGCTAAAATCCCACACCGGCCAGAGCCTGCTTTGCCCTTTGATTACAATACTGCGCTCAAGGGTGGCGCGCAAGCAAACGCGGGGCATCAAAAGGGTAAAAGCGAAGAGTCGGCATTATTTAAAAATGCAATCCGCTTAGCCGATGAACGCAACCAACAACGCGCGACTAAAGCCAAGGTGCGGGGTAGTGAAAAATCGGTTAATGAACGGCTTTTACAAATAAAAAAAGGCAGTGGCCTGCAAGCCGAGCATACGACCTCCAAAAACCAGGCAACAATGCAGGCTGAAGTGGGCACGCTTGCACGAAAGCAGGCAAATACCAAAGCCGCTCAAACCGCCAGTCATGCGCAAACACATAATGCGTCAACGCATGAGCATGGCTTAGATTCAACTCAGATCAACGCCAAAAAGCGAAGCAACTTAGCAGATAACGACTCTCAACTATTGACAGATACGCAAAGTGCACAAAACGCAAACCAGCTAAACCCAGAGTCACAAACGTTTGCTGCGGGTACGATTATCACTGACTCACTCAAACGGGCGTCACAAGATATGGGGCATTTTGAATCCATTCAATCTGCTTGCAAGTTTTTAGAAAAAATGAATGCGGACACCAGCAGCAAGTCATGGCGATTCAGTTTGCCAGGTGACGAGTTGGTGAAAGGTGTGCACATGCAGCAAGGTAAAGAGGGTGGATGGTTTATCACAGTTGCAGCTGACACAGATCACGCCGACACCCTAAATGAGCACTTGGATGCGTTAGTAGGCGCGCTGGAAAAATCTGGCATCCATGTTAGTAGCGTTGCATTGTCATGAGTCATTTATAGCCATCATGCAAGCCACGCACACTCAAAACGCTAAGCGTACCGATGCTCACACCAGCACTAACGCCCCTGCCGGCGATAACAAAGGTTTGCTTGGTATTAAGATGTTGGAAACACTGGTCGCCTCGATTGATGAGCCGATAATTTTATTAGCTGGTGAGAAAAATACGATTAAGTGGTTTAATCGCGGCGCATCTGACATTTTACCTACCATTGCGCTTGGTTCAGATTTGTCGCAAGTTAATCAGGCTTTGTCGAATGCAATCGACGTGGCTATCGCAGCTGGCATCACCCCAAATACTAGCGCTGGTATGCGCCGCGATTCAAACCATGCTGTTCAACGTTTCGAAATCGATACAGGCATAGAAAACCATAAGTCAGCACATTGTGCGCTGAATCTAGAGGGTGAGCAGCACGTCACCGTGCGTATACCGAAGTCGCGCATCGATAGTTTGCAATTACAAAAATACATGGCTGATCGTGAGCTCTTGTTCACCACGTCGCGAACTATTTCAGTGAGTGAAATGGCTACCACCTTGGCTCACGAAATCAATCAGCCGATTGGTTCGATCGCCAATATTCTCAGGGGCACAAAATCGCGGCTGGAGAAAATGGGAACAGCGAACGATGAGATATTGCTGGCACTGGATAAGGCGCTCAATCAATCTCAGTTTGCTTCTCGAATCATTGCCCGCATCCGGGACTTTACGCAATCAAGACAACCTAAGCGAGTTGAGTGCGATGTACATGAGTTGCTTTCTGATTCAATCAACTTACTGGATTGGGTGCTGGCGCAATCAGAGGTATCAGTAAAACTTCATTCGCAAGCAAACGCTGCCATCGTTAATGGCGATACCACGATGTTGCAGCAAGTATTCACAAATCTAATCAGAAACGCGGTTGATGCGATGAGTGGCATGGCGACGAAAGATAGGCATCTAGATATTCATGTTCGCTTGCAAGAGCGCAATGTACAAATAGAGATTGTAGATAAAGGGCACGGTTTGACACAAAAAACACAAGACAATCTGTTTGTGCCGTTTGTTACTCAAAAAACACAAGGCATGGGCGTCGGGCTCAACATTTGTCGCTCATTTATCGAACTGCACCAAGGGCGATTGTGGTTAGCGCCAAACGATCATTCAGGTTGCACATCGTTTGTGTTGCTGCCATTGCACCACAAAGGATAGAGGGAATATGTCTTCACAAAATAAATTGGTTTTTGTTGTTGATGATAATGCAGAGTTTCGTGAATCAACAGCGTGGATGTTAGAAGGTTCAGGTTACAAGACGACCTGTTTTGCTGGCGCGGCGGAAGCGCTTGAATCGTTTAAAGCCGTTGATTTGGACACACCTTGTTGTGTTTTATTGGATGTGCGAATGCCGGGAATGAGCGGCTTGGATGTGCACGACGCCATGCTCGAAAAGACCATCGATTTACCAGTTGTTTATATGACTGGCCATGGCGACGTACCGTTGGCAGTTGAAGCCATGAAAAAAGGCGCAATCACGTTTCTTGAAAAACCACTTCAGGACGCTGCGCTCAACACTGCACTCGATACTGCTTTCTCGGATGATGTTCAACAATCTCGCGGCAAGGCCTTAGATCCGGATACAGTCGCAAAATTCAAGGAGAGCATGGCTACATTGACCATTCGTGAAAAACAAATTATAGACCTAGTGTACGAGGGGCTCACCAATATGAATATCGGTCATGAGCTAAACATCAGCGTTAAAACGGTTGAGTTACATCGCTCACGGGCGGTTAACAAGCTCGATGCCCGAACCATTCCAGCCCTGGTTAAACTAATGGCAGTCTGTCGATGAGTATGGCTGTTGAAGCTGCCGTGAGTGTGGAAGGCGAAGCGCCGCCAGAACCTCCATTGCAAGAAGCAGCCCCAGAGGATGCATCGCCGCCCGAAGCCGATCAGGCTGAACCATCTGCTTTGCTCAGCATGCCGGCTGATATGCAGTGGTATGCCGCCAACACTCGGCTTGGTCAGGTTCATATTGGGTTGGAGGTTCAGCCATTACCAAGTGCTAAACACGATACCAGCAAAGTGGTGGGCAAAGCCGCCTTGTTGGCAAGTGCCGAGATGCTGATACAGGGCTTGGAATCTTGGCAAGCAATTGAATTGGATCTTGAGCCAGCTAAAGTACCTGCCGACACTGTACTTGCGTTGCGAATACATTCGCATGCGGATGAGTCCATCCCACCCGCCTTTGTCGCGTTTGAAGCTAAGGCATTCAAACAACTCAATGATGTCACGTTGCAATTCGCTGGCGAATTTGGTGTTGATAGCTTCAATATTCCGCTCAAGCTAACGCTTGATTCAATGTCGGTTTCAATAGAAGAATACAATTTGATATCTGCGGGTGCGATGGTGTTGTTGCCGTCGTCGTTTGAGGCTTCTTGGCCTGTGCAAGCTCTGTTTAGTCACGGTGACGCTCGACAGAGCATGCCGCTTGGCATTGATCGTTCCAATCAAACCCTAACGTTATTAGATCAAACCGCCTCGGTACAGGCAATGCATACCGGTTCAAACTGCAATGCCAACAACGTACAGTTGAGCGTGATGCTCGATGATCCGATCTCCCTGCCATTGGCCCTGATGTTATCACCGCGTGCTCAAGCATTTGAACAACCTTTATCGCTTATCAATGCGGCGGTTACCATTACAGAAAATGGCCGTGCACTAGCGGTTGGTAATATTTGCCAAGTTGGCAGTGGCTGCGGAATCGTGGTGGGTGGTTTGGGCTCAGGTTTATCGACGAGTGAAATTGGCTAATGGATCTTACGTCGTTTTCTCCTTCATCGGCACTGATCACGGTTGTACTATTATCGCTTGCACCTTTTGTTGCAGTGATGATCACATCCTTTACTAAAATCGTTGTTGTATTGAGCCTGCTTCGAAGTGCGCTCGGTGTGCAACAAGTGCCACCTAATATTGTATTAAATGGCTTAGCGCTGATACTAACCATCTATGTGATGTACCCCGTGGGCCAAAAAATGAGCGAAAGGGTGAATGGCATCGAGGATATTTCCAGCAGCACCGATGCCTTATTTGCTGCAGCAAATACTGCCAAAGAACCCCTGCGGGAATTTTTAGTGAAGCACTCCTCCAAACGTGAGAGAGGGTTCTTTTTAAAAACCATACAAAAAATGGCGGACGAAGATCAACGTGATTCGATTAAGGCTGATGATTTTATCGTGATAGTGCCAGCGTTCACTATTAGTGAGCTCACCATGGCTTTTCAGATAGGCTTTTTGATATTTCTACCGTTTATCATTGTAGACTTGGTGGTGTCCAACATTCTTCTAGCTATGGGCATGATGATGTTGTCTCCAACTATTGTCTCATTGCCATTTAAGCTGCTGCTGTTTGTGCTCGTAGAGGGTTGGGCGAAGCTTGCTCATGGCCTCGTACTTTCTTACTTGTAGCGGTAGATATGCAACACATCTTCCTCTTAGAAATCACCCAAGAAGCACTAACGCTCATTATATTGTTGGCCGCGCCACCTGTTATTGTTGCAGCGCTTGTGGGGCTGCTAATCGCATTTGTCCAAGCGGCAACGCAACTACAGGAGCAAAGTTTTCAGTTCGCGGCCAAGTTTTTTGCAGTCGCTGTTACCATCATTGCATCCGCCTCTTTTACTGGTGGCACGTTGCTTAATTTCACTAATAGAATATTCGGTGATTTTTCTAGCATTCTCGGCCAGTAGCGTCTGTCATGGAACAGATCGATCAATTTCAAACCTTTTCCGAACACGCCATGCTGTTGGCCTTATCGGCGACTCGAATCGCGGTGGCCTTTCTTTTGCTGCCGCTTTTTTCAGGTGATCTAATCCCTGCGCTAGTGCGAAACTCTATTTTTGTTGCCCTGGCGATGATTGTAGTTGTCGTGCAGCCAGGTATTGATGTGAGTAGTTTTAGTAGTATGCATTGGTTTAATCTGTTCGCCAAAGAAGCGTTTATTGGTATTGCGATAGGTGTTTTTTTTGGCATCTATCTGTGGGCATTCGAAACCGCTGGTGTGTTGATCGATATGCAGGTTGGATCATCCATGGCGATGATCTTTGACCCTTTGAGCGGCCATGAAGTGACCCTTTTTGGCGAATTTCTCAGCCTTTGGATCAATTTTTTGTTTGTGGCTGCTGGTGGCCTTCTTTTGTTAACGGGGGCATTGCTTAGTAGCTACGGTAGTTTTCCAGTATCGATGCCACTGGGTGAGCTTAAGGCCGCATCAGTGGTACTGATAGAGCAAGAGTTTTCGTCGTTCTTCAAGTTAGCGATAATGATCGCATCCCCAATATTGGTGGTGCTGTTTACCGTTGATATGGCAATGGGTTTAGTTAATCGTTACGCTCAACAACTCAATGTGTTGTTTTTATCGATATCGCTAAAGTCGCTAGCGGCTATTATTGTACTGTTGGTGATGATGCCATTTTTAACTGAGCTATTGATTAATCAAATCGCAGATCATACGGCAGGTGTTGAGTCTCGTTTAAACGCGTTGATAAGAAAATAATCGAAATTGGCTTTTAAAGGTTGGGCAAACGATCGACACTCATTTGAGCAAGCAAACTGTTGTCTTGTAACGAATCAGTAAATTGCCGAGCGATTTTTTGAGCGTCGTTACCGGCTTGCCAGCTAGTAGCAAGCTCGCCTATGGCCACGCGTGTTTGGCTCGACATTCCACCGCCTAGTGGATCTTCAGCGTCAGCTAGTAGTTTTGAACAATAAAGCGATTTTGCGGTGTGGTCGTAATCAACTAGGTTGATTAAGCTGGTAAGCATCGTGTTAAACGATGACAGAGGGATGGATGATTGATCCGATGGTTGCGCGTACCAAGCGCAAATATATTCTATTGGGCCAAGTGAACGTGTTTGCCCAAAGGCGCTGTTACTCGGTAATTGGCTTGAACCCCAAGCGGCAAGTTTTCCCGATGGGAGCCTGCCTGTGTTCAGACCGTATACCAAGGTAGAGGTTACTAGCGTTTTAGCGGGTGCATCGGCGTATTGCTCGATGTTGAACAAGATATGTAAAAACGCAGGGTATAGGTTGCCCCCAAGCCGATCACAGAGTTGTTCTGTTAGCTGTATACGATCATCGGGGTTGGCTTTTGAACTGAAACCATCAACGAGTGATTGAGCGGCGGCATGCCAATCGGTGTGTGCCATGTGAGGTCTTTAGCTTACTTGGCAATACCAAGATGGCCCATAATATCACCAACAATCGTGTCGATAGGGGTATCTGATGCGTAGTGATCTCGTGCTTCTATAGGCAGTGATTTTCCGCTATTGAGATCGCCAAACCAATCAATAGACGCACCAGAGCTTAGCTGTTGTTGCAGTAGGCTCAAACTGGCAGGTGAGGTATGTCTCACTTCTGCGTTGAGTTGGCTTTGAGTGCTGCCTAAGTTATTGATATTATTGTTAGCCATCTTTGTCGTGAGTTGTTATATGTGTTTATATTAGCGCTATTTTTGTGCCCGGTATATAGGGGATTTCCCTATAATGGAGGTTCGCTACAGCGGTGACTCAATGATGAGCCAATTCGTGGATGTGATAATAGATAATAGGGAGAGTTCTCGTGATTAGGATTATCAAAATTGCCATTTGCGCGCTCTCGATATCAAGCGTAGGTGTTGTGCTGACGGGGTGCAACGCGTTTAAAGTTAAACCAGCTGGTTCAAATGTCGTTGCTGCATCACAAGCTCAGGCAAACAAAAGCGATGAGTTAATAGCAATCGACCTAGTCAATGCCTTGGTTCAATTTAAGGGCATGCATCCAAGCGTTGCGCAGCTAAGCATGACACCACCCACTACGGGGTTCTCATCTGCGTTGCAAGCGGTACTTTCCGCGGCTGGTTATTCGCTCAGTGGCCAAGTTCAGCAAAATGCTCACAAGGTAACAAGCGTTACAACGTTAGGTGCCACAGAGAAAACGGGTCATCACCGTACCTATATATTATCGGTAGGTGAAATTAAAATTAAGCGTGACTACTTTCTCCAAGATCGGGGCGTAACACCCAGCTCAAACCTCTATATACAAGGTGCAGATGCATCTCAAATAGTTCTCCACGACAATCTGTTTAATGAATCAACAGTGCCACTAGTTGCTGACAGTGCGCCTGTCACGCCAGTGCAAGCAGAGCCAGTCGCCGTTATCGACGCACCAGCGAGCACTACTCCCGACGCTGTTGCTACAACCCTGCCGTTGCCATCTACTCAGCCAGCTGCATCACGGCCCAGCCGAGACCTGCTAGTGCAAGAGGCTCGTACCAGCAGTGAAAATATGTACGAACGCGGCGGGAGTAATTTTAACCAAGTGTTTGAAGAATTCTACGATGTTAAATCCCTTACCGTGGTATTCGCTAACGACTCCTTGCGTTTAGGTGATGCAGGTAAAACTAGCATTAACCGATTCTTATCAACATTTGATCGCGATACCGATGTGGTGTCTGTAGTGGGTTGCTCACATGGGCGCACCTCCCTAATAGACGGCAACAAACGCTTGGCCATAGGCCGAGCAACGCGAGTAGCCGAAGCGCTGATCAACGCAGGTGTACAGCAGGAGAAGATACTAAATGAAGGCTGCTGGGCACCTAGGCCGTTTGATGAGGTATTCCCAAGGCGTGGGGTGGTGCTAACGCTCAAGCGCGAAAAGCGCAACGGATAGGCTTGATAGGGGTTTCTGATAAAAGGTAGTCGCGCCAAATCCGTGATTTTCCTGAATTTAGACAAAATAATGCCCCAAAGCTAGGGTATCCCCGTATAGGCAAGGCTGATTTGCTGTGTTTAAATTTGGCCATAGCGTGAAAACAAAGTCGAAGTGAACAGCAAATAAATTATTCAGGAGAAACTTATGCAAGATATAAATTTCAATATATCGTACCCGTCACCACCCCCTTCGACTTCAAATGACGGAGTTGGCTCGAGTTCGCACGTAAAAGACCCTGCGGCGAACCCAGCTGAGTTTAAGAATGCAGTAGCAGCTTACTATGCTCAACAGCTAGGCCCAGGCTTAAAGGCGATGATCAGTTCTCAGCAAGGTATTCCGCAGTCGCAAAAAGAGGCCGCTTACGCTGCAGTCGATAGAGCCTTAGCAACCGGCGACATCGACACACCTGCAGAGTCATTAGGTTTAAGTGAAGAGATTATGAAATTGGTTAGTAAGATGGCTAAGGAAAATCTCGAAGAAGCCGACGGTGAAGCTAAAAAGAAAGCTCGCGGCGGCGCCGGTAATTGGCTAGTTGCGATGGCAAAAGCGCTGTCGGCAATAGCCGGTGTACATCTCGGTAAAATGGTTAGCATTGCCGGCGAGATAGGAAAGTTGTCACACACAGATACAGCTGGCCTAGACGGAAAGAAAAAAGACAAAGCCCTTGATGCGAATGCCAAAATGGCGACAGAGATGGCCGGTCTAACGGCAGAAATGCAAGCGCACGGCCAAATGTATAAATTGGTTCAGGAAGCGACGACCACATCGATTAAAACAGTGGGTGAAGCTCTACATTCAACTGCACGTAAGCAGTAAAAACGACGCAAGACGGAGATACCGAGCATCTGCTCGGTATCTCTCTACCGGGTAAAGTATTCCTATCGCCGCTTGTGCTAAAGTATTTGCTGGCTATACTCGGCAGAGAAAAGATGGATCTCTTGGCACCCACAAGCAAACTAGTCAGCTCCATTTTACCTTCGCTCTTACTGCTTAGCTGTTCAGGCTCAGGTGGCGGGGCAGGTTCCGATAACAACACCCCCAATAACATAACTCCCGATCAATTCGCCCAATCGCTAATTCGTCAAACAGCGACAGAGTCCACTGCGGTAACTCAGTTTTGGTTATGCGCTAATGCTGACAACCAATTCTCGTTTCTTGCAGTCGGTAATTTTGGTAATGTACCAGTGGCTTATTCGTGGAATGCAACGGACACACTTGAAACGGCCAATATTCAATATCAGTGGAAGGTCATCGGCAAAAATTCATTAGAGCTAACTAGAGAAAACGGTCAGCTACACGAAAAGCTCACCTATATCAATTTCAGTACTGCCCGGTCGTTCAGTACAACATCGTCAATAAGAGGTTACTTTAGCTGTAGCTACCACACTGAGGCAGAACTCGACTCTTTGTTCAAAAGCGAGGTTACAGTAGGAGAAACATTAAAAGATGAGCCTCTATTGCCCGTGCTTGTGCCTGATGGTTTTGTTCAACATATGGCTTATCTCGAAGTAGATTATCAAACTGCTCTCACTGGCCTTCCTGTATCGAGATTACGTCAGGTAGCGCTTTACGATAATGGGTTGATTCCAACGGATGACGGTTTCGATACTGGCGTGGATCCATTTGATGCTTGGTATCGATATGAGTTTGATGGTGTAAAGCTTAAACTAGGTGGTCCTGTAGATGGTGGCTTAAACGAATTCACCGCATTGCCGCTAAAGCCTGCGTTGATTGACGAGAAACTTGATAGTTGCCATTTATTCGTGCCGCGCAGGCCTGGTCTCCCGGGCATCGTTCCCGGGACAATATTTAACGAATCTGATGCCAGACTTTGTTTCTTTCCTAACGGTCGTTTCACCTTTCAAAGCGGTTCAGATGAAAATGAAATTTTAAATAAGCTTTATATCCCCCATCCTACCAATAGTGGTCGCTACCGTTTAGACGGTTACGCGATAAGGTTTCAATTTGATAGTGGTTATCAACGAACGGAAAGTTTTGGCTGGAGAGACAGATCGACATCCGAAGCTCTAATCGTGGATTCAAAATTTGAAACCTTGACGGGGCCAGCGTCGCTAACGCAAGACAACTAGCGTAACTAATGCAGGCGACCGTAGCATAGCTACTGGACGTGCTGTGTCCGTCACTGCCTGCACTTACAGGCCCCGCTTAAGCTCGCTACCGCGCTCAACCGCGACCACATAATCGACAGCCTTTTCTGTTACAGGTATTTTGGCGCGAAAGGGCTCGATCTTGTGTTTTGATTAGTATTCCGCATCGGCTCGTAAAGCAGATGCCATTAGTTTCTTCGGATGGAGACTGAATAGGGTAAACCCTAGCTAGGGCATCACCCTATATCACATCACCAATAGCCACGTTATCCTTTAAGCAAGTATTAAATTTTAAAAAGGAGATACTCATGACAGACGGAGTAGGTGGATCTGGTGCTGCTGGGGCTAGCGGAGGAGCTGGTGAGGCTGGTGGTGATAACGGTGCAGCAGGTGCCGGCGGCCTGGGTGGCGATTTAGGTGGCGAAACTACTGGCGAATCGCTTGGTGGGGGACAGAATAGTGCCGAAGCCGCATCGGGTGCTGGCGCTCAGGGCGCTGCTGCAGATGCAGCGGCCGCTGGTGCTGATACTGCCGCTGCTGCTGACAGTGAAGACTCTGGAACAAGTGCCAGCGCTGATGCTGCAGCGAGTGCCGACGCAGCAGCTGCCGCTGCTGCATCCCTATCGGCAGTAGCTGCTCCAGCGCCAGCCGTCGCAGAGAATCCCGCGGTTAGTGCACTTGGCGTTGTGTCAGCTGCGCTTGACGCATTCGCATCTGTTGTGGATGCAATCACCGATGCAATCGACTCATTGGGCGTATTGGGTCTAGCGGCGCCAGGCCTTGTGGCAGGGATTAAGTCGCTTCAAGCTGCAGTCAACGTAGCCCAAGTAGCCGTGAAGGCCATCCAGGACGGAGACCTTGCAAACATAGGCGAAGAACTTGCGAATATCGGTGAGGAATTGATGGGCAAAGTTACCGCTGCGGAGCAGGCCATAGCGGCTGCTGTAAACGGTGATGTATCTAGTCTCTCGGATGCATTTGGCAGTTACGGCCAAGCCGTAGAAGATGCAGCGGAGGCATTTGCCGACGTAGCGGAAGCGCTGGACAACGCGTTCGAGAAAAATTAAGTCGAGCGGTACGGCACATAGTGTTCTGTTCTGAATGCAGTCGGCGGTTGAGATTTTTTGGGACCACCTAGTGTCCTCAAATTGTAAAAGCTGAAACGCCACCCGTTCTGGAAACCGTTCCAGTAACGGGTTTGCACAGCGAGGTCCCGTCAATTAACTTTCCAGTCAGATTGCTATTAATTTCCCGCGAATCAGAGTATGTGCCGTAACAACTACCAACGATTGTTTCAACAAAAACCTCGGGTGCTTTCATCCACGATAGTGACTTCGTTGGTAAAAATGGTAAGGTGCGCCTAATCGGCATCATAATTCCGTCCGCCTTACACCGACAAGATGAGCAGGCTGTCTAGGCGTTCATGGAGCCTAACGAAGCATATTGATCGCTTAGACGATCATCCGTCTATCCATATAGAATCACACAATCGGGCGATCTTTGAGAAGATGATCAAACAAAAAACGGTTGGGATTTAGAAGCTTACTTGTGTATCGCCAATTCTTAGCCAAGTAGGCCAGTACTGCGGATGTTAGGGCACACCCTAGCTAGGGTATGTCCTGATACACACCTGTTCCCCAATCCCTTAATCTGTTAATTAAAGATACATAAGGGTCGTGGATGAAAGTTAGCTTACTTACCAGTGCTATTCGCGCAGGTTATAAACCGCCGCTTCGCCGCGTCACCAGTTCCGATACGGATACAAGTGATGATGAGGCTCGATCGTCTTGGGGTGGTCAGCCTGGTAGAGTAAGCCCAGCTCGAATTTATTTGAGCGCGAGTTCTAGTGACGGCAATCAATCCCGTCCGGCTAGCGCTGATGGTGCATCAGTTTTTCTATCAAGTGATGTGCTGTCTAAAATGGCTGTTGAGTCGGCGCTGCAAACGAGAACAGCAGATGATGCAACGCAATCAGAAAACCAGAACGATGGCATCGGTATAGGTGCATACAACAATGAAGGCGACGGCATGATACTAAGCCGTGAGATTCTGGCTAACGACCAGCCAAGAGCTGAGGGTAGTCTGACAGCGGAAATGGGGCTTATCCTTGATGCGACTAAAAGTGAAGCTATAAACGTTAACAACGCAGTGAACAATGGAGCAAGCGGTGTCTCCATAGCTCTGGGTCAGGTGGCGACAAGTTTTGGTGGCGGCCTAAGTTTGGCTGAGTCTGTGATCAAAGACGTGCTTGAACTAAACTCTATTTTAACAAATATTGCGGAGTTTCGGGTTAGAGCGATTGAGGCTATTACAACAGTACATAGATCAATATTTAAGAGCGCGCTCAAATTGCACGTATCTATGTTTAAAAGTGGGTTTGGCTTGCAAAGGGCGCTTTTAAGCAGTTCTGTTAGTTTTTATCAATCGCTCTTCAAGGGTGCGATTGGTTTTTTCAACGCGCTATTTACCGATGCGATAGGGTTTCGCAAAATGTTGTTTGGAGCAATGCTGGGATTTCACAAATCACTATTCAAGGGTGCAATCGGTCTTCACCGATCCTTCTGCAAAGGTTTTCTTGGAGCAGACAACCTTCTGGCAAACGGTATTTTTGCATTGAACAGGTCAATGAAATTGATTGCGCAGCGAAGTAAACTGGTTAGAGTTTCTGGAGATGCCGAAAAGCCCGCATACACGAAAACACCTGATCGACCGTCCTAGGCTCATGCTGCGGGTCAAGCGCTGATAACGGTTCGCCGTCCAACACAATCATCAAAGGCGAGCTGGTCACTGTGCTGATTATACATTCCGATGATCAGGATGTTGCTGATGATATGTGGCGTTGCGTTGATTACGGTTTTTTTTAGCTTTTTCTTGCCATCACGTATCGGCGAGGTTTGCTAGATGGATCGAAAACCATCTATGGTGATGAGCCTGATAGCGGCGCTATAAACGATTGGACAAGCCATGTTGCCATGCTATTCGTCGTTCGGAATCTGGGCTTTAAAAAAAAATTAAACTCTTTGTCCAGCGCAGGGTCTGGGTAGTAGCGGCCAACTACCTGCAACCACTCATTAATCACGGTGGGTTTATCGATTACCTCAATGGCACTGACAAACTCAGTTGGACCAGCATAAATAACGTGCCCAGATGCGGTATGCAAGACATACACATGCGCATTGGCAAGATACATCAGCCGATGCTAGAAAGCAGTAGTAAAATCCACCATAGAAATACCGGCAATTGCCCGGTATTTTTCAAACATTGCAATTGCTAAACATCTTTCAACCCTCGATTATGCTAAGGTTTTAGCTGCAGTATAGAGGGCAAGAACAAGATGGAACTGTTTGCAACTACCAATCAACTAGTCAGTTCGCTTATCTTCTCTTTACTGCTGCTTAGCTGTTCAGGCTCAGGTGGTGGGGTGAGCTCAGGTAATACCCAACAATCAACAAACACCACAACACCCTCTCAACTAGCCGATGCCTTGATTCGAAAATCAGGAGATGCCGAAGGGGTTACGGACTTATGGCGCTGCCTTGATGAGGATTACGCTATCTCCTATTTGGCTGTAGGTGATTTCGGCGGTGTTCAAGAATCTCTTTCCTTTCCGGTCACAGCATCGCAAGCAGAACAAAACATAGTTTATGATTGGAAGACTGTAGGAAGTGATGCTCTAGAACTAACCAAAAAAGACGGTCAACTGCACGAGAGCTTTAGCTACATTGTGTTCAGTACTGTTCGCTCACTGAGCATGGTCTCCTCAACGCGGGGGTACCTGTCGTGCAGCTACCATTCGACCGAAGAGCTTCAAAGCCTGAACATGCAAGAGATGTCTGTGGGTGATGTACTAAGCGCGGAGCCCTTGTTGCCTGTAATTCCTCCTGACGGAATTATCAACTTTCATTCCTATATGAAGGAGGTTCTTTATCCATTGGATGGATCCTATCAGCCGCAGCTGGTGGCTGATGGTTTGTATGCTAATGGTCAAACTCCGGCTCTTGACCGAATTGTGTTTCAGTATGGCCCTTCGCGTTTTGCCCTCGGATCATATTATGCCTTTCACGAAGGTAAATTGAATATGGGCAGTACGGTCGAACAGACAACAGACGCTACTAGTACCTATTATGCAGACCTAATGGAGCAAGGGCGAAGTGATGAGAGAATCGATGGTTGTTTTCATAAATTTAACCGTTCCGATCTCAAAACATTTGGGCCAGTGATAATAACGAATACCGATGTCCATTGGTGTTTTTCGAAAGACGGAACCTTTACCGTACAAAGTTACGATTTTGATGATGTGGGTGATAGGCCTGTTACCTTTGCATCTACTGCTAATAACACTGGGCGCTACCGAATCGATGGGTATGCTCAGCGGTTACAATTCAACAATGGCTTTCAAATTAAAACTGCGTTTGCATGGTTTGATAGAACAGCGCAGAAGGCATACTTAATTAATCACTACCCAAAAATTTATAGTCAGTAAAAGTGCTTTAATGTTTTTATAGTCACCACTAGAGTGAGTGTGTGTGTGAGAGCTATTTTTAGTAAAAATCTCCCAGAAAACTTACTGAGCCTGCAATGCGCTCACGCTAGCGGATTGCACATTCGTATTCGGTTGGTGATTCAGATGCTGATAACGGCTTCCAGATTAAATTGGGCTTCGGCTGGTTCGATCGACCTACGCAAGAGATCTATTTGATGGGTAGTTGGGTGGAAACGCTAAATTAGGTGGATCGTATACTGTAGCTGCCGATACCGGATTGTAAGCATCACCTATATAGGGTATTCCCTAGCTAGGGTATCTCCTGATTGTTGAAAATTCCATTAGCTTTTACACTTGTTACCAACTGTAACAAGGACAACGCCATGAGCTTAAATCTGTACAACGATACCAATCGCCTACTGATTAAAACCCAACTTCGTAACCAAGCGGCTGGGAGCTCAGGTTCATCTAGCGAAATCAGCCGGTCCGCCAGTAGCGATTCGATCTTTTCTCGTGGGAACCTTCTTCGTAGTGATGGTGGAACCGCCGGTGAGTTGTCCGGTGATGTACTGTCTCGAATGGCTGTTGACGCCGCGTTGAGAAACAGCACATCAGAAAGCACCAAAATTGCTAGTAGCACTGATACCTCGGTGGCAAGCTCTGGTGTTAATAGTCCGGCAGAACAAAAGGCTCTTGATGCTGCTACTGCGCAGTTTCAAAACCGCTTTGCTGAGACAGCAGGTGATAAAGAAAAATTTCATCAACTAATGAAAAATAGTTTTGGACAGAACTACGATAAAACGAAAGCGGAGAACATCCGCCAACAGACCTTGGCAGGCGATTTTTCCTGGATGCCGACAATCCAGTTGGTGGATGCATCAAACTTAACAGATGTGTCGGGTGCACAAGCAGCTGGTGAAGGCTTGGGTGCCTATAGTGCTGAAAGCGATACTATATTTTTGAACCGAGAGCTTTTACTTCGCGATCCTGCAAAGGCTGAGGAGATACTCACAGAAGAAGTTGGTCACGCATTAGATACGCGGATTAACACTAGCGACGCTGCGGGTGATGAGGGCAATATTTTTTCAATCCTCTCGCATGGTGGTGATTTGAGCGCAGAGGAACTTACCGAGCTTCAGGCCGAGAATGATACGGGCGTCATCATTGTCGATGGAAAAAAAGTTGAAGTCGAATTTGGATGGCTCAAGAAAATTGGCCGAAGTATCAGTAGAGGTATCAAGCGTATTGGTCGTTCGATTAAAAAGGCCTTTAACAAGATTATGCAGAGTAAGTTATTTAACATATTGCTCACCATCGCTAGCTTTATACCCATTCCAATTGTTCAAGTCATTGTTCGAGTGGTCAATGTTGTAAAAGCCGCTTACAACGTTTATCAAGGCGTTAAACACGGCAGTATTGGTATGGTGTTAGGTGGTATAGCAGGCGTCGCTGGTGGGGTTGCACAACTTGGCAAGATGGCCGGCGCAACAGGTAGTTGGGTTGGGACGGCCAATAGAATTGCGGCCGGTGCAAGAACGGCAAGCCTTGCGCACCAAGCCATCTCAACTAAAAATTGGTCTGCTGCGGCATCTCTTGCCGGCAATTACTTTGGAGATGATCACTCGGTGACCAAGGCTCTGGATGTGGCCGTAAAAGTGGATAGAGTGAACACGGCGATAGAAACTGGTGATGCCGTGGCAATCGCGAACGCGGGCGCAACCTTTGCCCAGAACTTCACTGATGATAAGGCAGATGCCGCGCTGGACCGCGTGCGCGCCTCTACAGCTACTATCCAGAATATTCAACGCGCAGCTGATAACGGTGACACGCTGGATGCGATACACATGGCAGCAACCTTCGGCCAGGGTTTCACTGGCGCAAGAGGGGATGCCCTATTGGAAAGTGTTAAAACAACAGCGGATTCAATTAATGCTGCAATTGACAAAGTTGAAGAGTCAGCAAGGGGTGACCAATATGGCAATACAGTGGATGTGTTCCGCACTGAACTTGGCAATCTTATCGATGTGCCGAGCGGCGTTGATTATGGCCTTCAGCAGCTTGAGCAGGGAGTGCGCTACGCTCAAGACACCGCAGAAGATCTCGAGGCGCGGTTTGAGAATTTTTCTTTTAATAGCTCAATCCCGGGCGCGACACCAGGGATTAACCCAAACGCGGGTAACTAACGTTGCCTGGTAGGCGCGACAAGCTTTAATAATTGCCTTGTGTGATGACAAATTTGAAATCCGCTATGGTGGCATCCAGCTAACATGGGCCGTAGCTGCCGACCGCTAGGCAGTTAGAGTCGGGTTTATAATTTCACAGAGTGCTTTGCGCTAAAAAAATATGCCAATAACAGCAAGCACCCGATAAACTGATCACATGAGTGATCAGCCCCCAAAAAACAGCCGCATACGCCGTGTGCCACAAAGTGAAAAAAAGGGCAGGGTGTGGCCTAATAGAAGCCAACAAGCGTCCAGTTACCCCGGCATGCTCAATCCGGATGTCACCAAGAAAGATCCCATTCATTCTGTGATTACCGCATTGCCAATTCTCATGCTGTTAATTGGTTTGGCGTATTGGTATCAAAAAGAGAGTGCACAACAAAATGGCCCACCTTTGATATCAGAGGCCGTTGAGCTTGTTGGTGAATTCAATGGAGTATCGACAACACAGGCTGCCGGCGGTGCGCAATATTTTGTGTGGTTGATGCAAGGTGAGACCCCAAAAACCATCCGCATAAGCAAAGATCAATATGCGCTGTATCGCAAGCACGAAGTAGGTGAAGCTGTTTTGATCACCGCCGCACCTACAGTGAGCGGGTCTGATACTTTGTGGCTTGTTGATGTTGAGCCGCGGTAGCTGCACGGTCATTCTCACCACCGCCGCGGGCACGACTACACAATCTTCTGCTTGGTAAAATGCATCTTGATAACCAGGCCAGGTTCGTTATCATCTAGTTCGATTTCGGCTTTGTGTATTCGCGCTACGGCTTTTACCAAGCTTAAACCCAGGCCGTTGCCTGCTGAGTTGCGTTCGTTTTCTAGCCTGACGAAGCGTTCAAATACACGTTCTCTTTCCGCTATGGGTATGCCCGGGCCGTTGTCGGCCACACTTATCGTGAATGCGTCATCAGTGCCCTCAATTTTTACGCATACGGCACCGGGAGCTGGGGTATATTTGATAGCGTTGTCGAGTAGGTTGGTTACTGCTTGGCCTATCAAATGGCGATTGCAAAAATAATTTGGGTAATCTTTGATTTCCGTTTCGACGGTAATTTGATCCTCAATGGCTACGGCTTCATAGAGCTCTGCCAGCTCTTCAACAAGATTGCCGATATTGGCTTTCGACCACTCGGTTGAATCGATGCCAGCTTCTAACCTTGCAATACTGAGCATGGCGTTGAAGGTTTGTATCAGGCTATCTGCATCGTCAATGGCTTCGCCCATCACAAGGCGGTAGTTTTCGGGGTCGCGTTCTTCTAGTAAGGTAACTTCAAGCTTTGTGCGTAATCGGGTTAATGGGCTACGCAAATCGTGTGCAACGTTGTTGGTAACCTGTTGCATACTTTTCATCAAATCTTCTATGCGATTTAGCATTTGATTAAGTTTGGTGGCGATCTCATCAAACTCGTCGTCTCGTGCCGTTACTGACAACCGTTGTGATAAATCACCACTCATAATTTCCGATGCGGTTCGGCTAACTGAGTCGATTCGCCGAAGCACACTACTGCCAATCCATACACCGCCAATCAATGAGAAAAACAGCGTTAGTAACGTTGCGCCCACGACCAGTGCAAACGTGTGGTCAAGCAGGGCTTTTTCATCACTGATCTCATGGCCGATAGTGAGCTTGAGGCCATTGGGTAATTGAGTTTCAGCGACACGTACCGGGTTAAATGCGCGTGGGCTGCCAGGAGGTAGATCGGCTACATCTCCCATATTGCGAGTGGTGTGTGAGCGCGTGGACTTCACTCGTATTGGTGCGTCTTCATCAGTTTCGCTTGAATCGGTCGACTCGTTATTGGCGAGAAAATAGAAACGGCCGTAGGTGTCGATCTGATTGCGGCGTTGTATCGCTTCAAGCAATTCAGGGAGCGCGCCAGATTTGTACAGATTGATTAGGTAGTCGGTTTCGAGACGAAGGCGTGCGTCAACCTGAGATTCTATTTGATCCCGGGTGGACCAGTAGATAAAGCCGAGTGTGGCTGCTGATAGGGTACTAAACAGAGTTGCATAGATAAGTGCCAAGCGAAACGCTGAGGTGCGAAAAAGCCTGCCACGATCAAAGTCGCGCAAACGGGCTCGGGCTGCTGGTGGTTTGCGCGTTTCCATTGTTACAACAATAGCGGAAATATTCCGTGCCAGTTTACCTATTTAATGGGCTGGTTATTGTTATGGAGCGTAACTGATTAAATAGGTGAGCCATCGCCTACCGATAGGGTAGCTGTGGATCCCCACGTACCACGTGCTCTTTATGGTACGCGGGCTGAGCGCCCTTACAGGGTGATCCATTGATCTCTTACAAACTGGTTTCGAGGCTATTGGAAGCTTCTTGTAGTTTGTAACCTGCGCCCCTTACTGTGTGCAGTAGCGGGGTGTCGAAATCTTTGTCTATCTTGCTGCGCAGACGGCTTATCTGCACATCAATAACATTGGTTTGTGGATCGAAGTGATAGTCCCACACGTTCTCTAACAACATGCTGCGCGTGACCACTTGCCCGGTATGTTGCATGAGGTACTCGAGCAACCGGAATTCGCGTGGTTGTAAATTAATGTTGTTGCCAGATCGTGTGACCTTATGTTTGATAAGGTCGAGTGTTAGATCGCCCACATGCAACACAGTGCCTTGTACACCGGTTTGCGCGCGCCGCGTAAGTGCTTGCAAGCGTGCCGTGAGTTCGCTTAAGGAGTAAGGCTTGGTGAGGTAATCGTCGCCACCAGCTTTAAGTCCGGTTACGCGCTCGTCAACATCATCCAGTGCGCTTAATATCAGTACCGGTGAGTTGTTACCCATACGACGCAATTCTTCAATTAATGATAGGCCATCGCGCTTGGGTAACATCCGGTCGATAATATGGGCGTCATAAGCATTTGCAACTGCCATCTGCAAACCTCTTTCGCCATCTGCTGCATGTTCTACAGCGTGTCCGCTTTCTGTCAAACCCTTGACCAGATACGCTGCGGCTTCCGTATCATCTTCCACTAGTAAAATTCGCATACTGCCCCCATTTTAAGTCTGTCCGTACGTTTAACAAGCTGTAATGCAACGGTGCATTGTAACTTGACTCTATACGTATCGATTCACGTTCATAAACTGGAGTATACAACCCATGAATGCAAACGCTGTTGACGATGCCATCGTAAGCACCGAAGTGCGAACCACGACCGTTATGTCCCGTATTCGTTCTCATACAAGAATATATCGAAACACCCTAATTTTGATACTACTGATGCCGTTTCTTGCTGTAACGAAATCATACGCTGACACCCTGCCTGATTTCAGTGCGCTGGTAGACCAAGAAGGTGATGCAGTCGTAAAAATCTCTGTGCTGACCGAATCTACCAGTTTGGGGCGTAGCGGCATCCCAGGGGGCGATCTGGACCAGTTACCTGAATATTTGCGCAAGTTTTACGAACAACTTCCTCAAAATCAGCAACCATCCCCACGTAGAGGTGGTGGATTTGGAAGCGGCTTCATTGTTTCAGAAGATGGTTATGTGATTACAAACGCGCATGTTGTCAACAATGCAATTGAGATTAGAATCGGTTTAAAAGATCGTCGTGAATATGATGCGACGCTAATTGGCCTTGATAAATCCAGTGACATTGCAGTATTGAAAGTTAACGCCAATAATTTGCCCGTTGTAAAAATTGGTGATTCGGATGATTTACGTGTAGGTGAGTGGGTATTAGCCATTGGTTCACCGTTTGGTTTTGAACAAACAGCCACGCAGGGCATCGTCTCGGCGCTAGGCCGAAGTTTGCCGGACGAAACTTACGTGCCGTTTATTCAAACTGATGCAGCCGTCAATCCAGGTAACTCTGGTGGCCCATTGTTTAATACTGATGGCGAAGTGATTGGCGTCAATTCGCAAATCTACTCTCGCTCAGGTGGTTATCAGGGTTTGTCTTTCTCTATACCCATCAATGTGGCCATGTCAATTGCGGATCAACTTAAATCCAATGGATATGCGACACGTGGTTGGTTAGGCGTGATGATCCAAGACGTGAATCAAGATTTAGCTGAATCATTTGGTTTGAGTAAGCCTGAAGGTGCCTTAGTTGCGCAGGTGGCCAGCAACGGGCCGGCTGAAAAGTCAGGTATTGAGGCTGGTGATATTCTGATTAGCTTTAATGGTAAAAAAGTGCTGTCATCTAACGCGCTGCCGCCGTTGGTGGGCGCAGTGAAACCAGGCGAAACGGTAAAGGTTTTGGTAATTCGCGACGGTAGTGAGAAAATAATCGATGTTGAAATCGGTGCACTAGAAGCTGATTTAAAAGCCAGCAAAGCCGTGGAACAGGCTGGTATGGAAGAATCAAAGCTCGGTGCAGTGATCGCTAACATCAACGATGATGAACTAAAAGAGCTTGGCCTTGATACTGGCGTGATGGTAAAGGAAGTCACGCCACAAAGCGCAGCCTCTAACGCAGGCTTGCGCGCTGGTGATGTTATTGTGAAATTTAATCGTAAGCCTATTGAGAGTGTGCGTCAGCTTGAACAACAGCTGAATGATTCCATTGGCGGCAAAGCGACGTCGATATTGGTGCAGCGTGAGGGTTCGCCAATCTTCATGGCCTTGAAGCTTGATTCGGATGGTTAGAATGTCAAACTCCGGAGGGCAGTTGCCCTTCGGAGTATGGCGTTATTTATTGCCGTCCTTCTCACTTTCGTCGGTCTCTTCCTCAGCTCCAACCATAACCTGCTCGAGTGTTAAACCTGTGAGCCTGCTAACTGTGCGCCAGATGAAGTAGAAGATGGCGAACATCATGATCATTGAAGGTATCGCGATAACCGGATAACTCAATGCATTCATTTTACCAAGCTCGATATTAAACGCCTCGGTTCCTGCAGTGCTGGTTACGATAGATTTGGCCAATATGAAATTCATAATGGCGGAAAAGAAAAACGTACCAGCAAAAAAATAATTGGCTTTGTCCAGCGCACTATCAAATTCAGGCTTCGAGCCCTTCTGTTGCAGCGCATCTTCAACTGCGTGTATATTCACAACAGACGGATTGAGTAACAATTTGTTTAGCAGCGGATAACCCATCTTCTTGGCAACCAATACTCCGATACCAATCGCTAAGGGAATCGCCGCTTCTTTTACCGCTAGCCATTTAGGATCAAGCTTTAACAAGCCAATGCTGCCTGTGAGTAAAACGCTTATGACACCTAATAGTGCGACCCAGTTACGAGTGCCATTGCCGATAAGTTCGTACAGGCCATAACAAACAGGGAATGCTAGTGCGACGATTAAACCACCCGTGGGCCCCAGGTGTTGTTCGCCACTAAACTTCATCAAAATGAGAGTAGGAATAACAATGCTGATGATGAGATCAACAAACGGACGTTGTTTTTTTTCTGATTTGTTCACGGCCGAGAATTTAGAGTAGTGGGGGAAAGGGATAGATGGCTTGTTTAGGACGGTTTGCCTAGGGCAATTAAATAAGGGCCGCCCGTGTGGCGGCCCTGTGCTTTGGCTGACAAGCAGCCAGAAGCAGCAGTTGTTCTAGCGATTAGGCTAGGCCACCGCTCCGAGCTGACCTGTCATGATTCAAAACACTTGATAAAGACATTTGATCACCTCCCACTAAGTTGCTGAATGAATTTAAAGAGTAGCACAATTGTGTTTATGCTGTTAACGCACTGTTACGATCAGCTGCTAAGTAGCGCTAACTCGTTGCTGCGGATACGGGGGTGTCAGCAGGCACAGGCGTTGTTTGTGGGGCAAGTGCTGGTGTTAGTGCTGGGGTAAGTGCTGGGGTAAGTGGCGTTGGATTGTTCAAGGTTCGAAAAACACGTTGTCCACGCTGCACGTTGATATCGTCTAACGTGACTACGCGGCTTGATGAGCCACTGCCGACTTCAACCGAAACGGAGTGCGTGCCGGGCTTAACTGGAATCACTAACATCGATAGTTGGCCGGGCAGTGTTTCCCAACTGCGTGTGTCGGGTAGTTCAGAAATATAAAGCGCGGCAGTGACGAACATTCCCAGTAGCGTGTCCTCTTTGCGTGCCTCTTTAGCGATGGCGTTCTTGACGCCCGCCCTAACCACAGATTTAAGCGCAATCTTGTTGCCACGCTTGGAAAGTGATGAGCGCGCTACGGAAATCAGGTTGGTGGTAATAGGTGTGCTCGACACTTCCTTGCCATTTAACGATACGTTTATCGCTTTACTGATTTCTGGGTATTCTGGGTATATAGGGAAGGCGATGAATTGATCGATGTCGATGGGAATGCTGCCCACGTGTTTGGTAGCGATGCGTCCGGTATCGACAAACACCACGATAGCGCTATCAAACGGTTTAAAATTTCTGCCGCTAGCTATTTTTTTCATCGCAGTGCGTCGATCTAAGCGTTTTGCGTTGTTCCAGGCCAGGCGGGCAATTCCTTCAGAGTAGTCGGCGTCTGTAAAGAGCTTGTTGTATTCAATGTGAGCGCTATCAAATTGCTTAACTTCTTCAAGTGATATGCCAATCAATGCGCGAGTAAACCAGTCTTTTTTTAGTGCTTTAGCATGGGTGCCAAGTAGTCTGATCGCTTGACGCGCTTCAACGGCTGCGGATTCCGGCTCATTTAGTAATAGGAAGTTCATCATCTGTAGCGAATGAACCCATAAGCGCTCGCTGTATTCGCCACGATAGCTGGTGGCCCAGTCGTTAGTGACTAGTGCTGTGGACTGCTCAGATACGCTAATGAAATCGAGTTGCGCCAATGTGCTGCTGGCCTGAAGTAGCGCTCGGCTACTCTCTCGGTAACGGCCGGCAGCAAATGCGATAGAGCCTCTATCAAAATCCACCAACAATCGGTTTTTTGAATCGGGATTGGCTGCGTTGAGGGTTTCGAGTGCTCGGTCGGGCTGGCCACTGAAATACTGCATGCGTGCAGTTTGGATAGTGGTGGTTGATGCGCATGCCTGCAAAAACAGCAGGCACACGATCAATGCCCAATTGCGCATCCTTGCATGTATTTTTATGTCCATCACGGTTTTAGAGTTAGCGGTTGAAGGCTACCAGCGAAAAATCGGTTGAGAAGACTCACGTGCAATCTCAACGTTATCAGCCCAGCTGATTTCACCTGTTTCAAGGTTAGTTAGTTCCAGGTTCATGCTATAAAAAACCAGCTTCTTTTTCTTTAAACGCCATTGCCTGGGCTGTTGCTTTTCGATTGAGCGTAAGGTGCCTGCAAGAATGTAGTCAGCGCCTAGCTGCCTTCCTGTTTTGATTTGATCAGCAACGGCTACATAGCCTGCTTGTTGGTACTCAGTTTCAGCATTAACGTTTACACGTTGCTCACGATTGAGGAAGCGATACTTGTTTGCTTGAATCAGCTTTAAGCGAATGTCATCGGAAATACCACCAGTATTGATGTGCTCGCTAGTTTCGTTAGCGATGCCATAAGTAATGAGAATTGGCTTCCCAGCGCTTGTGTTGATTTGTGTGGTGGTGAGCAAGCTGCCCACCAAGTCATCAACGATGGCTTTTTTATCGGAGAAATCGTAGTTAGCGTCGTAGTGAATATCGCTTTCAGGATCGATATTACGTGTGGTTGCAGCGCAACCCATAATACCAACGCTCAGTAGAGCGACTAGTGTTAAGCGCAGTGTGCGCATGTTAATTAGTGTTTTCATAATAATTCCATATTGGGCGTATTGGTACTGATAGGTTTGGACAGCGTTGTTGGCTCAGTGTTGTTAGTTCAATAATGTTCAGTATTGGATGTACCATATTGTTTAGTGCGGTTATCCGTATTCTTAGTTCAATTAAGTGTTTTCAGTGTTTAGTGTGCACTGGAGGAGCTATTTTATTTGTGCCCATCCCGTATCAGCTATACCATAGTATCTATCGGCCATATTGCCATGGCCTGACGTGCATATTTGTAACGAGATGTAAGCGCAGTCGATTGTGGCGCGATTCGCACACTAAATAAGTGTGCGCCCCCAAAACTGAATCTACACTGTACGGGTGCGATCAACAGCGTTAGTCCAACCTACCATAGCGGTATTGCGTGTGCCCGCATCCATATTAGGCAAAAACTCCCGCTCTTGTTGCCACTGCCGGGTTAAGTCATCAATCGAGCTATACACGCCAGTTTGCAAGCCAGCAAGGTACGCGGCACCTAATGCGGTAGTTTCTGTTTGTTTTGGGCGTTGTACCGGTATGTCGAGCACATTCGATAGGTACTGGTTTAGCCAA
Source organism: Granulosicoccaceae bacterium (assembly GCA_036478595.1). Lineage (GTDB taxonomy): Bacteria > Pseudomonadota > Gammaproteobacteria > Granulosicoccales > Granulosicoccaceae > Granulosicoccus. The sequence continues at coordinate 201,512 of JAZGEF010000053.1, forward strand.
TTGTTTTTAACCATGCCGCCATCGACTCTCAAGGTATCAAGTGTAGCGCCATCGTTTCGCATCGCTTCGAGTAAATCATTAGTTTGATAACAGACAGATTCAAGTGCTGCGCGTACTAGGTGAGCTGGGCTGGTGTCCCGTGTTAAGCCAAATATTGCGCCGCGTGCGTCAGGATCCCAGTGAGGTGCGCCTAAGCCTGTAAAGGCAGGCACCATATAAACGCCTTGGTTGTCTTCTAGTTGGGTGACCAACGATTCGGTTTGTTCTGCTGAATCGATAACGCCAATGCCATCGCGCAACCATTGCACTGCGGCCCCTGCGACAAAGATCGAACCTTCGAGCGCATAGTGAGTTTTGCCATCAAGTTGATAGGCGATAGTGGTTAGCATCTTGTTAGTTGAATGTAAGGCCTTCTCGCCAGTGTTAAGCATGACGAAACAGCCCGTACCGTAGGTGCTCTTAACCATGCCTTCGCTAAAACACACTTGACCAATGCTGGCAGCGTGTTGGTCGCCTGCTACGCCTGCGATGGGTAGGGCTGTGCCCAGTATTGATTTATCAGTTGTTCCGAAATCACTGGCACATTCTTGCACCTCTGGTAGCAAGCTGTCGGGTATCTCTAAAATTGCCAACAGTGATTGATCCCACTGTTGCTTATGTATGTTGTAAAGCAGGGTGCGGCTAGCGTTAGTGGCGTCGGTTTTATGCACAGCGCCGTTGGTGAGCCGCCACATTAAAAATGAATCTATCGTGCCGAAGGCCAGCTCACCGTTTTCGGCTTGGGTGCGGGCATCAGGCACGTTGTTAAGTAACCAATTTATTTTTGTACCAGAGAAATAGGGGTCGAGCACTAGCCCTGTGGCTTGCGTAAATGTGGCTTCATGGCCTGCTTGCTTAAGTGATTGACAATACTCTGTGGTGCGTCGGTCTTGCCAAACAATGGCATTGTGGATGGCTTTGCCCGTTTTGCGATTCCATATGACGGTTGTTTCGCGCTGATTGGTAATGCCGAGCGCAGCAACGGTCCGGTTGGCACTGGCTGCTTTTGCCAATACGGCCTGGCAAGTATCAATTGTGGTTTTCCAAATTTCCTCTGGATCGTGCTCAACCCAAGCTGAGCTGGGGAAGAATTGGGTAAATTCTTGTTGGCATACTGCGAATGCAGTGCCATCGGTCTCAAACAACATGGCGCGCGAGCTGGTGGTGCCTTGATCGATGCTGAGAATAAGTGGCTGGCTCATAGCTGATTCTTTAATGTTGTCTAATTTTGGGCGGTGGGCATTTTTGGCCACAGGCTAATTCACAGTATACCGTTGTGACCCCAGATACCAACCTGATCGTTTATAGTGGGAGTGATGAAATTGATGGCGCGTTAAGGTGAGTGAAGTGACGACTCAATACGATTTACTGGTAGTGGGTGGCGGCATCAATGGTGCTGGTATTGCACGAGATGCGGCTGGACGGGGCGTAAAAACGCTGTTGTGCGAACAAGCCGATTTGGCGCACTACACCTCATCGGCCAGCACTAAGCTAATTCACGGTGGCCTACGTTATCTGGAACACTACGATTTCATGCTGGTGCGTCATGCACTGCAAGAGCGCGAGATCCTATTGCGTGCAGCACCACATATCATATGGCCATTACGCTTTGTATTACCACACCACAAAGAGTTGCGGCCACGTTGGTTAATCAGGCTCGGTTTGTTTCTCTACGATCATATCGGCGGAAGAAAACTACTGCCTGCATCCCATTCGCTAAATCTTAAGCAGCATGTTTCTGGCAAGCTGCTAAAAGATAAATTTAGCAGTGGCTTTGAATACTCTGACTGTTGGGTGCAGGATGCACGCTTAGTGGTGCTCAATGTCATGGATGCAGCGGCACGAGGTTGTGAGGTACGGGTGCGCACCCAGGTAACGGATTTGATTCGACGCGACGGTTATTGGGATATCAATTTGCTTGATCATGCAACGGGTGAAACATCAACCGTTACGGCCAGAGCCGTTGTTAATGCCAGTGGGCCATGGGTGGAGAAAACACTCGACCTGGATGAAGAACATGATTCAAAACATGGGGTGAGACTGGTTAAGGGTAGCCATATCGTCGTACCGAAGTTGTTTGAACATTCCTATGCCTACATATTTCAAAATGCAGACAATCGCATTGTGTTTGCAGTGCCGTATGAAAACGACTACACCCTGCTCGGCACGACTGATGTTGAAGTGGGTGATGATCCTGGTGAAGAAACCATCGAGCAAAAAGAAATTGAATACATCTGCACTAACGTTAGCGAATACTTTAAGGTATCGGTAACCCCTGATCAGGTGGTTTGGACATACAGTGGCGTGCGGCCACTTTATGATGATGCATCCGACAACGCATCGAAAGTCACGCGTGATTACAAACTCGATCTTGATTCAAGAAAAAATGCACCTGTGTTGTCGGTGTACGGCGGCAAGATAACCACTTATCGTAAGTTATCTGAGCAAGCCATCGATATGCTCAAAGAGCATCTCACTATCACTGCACCTGATTGGACTGCATCTGCATCTTTGCCCGGTGGCGATATCCTTGATGCAAATTTCACGAATTTTTTGTCGCAAACACTAGAAAACATGCCATGGCTGGAGGATGCGGTGGCTTACGATTACGCGCGTAACTACGGTACACGTATCACTCATCTCGTTAATGATGCGCAATCCATGGCTGATCTTGGCAAGCACTTTGGTGGCTTGCTGTATCAAGCAGAGCTGGATTACTTGGTCGAGCATGAATGGGCACGCACTGCTGAAGACGTACTCTGGCGTCGTTCCAAAAAGGGCTTGCAGCTCAGTGACACGCAGGTGGCCGATGTGGCGCAGTACTTAGAGTCGGTTAAACTGGCATAAGCCAGCCATTCGTCAGTGCCTACTCGTTTAGTACCAGCTTGTGTCGAATAAACCACAGTACAATAAGCGATGGTATAACCATCAATGTGGTGATAATAAAAAAGATCCCCCAGTCGCCTTCTAACCAATCGACTAGCTCCCCGGAGGATGACGCAAGTAGTGTTCGACCGAGCGTGCCGATTGAGGCCAATAAGGCGTATTGTGTCGCGGTGTAGGTTCTGTCCACCAGCATTGAAATAAAGGTAACAAACGCAACAGTTGCAAATGCCGCGGCAATATCATCAACCAATACCGCCAGCGCAAACAACCATTCAGATTTACCCGTCCATGCCAATAGTGCGAACATCAAGTTTGTACAGGCCATTGCGATACCAGCAAGAAACAATGCTTTCACCACCCCGGCTCGAATTGCAAACCAACCACCTAGTAACGTGAAAGCTACTGTTGTGATCCAACCAAGGCCTTTTGAATAGATAGCAATATCAGATTTGGAAAAACCGATCTCTTTATAAAAAATGATCGACATTTTGCCCATAAATGCTTCGCCAATCTTGAAAAGGAAGATAAAACTTAAGATGGCAATGCCAATAGACTTACCGTTTTTGCGAAAGAAACTGGCTAGTGGACCAATAGTAGTTGCACCAAACCAGCTCAGTAAACCACCCATGCCAATTTTGCTTTCTATAGTTTGTTGATCATCAAGCTGTGCTTGCAGCCGCGCTGTAGACGACTCTTCCGGCACATACATTAGGAGGAAATTGCATAGCAGAATTAATAATGTCATAACGATAAATGTCAGCTGCCAGTAGTCAGCTCTGCCGGCGGTTTCAAAAAAGTCTGCTGCAAATAAGGTAATCATCCCGCCAAGTTTATATCCCGTCCACCAGCCAACGACGGCGACAGCTGCACCGGCAGCCATTGCAGCCTGTTCGTTTTCGTTTATCTGCTCTATACGCAATGCATCTATGGTGATGTCTTGCGTGGCGGACGATATCGCAATCACTAATCCAAAGAAAATAACCAGAGCGAGGTTATCCACTGGGTTGATGAAGCTCCATACAATTACACAGAAGAAAATCGTTATCTGCATGCTGAGAATCCATGATTTACGATGCCCGAGCGAGTCAGATAATTTTGGGATCCGAACTCGATCCACCAGGGGCGCCCACCAGAAATTGATGGCATAAACCCCAAAGATCAACCCAGCCCACCCGACGGTGCTGCGACTCAGGCCGTCCTCTTTGAGCCATAGCGAGAGTGCACTGCCGATTAGCACCCATGGAAATCCACTGATGATGCCAAGCAACAAGATACGCCACATGCGCCGATCGAGATAGACCGAGAAAGAGGTATTTTTAGCGGACGAGGGAGTCGATACTGAAGTAGACAATTGGGTGTAGACCTCTGGCTGATAATTAGCCTGCCGGGAAGCTGTAGTATTAGTTTACACGCTTTTTATAGATCTAAAATATTGCTACAGTAGGCTTATTGAGCTAATACCAATCATGTTGCTTATTCATTGTTGCCGCAATGATAAAGTGGGATGCCATTGTCATTGGCTGATAGCATTGCTTTGTTGCAGCGTAGATAATCCGATCAGTAGCTGCCCATCGTCACATCGAGGTGTTACATCGACGTGGTAAACCGAATTGTCAGAAGGATACAAAATGAAAAAAGCATCAGATTATCTCAGCGCAGCGCACGCTAAAGTCCCTAAAATTAATACAAAAGACGCTATTGCCAAGCATGGTGGCAGTACCCTATTTATAGATGTGCGTGATTCAGCTGACATCGCTAAAACCGGCACTATTGCCGGTGCTCTACGCATTCCGCGGGGTTTTCTTGAGTTTGCTGCCTGTGAAGATACGCCTCATAAAAATGCGGCTTTGAGTAAAAACTCCGAAATCGTTCTGGTGTGCGGAGCTGGTGGGCAGGCCGCGCTCGCCGGTAATACGTTACATGAGATGGGCTATAGCAACGTTAGCAATGTAGGCGGCATTGGCGATTGGAAAGACGCCGGCGGCCCAATTGAGAATTAAAAACAAGCTTCCACTAATTACTCAGGGCTATGCTCAGTGAAACAAGCTGAATTAGGTCGCTCTGGTATCAATGCCTCAGTAGTGGCTTTTGGCGCCTGGGCGATCGGTGGGTGGAAATGGGGCGGTACTGATGCAAAGCAATCGGTAGCGGCATTGCAAGCTGGCATGGATGCCGGCATCAATCTTATTGATGGTGCAGCTGTTTATGGCTTTGGTTTATCAGAGGAACTTGTTGGTGAGGCGATCAAACACAAACCGCGTGATGAAGTTGTCATCATAAGTAAGTGTGGATTGCGTTGGGATATCGAATCAACAACACTGCATGCCGAATCAGAAGGTAAACGTATTTTTCGTACACATGCCGCGGAATCAATTGTGTGGGAAGTTGAACAAAGCTTGCAGCGTTTAGGCACCGATTATATTGATGCATACCTCACTCACTGGCCAGACCCATTAGTGCCAGTAGAAGATCTGGCTGCAACAATGGAATCCTTAGTGGCGGCTGGCAAGATCCGTACATGGGGTATGTGTAATAGCAGCCCCGAAGATATTGCCGTGGCGCTTAAAAGTGACTCGTTCAGTATCGACCAAGAAAAATACAGCATGCTTGATCGGCAGCAGGACATTCAAAATTTACCGGCCTGCGTGCAAAACCGCTTGGCGTTTTTGGCATACTCGCCAATGGCTAAGGGATTGCTTACCGGACGTATTAATAAGCAGCGCGAATACTCAAGTGGTGATCAACGGATTGAGAATCCACGCTTCACGTCAGAGGCGCTTGATGCATTGCAAGTGTTGTTGCAGCCTGTGCAGAAAATAGCGGCCGCACGCCAGATGCAAACGCATCATTTAGTACTGGCTTGGACATTACAGCAAGCGGGCGTAAGCCATGTATTAGTAGGTGCTCGTACCGCCGTGCAAGCCAGGAGCAATGCAGCAGCGGGGTCGCTTGAGTTGCGTGATTACGAGTTGCTTGCAATCAACGATGCCTTGAGTGTTTGGCCAGGCTTTTCGTTTGAGGCTTAGTATAGCTTGACCGATACCCGGTCGGCACCTAGTCCGACACCCGTTGAGGTTTGGCTAGTACGCCGCGTAGAAACATCGGTGCAACAAACCCCAGCACAGCTGCTACCCAAAATCCGATTGCGATAGGGGATGAAAACAAATACATCCAATCGCCGTCAGAGATAATCATTGCACGGCGTAGCGCATTTTCCATATGGCCACCCAGCAAAATGCCGAGTATCACCGGAACAGTTGGCACGTCTAGTTTGCGTAAAAAATAGCCCAATACACCAAACATCACCATCAACAGTAAATCAAAATAGCTTCCCGACAGCGAATAGATACCTACGAATGAAACCATCGTTACTCCAGGCAGGAGTATCCACGCCGGAACTTGCAATACACGCACAAACACTTTCACCATCGGTACGTTCATGAGTAACAACACGATGTTGGCAATTAGTAGTGATGCGATCAAGCCCCAAACTACTTCAGGGCGATCAGTAAACAGTGTTGGGCCCGGTGTGATGTTTAGCGTCATCAGCAATGCCAGTAGTACCGCGGTTGTGCCTGAACCGGGCACGCCAAGCGTTAGCATCGGTACCAACGCGCCACCTGCTGCTGCGTTGTTGCCAGCTTCTGGCGCTGCAACACCCTTGGCAACGCCGGTACCAAAGCCGCCGTCTTTGCCGGCAATGGCTTTCTCGGAGGTGTAGGCGAGGAAGCTGCCGAGGGATGCGCCCGCGCCAGGCAAGATACCGGCGATAAAACCGATGCCACTGGCGCGAAGCATGGTCCACTTAGTTGACCAAATCATTCTCCAGGGTACGGTTACCTTATCCAGCTTGACGCCAATGGATGAACCTTTGCCGTGGCTTTCGATAAAGAAGAAGACTTCAGCAATAGCAAACAAGCCAACAATGGCAACAAGAAAATCAACACCATCCATCAAGTGCATGTTGCCAAACGTCAGCCTTGGCATACCTGAGTTGTTATCGACACCAATCATCGCAATGCCGATACCCAGGCAGGAGGCGAGGGCGGCTTTGGCTTGATTGTTTGATGCCACGCCACCTAGTGTGCAAAAGGCCAACAGGTATAAAGCAAAGTACTCTGCCGGGCCAAATAAATACGCAATGCGTGCAAGCAGTGGCGCAAGTAATAACAAACCGATGGTGGCAAGGAACGCACCGACAAAGGATGCAACACCCGAGAGTACCAAGGCATCACCGGCTTTGCCTTGCTTTGCCATCGGGTACCCATCTAATGTGGTCATTAACGCGGGTTCATCGCCGGGTATGTTTAATAGAATTGAGCTGATGCGGCCGCCATACATAGCGCCATAGTAAACGCTAGTCATCAACACCAAGGCTGATGTGGCATCTAAGCCGAGTGTAAACGTGATGGGTATGAGTATCGCGACACCATTGGATGGGCCAAGCCCTGGCAATGCACCAATAATGGTGCCGAGAAAACAACCGACAACAGCCAGCATTAAAGTAGAAGGTGACAAGGCGATGGAAAACCCCATCATCAAATTGTTGAGAATATCCATAAAAGCGTAAACGTTGTTGGCTGGTTAAATTAGCTTGCTTAGTTTTTTTACTAAAGCCTTGGCTACATAAAGGCTGCAGGAAAAGGGACAAGGCCCAGGCCAAGTGCATATTTGAATAAAACAAACAGCCCTACCGATAAACCGATACCACTTAAAATAGCCGCGAGTGGTTTGGGTGATATTTGATAACTCAAAATGGCGGCCGTGACAGCCGTGGGTAGTATAAAACCGAATGGCTTGAGTGCGAAGGCATAAGCCACCAGAACAAGCACAGCAAATAGCAGAGACAGAAAGGTTTTGCCGGCCGGCCATTCGGGATTCGGATCAGGTTTGATGATCAGAACCAGTGAGCTGAGAGCGGCAACGATACCAATCATTATGGGAAAGGCCTTGGGGCCGACTGGATCTTGCAAAAAGCTGGTTTGGATCTGAGTAGCACTCGCGATATACGCGAGTGCTACCAGTAGTGAAACCAGTCCGAGGGCACGGTCTCCTAGCATTACTGAATTACACCGATTTCTTTGGATAGCTCACGTACTTCAGCAACCACTTGATCAACGTAACTTTGGAAGTCGCCGCCAACTTTAGTAAATGGTGCAAGGCCATTGGCTTCCATCGCAGTTTTCCACTCAGCTGAATCAGCTACTGCTTGTAGCTTGGCTGCCCAGTCGTTGAATACGTCATCACTCACGCCTTTTGGTATATACAGGCCGCGCCAGTTAACCGCAACAACATCAAAGCCTTGCTCTTTGGCAGTAGGGATATCATCAAAGCCTGGTACGCGCTCTTCAGTTAGTACTGCTAGAGCGCGGATATCACCTGACTTTAAGAAGCCAACGATTTCAGACATATCGCCTGTCATCGCTTGAGTAAAGCCACCGATAGTTTGAGTGATTGCGTCAGCACCACCGTCAACACCAATGTATTTAATTTTTGTGATGTCAGTAAAGCCAACACGTTGTAGCAACATAAGCGGCTTAAGGTGATCAAAACCACCCACAGCGGAACCGCCAGCAAAGGTTACCGAGCCTGGATCAGCTTTAATTGCGTCAAGCAATTCACCCAGGCTTTGGAATTTGCTGTCTTTAGCAACAACGATTACACCTGGATCTGCGCCAATGGCTCCTACAAAGCGTACTTGATCAGCAGTCATGCCGGCATAAGCGTTTTGCGCCAAGCGAGTGGACGTAGCTGAAGAGGCTGCGATGATTAGATCGGCATCGTCGTTACGCTCAGCAACAACGTGGTTGTAGGCTAAACCACCACCGCCACCTGCCATGTTAGTGACTTGAATGGGTTTATCCACAGCGCCGATATCGTGCATGATTTTGCCGATGGTTCGGCAAGTGAAATCCCAGCCGCCACCAGGGTTGGCAGGAGCAATACATTCAGCTGCATAACTTGAGCTGATCGATCCTAGCGTGAGGATCACGCCAGCGGTAATTGATTTTAAAATTGGTGTGTTCACTAAAAACCTCCATTGAGTTTATTAAGTCGTAGCTACCGAGCAATTATTACGGCACACGCAATATTGGGCGTCGGGCATACAGAACTTAATATACACGGATAGGTTGGCCTAGCCCAATGAAAATGGCAATTTTCTACGCAAGTGCTTACCAGGCGCGGGGCAGCTAAGCGATAGGCGGGGCGCGGGATTGACAGAAAATCAGCCTGCGTAGCAGATGGATGTTGGCGTAGCGATGATAGTGAAGCGGGGAACACCTTGGTTGTTCGTGAGTCTGGCATTATTGGGATTGTTAATTGATACACACTCCGGGACAAAACACATGAAATCCAAATCAGTAATAATTCTATCCATTGCAACAGTAGCGATGTTAATAGTTGGCGGCTGGCAACTAAGCACTAGCAACCATGGTTCGGGTGGATCTGGCCACGCGATGACAGTGCACCGAAACGGAATGCTCGAAGAAGGTGGTCAATCCATTTTTGCAGCACTGAGCGAGGTGATCAGTGTTTTTGAAGCCGATGATAAAACTGATTGGAATGCCATTGATATTGATGGCCTGCGATCGCACTTATTGGATATGAATGATCTGATGACTCATACCCATTCTGTGACCGATGTCGTTGGAGGCAATCGCATACGTTTTAATGTGGTAGCAAACGGCGGTAACGATTCACTGGGCGCCATACACCGAATGGCGAAGGCGCATTCACAGTTTATTCAAGCGTCTCGCGGCTGGAAAATAACCGCCGCAACAAATGATAGTGGTGCAACGATCGATATCGTTGTTAACGAGGAGGCAGATCTTATGCGTTTAAAAGCGTTAGGTTTTTACGGCTTTATGTCGCTCGACTCTCATCATCAAGCACACCACTATCAAATGGCTATGGGTGTTGGTCATTAGTTGTTCATCAGTCACTAGTAGCTCGAATACACGGCGGTTTCGCCAGATTCAGTAAACGATAACACGTCGTAGTCCTTAGGTATTAAACTAGCCATGCCGGGCGAGTACATTGGCATACCCGGTGCAGTTAGCCCTTTTATATTGTTGGGCTTCTCGCGCAAGAGCTTTTTGATATCCACCACTGGTACATGGCCTTCAATAACATAACCGTCAACCAAAGCGGTGTGGCAAGACATCAACTTTCGATCACTTAAGCCGTTTTCAGCTTTAACGCGATCAACATCATCTGTATCGATCGCGGTTACCGCCAAGCCTTCACTTTTTAAGTAGCTTACCCAGCCACTACAGCAGCCGCAGGTCGGGCTTTTGTATACGGTGATTCTGGGAAACTTGGGTTTAGTTTTTGTAGCCGCCTCAGATAACGTGACGGTGGTTGACGCAATTGCGTGATCAAGTTTTGTTGTGACAGCTTCTGCCTTAGTCGTTGTAGTATTGGGTTTGCCGCCGTCTTGCGTACATGCAGATACGAGTACCAGTAATGCGACACAGTTGCTAGTTATTGCAGTGATAAATTTCATATGGAGTGCTCCCATGTTTGTTACAGATCGATACTGATGACGAAAATCAGTTGCCAAGTAGCTTGTCTAACAAAGTAGGTTTATTGTTGTTCAACGTTTTAAAGCTCTTTTTGGAGCCGCCGTTGGTTTTTTCTTGCCATTCGCGTTCTTCTTCCGACCATGTATTTTTGATAAAAGACAACACAGCGATGATGTCGTCGTCCGACAAAATGCTCTCGTATGTTGGCATCCGTGTTTTGTAGTCTGGATCGTTAACCACTTTACCCGGGCCGTATTTGGTAATTTCAAAAAGCAAATCGTCAGAATGGTGCCAGGTGTGTCCGCTAGCATCATGTGGAGGAGCGAGTAGATACCCCTCCGCGTCGCGCTCTCGCCAGTTTGCTTGGCCCTGCAGTTGTTCTCCGTGGCAGGCAGCACAATTGCGGCGATATATCTCTTCGCCAGCTTGCACTATTACCAAATCATCGGCTTTTAGTACTGTTAGTACGCCGTCGATTCCTTCAGATGCCCAAGTGGCTGTTGTTGTAATTAAGCAAGTGAGAAAAAATATAACAAGTTTGTTTGTAGTCATTATGAATTGCTCTCCGATTTCAAATAACGGGCTATGGCTTGTCTGTCCTTGCTGGTCAGAAAGCTTGTGTTGTATTCAATAACATCTGCCATGTGTCCACCGGTCGAGTCGCCAGAAGGTGTAATACCGACTTCTAAAAATAGGTCGATGTCCTCGATGGCCCATTGGGCTAAATCTGTCACGCTAATGCCTGGGACAGTTTCACCGTCCGGCCCTCGGGTATTACCATTGAGTTTAGTGGTGGTGAGGCCACCCAACAAGTTTCGTTGCGAATGACATTCGGCGCAATGCCCTGGGCCGCTAACAAGGTAAGCTCCGCGATTACCTGTTGCAGGCTTAGCCATTGGCTTGAAGTACAGCGATTTCCATAGGCTGATAGGTGGCCGGAATCTCGCTATAAGGCTCAACTGATGTGGACTATTTTTATTGTTCGCTGGCGCAATGGTTTTTATCCACGCAAAAACATCAGCGATATCCTGCGCCGACATATTGGTATAGGCGTTGTACGGGAAAGCTGGGTAGTAATGCTCGCCTGAATGGTTGGTACCCAGCACTAACGCCTTCGCAAATTGCTCATCAGACCAACCGCCAATTCCAGATTCCCCGCTAATGCTAATGTTAGGCGTTAAGAATGTACCAAAAGGTGTCTCGATGGCTACGCCGCCAGCGAGTAATGCGCCATTATTACCGTAGTTTGTGTGACATCCAACGCATCCGGCAATGTTGGCAAGGTATTCACCGTGGCTTGGATCGCCTGGCTGTGTTGCTGGCTTTTGCAAGAATGCATGCCAGCGTTCAGACGCCTTACTCCGTGTTGTTGCCATTGCAAATGCGGTGACCACCCCTAGAGTGATACCGATCAGAAGCACGGCTGGGAATAACCTTTTCATGCTACTACCTACTTTTTAGGTTTGCGAAACTGCTTGTGGCAGTTAGAGCACGTTTTGGTGGTGAGAAAAAACTGCTTTTTTAGCAGCTTGTCACTCACACCTTTATCGAATGCTGCGTTTAATGTGTTAGTTGCTTTAACAAACGCATCGATTTGTTCAGAAAACTCATTGGGCGCAATCCATATCTGTGGCAATGCTTCGGTGCTACTGCCGCTGCGGCTATGTTCGGTGTCAGGGAATAAAGTGCGCATTTCATCGCCGTGTCGCAAATAGGTTTCAATTGCCGCAGCGATTGCGTTTCTATCAAATTCTGTTTTGCCTTTGTACATATCGGCAACAAGCTTGGTGGCGTCAGCCATATCGTCCATTACATCCATACGCTCTTTGACTATGCCTGTAGCGCCGCCATGGCTGAATGCTGTCGCTGTAAGAAAAGCACAGCACAGTATTAATGCCGCTTTCAAGTATGCCTTCATTTGTCCCGCCAGTTGGTAATGCGAAAATCGCGACATCACTATTGCGTGATGCTTATCGAATAAAGTTCTGCTAACAGAGGTGAGTTATACGATCGGTGGGCGTAGAACAGGGCTGGGTTGTTGAGATTGGAGTCGTGAAGAAATACAGATGAGGTAGCGTTCGGATAAGATCGGTGTATCTAGCTGCAAGGTGTTGAAGAAACTGGACAATCCCGTTGCCGTGCAGCAAAGATTAGCAATGCAGATTTCGGGGCAATCAGATTTGCCTGGGTGATCACAGTTGTCACATGGCACATCGTGTTGCATGTGATGTGAGTTTTCGGCGTTTGTTGGCTGATCAGGGTGAATTTTAGATAGGTTTGAATCAACTTCATCATGGTGCGCCATGACTGAAGAGTTGTGCAGCTGCGTTGGTATTTCTGACGAAAGTTTGGATGGCATGCTCATGGTGCTAGCCATAGCAAATGACGTACTGATCAGCGTTGATACAACAATGCAAGCGCACAGCAATAGGCTAAACGAGGTTTTTACTCGACGAGAAATGCTATAGGTGTAGCTGCAATGCATTGAACGAGTCTAGCAGGAAATCTGCGAGCTGGCGAAGGCGCGCTGTTAGCGTGACGTTACAGGCTTATGACGCCTTCAATCAATAAATGCGTATGCCCGCCAATACGTACTACATCTGGCTGATTATTGTCTGGCGTAATGTACACACGGCCATGACGGTTGACAGTTGTGCCCTGGGCAATCAACAAATCTTTATCCAGGCGCCCCTCCGCATTTAACCAGATAGCCAATGCCGCATTTAATGAGCCAGTGATTGGGTCTTCGCTCATGCCACTGGATGGGGCAAGCAACCGTACTTCATAGTCGCATTCCGCACCCTCTTTGTGTTTGGCGATTAAACCGATAGAGTTAAATTCTGGCCAACGCACGCGGCTGGAATCCACTGCAAGCACTTGCTCAGCTGTTTCAAGTTCGAGTACATGCCAAGTAGGGCCGTTAACTAACAGCTTGTTATTAACCACATGTGAAGGATTAACATCCAGCGCTTTTATAATGGTTTGTAAGTTTTCATCGGGCAGTGGATCGATGCTGGTTGGGGGCGCGACAAATGCCGGTGGGCTATTGCTGATGTCTATTTCTACAATACCGACACCGCATTCTTGTTTAACCAGGCCTGCTATTTTGGGTTTGCCGCCGGTGTGTAGCCAAGAAAAGCAACTGCCCAGGGTTGGGTGGCCAGCGAATAGCATCTCGCGACTGGGCGTAAAGATACGCACCTTATAGTCAGCATCTGGATGCTCTGGTGGAAATAGAAAGGTGGTTTCAGCTAAATTTGTCCAAGCTGCAACGGTTTGCATCTGCTCATCAGTGAGCGCTACACCATTGGCAACGCCATCAACAATCACGGCCAAGGCGTTACCACGAGTAGGCGTGGCGGTAAACACATCGCATTGGATAAAGCGGCGTTGTTGTGTCATAGCATTTCCTTATCAATCGTCACGAATTTAGACTACGTGTTTGATGTTTGTTCTACAACAGGCAATTAGTGATATAAATGTCATAACTCTAGTGAACCTGAAAGGCCTGCCAGCATGATTCAAATAAAACAAGTCAGCCAATCGGATCAAGCGCGATGGCAAGAGTTGTTTAAAGCTTATGGAGAATTTTATAAGGTGACGTTGCCGCAAGAGACAATCGATACTACTTGGGATTGGATCACAAGCGGCGATGAGGATTTTTGGTGCGCGGTGGCACGTGATGAGGCTGGTGCGATTGTTGGCTTTACCCAGTACCAATTTATGCATCGCTCTTTGGGTGGCAGCAAGGTGTGTTATCTCAGCGATTTATTTGTTGATCCTGCAATACGTAGCGGCGGTGTGGGTAGAGCGTTGATTGATTACGTCATTGCGCAGATGGCAGAACGTGGCGTGAGTAATGTGCGGTGGCTAACGGCTGAAGATAATCTCACTGCGCGTAAGCTGTATGACAGTTATCAGCCCGTATCGGGGTTTGTTTTGTATTCGGTGCCGGTGGGTTGAGTGGGATGAGTCATACGCGACGGGATTCAGGTATACCCTGACGTATTTTTCTCCACCCAACGATCAACGCCATCAGCCAGGGTTTCTTTCTTCCAAAACGGCGCACGTGATTTAAGTTCTTCCATCAAATAACGGCAGGCTTCAAATGCATCAGCTCGGTGGGCAGACCAAACGGCTGTGAGTACGATTGGGTCACCCGGAGTCATGGTGCCCACACGATGCACAATCAGTGCATCGATCAATTTCCATTTTGTATGGGCATCATCAATTATCTTCGCCAGCTCTTTTGCCGTCATCGCCGGATAGTGTTCCAGCGTCAAGCTGCTAACTGAAACCCCTTCATTATGATTACGCATCGTGCCGATAAAATGCGCCGCCGCACCATAACCGCCGGCATCAAGCGTTTGTTCGTGCTGATGCAGCACCTGAAGTGGGTCAAATGGGGTGTCGAGAACGGTGGCGGGCATCTTATCCTCCGGTAATTGGTGGGAAGAACGCCACTTCGTCACCCTCTTTTACAGCGCCGGTTGTGGTGCAGTGGTCTAGGTTGACTGAGCACAACACATGGTCCGGGATGGGGATGTCAGCCGCCGCGTTCCAAACGTCTGCAACGGTTGCGATACCGGCGCTATCTATCTGACTGACCGGGCTTTTTAGCTGCTCGCGCAGGCTGGCGAAGAATTTAACCGTGATTGGCATACTGATTTCCAGGTAACTTCTTGCATAATACCCAATTGCACCGTTACTGAGATACCCATGAGCGATTTGACCCATTTTGATCCCAAAGGAGACGCGCACATGGTGGATGTGGGCGACAAGGCCGTCACTCATCGAGTGGCTGTTGCAGGCGGTTTGATCCGTATGTTGCCAGAGACCTTCGAAATGGTGTGCGCTGGTACACATAAAAAAGGCGATGTGCTCGGCATCGCACGAATAGCCGGCATCATGGCTGCCAAAAAAACCAGCGATCTCATTCCCTTGTGTCATCCCATCGGGCTGACGCGTATTACGGTGGAGTTCTCCCCAGATCCTGCCGCTAAGGAAGTGTATTGTCGGGTACAGGCTGAAACGCGATCGCAAACCGGGGTAGAGATGGAAGCAATGGTGGGTTTGCAAACAGCGTTGGCGACTATCTATGACATGTGCAAGGCGGTAGATCGAGGGATGCAGATCGACCAAGTCAAATTGCTGGAAAAAAGTGGCGGCAAATCAGGGCATTTTATCGCTGACTGATTGTCTCTGATTCACCTACAGGTTGTTACACGCATAGCAAAAGGCCATGGCAAAATTTTACTGATAGCTCACACAAATGCGGCAGTACCCCGGAGGGCACCTAGCACCCCGGAGGGCACGCAGCACCCCGGCGCATAGTTTGCAGCCAATGTGGCAAGTGTCAGGTGTCTGACACCTTGTGGTTACGTTGCTTTTCAGTTGGCTTATCTGGCGTGCGTTACACTAGCGTTCTTGCCAGGTTAAACAGATTTAATTCAGGGTTCATTGACGATGAAATTGCTTAAGTGGTTATTGATAATACTGGGTACGCTGGTGCTGATTCTAGGCATTGGTACAGTAGCGCTTGTGTATTTGGTGGACTGGAACGACTTTAAGGAAACCATACAAAATCAAACTAAAAAGCATACCGGTCGTGACCTCACCATCACCGGTGATCTAAGCCCGTCGGTATTTCCTTGGGCGGGTATTTCCATTGGCGAAATTAGCTTAGCTAATGCGACAGGCTTTGGTGATCAACCATTCGCTCAAATCGGCAGCGCTGATGTAAAAGTAAAACTGCTGCCGCTATTACGTAAAGAGGTTGAAATACGCACAGTAGAGCTAAAAGGCCTCAACGTTGATTTACAACTTGCTGCTGATGGCACAAGCAACTGGGCCGATTTAATTCAGCCAACCACTACAACTACCACCAGCACTGAAGATTCATCGACACAAGTAGAAGTTGAAGGTGGCTCTGCGGCCATTGCAGCGCTTAAGGTGGGTGGTATCGAAATCAGTGATGCCAATGTGAGTTGGCTTGATGCGCAAACGGGCACTGACGCTAAGCTGAGTAACTTCAGTTTAAATACTGGCGCGATTGAATTGGGCAAGCCGTTTGATTTAACGACTCAATTTAAGGTGGCGAGTAAGAGCATGGACTTAGCTGCTGATATTGCCGGTAAGGGTGAAGTCTCTATTGATCTTGAAAATCAGGTGTACTCGCTAACAGGGTTTACTTTGGATACTGATGCCAAAGGCGCATCGTTTCCCAATGGCGAGATGGTGGCTAACCTAGCGGCAAACGTTAACGCGAATATGTTAGAGCAGCGCATTAACGTTGATGGCTTGTCATTAGCAGCGCTGGGCTTAAAACTGAGTGGCAAGGTTGATGTAACGGATCTTGATCAAGAGCCTAAAATTGTGGCAGCGCTTAAGAGTGACTCATTTGATCCAAAAGAGTTAATGGCAAAGCTGGGTATAGCAGCCCCAATAACTGCAGACGCCGGCGTGCTTAGCGCGGCTAGCCTATCAATGAACCTGGCTGCGTCACCTAGCAGTGCCAAACTAACCGATTTAACGATCACATTAGATGACACTACTTTTAACGGCAGCGCCAGTGTGCCTTCACTGGCAGGCGCGATTCCGCCACTACGCTTTGATTTCACGGTAGATGCCATCGACTTAGACCGCTACCTACCACCAGTTAGTGACGAAGCAGCGACAACTACAACGACAACAGCCGCTCCTGCTGCTGATGGCGACGCGCCACTGGGAATCCCCAGCGACTTAATTCGACAGCTTGATATAGATGGCGTGTTTAAAGTCAACAAGGTGAAGATTAGCAATCTAACAACCGAATCGATTGTGGTGCCGGTACTGGCAAAAGATGGCAAGGTTTCAATTAATGATTTGCAAGCGGCTTTATATCAAGGGCGTATCAATAGTAATGTCAGCCTTGATGCAACGCAGGACACACCGCGCTTTGCGGTGGCGATGAATCTGGATGGTATCGAAGCCGATCCTCTACTAGCCGATTTGTTACAGAAGAATTCTCCGCTATCAGGTAAGGGTGGTTTTGCAACCAAGCTAACCACCAGTGGTGATAGTGTCAATGCAATCAAAGCGGGTTTAAATGGTGATTTCAACACAGCTTTTACCGATGGTTCGGTTAATGGCGTGAATTTGGGCTATCAAATCCGTCGTGCGCAAGCGGCTCTTACCGGTAAAAAGCTGGCTGAAGATGCACAAGCGGTTAAAACGGATTTCTCTGCATTAACGGTTAGCGGTAAATTCACTCACGGTGTGATGCAGTCAGATGATCTTGATATGCGTTCACCGTTGTTACGTGTGGGTGGTGCAGGTTCGGTTGATCTGCCAAAAGAATATATCGACTACACACTGACCACTTTGATTACCGGCAGCGCTAAAGGCCAGGGTGGTAAGGATCTAGAAGCACTTAAGGGTGTGAAACTCAATGTGCCTATCCAGGCAACTTTTGCAGCCCTTGCGGCTGATCCTGCTGGCATCATTCTAAAAGGCATGCGCGATAACATTGGCGATAACCTTAAAAACCAAGCGAAAGCCAAGGCTGATGAAGCTAAAGCTGCAGCTAAAGCGAAGCTTAATGCTGAGAAAGCTAAAGCCAAAGAGGCATTAAATGCCAAAAAGGCGGAAGCGGAGGCTGAGCTTGCCAAGCAAAAAGAGGCGGCCCAACAAAAAGCTGAAGAGGCTGCTGCCAAGACTAAAGATGATGCCAAAGATAAACTCAAAGGCAAGTTGAAAGGGCTGCTAAAATAGGCCGCGTGGCCTCAGCAACTCCTGGTAAAAACAACAAGCAATCACCAAGCGGTGCGCATAAGCGTGCCGCTTCACCCCCATCTCCAGTTAGCGCACCGATGCCCGATGCCCGGGCACAAAAACAATTTGCTAAACACGTGTTGGCTTGGTTTAACGAGCACGGTCGTAAAAATTTACCGTGGCAAACGGACGCAAACCCGTACCGCGTGTGGGTGTCTGAAATTATGTTGCAACAAACCCAGGTCGCAACCGTCATTCCGTATTACACCGCCTTTATGCAACGCTTTGCTTCTATTCAACAATTGGCTGACGCGCCGCAAGATGATGTGCTCGCGAATTGGTCTGGCTTGGGTTACTACGCACGTGCACGCAACCTGCATCGCTGTGCTATTGAAGTGGTGCAGCGATATGGTGGTGAACTGCCCAGTAACCTTGATGCCTTGATTGCGCTGCCTGGCATTGGCCGATCAACGGCGGGTGCTATCGCGAGCCTTTCAATGGGAAAACCTGAACCGATTCTTGACGGCAACGTAAAGCGCGTGTTGTCGCGCGTTTATGGAGTGCAGGGTTGGCCTGGGCAAAAAAAGGTGCAAGATGCCTTGTGGCAAATTTCAGAAGCGGTAACGCCCAAAATCCATACGGGCCAATTTAATCAAGCGATGATGGATTTGGGTGCAACCTTGTGCACGCGAAGTAAACCTGATTGCGCTCGTTGCCCATTGGCTAACACCTGCTTTGCATGGGCGCAAGATAGCATCACATATTACCCAAGCAAGAAACCTAAAAAGCTCACCCCCATAAAACAAACGGTGATGTTAGTGATTAAAGATGAGCGCGGTAGTTTGTTATTACACAAACGCCCGGCAACCGGGATCTGGGGTGGCTTATGGGGCTTGCCAGAAGTGAGCAATATAGCTGAGCTGCCAGAGTGGTTGAACGCCCAGCAATTTAAAGCCGTTGCTGATACTCAACAGATTGATGCGTTTCGGCATACGTTTAGCCACTATCATTTAGATATAATTGTGCTGGAGCAAATTGTCGCTCTAGCGGCTGAATCCGTATCCGATAAGCCAGCAGTGCACTGGTACGGTGGTGGCAAACTCCCCGGTGGCGTGTCCAAGCCCGTCACACAAATTCTCTCCCTAATCAATTTCGCCAATTAATTCAAGCTATCAGCTTGAAAACTCCCGCTTTCACCGCTTATAGTGGCATTATTAAGAATTGAACAATTAGGGGGTCAGCCGTGTCTCGCATGGTTAAATGTGTAAAGCTGGATAAAGAAGCCGAAGGCTTGGACAGGCCCACCTACCCAGGTGATCTTGGCAAGCGTATTTATCTGAATATTTCAAAAGAAGCATGGACCATGTGGGTCAGCCATCAAACCATGCTGATCAATGAATATCGCTTAACACCCGTTGATCCAAAAGCAAGAAAATTTCTTGAAGAAGAGATGGAAAAATTTCTGTTCAGCGATGATGCCGCCATGCCGGGTGGTTATGTTGCGCCTGTACCTGAATAGAAAACTAACAAATTGATAGTTCCCAATTCATAATATTACCCATTCAAAGGAATCAGCTTATGTGCATAAGGAAAATCTCTACAGTTGTAGTAATGGCATCAATGTTACTGGTGTTTGGTTGCAGCAGCAGCAGCAGCACACCGTCTGGCGGAACAACCGACGGTGGCACAACAGGTGGTACGACTGGTGGCACGACCACGGGCGGTGGTGGTATCGCAGCGTTTGATGGGACGTGGGGATACCCTTGTACCGGGCAAGATGCCGACGCGGCGGACTTTGATGAACATGAGGTATTCACCACCGTGATCACTGGCGCTGGTGCTGTATCGACTGTGTATAACTACACCGATACCGACTGTACTATTCCCGCTGACCCAGCTGTTGTTACATCGACTTTCGCTTTCGTCTACCCCGGTGGATCAACCACTACGTCCTTGGGTGCTGCAACACATATTGATGTGACGATGACTGAAATTTTATATGATGGCGTAGCGCCGACAGCGCAAATAATGTCGGTGCTCGATTTTGCGGGTGCGTATGACACAGACTACGATCTGATATTGCTTGCGGATGGAAAATTGTATGCAGGTGTTAATACGTTTGAATTGAATGGAGAGACGGCTGCCACTCGCCCGACCACGATTGATCTAATAGAGGTGTTAAGCCTTCAGTAGCCCTGCCGTAGCGCTTTTGATGCCTGGCAATCGGAGCCGGGCATCTAATCTCAGTTTCGTTGTGTTCAATGTGTGGCTCCGCGCGAAGCTTATTCCCATTCAATGGAGCAGTAGGTACCAAATGGTGCAGCGGTATCAGGCAATTTTGGCCCCGCC
The DNA here is from genome assembly GCA_036478595.1 of Granulosicoccaceae bacterium. Taxonomy (GTDB): domain Bacteria; phylum Pseudomonadota; class Gammaproteobacteria; order Granulosicoccales; family Granulosicoccaceae; genus Granulosicoccus. The sequence goes on from JAZGEF010000053.1 coordinate 222,064, forward strand.
TGGCACTAATGTCTGAATAACCTCTTTTTCCCGATCACCTCGACCCAGAGCCGCAAAAACGGTGTAAAATGCACGCTCTCCGCAGTACCTGATGGCCAGGTAGCTCAGTCGGTAGAGCAGGGGACTGAAAATCCCCGTGTCGGCAGTTCGATTCTGTCCCTGGCCACCATTAAACTCTCCTTAGTCGTTTTAATTTTATCCACAATTTTATATCTAGTCGAACTGCCGACTTGGTCGGTAGTTGGACATTTGCACTGAAAACTTAATCCGAGACGCTAGCTAATAAATTAATTAGCCTGTGGTTCATGTAGTAGTTGTTTCGTCCTTCACGCACCTTGTGCAATATGCCAGCTTCCGTTAATTGATCGAGATACTTAGTTGCAGTCTTGCGTGTGATACTTAAGTCTCTTTCGATAAATTCGTTCCTTGTATAAGGGTGTCTGAACAAGTTGTTAATTAGATCTTGGCTGTATAGTTTATTTAGTTCACCATCACGGATCTCGCTCTTCATGACGGCCATCTGGTCGCGAATACCTTCCACTAGATTTATGGTTGTACGAGATGTATCATCCACCGCCTTAAGCATATAAATAACCCACACTTGCCAAGCATCGGAGCGGGCTTCTTCAGTGGTCGCATCTCTCACGTTCTGCAAGTAACGATAGTATTCGTTTTTATTTTTGTTGATATATCTACTTAGGTAAAGGACTGGTATGTCGAGCAGACCAGAAACGACGAGATAAAGCACATTGAGTATTCTCCCGATGCGTCCATTGCCATCAGGAAATGGGTGTATGCTTTCGAATTGGTGATGGATGATCGCCATCTTAATTAAAGGATCTAGCTCACAAAGGTCGGGGTCGTTAATGAAACGTTCGAGATCACTCATATGGCGCTCGATGTTGTCTGGTATTTGTGGAGGAACATACACAACCTCATTATTGCTTGATTGAAGTATTGTGCCACCTGTGTTCCGGAATCCTGTATCGATCCCCTTCAGCAATTGAAACTGTGCAATCAGAGATCTGTTAGAAATAATTTTCTGATTGGCCTTAAGATTTTCCCAGCCAAGACGCATAGCATCTCTGTACAAAGCTACCTCTTTTGTAGGGCCAGATGCTGTACGTTCCATTGACATGTCTACGCGGAATAGGTCGTCTTGAGTAGTCACTATATTTTCGATTGCGGAGCTCGCTCTTGCTTCTTGTAGCGTCAGTGAGTCGATTAGAATGCCTTGATTGGGGATGGACTTAGCTAATCCTTTCAGTTCTGCCAGGCTGCGTGTAGCCGTGGACAGCGCTTTGTAGATCTCGACAGATTCAAAGTTAGATTCAGGGGGAAGCTTTGGAATATCGTAGGTGGATTTAGGATTAGACATGTCAATATGGGCATCTTTTCTGTGAAACTACCCAAGTATTAGCTAAAGTGGGTAAAAAATCAAAATATTTACCCGCATATTTGTGTCATGGGTAATTACTACGCGTATCACTTTGGTTCGGTAGTGAGCAGAAAGGCTAGATGGGGTAGGTTTCGTTTACTGAATAACAGCGCTGATCGCACTTGTGCTCTTGTGCCTATTTCGTGTCACCACAGCTTTAGTTGAACGAACACAAGGACACAAAACAAGCCACAAAAATTTAGCAAACGCCGCGTGTGACTGAATTTGTTAAACCACTGTTTTAATCATTCCGCCTGAAATTCCCGTGTCGGCACAGCAGCGGCTGCCGGTTACGATTCTGTCCCGAAGGGCTTGTAAAAATCAAACTGCCGACACGGGGATATTCATTGGGTGTTTGGTTGAGGGTGGGTAGTGTTGGGGGTTCGATTCTGTCCCTGGCCACCAATTAGATCAGCGCTTTAACGCCTCCCCCCCCCCATCGTTTGATTGGCAGTGCCTGCGTTATGATTGCGTAAGCCAACCGGGATTGCATTGTCTCGAAAGCGCAACTACTCCCCCAAAACTTGGCTCGACAGCACCCACGTATTCGCATTAAGCTGTCAGTGCAAGTCTAAGGACAGCGTCGGGAGCCACTGGGCCATGAATACTCAAACAGATGATGATCAACCGATCGCCGCACCGCAGCCCTTGGTCAGGATTACGCGCGACCCACAGGTCATGCAGGGCAAAGCCTGTATCCGAGGAATGCGTGTCACGGTGGGGATGATTGTCGGGCAAATTGGTGCTGGTCGAAGTATTGAAGAGGTCCTTGCGGACTTTCCGTACCTTGAGCGCGAAGACATTCTTGAGGCCCTCCAATACGCGGCCTGGCTGTCTCAGCAACGTGAGATTGTGCTTGCAGCAGGATGAAGGTTCTGCTCGATATGAATCTGTCACCACGTTGGCTACCCGTTTTGGTTGACGCAGGTATTGAGGCTATCCACTGGTCGCACGTTGGCGACACCTCAGCGCCTGTTCCTTGCTGGCTAGCCATGCGATATCGAACGAGTTAGTAGAACTGTGATGTCGGACTGACGTCGTTCATCGCGATCATTGTGATACCAGGTGTATAAACTACATGATGGATCCTGAATCAAAGAGGCTGCGCGAGCTTGCGGCGCATGTGCAGCTACTGGAAGCGGAAAATCGGACACTCCGTGCTGAGCTCAACAAAGGTGCAGCACCACTAGGAGAATCGCGGGTTGAGGAGGGCTCGGTGAACAAGGCTTCACAAAGCGACAGTCTCCGCAATCGAGACGACCATCAGCAAGGAAAACCCCGATTGGCGCCGAACCTTCTTAGTCCCGAAGCTAAGATACGTTTGTTTCAAAACCGGTTTGCGGGACGAACTGATATTTACGCGCGCCGATGGGAGAGTCGTGACGGCAAGAAAAAAGGTATGCACCAGTTTGTGCGAATGAATGGCGTGAAGGGGTCTGCAAAAAACCGACGATTCGATGCCATGCGTGTCATCATCGCGCCTTTAAACCTGTTACCGACGGTGTAATTCGCAAACACTTAATCGGTGTCGAGGTCGTTGGGTTGTACGCGCTCGACACGCAGAGTCGTTGTCGCTTCATCGTCGCGGATTTCGATCATGAAGGTTGGCGGGACGACACTTGTGCTTTAGTTCGTGCATGCCGGTGACTGGGCATTCCAGCTTTGCCCGAGATCTCGCGTTCCGGGGACGGAGCTCACGTTTGGTTCTTTTTTGACGCTCCCGTTGCAGCTGTTTCTGCCAGGCGTTTAGCTACGGCGCTGATCGAGCGAACATGCCGAGAAGAGAAGCTGGTATCGCTGTCAAGTCATGATCGTTTTATTCCAAATCAAGATGTAGTGACGGGCGCTGGATTCGGTTCGTTGGTGGCGCTTCCATTACAAAAATCCGCCCGTGAGCGAGGTGCTAGTGTCTTTGTCGATGACGATCTGGTTCCGTTCGCAGACCCCTGGCAGGCGCTTGAGGACACCCTGCTAATTGGTGCAAAAGGGCTCAGTACTTTGATCGATCGTGTCGAGGATGGTCACGGTGGGGCGGCACTGGATTCCATGGAAGACATCGCGACTCCTTGGCGACGATCGAATGGTGGTGGAGACAACGCGTCTATCTCAAAGTTAGATTTGCCAAGTCATTTGTCAATCACACGAGCAGACGGCGTCTATATTGAACGAATGAACCTACCGCAGCCACTTTTGTATTCGATTGCGCGTTTAGCAGCGTTTTCCAATCCGCATTGGCACGAACTCGAACGAGTGCACCGCTCGACATGGAACATTGCACGCTTTGTCGACAAGTCAAGGTTACTGGCAAGGCGCGTTAGATTGCCGCGTGGTTGTTGGGATGCAGTGCTAGATCTATTGGGTCTCTACAGCATCGAGCTGCAAGTTCAGGACGAACGAAACCTCGGCAACTCGTTGGATTTGCGCTTCATGGGAGAACTTAAGCCGGCGCAAAAAACGGCACTCCATGCTTTATTAGCAAGTGATACCGGCGTTTTACATGCACCCCCTGGATTTGGGAAAACGGTGACTGCAGCTGCGGTCATTTCACAACGCAGATGTTCAACGCTGGTTATCGTCCACACGACGGATTTACTCCGCCAATGGCAATCTCGGCTTGCGGAGTTCCTGTCCGTGGAGATCAAGGATATCGGAACCATCGGTGGCGGGCGCAAACGTAAGTTGACTGGAAAGCTGGACATCGCGGGTGTGCGATCTCTTGCAAAACTCGATGATGATGCCCTGGATGACGTTCTCGGTAAGTACGGCCAAATCATCGTAGATGAATGTCATCACGCTGGGGCGGCATCTCATACTAGGGTATTAGAAGCTGCTCACGTCCGCTACGTGCTTGGGCTCACGGCGACACCAACGCGTCGTGATGGTTTAGAGCCTGTTGTTTTTATGAATTGTGGACCTGTGCGTCATCGTGTTTCTGAGACCGACAGGAAATCGATTGACCGAGTGCTTGAGCGGCTCGAATGGCCCGGAGTTCCGGATGCCCCGGCTGAGGGATTGATACAGGAAGTTTTATCGGCCGTCGCCGGTGATGTTGAGCGTACGACGATGATCGCAACGGCCGTAGTCGATTCATGGCGACAAGGGCGTAAGGTTCTGGTGTTGACAGAAAGGCGAGGGCACATAGTCACTCTTGTTGATCAGATCAGAGAAATTGCTGGTGATTCATTGCTGGTACCTTTTGTTCTACACGGTAAATTAACCAGTCGGGTGCGGCGCGAGACGGTAGCAAAGCTTGATGCACTCGATGAAGATCAACCTCGTTGCCTTGTTGCCACGGGCAAGCTTATCGGCGAAGGGTTCGATCATCCTCCACTCGATACGGTCGTATTTGCTATGCCATTCGCTTGGCGAGGTACATTGCAGCAGTATTTGGGGCGTTTAGCACGTGCCTCGAAAGGGAAGCGCGACATCCGCGTGATTGATGTGCACGACACTGGGCATCCGATGTTGGAATCTATGTGGCGTAAGCGTCAGAAGGGTTACCGTGCGCTGGGTTGGCGAAGTGCTACAAAGGGGCAGCTGTTTTGAGTTTCGTGTTCTACCAAGGCAGCTTCATTTTGCCACTTTGCGTGAATTTTACGTTGGTGGGTTAGGCAGGGAGTGCTCGAAAATCATCGATGGCAGAGTAAGTAAAAATTGAGGACTCATAGCTACTCCCAGTTTTCTACAGGCAAAGAGCTAACTCGCTGAAATTCACTGACGTTGGCGGTAACCACCGTTAACTGTTCAGCGAGTGCATGCGCAGCTATAAATAAATCATTGGGTCCAATGGGCGTTCCCGCCTTAGCCAGATCAGAACGAATCTGTGCGTAGACTCGATCCACAGGCTCGCTCAACGGGAGTACAGAAACCGCAGCAAGAATGGCATCCACCCGTTGCGAAAGAGCGTCAGAGCCTTTCTTCGCAGCACCGTATCGAAGCTCTGAGGCAACAACAATACTGCAACAGATACTGTCTTCACCAACCGCTTCAATACGCTTCGCAATAGAGCCGTTCGGATCTTTCATCAGGCCTGACAACACGTTGGTATCGAGCATGTACTTAATGGTCAAGAATCCGTATCCGGTTCATCGAGCGGAAGCTCAAAATCATCGATGTCTGGGAACGGCTCGTTCAGCGGGCCTAGCTCACGCAAGGTCGCCAGCAGGCTGCCGGTACGGATCGGCACCAATATCAGGCAATCACCGTCCTTGCGCATGATGGCTTCTTCACCATCAAACTCAAATTCGCGAGGGATGCGGACTGCCTGATTGCGGCCATTTCGGAATAATCTGACGTGTCGTTCTTTATACATGGAAATTCCTAGTTTAATAGGATTGTAGCAGACATATGCCTAAGCATATGTCTTGCCAGAGCTCAATTCAACAGCCGCCCTCTCAATATCCCATAAAAGGTGTTATGGGACATAATGCAGTGTCCCGAACAGGCCGTAGATCAATTCCGGAAGGCCATTTGTTTACCCAGAGCTTCACATCTCGAAGTTCAACCGAGTGAGATGATCACCCAAAGGCTCACACAGTCTCGTGGAGCTGCTGGCTTGATGCAGCATATAATGAAAAATGCCACGCACGTTGTACCCAATGGCCTGAACGAAGGGTGCCATTTCGAGTGTCAACAGATCCTGACGATGGGCAAAATATCAGGATGTCAGAGCTCCAATATAGGCGCCATAGCTGTATTGCCGATTGGTTTTTTGCCCCGTCGTTTCGGTCACGATGTTAAGTTCTTCAAGTACCTTTACTGCAGCGTTGGCGGTGGGGAAGCCAGTGTCGAGCAACTGCCGGACTCTTTTAATTGTAAAGCAAGGCATCATCGGGAGATTTTCAAAAAGGCGAAAACTGGCGGCTCCTGCTGTTGAACACTCCATTAGGCGTGACGGTCTGCAGCAACCAGACTGGCGATGGTCACGATGCCCTGTTCGGTGTCTGACGATGCTGTAACCACACCCTCCAGAAAAAAACAATCCATGATTCCCAATCTCCGTCGGTCCGGATGGCAGACAATCTACGGTAGTACTCTGACTGGTGCTGTTTAAGGTAGCCACTGAGATACATTAACGGCTCGTTCGGCAATTCCCAGTGTTCCAACAGTGCTGCAATCAACAAACGACCGATACGCCCGTTGCCATCCAGAAACGGCTGTATGGTTTCAAATTGTGCGTGCACCAAAGCGATATTGACCAGTGGTGGCAGGCCGGAGTTTTCAGAATGAATGAAATGTTCAAGATCACTTAGCAGAGCTGTTACCGATTCCGGTGGGGGTGGACAGAATAGGGAACTCAAGCTGTTTGCAGAGCAGTGGAATTACCTATCCACTTATTTCCCGTATGAACCCAGGCGACATTGAGCCAACCGTATTGTCTGCCACAGGGGTGCTCATCCGCCACTAGACACATTGATTCTCGCCATGTTTGTTTCGTGGAAAGGCACATTGCAACAGTACGCTGGTCGTTTGCACAGAGAATGTGCTTTCAAAACTGACGTGCGTATTATTGACTTTGCAGATGCTGGGCATCCTGCTCTTGTGCGAATGCGGGGAAAGCGTAAATGAATTTTGCTAGAGAGCCAATTGCGTGGCCTACCAGCTTGTTTAATCGATAATCCGGCACGAATGTTTCTTGACTAGTATCAAAATACGGTAGGTGCGTTGCCCTTACAATGACTGTTGTGGCACTTTGTTGTTTGTCATAGTCCCAATGAAAGGATCACACGTGCATACCACAGTGTTAAACATCTCGGGAAGATACTCCGGGCCATTAGTGTTAAAACAGGGCCTGCGCCCATTCTTTCTGCTTGCAAACCTGTGGGCATTTTTAAGTATGGTTTTATGGGTTGCGGTGTTGGCGGGATGGCTTAACGGCCCTGAACATATTACGGCGTTGGATTGGCACAGACACGAACTCCTGTTTGGTTTCACGAGCGCTGTCATGGGTGGGTTTTTGCTCACGGTTGTTGCCAATTGGACTAAGCGTGCGCCCATAGCTGGCTACAAGCTACTGGCTCTGGTTATGCTGTGGGTAGCGGGGCGTGTTGTCATGTGGCAATCAGGCGGTTTACCCGCTGAGGCCGTGGCACTGGTGGATCTGTCTTTTCCGATTGTATTAGGTGCAGTTGTCGGCCGGGAAATAATACTGTCAGAAAACTATCGCAACCTGTCTGTGCTGGCCGTGTTTTCGTTATTTGTGCTCGCCAACGCAGTGTTTCATCTGGACCTGGTATCAGGAGACAGGCCCGTCGTAGGCTCAAGGTTAGGGCTTTGCGCAGTCCTGTTGCTCATCATGGTGGTGGGAGGTCGAATCATCCCAGCTTTCACACGAACCTGGCTAATTAAGCGCGGAGCAGAGCGGTTACCGGCAGCCTTTGCTCAGTACGATATTGTGACCTTGTTTGTATCTGCTGTTGTTCTGATCACTTGGGCTTTTGCGGGAGAATCGCCTCTGGTTGGCTGGGGTATGTTGGTGTCAGGATTGCTTCAACTAGGGCGACTCGGTCGTTGGTGTGGCGAACAAACTTTTACAGACCCGCTAGTGTTGATTCTCCATCTGGCTTACGCGTTTGTGCCACTGGGTTTTTTGGCAATGGCGGCGGCACAACTATTTACGCTTTACATCACAGTGTCTGCTGCCACTCATCTATGGACTGCTGGTGCCGTGGCAGTCACGTGCATGGCAGTCATGACAAGAGCTAGCCTGGGGCACACAGGGCAGGAATTGTCCGTCAGTCCTGCGATCGTTACAATCTATGTTTTATTAATGGGTAGTGTATTGCTGCGAGTTGTCGCAAGTGTCTCAACTCACTACTTGCAGATTATTCAGTTCAGCGCCGTACTATGGTGTCTGGCTCATTTGTTGTTTGTATTTTGTTTCGCTCGGCTGTTTTACATTGCCCGATAGTGATGTTTTAGCGACTTGGACGGTATCGGGTTGAATGTTGGAGTTATTGGGTTATGGCAGTAGATCTTAACGATGTTAGGCAAGAGTACGCTAAGCCTGGTTTAAAGCTTGAGGATCTATCCGCGGATCCGTTGAACCAATTTCAACACTGGCTCGAAGCAGCTGTAGACAGTGGAATACATGAGCCAAACGCCATGTGCTTGGCCACGGTGAATGCGGATGGCGCACCATCAACCAGAATCGTGCTGTTGAAGTATTTCTCCGAGAAGGGCCTCACTTTTTTTACAAACTACGAGAGCCGCAAGGCGTTGGATATCGCGGTGAATGCTCAGGTGGCGGTGAATTTTCAATGGTTACCACTTCATCGCCAAGTCAATATCACGGGCGTTGCACAACGTGTCTGCAAAGCCGAGACAGTAAAATATTTCCTCAGCAGACCGTTTGCCAGTCAGTTAGGTGCCTGGTGCTCGCCGCAGAGTCAGGTTATCGCATCGCGAGCCGTGTTAGACGAAGCGTGGCATAAGATGAAACAGAAATACTCCCAAGGCGAGGTGCCGGTACCGGGTCATTGGGGTGGGTATCGTATTGAGCCAAGCTGCATTGATTTTTGGCAAGGCGGTGCAGGGCGGCTGCATGATCGCTTTCGATATAGTAAGGACGCAACGGGCGAATGGATGTGCCAGCGGATTGCACCGTAATATTAGCTACTCAGGTGATTATGCCGCTCAGCATCACAAATCCGTCGTAGAAATTGCAGACTCACACCACAACTGGATATGGTTTTCACAAACAGGCAGTGTTGTTACCCAATCGCCTCCGTAGTCAATCCATGCTTGCAAACTGGATTTTCTAACAGCGGTAAGCACCGGAATATCAAGCTCGATTGCTCGCTCCATTACACCGCGGAATCCACGGCCTTCTGATTCTTGTTTGCCAAATCGATTGACAAAAAGAAGATTGATATTTTCATTCAAGGCAGAACATTGATTCAAAGCCAATCTTTCAACCGCAGCAGTATCGATATTGCAGCTGATTGAGCCATTGCCAAGGTTTTGGGTTATGCGATGAAGCTCCCCTGTTTGAATGTCTTCGAGCCGCACACCACAACCGGTATCCACACCTGGAATCAAGCGCTGTCTTAATCCTGCCACCAACTGACCCTGATCTTGCAGATTGCTTATCACACGATCAATGATCTCGTCGGAGCGATCTGCAGATTCGGTTACGATCGCGGCAATGCGTCTATCACTTTGTTGAGTAGAATTGTTCGTTGCTATTGATATGCTCATTGCCAACTACCTTTTATTGCTATAGAACCTGTGAATAATTCCCGCGTTCAGCTTTATTTTGAAGAAATCGGTCAAACTGACTTGCGATCAATCGCAAAGTTTGCCGCCGACCACGTTCGGTAACCACAATGGCCTCATCCCTTAGCTCCACGTCACCGGTCGTAACCATGGCTTCCAGCGCTATTAATTCATCTTTGAAATAACTTTCGAATTTAATCAAATGAGCAAGCTCGATGGCTGCCTTGTCTACGTAACCTTGGCACATTAGCGCCATGATGACAGCTTTTCGTACCAGATCATCACGACTAAGCTCAAAACCTCTGTTCGTTGCAAGCACACCCTGATTTATGCGATCGATATAGTCATTAACGCCTCGACTGTTCTGGCTATAGCTAGCGCCAATTTGACTTATCGCGCTAGCGCCAAGTGCAATTAAGTCGTTTTCGGGTTGTGTGGAATAGCCTTGAAAATTGCGTTGCAATAGACCCGTTTTGTACGCAGTTGCCAGTTCATCATCGGGAATAGCAAAATGATCCATCCCAATATAAACGTAGCCAGCATCGTCCAACTTTTCATTGGTCATGGCGAAGATTTCCATCTTTTGTTCAGGCGACGGCAATTGCTCGTCTTTGATGAGTCGCTGAGCAGGAAAACGCGACGGCATGTGGGCATAGTTGTACAGCGCTATGCGCTCTGGCCGCATGTCTAAAACAGCGTCGACTGTCCTTGCATAGCTTTCCACTGTTTGCAAAGGCAAGCCATATATAAGATCGAAATTAGTCGATTCGAAACCCACTGCCCGGGCGCGGTCCAAAACACTTCGGGTTAGTTCGACCGATTGCACCCGATTAATGGCATGCTGAACCTGATCATCGAAATCTTGCACCCCCAAACTCATACGATTAAAACCCTGTTCAGCTAGCATCTCTATCTTTTCGGCATCGACAGATCTTGGGTCGATTTCAATTGATATCTCTGCGCTTTCGGCAACATCGAATTGGCTACGTACGCCGTTCATAAGCGCACTGATCTCGCGCATGCTCAAAAACGTTGGTGTCCCGCCACCCCAATGCAGCTGGGTTAATCGACGACTGCCATGAAGGTGCTCGCTGATCAATGACATCTCATCGATCAACCGCCACACATACGGTAAAGATTTTTCTGGATATTGAGTTACCACCTTGTTGCATCCGCAAAAGTTACACTGTGATTTGCAAAAAGGTATATGCACGTAAACAGACAATGGTCCAGATCGAGCCCGTGTTCGCGACATGAGATGCCTTAAATAATCATCTGGGCCATAGGCTTCGACAAACTGATCAGCAGTGGGATAGCTTGTATAGCGAGGAGCACGCAGATCTTTCGCATGGCGTAGCACGGTCGGATCGCAGCCATCAATGCGGGACGCTTTATCAGATTCGACAGTTGATTTCCCTGCTGTGGCGTGTAATTTGACCGTATTATCGGATGCTTGCATACTTTCGCTCATTGCTTCTCTGCACAAACGTTCACTATCGCGTATAAAAGCTACTCTAAATTGACTAAAATCAATTATTCGAGTGTAGGCCGTCCGACAGGTGCGCTCATACAGAAACTTTTTCCAGAACGGTGGATTCGCTTCGATGGCAATAGCACCCTTAAGCGCGCGGAATACCGGGAGCTGCAGCAATTGCAATTTGCGCAATCTGTGCGTGCCGGCTGGAATGTCGCCAGATGAACTTATACAACTGGAAGGGCTAGTCGCAACAAAACGCCATATTTGTCAGGGCGATGCATTGTTTCGTGCCGGCATTAGTTTTCAGTCTCTCTACGCGGTTCGCGCCGGGTGTTTCAAGACGTCAATGTACGGCGAGGAATCACGATCGCAAGTTATCGGTTTTCAGATTCCTGGGGATCTACTCGGCCTGGACGGTTTGACCGATGCAAAGCATCATGTTGATGCAATCGCACTTGTGGATAGCGAAGTTTGCGCCATCCCCTACGCCAGAATCACTCAGATATCAAAAGAATGCCCGTCATTGCAACTGCAGTTAAACCGCATCATGAGCTGTGAAATTATCAAAGATCACGGAGTTATGATGCTTCTAGGCAGCATGCAGGCTAAAGAACGTCTGGCAACATTTCTGTTGAATTTTTCTGAACGGTTTAAATGCCTTGGTCATTCTCCAACAGAATTTAAGCTACACATGTCTCGTGAAGATATTGGCAGTTATCTGGGTTTGAAGATCGAAACAATATCAAGAACGCTGACAAACCTTCAAACTGACGAGTTGATTAGCGTTAAAGGTAAACATATCAATATTCTCAATCTAGTAGGTCTGAAAGGTTTAATTGATAGGTAACGCTGTACACCAACATCAATTAGTTGCTCATGTTTTAGCCGACGATGTTTTGCGCTTGTGTGCGTTGGGTGCTGCAGTAGTGACGTTCAACTATGTTACTGGCTATGCGGAAGTAACGGTTGCAGGCAACTAGCTGGAATCTACGTTGTCGGCATCGACGAGTGCGAAATTCGGACTCTGACCAAGAAACTCTTTGGGATTGTTCAAGGAAATTTTTTCAATCGCTTGTCTGCAGTGGCCACGACGTTGCATTTCGAGTCGTGCCTTGGGAACGGCCAGTGGATCACTACAACCCCAGTCACCTGCGGAATTTATCCATATACGCTCATTGCCATACATTTCCACAATATCAGTCGCGCGTTGTGGCGTTAGTTTGGAGTCGGGATACAAGGTCATCCCAGCCCAAAACCCGCGGTTCAATACTTCCTCGACCGTATGCTCCTCAACATGGTCGATCAGCACACGGCCAGGATCGATTGATCCATGATTCTCCAGCGCATCTAGAATCAGTCGCGTTCCCTTGAGTTTATCTTCAAGGTGTGGCGTATGAACCAATATCATCTGTTCATAATCGGCGGCTAGCTGAATTTGTTCTTCAAGAATGATCATCTCATTGCGCGTGTTTTTGTTTAGTCCTATTTCACCGATACCAAGCACGTTCGGTTTTTTCAAAAACTCGGGTATGAGAGAAATGACTTCGCGTGCAAAGCCTGGATCGTCAGCCTCTTTTGGATTGATGCACAGCCAGGAAAAATGTTGAATGCCAAACTGTGCCGCTCGCGCCGGTTCGCTCTCGGTAAGCACACGAAAATAGTCGTAAAAACCTTCTGCTGAGGCTCGGTCGTAGCCTGCCCAGAATGCAGGTTCAGTTATCGCAATGCAACCGGATTGGGCCATACGTTGATAGTCATCAGTGGTTCGCGACACCATGTGAATATGCGGATCGATGTATTGCATGCGGTCAGTTTTCTCTGTCTGTTTGTACCGACCCGGAGACGGTTGAGTTGTCCTGGTCGCTTTGCCGAACGGCACCGCTTGCGCCTTTTAATCCGTTAGCTGATTGTGGAATATGGTCACTTGAGTGGCTGAGCAACTCTAGAATACGCCGGGTTCGTTGCGATTGTCCGTCGGTTAGCAACGAGCAGGCGTGGCGTAGCGCGGAAATGCGAAAATCTTCGTCATTGGATTCAACGCCAGTACGATCGATGCGATCCAGAAATGCTGCGATATCCAAAAGCTTGGCTCGGTGTTCCAGAAAGTACAGATCGCTTAGTGCGTGGTGATCCAGTGCTGAGCCACTAGAATACAGAGCTTGATTTGAACTCATCTTGAACCCGTTTTTATATCGTAACAAATTAGACGGCCGCACGAAGTGCGGCCGATTGTCAACCAGATGTACAAACTGGCATTAGTAGGCCGTTGAAGACTTTCTATAATATGGATCGATTAATTATAGATAAGCGTTGATCCTTTAAAGTTGACATATATCAAGCGAATTGGATAATTTTTTCTCGCCTGAGCAACACAAACTACGCCAGAGTACCTGGGTTAATAAGCCATCGCGCCACTTCTGCCAACAGATTTTCTTCGAGCTTAGGGCGCAGCACGCCGGCTCATTCAGCGATGATTTTGCCCAATATACTAATTGTTGAATCGCTGAGCTTGGTCCGACCCGTGGACACTGTTACTATCGGAGCATAATAAATGAACCGAGAACATCACTATGAGACACGGACAAGGTATCAAAAGAACCGTCATTCAAGCATTGATTGCCGGCGTCACGCTGGTGGCTACTTCAAACCTGTATGCCGCAGATTGTGCAGTGGGTAAAACCATGAAAGAGGGTGTGCTAACTATCGCTACAGGCAACCCAGCCTACTATCCATGGGTGATGGACAATGACCCCTCGTCTGGTCAAGGGTTTGAAGCGGCAGTAGCTTACGCTGTTGCTGAGCGCATGGGTTTTGGTCAAGATAAAGTTGAATGGACATCAGCCTCTTTTGACCAATCAATCCAACCGGGTGTAAAAGATTTCGATTTTAATTTGCAACAGTTTTCTATCACCGAAGAGCGAGAAAAAGTCGTTGATTTCTCAGCGCCTTATTACTCTGCCCCTATGGCTGTATTAGTTAGACAATCAGCAGTTGAAAACGGCGCGGCACCAACTATTGAATCGTTGAAGACACTTATTTGGGGTATCGATTCGAACACAACCGCGTTAAAAATGATCCAGAATAATATTGCGCCTAGTAGCGCCCCACTTCTCTATGACGACAACATCAACGTTGTTGAAGCGATGAAAGCAAACCAGATTGATGCGGGTATGTTTGACCTACCCACTGCATTATATTTAGGTGGCGTTGTTCTCGAAGACGGCGTTGTACTCGGGCAGTTTCCAGCAGAGCGAACCGATGCGCCTGACCAATTCGGTTTGTTAATGGAAGACGGCAGTGCGCTCAAAGCCTGTGTTGACGAAGCGGTACTATCATTGACTGAAGATGGAACACTTGCAACTATAGAAGCACAGTGGCTGCAAGAAACAACGGGCGTCCCGCTAATCAAATAGTTTTAACCACCAGTAACCTAGTTGCATTTAGTGTAAATCGATAATACTCATTATCATGATCAATCGCAGCGCTGCACGGGTCGCATACGACAAAAAACAGAAAACGAAGGGCGCGGTTATTGCCGCGCTCAGCTCGGTAGTAGTGCTTGTCGCTCTAGTGGTTCTAATACCAAAAGCCCCGGGCTGGGAGAAGGTTCAGGCCAGCTTCTTTAATGGCGAAATTTTAGTTTCAACGTTTCCATCGCTTTTAAAAGCCTTTCTTGTCGATATCGCTATTTTCCTCTGGTCACTACCGGCCATTGCAGTACTTGGCTTACTGGTCGCGCTTGCTCGTGATCAAAAGTCCCCAGCCATGTTTCCATTACGTGCGCTGGCAATTGGCTATACCGATATCTTTCGCGGCGTTCCGGTTATTCTGACTATCTTCCTTATCGGATTTGGCATTCCCGGCCTTGGCCTGCCTCGACCATGGAACAGCCCTTACATCTGGGGTTCAGTGGCACTGGTGTTGACGTACTCAGCTTACGTTGCCGAAGTCCTTCGTAGTGGCATAGAGTCTATTCATGAAAGCCAACGTAACGCGGGAAAATCATTAGGCTTGAGTACATCTGATACGATGCGATTCGTTGTATTGCCACAGGCTCTACGAAGAGTTGTTCCTGCCAACATGAATATGCTGGTAGCGCTACAAAAAGATGTTGCTCTATTATCATTCATAGGCCCCGTAGAAATTCTACGACAAGCAGGTGTACACAAATCATTGCTGGCGAACTTCACGCCATACGTTGGTGCTGCCATCATATTTCTTGCCGTGACTATACCGGCAACTCGATACGCTGATTACCTGCTAGCAAAACAACATCGGGCGCGATCTTGATGGCTAAGACACGACTGCATATTAAAGATGTGCATAAGGCGTTTGGTGATGCGCCAGTTTTAAAAGGCATAAACCTATCGGTAAACGAAGGTGAGATGGTTTGTCTTATAGGGTCATCTGGGTCGGGCAAATCTACGCTTCTGCGATGTATCAACCTGTTAGAACCTATCGACAATGGGCAGATCATGTTCAATGGCAAAGACATATCAGAGCCAGGGCTTGACCCACAATCGGTGAGGCAAAAAATCGGTATGGTTTTTCAAAGCTACAATCTATTTCCGCACATGACAGCGCTAGACAATGTGATGTTAGCTCCACGCCGAGTGTTACGCGAACCACGTGAGCAATTGCTTACGCAGACAAAGGCGTTGTTTGAAAATTTTGGCTTAAGCGATCGCATGAACCACTACCCTGATCAGTTATCCGGCGGACAGCAGCAACGTGTCGCGATTGTCCGTGCTCTGGCCATGAATCCTCAGATCATGTTGTTCGATGAGGTCACATCTGCACTCGACCCAGAACTGATTGAAGAGGTGTTGAATGTGTTGCGACAGCTACGCAGGCAAGGCATGACAATGATATTGGCGACGCATGAAATTGGATTCGCTCGCGAAGCGGCTGATACAGTTTGCATGTTGGATGAAGGAAAAATAATAGAGCAGGCATCACCGGAAAAACTGTTCACTAATCCCTCCGAACCACGCACCAGGCAATTTTTATCGTCTGTGCTTAAGCAGTGATGTGATTAAATTTTAATCTACCACTCACCAATCAATTGCCAGAAGAAGTTTGCAGGATTGGGAAATCCGCTTTTAGTGTTGGCTGGCTTCAGAAATCCCACGATCAACTATCTCCGCATTACGCAACATTTGATTAGGCTCTGTGAGTGCTTCAGGCTTTGGATTGCGTACGGGCCGTATGGGTGTCTTGATCAGGTTGATATGCATCTGAGTGCGGGCGTGTTTCAGGTTGATCCGGTAGCCCGTGTAACAAGATCATGCCGTCGGTATGATTGGAATAAGCTTCAAACACATATTCTGTCCAATAAAGCGGCTCAGGGCCGAATTTCATGAAGTTGTAGAAATCCTGTTCAGGATTTCCCCCCTTGGCCTTTGCAAGCATACGCTCGATACTTGCCAGCCAATGAGCGAGGTGGGTGTGCGGATGCATGACATAGGGCGTGTTGAAGTTCACATGAACCCCGGGAAGCTTGTTGTTAGGCGGCAGAAGTCGGGTGTACCAGATTTCACCAAGTTTGCCGTTGTAGCCGGTGGCATTTAATGCCCGTACTTCTCTGTTTGTCCACAGTTCGCGTAGCAGTAGGGTGTTACCGTCGGTGCCTCGGTGCTCGTAGACACTGCAGCGGGAATTTGCCAGTTTTCCTGCTAATTCCAGGAAGACGGCGTTCATGCCGGTTTTTCGGGCAACGGCAATCGATATCGTTGTGAGTGTTTCGCGCCCTAGTCCAAACGCAACATCGTATTGCGCCCAATTGGTATAAAAAGAATTGGTGAGCGGGGAGATCGGTGGGCCTTCAGGCGTGTAAAGATCTTTGGCTACTTCAAATTGGTCGTAGAAACGATGCTGTGGAGGTAGCGGCAGCAGGATTTCAGCTATCACACTCAGGTGGTTCTGCACCAATGTATAAAGTGCAAAACAGGGCGGTAGTAGAGCCAATGTTTCGTCACGGATAAGGGTGTTTTCAAGATCAGCGACGTGCTTTCGGCTAGCACGTACAGCGGACAGGTCAATAACTTTGGCTTTAGCGTCCCGGTCCAGGCGTTTGAGCACTTTGTCTGCTATGGGCTGTCGAATCCTTTTTGTCGCCTTTGATCGCATGATCGGGTTGATGACACATGTTGTGGGCTGCGTGTGCTGTATTGTACAATAGGTATTTGTGGCCGCGCGTTATTTGCAGGCCGATGGGCTGTTGTTATCACTGGTTTTTGGGAGCAAATGAGAAATTTCACATTCCTGCTCGTTGCGCAGGCTTTTCTGAGTGCCGTTTTGTCGTTTAGCGCTATTGCTGCCGAGCAGTCACTGGATAGCGCAGTCGTAGAGTCGCGTGAAGTTGCCGACGTAAGAAGGTTTGACGGTGTTGTTGAAGCTATCAACAGCGCAACCGTATCGGCTGAAACCTCCGGTCGTATTGTCAGTATTGATTTTGACGTGGATGATTATGTTGAGGCCGGTGAAGTCATTCTGCGTTTCTCTGACATAGAGCACAAGGCTCAGTTGGCTCAGGCGGTTGCCTCCTTAGATGCAGCTACAGCAACTCGACAAGGCGCTGCGGATGAGTTCAAACGCATTGAAAAATTGGTGGCCACTGGTGCGGTGGCGAAATCACAATTCGATCGGACGAAAGCCTCACTGGATAATGCAAAAGGCCGGCAGAATACAGCCGCCGCCGCTGTAGAGCAGGCACGCGAACAATTGGCTTATACGATTGTACGGGCACCGTATAGCGGTTTGGTTAAGGCGCGCCACGTTGAATTGGGTGAGCTGGCCAGCCGGGGGCAGCCATTGATGACAGGATTTTCGTTGGATGAGCTGCGGGTATCGCTGTCGGTGCCGCAGCAGTTTGCAAGGCTCATTCGGGAGGTCAATCAAGCGCTGATTGTTAATCACGCCGGTGACACTATCCAGTCGGATCAGTTAACGGTATTTCCGTTTGCAGATGGTCGTACCAATACCGTCACGGTGCGGGTTGATCTTCCTTCAGGTGTCTCAAGCGTATTCCCTGGCATGTTGGTTAAAGCTGCTTTCAATGTGGGAACAATTCGCGCCTTGATGGTGCCGGAAAGTGCCATTGTCAGGCGCGGTGAGGTTCGGGGTGTTTATCTAGTTGCCGATGATGGGCGGTTAGCGTTGCAGCAGGTTCGCACCGGTCGGTTGGAGGCGGGTTTTGTTGAAGTAGTATCCGGATTAGTAGCCGGTGATGTGATTACGCTTGATGCGATCAAAGCGGCGCTGGTCAGGCACTCACAGTTTAAAAAACCTGATGAGTAAATCGACATACGGCATATCGGGCACGATTGCCTCGCTGTTTGTCCGATCAGAAATTACTGCGCTGCTGTTAATTGCAGCGTTGTTATCGGGCGTGTTTGCGGTGCTCGTTACACCACGGGAAGAAGAACCGCAAATTAACGTCACCTTTGCCAATGTGTTTATCGCTTTCCCCGGTGCCACGGCCGGTGAAGTAGAGAGCCTCATTTCCACGCCTGCCGAGCAGGTTATTTCCGAAATTTCCGGCATCAAACACGTGTACTCAGTGTCTAGCGCTGGTCTGTCGGTGCTAACGGTGCAATTTAAAGTGGGAGAAGACAGGACAAAAGTCATTCTCGATCTCTATGACAAAGTGTTCTCTAACCAGGATTGGTTGCCCCAAAATCTCGGCATTTCGCAACCGATCATTAAGCCTCGATCCATAGATGACATCCCAATTGTAACGGCCGCGCTATGGAGTGAAAACCCTGAGCTTGGCGCGGGGGAACTTTTAAAGGTTGCCAGAACGCTTGAGGTTGAACTCAAAAGAATTAACGGTACCCGGCAGGTGCGCACCATCGGTGGTCGGGGTGAAATAGTTGACGTACGGGTGGACCCGCAAAAACTTGCCGGGCACGCAATTACACTGCAAGATTTAACGCTCGCACTCCATGCTGCCAACGCCTCGTCTGATACCGCAAAGCTCATAGCAGATAATCGGCAAATACCCGTTCGGGCTGGCACTTTTTTGGTGTCGCCAGCGGATGTGGGGCAACTGGTGGTTGGGATAGATGGCACACGGCCCGTGTATCTATCTGACGTGGCAAGTGTCAGTGCTCGAGCGGAATCACCCAAGAATTATGTCACCCACGTTGCAGGCCCGCTTGCTGGTGAGGAGCCTGCACAAATCAAAGAGCGTTATTCTGCAGTATCGGTAGCTATAGCGAAGCAGCCTGGTACCAATGCGGTTGATGTTTCGGATCGGGTAATAGAACGACTTGAGCTACTCCGCGGCATCGTTATCCCGGATGACGTGCAAGTTACGATCACGCGCAACTATGGCGAAACTGCGGGCAGCAAAGCGGGTAAGTTAATTAACAAACTGATGTTTGCAACAGGCTCTGTTGTGCTGTTGGTGATACTTACCATGGGATGGCGTCCGGCGCTAGTTGTTGGCATTGCGGTGGTGGCAACGTTGGCATGCACATTAATGGCGTCATTGGTTTATGGATTCACGATAAACCGAGTCTCACTCTTTGCATTGATATTCTCTATCGGTATTTTGGTTGATGATGCCATCGTGGTGGTTGAGAATATCCATCGCCACCTCTCCCTGCATGCCGATCGCACGATCTGGGAGATTATTCCAGGTGCGGTAGATGAGGTTGGTGGGCCGACTATCTTGGCCACACTAACCGTTATTGCCGCCTTGTTACCTATGGCATTTGTTAGTGGCCTGATGGGGCCATACATGAGCCCGATTCCGATCAATGCCTCGATGGGTATGTTGATATCGCTGGCCATCGCGTTTGTTATAACGCCATGGTTGGCGGCCAAGCTGATCAAAAGTCATGGCGCTACTGCCCAAATTAATCCGACTGCGACTCGCGCCTATCGATTCTTTAACAAATTGGTCGGGCCTTTTCTGAAATGGCGGCGCCTACGCTATGGATTGGTGCTCGCGCTACTCATTGCCGTGGGGCTGTCTGTTTCATTGGCAGTGGTGCAGACAGTCGTGCTCAAGATGCTGCCGTTTGATAATAAATCCGAATTTCAGGTATTGGTTGATTTGCCGGAAGGGTCGAGTGTTGAGATGACGTCACGTGCCGTATCGCAAGTGGGCGATGTGTTGGATGGTGTGCCCGAAGTCAGCAACTATCAGATGTATGCGGGTACCTCAGCGCCAGTTGGTTTTAACGGCTTGGTACGACAATACTATCTTCGACAGGCTGCGCACTTTGGTGATGTGCAGGTTAATCTGGTTGATGCACATGACCGCAAACGCAAGAGCCACGAGATTGCACGCGACGTCAGAGAACAATTAACAGCCAGCATGACAGATGCAGATCTCAACATCAAAGTTGTTGAAGTTCCACCCGGGCCACCGGTGCTGTCGCCGTTAGTTGCAGAAATCTATGGGCCGAACTATCAAGGCCAGATAGAGCAAGCCAAACGCGTCAGGCAAGTGTTCGAGAGCGCCACTGATATTGTTGATGTTGATGATTCAGTCGATTTAGCCACAGAGCATTTTGTAATAGAGGTTGACCGACAGCGAGCATCGTCCTTGGGCATTTCGCAGGGCGTCGTATCGAATGCAATCACTGCCGCGATAGAAGGTGCGGATGTGAGCTACCTGCACAGAAGCGGCGCCAAATATCCGATCCCAATTCGAGTGCAGTTAGCGCAGAGTGAGCAAGGTGTGATCGAGCGTATATTGGCGTTAAAGGTACGGGCAAGCAGTGGGGCGTTGGTGCCATTGTCGCAGTTGGTGAGGGTTAGTTTGCAACCACGTGAAGCCGCTATCCATCACAAAGACCTATTGCCCGTGGTGTATGTGACGGGTGATATTGCCGGGCCGCTTGATAGCCCATTGTATGGCATGGCGGAGATTTACAGTGAGCTGGAGAACGGATCAGACAGCGGTGGCGACCACTTAGGTCAGTACCTGGTCTCCTCTCCAAACACGCCAGTGGAATACTCTTTGAAATGGGATGGTGAGTGGCAAATTACCTACGAGACATTTCGTGATATGGGCATAGCCTATGCCGTAGGAATCATCCTGATCTATTTTTTGGTTGTTGCCCAGTTTCACTCCTATATCGTTCCGCTAATCATCATGGCGCCTATCCCGTTAACCGTTATTGGCGTATTCCCCGGCCATGCGATCATGGATACGCATTTTACCGCGACGTCGATGATAGGTATGATCGCCTTGGCAGGCATTATCGTTCGTAATTCCATCTTGTTGGTCGATTTCATCAATCAACAAATTGGTGAAGGCGTTGCGATTTTTGATGCTGTAGTCAATTCATCTGCGGTGCGTGCAAAGCCGATTATCCTTACTGGGCTGGCTGCAATGATCGGCGCATTTTTTATTATTGACGATCCCATATTCAACGGGCTGGCAATATCACTGATTTTTGGTATTTTAGTATCGACATTGTTAACACTTATCGTAATCCCGGTTTTGTACTATGCCTATTTGCAACGGCGACAGAAAAAATCAGGGGTTGTTAGCGCTTAGTTTAAGCTTGCGCCTTTAGGTATAGCTAGAAAAAGATCCAGATTGACTCCTCGTACCGGCGCAACTTTTCGCCTGCCCGCGTCACTCATAAACAGCCACGGGTCTCCAAGACTATCGAAATCAGGCTCTACACCAAGCCCAGGTGCATCGGAGCAATATATTCGCTCGTCTGATGTCGGTGGTGCCGAGGTTCCAGTCGACTCTGCGTTGTAGGTATGCAATCCGTAGTATTGAACAATAGCTCCGCAGGTGTGGAAGCTGCAAAATGTGACACCGCCGCAGATACAATCTCGGCGCCCCACATGTATTCACATACTATTTTTATCCCGTGATAGACAAAATAGCCTCGGATTCGACGAGTTGCAGTGTCACCAAGCATTTATCAACTGTGCCCGTTGGTGTGTTGCCACAGCAGCCGCTGCCGGGCTTGGCGCCGAGCCCATAGTACATCGAGTTTTAAATCGTCGTGCTACCGATCCAAGCCAACACCTTTAAATCGCGATCGGACACTAAACGCTGCACCAATATCCAAAAATGGTCTAGGTGGCAACCAAGAGGCAGGCTTTGAATTCAAGCAATCAGTGATTAATTCCGATTGTCCACCGGCGGCATATTCGGCAAGCGCTGAACCGAAAGCGGTCCCCCGACTGACGCCAGATCCGTTATATCCACCTGCAATAAATACGTTTTCCTTTTGCTGTCCAAAAAAATTAGTACCGTTGCGGCTTATCCCCTCCACTCCCGACCAGGCATACTCGAAGGGCACGTTTTGCAATTGAGGAAATCGTCTTTCGAAAGCTTCTCTATGTATGGACTGACGCTTGCGCAGCCGTTGATCGGATAATAAATTTGCTCCGAGATATTCGGCTGTATTGCGCAAGCAAATTCTGCCATCACCGGTTAGCCTGACCGTTGCCCCACCGCCGTGCAGCGAAAGAACGCCCCACTGAGTTTTGCATCCTAAGCTTTCTAACTCTTGTGTATTTAACACTCTTGTAAAACTACCCGACAGGGTGCTACCTATTAGGTGGCGGTTTAAAAAACCAAGCTTAGGTGTTTCGTAATTCGTTGCTAAAATGACTTTATCGGCAATCACACTTCCCAAGGCAAACTGCGCAGTTATCTGTTTCCCGTAGGACATTTTCAGTACTGGGCTAGATTCAAACAGTGTGACATTCTTGGGGAGGCTATCTGCCAGGCCGCGCACTAGTGCCGCAGGTTGTAGTAACGCGCCTTCATGTACATGAAACCCACGTTTGTAAATCGAGCTTCCTAATCGCTCAGACATTTCGTCTCGACCCAGCGCTGTATGCGATATTTCCAACCCTTGGAGGTAGCCTTGAAAGTGTTCACATTCAAGAATGGCCATTTCATCAACGGCGGCATGATGAAAACCGTCTTCATGCCAGGCGCATTCAATATTATTGTCGAATACGCTGTTACGTAGTAACGACAGCCCGGCTTGATTAATTCTGTTGACTCTTTGGTATTCGTTGATTAAGCCTTTGTCGAAAGCACCCGAGAACTGGCTGTACTGCACGGCAAATCCGGAATTTCGCCCGGAAGCGCCTTGCCCAACTACGCGCGCTTCGACTAATAACACTTCCTCACTCGGATTAAAATTCGCCAATCTGCGTGCTGCAGAAAGCCCAGTTAATCCGGCGCCGACCACGAGCCAGGGAGTTCTAAAGTCACCCGTTAGTGAAGGGTTCTTTTTGCGCGCAGGTAAAAGCTCGGACCAACCGTGATGGTCTGTCGTGTACTCACTCAATTTTTTCGGAATCAAAATCGGATCAAGCCCTTAACAATTGAAAACAAAAAATACAGCTAGTGGGTATAAGAAGCTTATAGAGTATTTTACAGGAGATTGGACTACCACCTAGAATAATCGTCCCGCTATTTCATTGGATGATCGTCGCGCGGGTTTTTTTGAGCGTCATTTGCATCGACGCAATACCGGAAAACTAATTTCTACTCTAACTGCCGACTTGGTCGACACAGCGCGGCTGTCGGGCTAGTGGCCCCCGAAAATTCTGTCCGCAGTCGGCCAGCAGTTAGGATTCCCTTGCTGTATAGCATTTCGTTCTGGTTATGTAGGGCACGCTTTATGGTTTCTTCGTGTTTGGTGACTTACCCAATCAGTGGACCTTCATCGGGTGTGGCATCATCGTTGTTTCGGGCTTGTATGCCACTTACCGCGAATATCAGAACGCAAAATTCCGGACCGACACCTAGTGTACTTTTAGTCTCATCGATGCTGTGGCGGGCATTTTGGCGATCGGCGTATGCCTTATGATAGGGCAGTGAGTTATGATATTTTTATTTTAGGGGGTCGCTGGCTTGTGTCGGCGTGCGAGCGAAAATTGGGAGGAGCGCAAGGATAATTCTGCATCACGTATCCGCGATTCGCTAGGCGGGTGAATAGCGATTGTCATGTGGAATGTGTTGACTCTAGCCTTATTAGTGTGTTTAGTATTAATCTGAGTAATCGTTATGTGTGTGTCCGACGGAGAGGATATTTTCGCATCCCTTGTTTGGCACTGGAGTAAACATGACCTTATCCCACAGAAAGATCCGTCCACATCGTCGCAGTCTACGCTGCCTCTGGATTTTCCTGATATTAGCATCGCTCTCGGTGGGTGGCAATGCTGCTTATGCGCAAACTTGCAATGATAATCACACTGTAGTATCAGGCGAATCGCTCTCTAAGATTGCCAACACTTACTACGGTGACTTGCAGAAATGGTCTGTTATTTACAATGTGAATCTCAGTACAATTGGAGACAATCCCAATCTGATCTTCATTGGGCAAATACTTCGTATTCCATGCTTGGACGACACTCATTCTGAAGTGGCGAGTACGGGCAATATTGGCATTGAGAATTCTACTACTGATGTGGCCGATGCTCATGTTTCTACCAATGTTTCCAAAAATGCCATACGATTCCTCACAGCCGATGACTATGCACCGTTCACTGATAGGAAGCTCATTAACGGCGGCATAGTGACTGATTTGTTGCAAGCTGCGTTAAGTGCTAGCCCCAACAAACCGCAGTTTGTTATCAGTTGGGTTAATGACTGGTCAGTACATCTCGACCCTTTGCTCTCTTCCAACGAACATGATCTTGGTTTCCCTTGGCTACAACCCGATTGCGTTTTAATGCCCGAAGATTACCGTTGTCAAAATTTTAAGTTCTCCTTTCCGGTCTTTGAAATGCTAATACTCCTTTTCACCGATAAGGATCGGCCAATCAGTTTTAATAGTGACGCAGATATGGAAGGTGCTGTCCTTTGTAGGCCGAAAGGGTATTACACGCATGATTTAGAGAAAGACGGTCGCCTATGGTTAACTAACAATGTGATCGAACTAAAACAGCCCGATAGCATAAAGGACTGCTTTGATTTACTGACAAATGGTGACGTTGATGCGGTTGCATTAAACGAATTCACGGGGCGCAGTGCGATATCGGAACTCTTGTTAACACAGCAAGTAGAGGTGCTGGAGAATCGCCCTATTTCTAGGGAAGGCCTGCATGTTGTCGTGCATAAAAGCCATCCTCGTGCGCAAGAGCTTATCGAAATCGTCAATGAGAGCATGGCCAATTTTCAGCTCACCGATGCGTACAATGAAATTATTGATCGTCATTTTCGAGCGTTTTGGTCGAAAATTGAGTAAGCGCGATTAAATTCTAAGAGCCCTCAAAAATTTCGTAGTCTCCTTAAAGAGGGACAGACCGCGATTAAATTTACGCATTAAGTGGCGATTGA
This sequence comes from Granulosicoccaceae bacterium, assembly GCA_036478595.1. GTDB lineage: Bacteria > Pseudomonadota > Gammaproteobacteria > Granulosicoccales > Granulosicoccaceae > Granulosicoccus. The sequence continues at coordinate 247,483 of JAZGEF010000053.1, forward strand.
TTTATTTTCGTAAGCTGAAGCTAAACGTGGTCTGTCCCCTATTGTTCCTTCAATAACCAGTTCCGTACTCGCTCAATTTTTTCAATCCCTACCTTTACGCTTGGCGTTAACAAATAATAAGCGCTTTTGGGAGTACATACATGCTCGTGTGCTTTTACCAATTGACCCTTGGCAAGTTCATTCTTTACCAAGACGTGAGGAACTATCCCAATCCCATGACCAGCTTTAACTGCATCAATTAACATCTCAAATTGACTGAACATCGGGCCAATGGGCGAATTAGCAAGCTCTAGACCGATACTTTCGTACCAGATTTTCCAGGTTTCCGGCCGAGTCGAATGCTGCAGGCTACGAAATTTTAATAATTCGTAAGGATCGACCACTGGCTCGCTAAGTAAAGATTTCGCTGCTACCACTTTCAATGACTCGGGCATCAAATAATCATCACGAAAGCCAGTAAAAGGTGGATCACCTTGAGTGATCGCGATATCAATACGGCTAGGATCCAATTCCTCATTGGATAAATACGTAATCGTGTTGACTGTCAAGTTGTCATATTTTTGGAAAAGCTTCGCTAATTGTGGCATTAGCCAACGGCTGCCAAGTGTGGGATAGATTCCCAAATTAATGGCCCCGCCTTCCTTGCTATGAGCAAGCATGGTCAGCTGCAGCATTTCTAGATTTTGCAACAATGGAGAAAGTTCGGCCGCCAGCTGCTTTCCCGCGGAGGTTAGCGTGACTCGCTGGCGAGCTCGGTGAAATAGCGGTTGCGAATAAAACAACTCGAGTAGCTTTATTTGCCGGCTGAGGGCACTCTGCGATAGATGTAATTCGTCTGCTGCCCGTGCAAAGTTTTCAGTGCTTGAAGCGGCCTCAAAACACAGTAGCGCTGTAATGGATGGAATAGGTCTACGCACTATCGCTCACTCAGGAATTCATTCGCTACTTTAGTTGATCTAATTATCTCATCACCTCATCGGTAATTTCCACTGTTAATTTCTCCTAATTGGCGTAAATTGGGACAACCCTAAGTTTAATTGATGAGGTTTTGGAACCATGGCCAATCTTAATGTGCCGGTTTACAAAAGCGCCACGCGTTCGACTGAAATTCTTTCCAACGATCCTGATGTGCTCACGATCAATCGGATGATGCAGAGCCGTATCGACACCGAGTCAGTGGCCACATTTAAGCCTGGCCCAGGTATTTGCCGCCTGGAGATGAAGTTTGATAGTGAGAAGCTGAAAGAAGCCCTGCACGATTGCCTCGCTAAAGAGTCGTATAAAGGCCACATGCAAGACAAAGGGTTCTCAGCTTTACCGCTCACACAGCGACCAGGGCAAACAGAATGGACCGACAATGATTTATCAGGTCGCTACTGGTTGCGTGCCGATGATCGTTATATAGAAGAACCACGTGAGAATCTTGTACCGGAAATTGAATTCTCTGAGTTCAACCCGCTATTTGCCGGTACCTACTTTGAGCATGTTTTTCATGAGCTGAGCAAACGATTTCCGATTGGCCGTACCCGGGTATTGTCCAAAGCGCAGTACAACTGTAACTCTTGGCACCGTGATCCTGAGCCACGCCTGCATATTCCTGTGGTGACGAATCCAGGGTCCTTGTTTGTTGTCAATCATCATGTAACGCATCTGCCTGCAGATGGCTCTGTCTATTTTACTGATACACGTGGCTATCATACTGCGCTGAATGGAGGCGAGACGCATCGCGTACACATAGTGGCGGCATTGGCTTACGATCAAATCACCAAATGAGCGCATAGCGCAGGGGACATTAATAGGGGACAGGTCCATATTGTTTAGGGTGCTCTCAAAGAAGCCTGCCCCGGTTGTTTCGGTGAGCGAGTGACTGCTTACCTGTAACCATAGTGGGCGTTTACACAAAAGGCTTGAGATGTCTCCCTGCCCAAAACCGACTGTGTGACAGCAGGGGCTACCAGCTTAGGCGCACCCGGTCAATTCGTCTCTGGCCTCCACTAATTTCAGTTGCTCTTATCCGTATAGAAATTTTAGGTATCGCCATTCTCCAATTCGACATCAGTATCGGTACCTAAATCTGTGAGCAATGGGCTGTTACTTATAAAAGATCTATGGTGTTCAATTGATATAAAAGTGTATCAGCTTGTGAATTTCCCATCGCGTAAGCTGAAATTCGGCGCAAATCACGGATAATGGGAAGTAGGTTAATTAGGTTGCAAATTGTCGTGAGATTTCTGGTTTTACTGACCATTTTTTTATGGCCATTCGGTGCATCGGCTGACACAATAAAAGTGACAGTGGGGGAGCTGAATGCGGCTTTATTGTCAGCTGACACTGCTGCAGATTCTATTCGCGGTATGGTGTACGAGCACATTAGGCATGCATTGGATGAATCAGGAATAGGTGTGCGACCAGACAGCTTGCTGCTGCAAGAGCACTATTCCAATGAGGTTGTTGAAGGCGGTTGTAACAACACTGTGATTCAGCATCTTGATCTGGACGTTGCCGTAAAAAACAATACGGAATTTTCGTTTACGCTCGATTCCTTGTACGATCCAATCAGTGTTAGCACTCGGCTTGAAGCTGGCATCAATGCAGAGGGGAGGGCGAAACAGGTACTGGGTTTTAGGTTGGGTAGTTGCCAACAGTTGGCAAGCGACAGTTTTGACATCCGCGCCGACGGGATAATGGTGCTTGATTTGACTGCCACCTTGACATTGAATCCTACATGGCCCAGCCCATCAACACTACGGTTGCAACCCAAGCTAGTTATCTCTGGTGATCTACGCTCTAGAAGTATTCGTGTGGATGTAGATGATTCGGTATTTCGCAAGTTACTTGAATCTTTTTTGCAAAACGAAGTGGATGCCAAATTTAGCGTTAGTGAGTTTAACCGGCAAGTTGACAATTTACAGCGACAGATTGATCAACAAATAGCGGACGACTTTACTGATGGTAGCTTGACGTTGGAGTTGCCCGTGGCCGAGGATGCACAGGTAATTGCCTTGTATCGTCAGCTGCAGCCTGATGCAAGATTCCCACATTCATTAGCTTATTTGCAAGACAATTGGTATAAAATTATTGGGGCGATAATCGCTGATGACCAAGCGGCACTGTCGACGATACTGGAAGGAAGCGTAGCGTGTGAGGCGGGTAATTTGCTTCGAACTAATCTGCCAGCGCATTCGTTATTTTCGATGGCATCGGGATCTTGCGACGTAAGCGAACCCTTCGAGTCAGGTCTCTATTTTAGTGACAGCGATTGTCAAAACCAGTTGCGCTATGAGCAAACTAATCTCGCTGACTATTGTAATGTAGCGCTGGATAAAAATCGTTTGGGAAATGCAGCATCTTTTCCTGAAACCCTACAGTCCTGGGTTCGCTCACCCGGTACAGCTTTCGATATTAGCGTACTGCCGCTAACTGGGAGCCAACCTTATTCACTTCGTGAGCGCTATAAAACGGTTGATACTGGTGCAGGCCAATGTCAGCTGGAGATGCGAGTCTATGATCAGACACCGGGCAGCAGCCGTGACAAACCTGTGTTGATTGCCTGGCATGGTGGCAGTTGGCAAAACCGGGGTAGTGGTTTTTTAGGTGTAGAAACCATGGCAACACATTTCACCAATGCAGGCTTTGTTGTGTTCGCACCGTTCTACCGATTGATTGGCAGCAAAGACGGTAGCCCAGAGTGCCATAACGCAAACTTCGAACAAGTATTGGAAGATACCAACGATGCATTCGACTGGGTTGTTAATAACGCGGATAAATTTGGTGGTGCTGGCAAGCCGCTTGTATTTGGCCAATCTGCCGGTGGGCATCTGGCTGCGTCGATTGCAGTGCATCGGTGGGCTGAGGTCGATAGGGCAATACTTTTTTATGCGCCTTTGGATTTTCAAGACTTTGCAGAGCACTTAATTGCCAATCCGGGTGCTAACCCGGCTGGGCAGCGCGTAGTTGAATCCATATCCGGTAGCTCACTTGAAAACGTCGATTTTACATCTGACTTGATTCAGTCAAACCGGCTCCCTGCCATTGTTAGCGAAGCGCCCGAGCTGTATCCACCGATGTTCATGCTGCACGGGGAGATGGATAGTTTGCTGCCATATCGGCAATCTGTATTGATGTGCAGTGCGTTAAGGGGCGATAGCAATTTGATGTCGTTAGGCGTGTCGCTAAGCGGCTACAAACGACAGATAAGCTGTGGTGATAATAATAGCCAGTTGCATCTGATTGCTGAGGGTGAGCATACGCTCGATCTGTGCATTGCGCCGGGCTTGTGCTTTTCCGGCAGCGAGCAAAGTGCTGCTGCGACTAAAGAATCAATGCAGCAGATGCTTCGATTTGCAACGGTTAGAGTCGGTGCGGATCAAGCTATTGGCGGTGGTGTCGGTGGCGGAACCTGGATAGTTGGCCTAACGCTGTTAATGGCTTGGTTTAGGCTGATGCAGTTAAATTTGGCACTGACACCGGCGGCTCGTAGCCTTCTGACAATGGTGTGTTTTAAATCGCAGGGCAAAAAACTCAAGGAACGGTGATTTTAACAATTCCGATTCCGTTCTGAGAAATATAAATATGCCCATCACTTGAAACATCAATCCCACTCGGTGATGTGGCCACATTGCGATATTCGTTCGTTGTTAGTTCTACAAAAGAGGTATCGGTAGCAGGATTTTCCATAACATAGAGTGCGGCACTGATTGATTTTTTAGAATCCTGCTGTTGTGTCAACCACAAACTACCATCGGGACTAATCGCTAATGGGCCAGGGCGTTTAATCGACGCATTGCCGGAGTGCTTTGTAATATCAGTGATGTTGGCACTATCAGGCTTAGTAATAATTGCAGTATCTGCACTAGTCAATCGATAAACTCTGAAGCTTGCTCCTATTGGTGAGCGGCGGCCCCCTTGGATAGAAAGATACAAGGTTGAGGGATTTTTATCGTCTGCAGTAATATACCCGGTGTTATAAAAATCATTATTTCTGAAGTTCATGGTTGGCCAAATATTGATCCAGTTTTGCCCTCCATCGTTAGAACGGTACAACCCGGTGGATAGATCTATTAAGTAAACGACCCCGGAATGAGCACTATCTGGCCATACAAAATTACTACGTTTTGTTGAGCCTATTTTTACGCCAGTACTTTTTGACCAGATTCCATTGTGGAATCTAAACACACCTTCTCCCTCCACAGCAGCCAGAATTGTTTGAGACGTTTCGACAGCACCATCGTGGTATCCATACGATACAGCCCGCACTCTTCCATTATTGGATGCGGTCACAGAGCTGAGGTTGGTATTAGTCCACTTCAAGGCTGATTGATCGCCAAGTTTGTTAGTAGACTTTATATACACGTTCCCACCGCCAGGATTATTTGTATCCCTATCGCCTACGCCGAGAATAAGTTCGTTAGAATTTGCATCGAATATAACGTCATACCCTTTAGACTCGGCTCCAAAAGGTTTATCGCGAGACAGATTGCTGCGTTCAAACCCAGTATTTGTTGCCAGTACGACGTAATCAGTATTTGCCAAGACGACTTGATTGGGATCGTTAGGATTAACGGCAACACCGTTGTTTGCCGTAGCTTGCATATTACTAACAGCGGGCTGCCACAAGCGCCCTCCGTTGCTAGATTTCCAAAGTCCTCCTCTCCCTGAAACGTAAATTATGTCGTCAGAAACGCGATCCTTGCGGCTTCCGCGTGACACGGCTATAGAGCTCACCACGCTGTTGGTTCGACCAAGGCCTGCTTGAGTGAACGCATGCGATCGAAACCACCAGTTATGGGGTTGGCCATGGATTTTATCTGAGACGTTGGTTTTAGCATCTACTAAAGGCGACCAGCTATCACCCGCGTTTTTGGTTCTCCAAACATTGGAGTAGTTTTTCCCTTTCAACCGTCCGCCGAGATTGGTGGTGCCGGCGTATACGACATCGGAGTTGCCTGCTACATAACCGGCAACAGTAGTCCATTGTCGATAGGAATTATTAACAGAAAGCCCAGAGTTTATTAACTGCCAGGATTGTCCGTCGTATTTCACCAGCCCTGCAGCACCAATCGCTCCGTATACATGTCCGTTACTTAAAACGGCTAAACCTTCTGGTCGTAGAGCTGAATATTCCAATGAAGAAGTTGGAGCGGATGTGTTTGTGTATTCGATCTTGTAAATGCCATTTTTAGAAGAGTCGACAAACTGTATCGCCGCATATACGATGTTCGGCAACGAGGGGTTGCGCGCGAGTGAGCGCACAAAGCCAGAGGTGTTTACCGCTGATACTTCTTTGTCTCCACCGTGTGTAAACAGTCGCACACCCGTTTTATAGGTGCCCGCGATTATTGTATCGTCTGTATGAACTGCCGCGTTATTGCCTTGGGCAATAACGATTAGATCGCCATTAGACCTAGGGTGTCCCTCAGGAACCGGGTCGCCAACGGCAGAGTGATTTCCGGCAAACTGTGCTTTGCCGCCGTCGCCAGTCAAGGCCCATGTTTCACCGCCATCGATAGATCTGAACAAACCGCTTGAGGCGCCTTTGTCCCCAGTTCCTGCATAAACGATCTGATTGTTATCTGGTGTCATGGCCACTGACGCAACCTTATGACTCATAAGGCCTTCATTGATGTTTTCAAATCGTAGTCCACCATCGGTGGATTTAAAAATGCCGGAAACATCAGCCGATGAATATACCGTTTGCCCGTTGTCTGAGATTGTTACGTCACTTTGAAATCCACCACCACTGACATTGTTGTCTTCGATTTGAATTTCAATAGTTTGTGCTAATAGGAGGCCGGGCAGTAAGAGACAAATACTAAAACACAGAGAAGAAAGTAGGTGCATGAAACGATGGGTATCGTGAATGAGCTCGGTACTAATGTACTACAGCTATTGGGTTGGCGCATTGGGCCATCCCGAACAGGGATGGCCGTTTGCTTGTAGTCACATACGTTTAGTTTGTGTTCACCAGAACATCGTAGTTGAGCGTACCGCTGACAATTCTGACAGCAATTGACCACGTGCCGCTGGATCCAGCAACCGCTGATACCATTGCTGGCAAGCCGCCATCGGTGTCATTGACGATCGGTGAACCGTTTTCATCTCTCAAGAAGATCCTGACGTCAGCATTTGGGTCGTCCCATGTCACTGTGCCGTCAACTGTTTCTCCAGCAGTGACATCAAATCGGAATACCTGCCAGCTGCCGCTAGTGTCTGAGCCACTGGATGTGAACTCAAAGTCCGCAAGAGGATCTGGTGGTGTAAAGTCTGTGGTTGTGTTGACCAGAACATCGTAGTTGAGCGTACCACTGACGATTCTGACACCAATTGACCATGTACCGCTGGATTCGGCAATCGCTGAAACCATTGCTGGCAAGCCGCCATCGGTGTCGTTGACGATTGGTGTACCACTTTCATCTCGCAGGAAGATTCTGACATCAGCCGTTGGGTCGTCCCATATCACTTCACCTTCAATCAGTTCTCCTGCGTTAACCTCAAAGCTGAATACCTGCCAGCGGCCGGTGGTGTCCGATCCGCTGGATGTGAACTCAAAGTCTGCAAGAGGTTCTGGCGGTGCTTCAATCGGGTTCACTTGCAAATTAAAAGGGGTGCTGCCTTCGCGAATGAGAACAGAGGCCGTGTATGTGCCGCCAACACCTGCTGGTACAGTCAGCCATTTTGGCGAGCCGGCAGCAGAATTATCCAAGGCTATCGACTGATTATTTGCATCGCGCACGAAGAGCGCCAAATCAGCGCCCGGGTCGTCCCATTGCAGGCGTAAAATGACTTCTTCACCCGCTGCAACCGGGAATTCAAATCGTTGGAACCGATTAACTGTATCGGAACCCGAGGATTCGAACTCAAATTCGGCAACGTTTCCAGTGACCAACATTCCGTCCGACAGAAATGCCAGAAGGTTGTTGTCCCAATTGCGTGTGTCGATACCGGGCCCGCTGATGGGCTCGGTGGTACCTGAAATAATCGTGGCGCTCTGAATTTGAGCGCGATAAAGGCTAGCATTGGTGCGGCTGAAGTATAAGTAGCCATCAACGACATCCATGCCACTGACATCGCCCCAAGATATATCACCTTGATCATCAGCAATGTACGCTCTCTCGCCAAAATACGGACTGGCTGGTGTGAATGCTCGCCAGAACAATCGGGAATCATTTCGTATCGTGTAGTAGAGCCGGCCCTGTTCGTAATTGAAGAACATGCCACCCATTTGGTCAATGTTCCATCGGCTGTCATCCAAACCCAGAAGGTTAACCAGGGTACGAGCCTGGAAAGCACCATCCGCGAAAACGCTCGACCACATACGCCCCAGGCTGTCGGCGTGAAACAACCTGCCTCCGACGAATACACCGCCGCGAGTGTCGGACCAGTCCGAGTTGTTTAGCGTTGCTTGCGTTCCGAACGTGCTGCCATCGAAGTTGATGCCATCAAGGTTGTTACCATTGGGCGTGATGATGCTCGTGGGCAACGATGGCGCTTCAGGCCGACTGATAACGTTTGAAGAGATAGGCAAAAACTTGAGCTTGCGATGTTCCGTGCCGTTGAGAAAATCGGTGTCATCTCCGATGTAGAGACCTTCGTCTTCAGCGATCAAGGCGAAGGTACCTCGCCCACGCGGATTGCGGTCAGACTGCCAATCCAGAAGCGTTAAGCCATTGAGTGGGTCTAACGCTGCCATACCGTCCCGCGCGACAGAGCCTGGTCGTGCAGTGCTTGAGCTGCCGTAGTTGTTAAGCCAGCGAAAGTGTCCACCTGTATAGATCGCATGCTCGGTTGCAACCACTTCGTATACTGAATCGCCGCCAGTGTAATTAACCCAGGTAGGCTGAACATCGGTATTGGTCAGATCATCAATTTCGAAACGCACAATCGAGTCACAAGCCGGATTGCCGGTAATTCGATACCCAGTTGTGCCGGTGACAAGATAAGTGTCGTCAGGTGATATATCGATGCCCCGAATGTACTGGGGGAAAATTGAGGCCGGGCACTGAACGTCAAAGACGTCGGTATTCCAGTCTGACACGCTGGCTTGACCAGCCAATTCGATCAACGCAAGGCGAGTGCGGGAGATGCCATTAATGCTCTCGAAGTTGCCTACGATGATCAATACCTGCCCATCTGTTGTGATGTCCATATCGTCAACGCCCTGCACAGCTTCGCTTGCATCAATTCTGCTGGTGGTGATCAGGCCACCAAAGTCTAGGTTGAGATTGGGGCTGACAGCGCCGGTAGTCGTGTCGAGTGCGGCGAGCCGTTCGATCGGCGTTGAGCTGATTGTGCCGAAATTGCCGCCGATGTATAGCGTATCGTTCAGCCTCACCATGCTGGTGACCGCTGCGTCGACTCTCGCGCCAAAGCCATTCACGTGGTCCCCATTGATGTCAATTTTCGCAAAACGGCCGCGGCTGAATGCTCCGTTTAGGTTGCCGAAAACTCCACCTGCGAAAATGCCACCTGCGGGGTCGCCGGTTGTCTCAAGGGCGAGCACGCTGTTGTTCAGTTGTGGGTCGAAACTCTGAATGATGTCGCCAGTAGATTTGCTGTAGGCAAAAAGGTATGGCTGATTAATAACGTTGCCCTCATCCAGCGGGTTGTGTATCTGAGTGAATGTGCCGCCCACATAGACCGTGTCACCGTCAATGGCGATGGCTTCAACTCGGCCATCAACAACGCCTGGGGTGTTGAATGAGGCGTACTCCGACACGAGTGAATCATGCGTTGCCCCGAGATCAGCGTAGACTTGTCCGTGATGGGAGAGCGTTGCAGCCGCTAACAAAGTTGAAATCAGGACAGCGAAATTCATTGGTTTGGGAATGCGTGGCCGCGTCGTATGGCTTAGGCTGCGCGCGACCGAAAGGAGGGCAGATGTGCATCTCATGTTAAAAACGCCTCATGTATGGTGATTAAAGTGATCGATTAGCGGACGGTAGCTTCCAACCGCAGCTGTGTGAGCGCAGATTACGCGATCGGTGAAATCTGAATTGAGACAGGCGTCGGTTTTTCGCCGTTGGCCACTGCACAAAATCCTACGTTTAACAACTAATTGAGATTTGTTACCATCAAACGCTAAATGGCGTGTCCGGAACTGTGGCGTTGGTCACCATTCAGCCGAGGCAGTTAATAGTTGTTACATGATATCTAATAAGTGTTGGTAGATCGTTCAAGTAGTGCAAAGCGATGTTTTTGTTGCGTAATTTTGGATGGGTTAACAAAAGTAGAAGGTTCTCTAGAGTAAAATGAATTACGCGCTATAAACGATTAACGTAAATAGTTTGTCAGAATTAACCTTTCCATAAATAGAAAATTGACCCATTTAATAAACTCACAGGACAGTGCAATTCTCTCAAAGGTCGGGATGGTCCTCGGTGGATATCAAGCTGGTTTCGAGCTTGTTAAGGGTACTAAACCTGACGCAATTGAGAACTTTACAATGATATGCGCGCGCGGAGCGCCGCGTGTGCTTCTACCCGCTGCGCAGCCAATGATGCAAACAGCAGTGGCGAGTTTTCTAAGCGGGCATCGCTTAGCTGGGATCATGACACCATGCGTGCAGATCGCCTCATGGGCAGGCGGCCCGTTTTCACGTGTTAGCTCCAATGTATCTCTTATGTCGCAAAATGGTAGGCCTTCCCCCCTGAGGCAGTTAATTTCGACTGTTATCGGTCGCAACGATTTTCAGATTGCTCTGCGCGTTAGTTTTGGTCGGCCCAATGCCAAAACAGTTGCACTCGCTATCTCCAAAACCGGAGAAGCTCTTTGCTATGTAAAGCTGGGTTCTGAAGCAATGACGAGTGATTTAGTGGCGCATGAGGGTGCAATTCTAAAACAATTTAATCACGCCGAAATGCCGGTGATTTTGCCGAAGCGGCTTTATTCCGGCACTTGGGCAAATGGACAAAGCGTATTGATCACAGCTCCGCTTCAACTTGCGCCGTTAAAACGTGACGCCCGCATCGCACATGCTGCCGCAGAAGCATTGGTCTCGCAAAATGGGGTTACAAGCTCTGCGTTAATTGACAGCGCCTATTGGCATCGTATTGTTGAATTTGTTGGAGAGCATGACGACAGTGAGGTGCTTCAGACAGCAGTCTCTGAAATTGAACGCAGCTGGGGTGCCTGCGAATTTGATTTTGGTATTAGCCATGGTGATTGGACGCGTGCCAATTTGGGAATGGTTAAGGGGCAGGTAGCTGCGCTTGATTGGGAGCGATGCACTAAGTTTGCACCAAGCGGAATTGATATCGCTCATTTCGCCATATGTGAAAAAACTACGCACCCATTCACTAAAGCCATCAGTATTGATCGAGTGGCCGAGAAGGTCAGGCAGTATCTAAAATCAGCAGGTTTGCTTCCCAATAATGCAGAAGTGCTGATCTTGTTTGCATTGTTGGAAATGGTCATTCGTTTTAAATCGGCAAAAAGTGCAGGGCTGCGATCTACCGATTTGAAGTTTGGACCGGCTTTACAAGGAGGTGTGCGAAAGTGGGCTTTGTAACTACCGTTCATGTGCGCAGTAAATCGTAATGTCGAAAACGAATCAAAAAGGGATAGGGACATCAATGATTCGCACCGTACGACGCAACGCTCGGCGCGTGGCGATAGGCGGCCTTATCGCAGCCAGAAAACGCCAAGCAGACCGCCCGCCGCCTGACTTCGTTATCGTGGGTGCTCAACGCTGCGGAACAACGTCATTATTCAGAGCGCTAAACAAGCATCCAGCAATGTTGCCTAATGTCATAAAGGCTAAGGGTATTCACTATTTCGACACTAACTATCAGCAGAATTTGGCATGGTATTTAGCGCACTTTCCCAGCCGTGCTGAGCGTGATAGCCACGCTGCCAAACTTGGACATAAAGCGATAGCCGGAGAGGCAAGCCCCTACTATTTGTATCATCCTGCTGGAGCTAAACGGATGGCGCAGGCAATTCCTGATGCAAAAATTATTGTATTGTTAAGAGACCCGGTTAAGCGAGCAATTTCTCATCATCTGCACATGGTTTGGGAAGGTCATGAATCGATAGAGGATCTTGATGAAGCGCTTGATATGGAGCCAACTCGTTTGGCAGGCATCGAACAGCGCCTTAGTGCCGACTCTTCATACGTCTCACGACCTCACCAGCATTACTCTTATATGACACGCGGCCATTACGCTCGCCAGCTAGAAAGACTCTTTGTGCATTTTGATCGAAAAAATGTACTGGTAATGACTACTGATAAGCTGATCAGCGACAGTCAATCGAGTCTGTCCGCGATTCAATCGTTTATAGGGCTTGAGCCTGACCCATCGATTGAATTGGAAAAGCGTAACGCCAGTTCGAAGTTTGAGCCACGAGCAGAAACCATTCAACGATTAGCTAACGAGTTTGCCGAGTCTAATAAGCGACTTGAAAACGTCGCTGGTATAGAGATTCCGTGGTTACAAACCACATAAGCTGCGAGTGGCCATGCCTGAATTTGGCACTTAATTTTGATTGTCCAAAGTTGACATTTTTTTTGCGGACTCGGTCACAAACGTAAAAGAGTACCGCCAGCTTGGTACCCAGCGTACGTTACTGCTTGCGTATAATCGAATCAATCTGATTCAAATTCCTATACCGCTTGCGTTTGCCCATCAAACTGCGCAGCCGGCTAGAATTGTAAGGAAGCTACCATGCCCCGTTTTTCGTTTCTTGCGCCAGTTTTAATCCAACTGGAGTATCGTCGAGTGTCGAAGCTTTTCGTCGCTCTCTCTCTTGTGCTCTTGTCGTTCGTGTTTGTGACGTTCAGCCCCGCAGTGCAGGCGCAGCCAGTCGAAATCGGCAGCGGCACTCTTGACAACGATAGGGTCATCGCTCCTAAATGGGCTAGAATCAATTTTGATCCGCTGATCGATGGAGATCACGTCATAAGTATCACCTCGGATAGCGGCGCGGAAATCCGCTTCTCGGTATTCCAAATCCTTGACGCCCCAAGCCCCGATAATAAGGTGCGCATTGGGACGAGCAGTAGTTCTGCTACTCTCGCAGAGTGGACGGGCGCGCTCGACACATCAGAGCAGTACTATTTAGGGATTTGGGCTGCATCGGGGTCGGGGAATTACACCGCCACCATCGAAGCGCTGGCCGCTTTGGCGATCGTGTCACAACCGACTGATCTGACGGTGAATGAGGGCGAGGATGCGACGTTTACTGTTGCCGCAACCGGTAACGGTACGCTTAGTTATCATTGGTATGTGAACGACCAGGCCATCGCAGGTGCAACGGCAGATACTTTTAGTGTTATCTCAGCCACAACGGCTGATGACGGAAACGTCTATCGAGTCGACATTACAGACGCCAACGGTACGCTCAGTTCAGATAACGGCATACTCACCGTCTATGCACTAGTTGTGCTGGCGATCGTGTCACAACCGACTGATCTGACGGTGAATGAGGGCGAGGATGCGACGTTTACTGTTGCCGCAACCGGTAACGGTACGCTTAGTTATCAGTGGTATGTGAACGACCAGGCCATCGCAGGTGCAACGGCAGATACTTTTAGTGTTATCTCAGCCACAACGGCTGATGACGGAAACGTCTATCGAGTCGACATTACAGACGCCAACGGTATGCTCAGTACAGATGACGCTGCGTTGGAAGTCTTTGAAATAGTTTTGCCGGTTACTGTTGTAAGCATTGCGCAAGGTATCATAGATTCCGACAGACTCGCTGGGCCGAGATGGGTTCGTCTTGATTTCGATTCACTGGCAGCTGCAACCCACACCATCAACGTATCTTGGGATTCAGCAGCTGATGTCAGATACAGAGTGTTTGAAACAGGTGCTACGCAAATCAGTTCTATCATCCAAGGTAGCAGCCCACGTGTTTGGTCTGGCGAACTTGAGGCAAATACTCAGTACTACATTGCCCTCTGGTCAGCAGGTGGTAACGCTAACTACAACGCAACGATAGAAGCAACCGTTCCCATTTCGATAGCAAGCCAGCCCTTTGATCGGATAGTCACGCAAGGTGATGACGTTACTTTCTATGTAGCTGCCACCGGCAGTGGCACCCTTAGCTATCAGTGGTTTGCTGACGGTAACCCGCTCCTTGGCGAGACAGCTGAGTCGTTGACCGTTTTCGCGGCGTCTCTTTCCCAGAATGGAACCTTGTACAACGTTGAAGTTAGTAACAGCTACGAAACTGTCGTCTCTGATTTTGCAGCGCTTACTGTTAATGAGCCGCTAGTCCTCGGATTCTTTTCACAATCGGCCGACAGCTCAACATGGATGTTGGAGGGTCCAGCTCCCACGCTCGACTTCAATGCAGGTGCAAATACTGATGCCTGGGGCAAAACCCTTCTTAGGGTTGGTGATTTGTTGTTGGTAGGCGGCGACTTTGAAGGTATCAAGCCAGCCCGGAATGCAACGCCAACGCATCGACCATTTCTTGCAGCCCTGGATGCCGTCTCAGGCCAACCTGTATCGACATTTCAAGTGCCCGCTGAAGTGGATGATGTCGTCAGAGCGCTCGCCATTTCGCCTAATGGTGAACAGATATACGTAGGAGGTGATTTTGGCTTGCTGGCTCTAGATGCCACTACTGGCGCCCTGAACCTTGTGGTAAACGTGACCAAGGGCAACAATGCCGGGCGAGTGTTTGATATTGCAGTAGGTGACACGCAGCTTTACATCGGCGGTGACTTTAATAACGTAGACAATACCTACCGAGCCAACATTGCCAGACTTTCACTAGGCGGTGATCTCGATGTTTTATGGAATCCGAGCGTTACATATGGGTACAACAATGGCAGAGCTGCTCCTGTGCAATCCTTAGCCGTTTCTGTCTCTGGTGATATTGTTTATGTTGGTGGCAATTTTAGATTTATTAATGACATACCCGTTTTAACAACACCACAAAATCAGCGCGTCTCCATGCTTTCATTGAGTGCGCTTGACGGATCAGTTCTACCAGAGAGGTTCTTCGCCTTTGTTGGTAGTAATGGTAAGGGTTTAACTGCCCACGATATTGTTGTGACTGAGTTCTATGTCATCATTGCGTGGGGTGGCCCTAACTATGTATCTTTCCACTCCCTGGATGGAACCAGACTCGTCCAATATCGGGCTAAGGGTGATGTGCAAGCTCTACAGATTGTCGGTAACCACGTGTTTGTTGGGCATCACGGAGAGTTTTTTGGCACATTGGATAGCCCGATTCCGCAAGAGGCGGTAGTAAGCCTTGAACCTGAAATCGTCTTACCTTTTAAAATCCACAGCTTCCGAATTGACGACCCGAGTTTTCTTCCAGAGCAGGCATGGCAGATCACTGGTGCTTTTGGCGTATGGGGTATAGCAGCCGCTGAGGATTCCATCTGGGTCGCTGGACAGATCTCGCTAGCTGGTTCGAATGATAGGGCAGTCGATGGGCTTGCGAGATTTCCGGCCCTTTAAGCTGCTCTCAGCACTTAGCGCACCGAGCTTCAAACAAACCAGCACACTGCTTGGTGCAAGCATAACGCTAGGCGTTCGTTCGGGCGCTTATAGAGCAGACTAAAAGAAGTTTGAATAAATTCGTATAAGATTGATTCGCAAGCGATATTTAACTATATACGCGATAGCGATATTCTGTGTCGCGATAGTTAATGCCGTTGAGATGGCCGCGCCATATACACCGTACTTGGCCACTAGCACAAAAGCAAGCGATAGGCCGATTGCCGTAACCATTATCGATGTATTTCTAACATCCTTTTCAAACCCACTCATTATTAGTAGCTTCCCGCATGGCCCGGTTAGCCCGTTAACTAACTGGCCACACACGAGTATCGAAAGTAAGCCAGCGGCCGCCATGTATTGCTCGCCAAAAATTCCGAGCACGTTGCTTCCGAACAGAATCATGACAACGAAAATAAACGAACAAACCACTGCTAAGAGCTTCAATGATTTAGTCAACACCTCCTCGGTTTTTTCAATTTCACCTCTATGGTAAAGCGCTGCAAATTTAGGTGACACAACCATATTGACCGCCACGAGTACCATAGGCACAAGTAAGGCAATTCTCATGGCAATGGCAAGCAACGCGAGTTCGGCTTCCGCTACGTGAACCGACGATATAAACTGGGCGCCCCACTGGTTTAGTTGCTGTGCAATGATAATCATCCATAAGGGTAGGGCGGTTTGATGAAGTTCCTGATAGTCAACGTTTGATAGCCGCACGTTTTTCCATTCGGTAAATTTAATACCCTTAATTGCGTACAAAAAAAGAGCAACTGCAATTTGTATAACTAGGGTGGTATAGCAGGCGATGGAAAAAAGAACAATAACTTCGTTGACGCTGGGAGGGGGGAAAAGCCAAACGAATATAGAAAATAGTATGTAGTGAAGAGAAGTGTTTGTTAGTGCACCAGTGAAAACAAAGCCTGAGGCGTGGAGGGAATGGGCAATGATACCCAGCAATGCAGCTGCAACGCCGGCTGGAAATATCAGCAATAGATAGTTCACGTATTTATAGGAAACGACCCATGCCGAGGCGTGCAAAATTAGGTAAATCAGCACGCTTCCAACAATGCAAGCTAAAACACTTACCAACACGATCGATAGGAATTCTGGGTAACTTCGTTCGTTTAGAAAAATGGCACACTTTTTTAAAACAAAGTTGTCTAGTCCGAGTGTGAGTAAGTGTGCGAAGAAAATGGCAAAGCCAAGGCTTAAAAAGAATAGGCCACTGTCACCGATAGACAGATTCGATGTAACGGAATAGGCTGCAACCAGGGCGCTTGCAGCGCCTAGTATACGTCCAGAAAAACTGCGAAAAGCAGCGCCTAAAAATCCGCCCATGATGTTTTACTTAAAACTCTTAATGTTGCGAGAAAGTAAAATGAATGCCTTTGGGTAGTCGATTAAATATCGTTTAATGGTGGATGGCTCCTTGAACATACGATACGCAAAGCGCAAGTTTAACGTGTTGATCCACTCGGGATAGTAGTGCCCGTCACCCAGAGCAGTTTGATGTATAAAACCGCCACAGGTGTATATTCGTCCTTGGAAACCTGAATCAATGAGGGCAATTGCAGCATCTTCCTGTTTGACAGCTCCCATTCCGATAACAATAAAATCGTAATCAGACGCGGCTAAGGAGGTGAGGCTCTTGGATAAATCCTCAGCGCCGTCAAAATACCCGGAGCGGCCGTTCAGGCTGATCCCGGGAAACATGTCGGTAATTTTTGCTAGGAATTGTTCATTTGAATCTTGATCAGAGCCTAGTATAAAACCACGCTGTGCTTTTGTTGCAGCATTATTGAAAACGAGGTTGGCGACTGAAGTGAAATCAAAACTTAGCCGCTCAATGTTAGAGTCACGGTAAACAAGGTTGAGAAAAAATTTTAACGCTACTCCATCGATACAAACTTTATCGAATTTGTCTAAATCCACATCGGAATGATAAATTTCGAGAAAGCTATAAGGGTTAAGGAAGGTTACGGCTTTAGCTTCAGCAAATTCAGCGGTGTTCGTGCAAATTTGATTTCGACTTAACACCCTCACTACTCCACATTGGATAATCTATTTTTATCTGTACAGTAGCGGTAGCTGCTGCTAGAGATGGTTTGTTAGTCTGTTAGCGGCCCAGTGTAGACACAATTTAGTGATGCTATTTGACCCGGGTCGTGGTTTGTGAATGCATCAGTAGGCATTTTTGTGGAGAAAGCCTACAAAGGCCGTAAGAACCAGTATTTTCAAATCCAGCCACGGTGACCAGTTTCTTATGTATTCCAGGTCATATTTAACACGCTGCTGCATTTTGAAGGCTGTATCTGTTTCTCCGCGCCAGCCATTAATTTGTGCCCAGCCAGTGATTCCGGGCCTGACTTTATGCCTTAACATATATCCTTGAATTTCATGCCTCCAAAGCTCGTTGTGTGCAACTGCGTGAGGGCGTGGCCCAACCAGAGACATAGTCCCATTTAGAACGTTTAGTAACTGTGGTAGTTCGTCCAACGATGATTTTCTGATGACTCTGCCAATACGGGTAACTCTAGTGTCATTTTTAGTTGCTTGTTGAGCGCTGTTATCTGAATGCACGAACATGCTTCTGAACTTGAGAATCTCGATCTCTCGGCCATCAACACCATAGCGTTTCTGACGGAATAACGCAGGCCCGGTAGACTCACGTTTTATCAATCCAGCTATAACAATCATGGGGATGCCTAGAATCAGCAATACCAGTGATGCAATTAGCACATCGAATACGCGTTTGAATTGATCGGCGGCCAGCGATAATGAAATTTCCGAGACGTTTACGATATCGGTATTTCCAAATCGCGTTACGTCCCCTTTTAGTAGCCTCTGAGTATATTGATCGGGAGCTACGCAAACGTCTACAGAACTATTGATCAGCGCTTCTGATATTTCTTCCACAACTCGCGATTGGTTTTCTGATACTACAATCCAGACTTGTTCTATCGCAGCACCGAACAGTCGCTGATTCTCAACAAAACTAGTCAACTGTTTGGCCGAGTCTTGCAACGACTCCAAATATTTAGGTCCATCTGCTGGATGCCCAGGAATGGTGAAAACGTTTGCTATTTTTAATTGCGAGTTTGACAGCCCTCCGATATCACCCAATATTGTATTGAGACCTGAAGCGTTGCCCAAAATAGCTATGTTTCTACCACTCGTTTTATTTCTTGTCATGAATCCCAGGCTGCCCAGAATTCTAATGCTGGCAAGTAAAACCATGGAAAGAACCATTGATAAGGTTATCCATACTCGTGAAATCTCCGCGCCGGTTTTCGATAGAAAAGCAAATAAGCCAATGGCGGCAAAAGCGAACATCCAGCAAATGGCAAGGTGTGTTAGTTCTACATTTAAACGTCGTAGCCTTTTAGTGTTGTACATGCCGCCGACATAAAGAGAAAGAGACATTAGAACAAGAGCACTAAATAAAGCAACACTTCTATGAGATGATAAATCCAGGCTGCCTAGATAAATAAAGTGTGCCGTTGCAAAACATAGTATCGTCAGGAATAAGTCGATTGCAGCATGACTTCGAGGCAAGTCTGGCTCGTGTCTGAATTTAAAATTTCCAAATATCGAGTTGATATTGCTTTCATTTGCAGACACCCGTAAGTTGTCTAAGCGCATCTTTTCAATTGATGCGTATTGACTGTTTTCGTCGATAGACGTACTTGCAAGTGTTTCAGAACTGGCGTGTTCATTCGGCGCTGGAGATATTTTTGCACGCATTTGCTCGGAGGCTGCGTTGATCTTAACGTCCCCAACACTATTCACTGTTTTGAGTATCCTATGTTTTGATTTAAAATCGAATAACCGGCCGCATCGAAGGGACAGCGATATTCTATTCGTAGTCGCCTGTCATCGTTGTAAGAACGATCAGTGGCTCAATAGAAAATCATTTTCATTGTTTATTGTGGCTAGCACAACCATTCGAAAGAGAACTGCATCACACTTCTTTCTGGCAGCGTGCATCTGTATTTCGTTTTCTAGAGTTGGTACTAGTAATTGAACGTTAGTGGATTAGTGGAGCTCATCCAACTGCCGTTAACTTTATCTAAGCCAGTGTTGAAATTAACAATGTTCAAGGGGCAATAAGATCAGTGAATTAGTACATCACAGCCGGAGTACAAGTCATTCAGGTTTGGTTGCAATAGGGTATTACTGAAAGACACTACTTCAGCAGAGCTCATGAGGATATAGCTAAGGTTCCCAATTGATTAAATATTGTCAAATCTAATCAGAGCACGGTACTTACTTTGTACTGACTGATAATTTCTGTGTGCTGCGTCACGTATTGGGGTGTATTGAGCAAGCTTGTTATAACAGTGTCATAAACCGAGAATTCGCTTGCGGTGTTGAATGGGCGGACTGCAGTACAATCATCGTCTGCCTATTGCCTCTGTGATTCGCCACCATTTACTGTTTGTAGCGACTCGCTCTTATCCAACAATTTGTGTGACTTACCCCAATATTTAAAGACGACAAACTATGCAAGAATTGAATTCAAATAGCACAAACACAGCGGATGTTGAAATTGTGTTTGTAGGCGGTTGGGGACGAAGCGGCAGTACACTGCTAGCTAGGATGCTTGCAGAAGTGCCTGACTTTGTTGCTGTAGGAGAGGTTCGAGATATCTTCCTACGCGGAATCATCGAAGATCGGGTTTGTGGTTGCGGTGAACGATTCAGTGCTTGTGATTTTTGGCAAACAGTAGGTGATGATGCATACGGGGGCTGGGATCAGTTATCTGTACCCCATTTAAAAGAATTGCGTATTAAAACGGATAAGCCATGGCATGTGCCTGCATTGGTCAAGCCTGGGTTGCGTAGTGCCACTGACGAGGCAGTTGGTGAGTATGGCGAATTACTCTTACCTCTGTATCAGTCGATTCGCAAAACTACGGGTTCGCGGTTCATCGTCGATGCCTCGAAAATAGCGTCGTATGGGGCGATTCTTCAACGAACAGAAGGATTGTCACCACGATTTGTTCATCTAGTGCGCGATCCTCGCGGGGCGTTGAACTCATGGATGAAACAAGTCCGTATGACGGATGAT
The DNA here is from genome assembly GCA_036478595.1 of Granulosicoccaceae bacterium. GTDB lineage: Bacteria > Pseudomonadota > Gammaproteobacteria > Granulosicoccales > Granulosicoccaceae > Granulosicoccus. The sequence goes on from JAZGEF010000053.1 coordinate 268,017, forward strand.
CTTGACAAGGCTCGTTATATGCCTCGTTATAACTCTGCATCTGGTGCTGCAAGGTACGTGGGCTATAACGCCGAGATGCACGCTGTAGTGAAGAAATCCCCGCATATGCTCATGAAGTATGAAGATCTTGTCCTAGAGCCTGAGGCGAAAATTCGTGAAGTATTGAGCTTGGTTGGTGCGCCTTGTGATTCGGATTTGTCTCAGTTTATTGGCCCCGACGGAGTTAAGTTAGGTGTTAACCACACTATTGCCGGAAACCCAATGCGCCACCAGTCTGGTTGGATTCCGCTTCGGCCAGATAACTCCTGGCGTGAAAAAATGTCCAAGAGTAGGCAGTTAGCTATTGCCACGATGACTTTCCCGCTGATTAGAAAGTACGGCTATCAGATTCATCCTTCTAACTAGAATCTGGCCGTAGCTTCTTTATCCGGAATACAGAGTTAGCTGTAGACAATTTAATATTTAGGTAATTTCGGATGACAGATGATAATTTCAAAGTTGACTTTTTTTGTGTTGGAGCAGCGAAGGCCGGAACAACCACCTTGCACGACTTGCTCAGCCTGCAAAACAACGTATCTCTGCCCCAAAGAAAAGAGACCAACTACTTTAGTTTTGGCATCTTAGGAAATCCGGCGTTTACAGGGCCGCTTGACAATTCGAGCGTCAATGAGCCAACCGTTACCTCGCTAGCGGAATACATAAACGATTTTCACCACGAGGAAGCTTCAGTAGTCGGTGAAGTCTGCCCCTCCTATTCCCTCAACGGAGCTGCTGCCAACATCTATAAACACAATCCTAAGGCAAAAATTATCATTCTTCTGAGGGAGCCGGTTAGCCGTTCTTTCAGTAATTACCAACACCTGGTACGAGATGGTCGAGAGCACTCCAGTTTTGAAGATGCATTGGCTGCTGAAGATGATCGACTTGCAGAGGGTTGGGAGTGGTTTTGGGGGTTAAAGCGCAACAGTTTTTATTTTGATTTTGTTAAAGAGTACATTGAAATATTCGGTTTGGATAATGTAAAAATCCTGTTATTTGAAGATTTTGTGAAAAATCAGGAGCAACATTTAAAAGAAGTTATGGATTTCATAGGGCTAGACTCATCTGACGTTGTATACGAAGAATTTAGTTCAAATAAATCAGGCCTTGTTTCAGGTAAATGGAAATATTTACATAGAATCTTGCTCTCTGAAGGAATCCTGAATTCTGCGCTGCGAGTAATCATTCCGCCAAAGCTACGTAAAAAGCTTGGATTGTTGTTTAAAAGCTTCTCCACTGTTAAAGGTGATGTTTCGAAAGATACAAAATTTCTTCTTTCTCGAGAATTGTCCTCCGATCTAGATCAATTGAACACATTGATCGGAGGCAGAGTTGGTGAATGGTTGGGAGAAAGAGATGTTCCATAAATTGCTTATAGCGTACTTTGGCGCGTTTATGCTATTTTGGTTTCTCGGTATCGATCAGCTTTTTTTTGCGCTCATATGTTTAGTAGGATTTTTTACCTATCTATCTACAGAAGAACCAAAACCGGGTCGAGAGATCTGGTTTTTTGCATTCTTCGTGCTGGCTACATTTTTTTCGGTATTTCAAATATCAACACCAGATCGGTATATAACTTATGTAAGAAACGAGGGCGTCTATATGGCAATGCTCTTTGTGTTTGTTTCAGCAACCTTCGCGTCAGCCAGGAAGGCCGATACAACAGATATGTTGTATTTTGCGCTTTTGATTTTTTCGGTGCAGTGTTCAATAGTTGCTTTTTTAGCAAGCAACGGTTTCTCTCTTTCGTTTAAATCTGTCACGGCTTACGTCATGCCAGACATGGGCTCCAAGTACATAAGTGGGATGTTAAATAAAAACACAATACAGGCCGAAGCGTCATGGTTTTCTCAGGGGTTCTATCGCCCACGAGGGTTGATGATGTACCCGAATACCATGGCAGGTATTCTCGCTTCAGCTATGGCGATAAAGGCGTACTTTATCTATAAATTTTGGAGAGATCAATTTAAAGTATTTTCAATCCTGTGCCTTATTTTGATTTTTATGGATATTTTTAGCATCTACTCGTCATTGAGTCGAAGTACCTGGATCGGTTTGGCAATCGCACTGGTGATATTTCCCTTCGCATTCAAAACGAATTTCGTAGCTAAACTTATCCCGGCACTAGTAGGTGTTGCAGTGATTGGCTTAGTTTTCCTGACAGGGCTAAACGAAGGAATTGAATCGAGGCTTGTTGACAAGACGCATTCAAATGAAGGGCGAGGATTAAATTACACATTGATATGGCAAGAAACGACATCTTCAGCCGACAAACTGCTTTTTGGCCACGGAACACAAATTGATCATTGGATGTTGAATATTCCGCTCGGCTCACATAGCACTTATTTGGGAGTATTTTTCAAGTTTGGCGTAATAGGATCTGTATTCTTTCTGCTGTTTTTGATCTTTCTCTACAGACGAGCCTCTCGGTTAACAGCAAGTGTCAACACGTTAAACGCTGATGGCGGTAATTACATTCGGCCTTATTTTTTGTGTTTCGCGTTAATTACACCAATAGTTCAAATGATGTTTATCGAGGTAGATGTTGACCTGAGTTATGCTTTGTATTTTTCTGCCGTGGTCTTCTTGATTGGCCAAGAAAGCTGGATCGTGAATGATCGGCTTGGTGGCTTGTCCGAAAATACTGAGGAGCAAAGGCGTTTGGCGTTTTAGCGCTCTCGAAGCGCTTATTCCATCCCCTGAAAATACTGTGATCTGGTTCACCCAGTGGAGGTCAAAGTCGCTCAGCCACTGCGTATGGGTCAAATAGTAGAAATTGAACTAGTAGGCAAACATTCGTATTTTACGCGAAAAACTCTGCTCAAGCTCTCGTTCCAATAATCTTCCTTTATCTCATTCACGGGATATCTGATACCGTGCTTGCACGCTCTCTGAGATGTCTAGAGGCAGCGTTGAAGCCACGGGGTTGTTACACAAAAAAGCTGATGATTTTGGCCATCAGCTTTGGGTAGTTACTTGGGGCGTTAACCCCATCTCAGAGAAACACTTAATTGAAGTTGGAAATTATAATCTAACATGTTGCGTAAATTGTATTCAGAAAATATTAGTGAAGTAAGAAATATCCGTTCTCATGGAGAGTACGCCGATGGTGTAGGCAAAAAGAGATTGGATTTCCAATTTTATTGGAGTGCCTTGCTTAGAAATAAGTGGCTAATAATATTTTTTACGGCCCTAATGACCACTATGGCGACTATATATTCGCTGATGGCGGTGCCCATTTATGCTGGCAATGCTACGTTACTGCTTGAATCACAAAAAGCGAATATAATTTCTATTGAAGATCTAGTCTCTTCTGAACAGGAATCGAATGACTACTACGGTACTCAATATGCGATTCTGAGGTCTCGGGCGCTGGCAGCGCGTGTATTGGATCACCTGCAGCGCAGCGAGGATATATCGCAACCACAGCTAGCTAAAATGCTTTCACCTGCATCGTCTAAGGCAATCAGTACCTTAGGTGATGGGTCAAAAGATGATGCAATGAGTTTGGCTGATCGCCTTGATAAAACGGATTATAACAATGTTATCAATCGGTTTAGAGAGTCACTAAAAATCACTCCGATAGTAAAAACCAAGTTGGTAAAAATTTCATATGATTCTACAGATCCAGAATTTGCAGCATTAGCGGCGAATGCAGTAGCTACTCAGTACATAGAAAATGCAATAGCGCAGCGCAAGTTACGTAGAGGAGATGCTTCAAAATGGATGGATAGCCGGGTTCAGGAGTTAAAGATTAAACTAGAAGACTCTGAGGACGCCTTGTTATCCTTTAAGAAAGTTAATGGCTTGATCGATCTTGATGGTGATGTCGGCCGGCTCAATGATCAGCAATTGTTATTTACCAGCAGTGAACTTGCTAAGGCCAAGGGTGAAATGTCAAATGCAAGAGACCTTTATCTTAAGACTCAAAACTATAAAATCACTTCACCAAAATTATTAGAAACTTTGCCGTATGTTCAGAATAATGTAACGGTACGCTCTGCTAATGCTGATCTTGTACGAGGGCAGCGCAATATCGCTGAACTAAGAAATCGCTATGGTGCGAAACATCCGATAATTGTTGATGCCAGGTCTAATTTTGCATCACTTCGCTCTGCATTAAACGATAGTATCGAGCGCGCAGTGGCGGCTTTCGAAAATGATTATCAACTGCTACAACAACGTGTTGAGTCTCTTGAGGATAATGTCACGCAGAGCAAGGCGAGCGTTCAGGGCATTGGGCAGAAAAAAGTGTCCCTAGATGCGTTGGAAAGAGAAGCTGCGTCTAATCGTGACCAGTACAACAAAATGTTCGACAGAATCACGGAAATCCGAACCACCGACGGCTTAGACGAGGCTAACGCTGTTGTGTCTGAAGCGGCGTGGGTACCAACAAATCCTATAAGACCCAACAAAGTATTGATTGTAGGGTTTGTCATGCTCGCCTCATTGCTATTAGCTGCTGCTGTTTCTTTCATAAAGGAGTACCTGGACGATACGGTGAACAAAAAATCTGATATTGAGAAGCGCCTAAGATCGAAACTTATAGGAGTTATTCCTTTAGTGGAGCGAGAATCATCGCAGCGCGAAAATGAAAATCCGATAACTCCGTCCGACGCTGTTGATTCATCTGAAACCTTTTTGGAAGCTGTTAATACTTGTCGTACAGCGCTTTCGGTTCGCGGTAGGAAGAATTCAAAGGTCATACTAGTTACATCGTCAGTTCCCAACGAAGGAAAATCGACAATAGCGTTAAATCTGGCTTATTCATTCGGACAGCTGGAACGCACCTTACTTATTGATTGTGACCTGAGAAGGCCTTCTATTGCCGCAGTACTTGGTATGCAGGCTGATGATGCTGGGCTGACTAATTTGCTTCTAAATAAATCAATAAAACCGGGTTCTATGCAGTTTGGCGTGTGGGGTTCGTTCGATTGTCTAACCAGTGGGCCTGTTCCTGAAAACCCTCAGGAGTTACTAGCTTCAGATAAATTTGCAAAAGGGCTGAGAATGTTGCGAAACCAATACGATAGGATCATCATTGATTGTGCACCAACTCATGCGGTGAGTGATGCGATTGTTTTAAGTCAATTGGTCGATGAAGTTTTGTATGTTGTAAAGCCACACGAAACACCGATAAAGTTAGTTGATAATGGCCTTTCAAGGCTAGCTGAAGCACAAGCAACAGTTGCCGGGATTTGTATATCGCAAGTTGATATTAGGAAGTCGAAATCGTACGGCGATATGGAGTTTCACGGTTTTGGTCTTAATTATCAAGGGTATGGAAAATATTTCACACCAAGGGAGCGCTATGATAATGCGCCCTTAGCGAAGCTGGCTTCATGATAAAAGAAGACAACGGTGCTAATTCGGTGTGTTTCGGACTCTCCGATATTGGTGTGACGCGGCTTTCTGGTTACGCTCGGCTGCGATCTAATCGTACGCGTGATGTTGGCCATCAACTTTAATATGGATATGCGGGATGCCTGGGAGCATGCTGACGATCCATTTTACCCTACAGCGATGACAGGCCTGGCATATCGCTTTGCAGTGAACTATGTGATTTATGCACTGACGGATTAGCAAGGTTGCCTAGCTCCTACGAACCCGCACAACCCTCATGCTCTCAAACTCAATACCTGCAATATCTTCCGTTGTTGCGTAGTAGGTGAGGTTAACCTGCCCACCTTGCAAGCTACGGTACTTCTGCTTTCTAGAATACTTGAACGGCACATCGTAGCCTTCCAGCATTAATGTGTTTTTCACCCAGTCACCACTGTCGCGTTGTACGTGGCTAATAACTTTGGCTGCATCTAAATGATTGAGTTGCGCGTTTTGCTTTAGCAGCTTTTTAACGTCTGATTTCATTGAGGGAGTTATCCTTACTTTTTACGACGCTTCGCATAGGCTGTTGGTGCGGCCGCTAGTGGATCTTCTGGCCAATCATGTTTAGGATACCGCCCTTTCATGTCTTTTTTAACCGCAGCGTAACCATTGCTCCAAAAACTAGCTAAATCGCTTGTCACTTGTATAGGCCGCCGGGCAGGGGATAGGAACTCTATTTTAAGCACAATTTGGCCATTCGCTATTGATGGGTTATGGCTGCATCCCAGCAGCTCTTGTAGCTTGACAGACAGCACGGGCTCTCCAGCTTGGGTATAACGTAAGCGAATTTTTGAACCACTAGGGACGGTATAGCGTAGCGGCAGCCATTCATCCATCAGAGATTGTTGGCGGTAATCGAGCATAGCGTTAAGAGACTTATATAAATTCAATTGTTTAAGCGCCTTTATCGACCCGATACCGCCTAGCCAGGGTGCTAGCCATTCGTCCAAATGATTTAATAGTGCCTCGTCATCAACTTCAGGCCAATCATTATCTTGCATCGAATTGCCCTGAACAGGAGAGAGTTTACGCATGCGTATCACACGGGCCTGCCACTCCCGACAGTCATCGTTCCATGGCAGGCATGTAATTCCCAGCTGTCGAATGCCTGCTACCAAGGCTGTTGCTTTGTCGCCATTATTGATGTGTTGCATAGGCTTGGTGCTGATAACAAGGTTACCGATCATTAAACGTTGCTCTGCTAGCACACGCTGTTGTTTGTCATCCCAATCTAAATAGTTCACGGTGTTGAATAGCTCTGGCGACACACATTGAAGTTCTTCAATGTCCAATGCCAGCGCTTTGAAGATGCGAAGTTGCGACCCAGCACCACCTAGTTGTGCCACGCTCAAAAATTGGCTCTGAGCTAAGGCATCTTCACCATCGATAATAACTCCGGCTCCGCAGGCTAGATGAAATTTTCCCGCATCCCCTGGGCGGCGTTGTGCTATCCAATCCGGATACGCCTGTGCAAGTAATGCTGCTGCTGCTGGTGAACTATGCTGCGTCGCATCTACCTTAATTGAACGTGCTATCTGTGCTGCGCGGCGTTGTAGTGATGATGGCATCACGCTGGTTAACGAGGGCTCAATATCGACCAAGTTCGCTCCACGAATGTTGTCTTCTAACAGTACCGCTAACTGAGCCGCCACCTGTATTCCCCCTACTTTTGCAGCCCAGCAAAGCATGTTGCCTAAGCGAGGGTGCACGGGTAATGCTGCAACCGCTCTGCCGTGTGTCGTAAGCCTTCTGTCTTTCCACAAACCTAATCGTGTTAACAGTGCGTCCGCTCTAGCAATACTTGCTGATGGGGGTACATCCAGCCAAGGTAATTCATCGTATCCAGTTACGCCCCACAGGCCAAGTTCCAGAAGTAACGGTGCCAGATCAGCGCGAAAAATTTCTGGCTGCCAATGAGCAGATCGTCTGGTGTGTCCGGCTTCACTCCATAAGCGGTAACAAACACCGGCTGAGGTTCGCCCGGCACGTCCTGAGCGTTGAGTCGCGCTGGCTTGACTGGCCATGACTGTCTCAAGGCGTTGTGCACCGGTCGCGGTGTCTACGCGTCCGCGTCTTTCTAACCCCGAATCGATCACCACGCGCACGCCGTCGATGGTAATGGAAGTCTCCGCCAAACTAGTAGCCAGAATGACTCGCCGATTGCCCACGCATGCGGGTGCTGTAGCCTTGAGTTGTGCGTCCAAGCCTACGCCACTGTGTAGCTGATGCAGTTCGGCGGTATTCTGTAGTCTGGGTTGTAATATTTTTGCAGCGCGGTTGATTTCAGCAACGCCAGGCAAGAACACCAACACATCACCCTCATGATTATCAATCGCGGTGAGTGCGGCGTGCGCGATACCTTGAGCCAATGGATCAGAATGCTCACCCATCCATACGGTCTCGACTGGGTGTTGCCGAACCGAGCAATGGAAGCTCTGAAATTTACTCAATTGAGAGTGAATGGAATCGGCGTCTAGTGTTGCAGACATCAGTAATAGACGCAGGTCGGGACGAAGTGCCTGTTGTACCTCCAGGCTCAGCGCTAAGCCTAAGTCGGCGTGCAGGCTTCGCTCATGAAATTCATCGAAAACAACTAAGCCAATACCGTTTAAGCTAGGGTCTTTTTGAAGCAGGCGGGTGAGCACGCCTTCAGTCACAACCGTGAGTTGTGTTTCGGCAGACACACGTGTATCGCTGCGCATCCGTAAACCAATGCGCTGCCCCACCTTTTCACCAAGGTGAGACGCGAGGCGTTGGGCAATTGAGCGTGCCGCGAGCCGGCGTGGCTCTAGTAAAATGATTTTACCGTGTAGATCAAGGCTCAAAAGTAAGGCTAAGGGCAAGCCGGTACTTTTACCGGCACCTGGCTCTGCGCGCAATATGACATTGCGCTCAGACAGCGCTTGGGCAATATCATTTGCCAGCGCCATCACCGGCAGCGCTAATACGGTGTCAGGTAGAGTATGAATGTGAGATGTTCCAAAATAAACCGCAGGGTGGTTTGAAGATTGTACAGAGGAAGGCGACATTAAAACACTGCAGTGCGCTCGTCCATGTGGCGGCGACGCAAACCGCGATGCCGGACGGCGTAGATGCGGTGGCAGAGAGTTGCTCTCTCCTAATTGACCATGCTTAATTCATTGTGGGAATCAATAAGAGGCCTCACCATAGTGGCAAGATTAGATGATATGCACTCATTGAGGGCCTCGAATCCAGCTTTAACTGTGGTAAATTTCAATCGGGATGCATGAATATCATCCAGCCCATGCGATTGTTTTGCAAACTGTTCGTCAAGGTATGCCGACATGGATTTTCCCTCTAGTACTGTAGCTCGCTCCTGCAAACAGAGTAGCAGACGGTTGATCTGCAGATCCAGAGAATCAGTCAGCTCTCTTGCTCTCGTAGTAACATCATAGGAATCTATTCCTGTGCCTCGTTTACTAATAAAGCGAATAATGTTCTCAAGTTGCGAGGCAGTGTCTAACACTTTTTGCATGTCGGCCAGTGCATCCAAGTCAGCGTACATCGTTTCAACATCTAGTGTGGTTTGATTCGTTGCCAGGTCGACTAAAGCACTAATGCGGTAACCCGAATCTCTTCGATACGCCGATATTATTCTAGCGTGATTCCTAATTTGGGCATCTAGCAACCTAAACATTCGTTTGTATTGATTACTCTCCTTCTCGTTTTTGAGTCCCGCTAGAATGAGTTCGTTAGTTAGGAATAGTTTCGCATAGCGTTCACGAATTGAATCTATTAATTCGAAGCTGCGGCGAATATCAGGTGAGCTATAACGCAGTCTGCCGGTGGACTGTTTGGCAATCGCTAATTGCTCGCCATCGTTCATTTTCTCTACGACGAGCCGACGAGAACTATCCCAAGAAATCTCGGGTTTAAATATATTAGTCGTGTAGTGAGGTAGATTCATCGAAATTTTGGTAGCCCATCTTTATTCATTGGAAAAGAACCTCGGCCTAGCTTGTACTCCCTTAGCGGCACGGGGCATCGAGGCAAATGTGAGATCACGCGTGAATTCTGCATTAGCAGTAGTCTAGACGCTCGTTTTTTGAATGGAACTCCCATTTATGCTGGCTGTTAACAGTTTCATCTAAGCTGCCTCAGTTCGCAACTTGCTGTCTGTTCCCGATTTGGAGTGCGTAATGCCACATGGGCTTGCTTTTGCCAGAAATTCTGTTGGTGCTATGTGAATTTTGACGGTAGGCAGAAACTCGACTCCGAGAAACCTGAGGTTGTGTGACGGAGAGATCGAACCGAATGTGCTAGCTTAAGCGCGACATCAAAATCGAATAAGGCGCTTACTAAGGGGGTTGTCGGTCTGTTGTGAATGGCATTGCCGCGCAGATGATTGGGTTATGCTTCGTATACTCGCAGCTGCACAATTTGAAATTTAATACTTCATGACCGCACAATTATTTAATCCAAACATAGAAAAATTGAATGCACCGCCTATCCCTCGTATTCAACAAGCGGCTTTGGCAAAATGTATGAGTGATTTAGAATCTTGGCGGGCGAGTAATCGGATTGAAATCAATCGGCGGGCAGCCACGCTCTTATCTGCAATGGCTACGCTTCCCGGGTGGAAGATAGATGCGATAGGTGCCTACTTTGCCTATGTACAGCATCCCTGGCCAGAGCAATCATCGTTAAGCGTGGCAGAACGCCTCGCGCGCGAACTCGGCATAGTGATACTGCCAGGTGAGTTTTTTGGCCCTGAGCAAATTCGTTATTTGCGCGTAGCTTTTGCCAATGTCGTGTCCGATGTCATAGCAACTTTGCCGGTTCGATTGTCTTAGCAGTATCGTGATGCCAATACTACCTCGTTGTTTAAATAGGTGAATCAATTATTAATCAGCCCAAGTTCCAGTGCTTTACTGTGGCAGGCTACACAGTTCTGAAGCTTGAGCGGGCTATACAAAAAATGCAAAGGCAGAAGATGCCAATCGCGCTAAAACACATTTTGATGCGTCGGATTGTGCGCTTGCATATGCTCAGTTTTTCCGCGCAAGTAACTGGATATAACGTGCAGTTTCTTTGTAGGGTGACCTATTGCCAAGGTGTTTTTCGAGTGCCTGCAGTTTGGTGACGGTTCCGGCGTCGTCATATCGCGAAGACACACTGTGGTGGTTGTAGAGACAGAACACGCCGTAATCTGCGATGGTGCTAAATCCGTGTTGCTCAAGCCAATTTGTTAAGAAGCCGGCAGTAAAGAAAGAAATATCAGCATCGAACACGCCTGATTTTCCGTGTGGCTCTTCGAGCAGTGCGGGTAGCTCATCTAGTTCGTAGTCATCCAGTGCTGCGTCGAAGGGCACTGCATGTTTGTTCCGAGTCATCAGTGACAGTATTCCACCTGATGCCAGTGGTGCCAGCATCGATATCAACAGGTCCTCCCAGTCATCAGAATATTGAATGACATTATGGCAAAGCAGTAAATCGAAACTCTCGGCTGTAAATCGCTTTTTGATTTCCCTGATGTCAAAGGAATGGGTTTTTACCGTGTTGCCTACGCCGAGTTGATCTGCATTGCTTTGCAGATCGTGCAGCATGGATAGCGATGTATCCACCAGATCAACGGGATAACCCATCTTTGCCAGCCTCAAACTATCAATACCATTGCCGCCGCCAGCATCCAGCGTTCTGAGTAATTTGTCTTTTGGTAAGTGGTTGAATAAATTCTGTGCCGATAACTCGTAGCGAATTTGCCCTTTCAGCGTTTGTTGTTCTTGTTTCCATTGCGGCAAGCCAGATTCAAAGGCAAGCTTCCGACCGGTTGCGCGCAATGCTCGTTTGAGATCGATTTTTCCTGTGTGCAGAGCTTTACCAATCAGTACGCCGTTGATGCCTTGGTGGTTGTAACACTCGACCACATCATCCATGTCGCGAACCTCACCACCCACAATGATGTTGAGCCCGGTAAGTTGTGCAAGCTCTTTTGAAACTTCCAAATCCGCACCACTCATCGAGCCGTCTGGTTGAATGCGGCTGTGTACGGCATTGGTAATACCCAGATGGTACATTTGCACACCAAGCGTCACGGCCTGTAGGCCGCCTGCCATACTCCAACCGTGGGTCATTACGTCACCTTTGGGGTCGGTATTAATAGATAGCGCGAATCGATCGCTACCGTGTTTCGCAACGGCCTGGGCGACCATTTTGGGATTTTCCACAGCGGCTGTGTTGATCAGTACCCGAGTGACGCCTATGCGTATGGCCCAGTCGATATCCTCCATGGTTCGGATGCCACCGCCGTACTGCACATAGATGGGTAGCTCGCAGATGCGTTCAATCAGCGGCCAATTATGGCTGGCGTCTTCGTCGTGTGCTGCATCCACGTTGATCACGTGAATCCATTTTGCGTTTTGTTCGATCCAGTATTCGGCGCAGGCCACCGGTTCGAGTAATCCAGGAATGGTGGGCTCATCCTGGCCGCTTTGTGTAAAGTCGAAAGACTTGCCATTCTTCAGGTGCATGGCGGGAAAAATCTGAAAAATGTTGGTATGCAGCGGTGATATTTTGATGACGATAACTCTCTTTAAATATGAACAAATGCAAGTTGATTGTTGCATTAACTATAAAAATGCGCAAAGTTCATGTTGAACAGCGGCTTGCTTAGGCTCCCAATACCATCTTCTTGCTCATCTAAGTTTCCCCCTGTAACCACTAGTCCGATTCCGTGGGGGCGTACAATGTGATAATCATTTGTACAATTTTTGTTGAAACACAGATTGCGCGTAACGTGGTTCTCTATGCCAAGTTAGTTCTATTGTTAGCAGAAAACCCAATAGGGTTCCAATAGCACAATGTCACGATGGTAAAAACAAAGACAAGGACAATCTTTGGAGGCAGGTCACGCTGGTACGGTCGGGTGCCGATCACTGTCACGCTGGCCGCCGCGATTGGCCTGCTTGTACTGGTGACGGTCGGTGTTGTGTTTGGCGTTGGTGTGTGGCTTGCGCAAAAGAATACATTCGATTTACTCAGCGCCAACGCCCGTCAAGCCATAGCCGCAGATGTCAACCAAGTCGAGCAACACTTGCGTCCCGCGGAGCACCAGGCACAATTTCTCGTAGATCAGATTGCCAGTAGCGAGATTGATCCCACCAATCGTGAGCATTTTGGCAACATGTTGATCGGCGCTCTTGCCGGCGCGCCGCAAATCGAAGCGGTAATGTTCATCGATACCCAATTGCAATCCTTGGTTGCTGGCCGAGATGCAGGTGGCACCGAAGTTGGCTTGAATGTTCTCGATTATTCAGATGATCTCGTCGTCCGTCAGAATATTGAGGATGCATTGCAGGGGCCGGTGTGGAATCCGCCGATATGGCGTGAAAGGTTCCAGGGGACCTACCTCAATAGAGTCCACCCAGTCAGGCGCGATGGCGTACTTATTGGTGCCATCGTCGCCGTGGTGTCGGTCCAACATCTGTCGGGCTTCATCAGCGAAGAGGGGCTTGAAACCACTGGAAATCGCTTCATCCTTTACGGGCGTGATCACGTTCTAGCCCATTGGTTAATGATGAGTGGTTATCCGGACCGCTCGAGCGAACACCCGTTGCCGCGCTTAAACGAGTTTGGTGACCCTGTCCTCGCATCGATCTGGCAACGCGAGGGGCGGCACGAATTGGTGCTCAATCTACCCGCGGGTACTGATGGTCATGTGCTGGAGATCTTTAATGATGGCTATGCATTCTTGTACCGTCGGCTAGTAGGGTTTGGTCCTCATCCGATGATCGTCGGCACTTATTTCCAGGCTGATGACTACGGAAAAGAAGTACAGCGGATGATCGCGGCTTTGTTTGCAGGGATTGCCGCACTTATTGTTTCGTTGATCGCGGCGGTTATCCTCGGGCGCCGAATCGCCCGTCCGATCGTGCGTTTCTCAGGAGCGGCGAGTCGGATTGGTGATCTTGATGTCTCTAAGATTGAGGAATTACCGGGCAGCATGCTCCGCGAACTCAATAACCAGTCGATCGCATTCAACTCTATGCTTAGGGCGCTGCGTTGGTTCGAACTTTATGTGCCGAAAAAAATCGTTGCGCGCCTCATCAAAGAGGGCGATGTGATAGAAACGATTTCTGATGCTCGCGAAATCACCATTATGTTTACCGATATAGTTGGATTTTCTGCGGTGTCGGAAGGCATGCTGGCACCCGAAGTCGCAGCCTTCGTCAATCACCATTTCTCCTTAGTCGCCGACTGTATCGAGAATGAAGAAGGCACGATCGACAAATTCATGGGTGATGCTGTGATGGCGTTTTGGGGAGCGCCGGACAGTCAGAGCGACAGTGCAGAGCGCGCGTGTCGTGCGGCCTGCGCTATCGCTGCCACCATCCGGGAGGACAACAGGCGACGGACGGCGAATGGCGAGCCGTCAGTGGGTATTCGTATCGGCATCCATACTGGCATAGCAACGGTTGGCAATATCGGTGCGCCGGGCCGACTCAACTACACCATGATTGGCGATGCGGTGAACATCGGCCAACGACTTGAGCAATTAGGCAAGAAAATATTTCCGGCTGGAACGGATGTCTCGATCTTGCTCAGCGACGATACGGCGAGCAAACTTGGGCCGGAATTTAAAACGGTCGCAGCAGGCCGTTACAAACTCGAAGGCCGCATGGGCGAGATCGGCGTGTTCAAACTGGATGGATTAGAAGGGATAATTTCAAGTGAGTAGAAAGAACGCGCCGAATCGATCGACCCGGTAGTTGCTGCTGGACCAGGCATGGAGGCTATTCTGTCTCGGCTGCCACTAAGCCCGGATTGTCAATCGAGCCTTATTGTTTGCTCGATACATTCTAGATACTCCTATCAACTGATCAAAACAGATAATAAATGACGAATTTCCAGCAATGGCCTTTATTATTCGCGTATTCCGCCGCTATTTGGGACGAGTACTAAACCATTCAGCCGCTGCGGATAGCGATCTGACTCACCTGTACAGCAATTAGTTTGTAGGTTATTGAGAATCAGTGATGAAAGACTATTTCATTCGTTGCAGTTACGTATTACGCCAATTCGCGTATTTTAGAATAGTTGCATTTTTTTCTATACTGGCGCTCTCTGCTTGTGGAAGCACACCAAAAATGGCGGACCCATCGGGTAACGCTACCGATGCGTCGTGGTCAGTAAGCAGAGTTGTACATTCAGATACAGGGATGATCACGTTGCTTGACCCCTTTGATCTTAAGCATCACCAGGCCGAGCCTGCAAATTGGTTTATGCGCGATTTTGCCATTGAGGATGATTTACAAACGGGTCGTTTTGCAGCAGTGCTTACAGAGCGCGCCGGCAGCTATAAGGTACGAGTAACCTTCGGAGAGCTAAGCGAGAAAGAGCAATCTGCTGCTGGTCCGGTGGCGTGGCTCCGCCTACGGGTTATTAATCGTCGACTGCTGCTAAGTGGTGGCGAAACCTGGCCATCAGCTGAAGTGGATCATCAGAGCTTTGTTTATGATCAACGTTGGATAAGTGTGCCTAACGCAGACTATGGCGTAATTATCACGGCATTGGACCCTGCAGCGAATCAAAACAACTATGTATTCCAACTGATCAAAGTTGGCGATATGAAAGAGGTTAAACATGCGCCGGCTTTGCCGCAACTTGTGTATGGGGAGAAAGCCGCCGTGGTTGGTGTTAATGCAAAAGGAGTGCAGTATAACGAACGTTGTGCTGATGTTCCAAGTAAGGCCACTTGGGTTCCCTTGATCAGTAGTACCATGCCAATACCGGGTGCTGTGCAAACAGTTGAGCTTCCGCGTGACATGCATGCTACCGCACTGGCAAGGCAACAATCTGGATACAGCGCTGCCATGCCTGCTGTGCTTGCCCGGAATCCGCAAGTCGGTAGTTATGGATTTTATATCAAGCCGGCATCATGGAACAACGATCAATTGCAAGGCAACGCGCAAGTAATGGTTAAAACGCTAATACGTTGCGCAGTGCGCATTACCGATGTAGTGGTGAAGCCTGATCTGTTTCAACTGGAAATACAAGCAATACCGACCGCGGTAGACAGCGTGTCGCACGATGAAAAAACAGAACTGATGAATGGTTTCCAAGCGTGGATGAGAGGCACAAACGACATGGCTTGGCAATTCAAGACCGAAATGGTGCAGCGTAGCGCCAGCGACGGAGCAATGGTGTTGGGAATATTAGAATACCTAAATTTGAGTGCCAAGGAGTCGGAAATTTTACTGCCGATGAGCAATGCCTTACGAGTAGATTACCTGCTTGATCGATTACGTGGTTTTAGTGAAAGTAACCCGCAGTAACACTAGTGGTGCGCGTTGCCATACCTGCGACCTTGACAGACACAAGGCTTGACTGTTAAAGATGCCTTATGGTTAATGGAGGAGTACGCTAGGTTGTAGGCAAAATCGGGATCAATAATCTCACTTGAACATGAAATCGCAAAAGCAGAGCCTATGGGTGTCTGCCTTGATACTGATTATTGCAATTTTTCTGTTTGATGTGCAGGGCGCATTGATCAAACATATTGGTACGCAGTATCCGGTTGAGCAAATTGCATTCTTCCGAAACCTATTCGGCATTGTTCCTTATTTCTTCATGTTGTGCTTTGCAAAGCAATGGCGGCTTCAGGGGAAATTTCTTGGAATGAAACGTTGGAAGCTCGGCTTGAGCCGTGGTTTTTTGCTGATCTTCGCGCAGATGTGTTTTTACTATTCCTTACTCCACATGCAACTGGCAACCGCCACAACCTTGGCATTTTCAGGCCCACTATTTGTCACGCTACTATCGGTTCCACTATTGGGGCATACGGTGGGCAGGTGGCGGGCGATGGCAGTGCTAATCGGGTTTTCAGGCGTTGTTATGGTTATGCAACCTTCGCAGGATGCATTCAGGTGGGTGGCACTACTGCCCATCGGCGCTGCGTTTTTCTACGCGCTTACCAGTTTGTCTGCACGTTTTTTCAACCCTGATGTCCCAACTGCGCTGATCAGTATCTATGCATCGTGTGGTGCAATGACGCTTGCATCGTTGTTTGGGCTACTACATGGTAACTGGATCATGCCCGAATCATTAAGCACGTGGCTGTGGTTTGTTGCTATGGGAATGGCGGGTGGGGCAGCGGTGTTGCTGATGATTACGGCTTACCGGATGAATGATCCCAGTTCGCTAGCGCCTTTTGAGTATTTTGGAATTCCGTTTTCATTTATATTAGGCTGGGTGTTTTTCGATGAAACACCGTTTGATTCATTGATTCCAGGTGTATTTTTTATCGTCAGTGGTGGCCTAATTGTATTGTGGCGTGAAAGAAGATTGAAACCTGATACATAGTGCTTGCTTACAATAACCTACGGCTAAGCTGTGCCACTCCTAAGGTTCATCGCTGACATTTTTTAGCGTAGCCCCGCACACCACATCAGAAGCTGGATACGGCGGGCTGACCAGGCTCATTTTGTACCGCAGCCTGGCAGGGTATGCATAATATTTGGCCGTGGAATATGCCCATGTGCCTGAAGCACTGCTCTCTTACATAGGCCGTGACTGGCTTGCTACACTGTGCACAGTGTGAGGTGTCTTGCTCTTGGTGCAACAGGTGATGACGCTGCGTGATGTTGGCATCCGTCAGCTTCGACGGGACAGTGGGCATGTGCATAGATAACAGCGCCTGCGCAAGATTACGCAAGTTATTTGAATCAGTATTTTTTACTTTGCTTTGCATCCAGTTATGGCGCTTCTCCCATACCGATGCCAATAGCATATCTGATGCTATAACAGCGGATGAGTCCAACGCGCTTGACGGTGGTTTGTGTGTTTTCAACGCAGGATTTGTCAAAATATATCCTCGAACACTAATCGTCGGTGAAATACCCAAAAACCGTGGTAGTTCCTTCGCATTTTTAATGACGTCGCGCAGTATGCGAATATCTCTGTTTAGTTTGTTTAAAGGCGAAGCAATGGGTGTTTTTTGATTATTGGCCTGTGCCCAGCACCGCCCATTTTCGTTCAGTACCAGCCCGCTTTTTATATAGCGAGAATCAACGATGTAGAATTCAAATGCGCTGCTGATCAACAAATGATTAATCTGTATCATTTGGCTTGCATGTCGGATGCGTAGATCGTGGATGATTAACCAGTCTTTGCTCTCAGCGAAATAGCTATCGATTTGGCTACAAGCATTGTCACTGGTGCAGTCTGCTCGGAGACGAGCTGCAGCTTGTTTCAATCCCAGGCGCTGGATTGAGTCCATGCCTGGTGCCTCGTAAGTTTCCAAGTAGGCAATTCTTTTGTTCGTCGCGTCTCGCTCTTTTACTATCATGTTATATCCTGCGATTGCCGAATCGACATTCCTCGTTGAAGTAAAAGCGGTTGCGGCAGGTTAACGTGTGGTCACTGTGTGCTGATTCGCAACTCGTGGCTAATAGTGCTGGAATTAATGTTACTTTGTGACAATAGCAGGGCAGTTAATGTCAATTAATGACAATCATCCAGTAATTAATGCCGGTATTTTAATGAGCAGAGTGTGAAGCAAGTTTAATAGTGGTTTGTATGGTTGAGGCTGCGGATGAGATTCCTTGGCCGCAAGATCCACTAGCGCCGGTTTCATTCTATTTAACCCTTTTCGCCTGTTCACTAATGCATGTTATTGATAGTGGGATGCTATTGTTCACTATGATTGCCGAATTGCCGATGTTCTTTGTTCTTTCAGTATCAGTTAAAGTTGGTTATCCTCTGAGCTCCGGACCGTGTTGATCACCCGATCAAAAGTAATTAATCTGCTGGCTATTGGGAGAATGGTTTATGGCTCGTAAGTCAGAAAGAAGTTGGTTGAGTGCGATATTCGGATTGATCTTCTTGCTTGCGGGTCTTGCCGCTGCTTACGGCAGTGGTGGCATGATGATTCTTGGTTATTTTACGAGTGCAAACTGGGAAGAGGTGCCTGCAACGATTCATACTGTCGAGCTTGTCAGTGAGCGAGGTGACTCTACTACCTACTCAGTAAAAAGCAGCTACTCCTATGAATATAATGGCAGGAATTATAACAGTGATCGCGTGAGCCTGAGTCGTGGTAACGACAATATAGGTAGGTACTGGCAGGACTTAGCGCGCAGCTTGCGTGCAGATCAGAGTAGCAATGAAGCGTTCGCACTGGTAAACCCCAACGATCCGACAGATTCCTTGTTAGATAGGACGCTACGTTGGAAGTCCCTCGTGTTTGCGTCTGTATTCTTGTTGCTCTTTGGTGGTGTTGGCGGTTTTATCATGTGGGCATCTTTGCGCAGCAGCAAAAGTCGCAAGGAGCGTGTGCAGGGTGAGCAAAAAACCGGCATAAGCGTTGTTGAGCGTGATGCCGCTCAGGCAAGTGATGACTTGAGTATCCCGCAGCGTTTCATAGAGACAGCAAATGAGAAGGCCGAAGATTTGGCGAAAACATCTGTATTGGTTGATGTGCCAGTTACGCAAGATGGTCATAACATCATCGTACACAGTAGAGCGGGGCGTAATATTTCTTTTAATATGCTTGGAATTTTATTCGGGGCATTGCTTACCGGAGTGGGTATCTTCATTGCAATGGATGACGAGTGGTTCGGTTATCTGTTTATGTTGTTTGGAGGAGCCAGTTTATTTTTTTCCTTGCGTAGTTTAGGCAGATCTATACGGGTGACTATCAACAAGGATTCACGAGTGATCAACACGCGTGTGAGTTGGTTTGGGCTTAGGTATGCCAGCCATGAGGGTGATGTGCATGATCCTGATCAATTTGAATTAAACCAAACGTCAACTTCCACTACCGGCAATAAAGTAACTCGGTTCTATGCGCTGGAATTTGCATCTGCCGACAAAACAATAAGGATCGCAGACGGGATTGAAGGTAAGCAAGAGGCGTTAGCGCTAAAGGAGGCGATTGTTGAGCGCTGCTTCTAGACAGAAGCTCACCTTAGGAGTAAACAGGAGCCGCTGGGGTATTTGGCGTAGGATTGGAAGGAGTACAATGCGTTTTGAAGCGGTGTGTCGTACACTGAATGTATAAAGCTCTTGAGGATCAATAATGTCATCCAAACGCATCGATCTGAACTCTGATCTAGGTGAAAGCTTCGGCCCTTGGAGCATGGGTGACGATAGCGCAATGCTGTCTATTGTTACCTCAGCAAATATCGCCTGCGGTGGACATGCCAGTGATCCTGAGACGATGTTCAATACGCTTATTCTTGCAGCGGAAAACAATGTTGTCGTTGGCGCTCACCCTGGCTTTAATGATCGCGAAGGTTTTGGTCGGCGTTTAATACCGATGACCCCGCTAGAAATCGGCCGTATGTGCGCTGCGCAAATCGGCGCGCTCATGGCTATGTCCAAACTGACGGGCGCTAAGATTGCTTATGTTAAGCCGCATGGTGCTTTGGGTAATTTGGCAGCGCGTGATAGAAATGTAGCTGATGCCATTGTTACGGTTATTCAATCGATAGATCAAGATCTTGCGATGTTGGCCATTTCAGGCACGCAGTCAGAACAGGCGGCACGTGCAGTCAATATGCCTGTTTACTCTGAGATTTTTGCGGATCGAGGCTATTTATCATCTGGGCAGCTTGTACCGCGTGATCAGGAAGGTGCGATGATTCATGATGCGAAGGAAGCAGCTGATAGGTTGTTGGAATATCTACAAACTGGGCTTATGCCAGTGATTGATGGGAACCCTATCAAGCTTGATGCGCAATCCATTTGTGTGCATGGTGATAGTGAGCACGCAGTTGCCATGGCTAGAGAGGTTCGTACGCGATTAATGGCTGCGGGCTTTGACGTCACGAGTTTTATTTAGGCTAAGCCGATGGAAACTCAGTACACACCAGTTGCTGATCACGCGTTGCTTGTTACGCTTGCCGAGGATATTCGCGATGATGTGCATGCGGCCATCGTTGCATTTGATCAAGCCATTATACAAGCCAAACCGTTGGGCGTGATTGAAGTAGTGCCTGCGCTGGTTAATTTACTAGTCAGTTTTGATCCTGTGGTGACAGATCACATTCAAGTTGAGGCGGCCCTGCGTACACTTCATGCCAGCGCGTCCCCCAAGGCTGAGCAAGCTACCAAACGCACAGTGCAAGTTTGCTATGAAAAACCGTTTGATCTCGATCTTGATGCCGTTGCAAAAGCTTGTAATTTAAGCCGTGATGCTGTGATCAAGGCGCACCTAGATGGCGACTACAAAGTGTTGATGTATGGTTTTGTGCCGGGTTACGCGTACTTGGGGGGTGTTGATGCAAGTATTCAAGTGCCGCGAAAGCTTGCGGCTGTTCGGGATATACCTGCAGGATGCGTGATGGTTGCGGGCACGCAATGCCTAGTGACTACCTTGAAGATGCCAACCGGTTGGTCGATAATTGGCCGTTCGCCTACACATATTTTGCTAAACGATCCGCTACGACCGTTTTTGTTTGATGTGGGTGATGAGGTGACATTCCAAAGAATTAGCCTTGACACCTACAACGAACTATACGCGGCATCTAACCGTGAGTGATGCCACATTAGCTGTTCACTTTGCCGGCGCCTTAGTGACCTTACAAGACGGTGGTCGTTTAGGCCACTTGCGTTATGGGGTTGCAGCGTCGGGGCCAATGGATCGTGTGGCTTTTGCTGCCGCGAACGCAGCCCTTGGCAATGTTGCTAACAAAACTGCAATTGAAGTATCGCTAGGTGGTTTGATTGTCGAATGCAAATCAGGCGCTCTCACACTAGCCATTGCTGGCGGTGACTTTATGATCGAACATGCGGGTGCTAAAACTAATGGTTGGACAGTGCTGACCTTGCGAGAAGGTGAGCGCTTATCTGTGCGGGTGGGAAGCGCGGGTAGTTGGGCGTACATTGCCTTTGCTGGTGATGTAGTCGCCAAGGAGTGGTTAGGGCAAACAGCCACTCATTCGACTACGGGTTTCGGAGGTGGTGCAATACAAACGGGGCAACAGCTTGTTGTTGAGCATGCTGACATAAGAGAGGATCGGGAAGGGCTGATTGAACAACCGGATTTCTTGCCAGGCGGTGTACGGATCCGTGTTGTGATGGGCCCACAAGATATGTGGTTTCGTACTGAAGCGATAGCAGTATTTAAAAATACCCGATACAAGCTAACGAATAACTATGACCGGATGGGTGTGCGACTCGAAGGTGAACACCTAGCACTTGATGCTGCTCTTTCTATTCCGTCAGAACCTATTGTACGCGGATCCGTTCAGGTGACGGGTGAGGGTGTGCCAACAGTGCTACTGGCCGACCATCACACCACTGGCGGCTATCCAAAGATCGCCACCGTAATATCAACAGATATTAATGTGTTGGTTCAAAAGCGCAGTGGGCAAGAAATTTCGTTTGAAGCAATTCCATCGGAGGTGGCCGTTAAAATTGCGCGGCAGTTTGCACAAGATGTGGCATGTTATCTTGCCAAGGTTTCTATTCCACGTGGTAATTTGCAACAGCGTTTGATGCAGCAGAATTTAATAAGCGGTGCGGTGGGCTTGGATGATTAGTGTTAAAGCTTGGCAAGCCTTGTATGTAGTTCTTCCACTGGTGTTACGCCGCGCACCGTACCTACCAAAGCGCCCTTGCCATTAAATAGTAAAAGCGTCACATTTGGAACGTTGTATTTCTGTTGAAATTGCTTGCCCTCCCCAGTAGTGACATCAGCAACACGAAAAATATGTTGTCGCGATCATCCAGCGCTGCGCGTATGTTGCTCATTAATCGACGACATAGTTGGCAGCATGGGTCATGTATTTGCACGATCATAGGCGTGCCGCCACCCATTTTTGTAAGATCGTGCAAATTTTTTGCTTGTACGTCATGCCGATGAATTGCGGCGCCTGCCACACCGAAGATGGGTGCAGCTATTAGTAGCCTGAGGGCGATATATCGAGCGATCATTTTTTTTGCCGCCATTGACTTTGGAGTTGCTGCCATTTGCCATGGCTTTGTTTTTAACAACGGTATTTTCGGCTGGCTGTTGTGTCTTTGCCGGTTTATTACCGTTTCTATTTTGTTTGCTCATGGCTTGATAACGGCTGAGTAGCAGTTTTGATGGCTTTGTGCGAAGCCTGTCGCAATCAAAAGCACCCGATATTCGTTATCGCACTGTAGGCGATTGCAAAACCTAGACTCCCCGCGAAATCGAGTTGGTCTTTGCAAGCAGATACCAAGACAGCACCCGTGATGGTGTGGTTACTAACAAACTAAAGGTTACGACAAAAAAATGAGCAAAATGATAGAAAAAGGCGATAGTGATCGTCGACAGTTTTTGAAACGCGTTGCGGGAGTCGGTGCTTTGGGCACCGCGTCGGGGATGGGAGTGTTATGGCCCACCAGTGATGTGTTAGCGCAAGCAGCACAAGGTTTTAGAGTCGTTGATACTCCTATGTTAACGGGCGATGAGTCGCGCGTTGAAGTGTTGGAGTTCTTCTGGTTTGGTTGCCCGCATTGTTATGCCTTCGAGCCAACTATTAGCAAGTGGATTGCATCAAAGCCTGATTATGTTGATTTTGTTCGAGAAGCTCCACCGCTAAACCCTGCTTGGGAGCAACACTCACGTACATTCTACGCGGCGGAAGCGCTAGGCATTACCGATGGCATGTTCGATCAAGTGTTTAACAGAATCCACAAAGGCAGAAAGCCTATGCGCAATCAGAAAAAGATTGGACAGTTTGTTGAATCGCTGGATTTAGGTGTTAGTAGCGAAAAATTTATAGACGCGATGAATTCGTTTGCTGTGAATTCCGCACTTAAGCGATCCATCTCACGAGCTCAACAAGCAGGTGTGTCCGGTGTGCCGAGTGTGGTTATCAATGGTAAGTACTTAACGGGTAACACTTTAGCGGGTAGTCATCAGGGTATTATCAACGTCATTGATCAGCTCGCTGAGAGTGAACATAACGCCGGATAGAATACGTGTCTAGTTCCGATCCAGCATTAGAAGCTCTATTGCAAACCGCCTATCGTTACGCGCATGCTTTGTGTGGTCATGCAGAAATGGCTGAAGACTTAGTGCACGAAGGCTGGTTAAAGGTTGTGGCTAAGCATGGCCACAAGCCTGACAAAGCGCTGCTGTTTCGCGTTGTTCGCAATCTATTTATTGATGATGTCAGGCACAAAACGCGTTTCCCAAGCGATTCATTTGATGAGCAGTTGTTGTCGGATGCGACGGGATTCGAGCCGTCGCATTACGCCAGTTACGATCTGGTGTTGGCGCAGGGGCTTGCAGAGCTACGCCGTGTGGATAGGGAGATACTTTTTCTTTGGGTTTTCGAAGGTTACACAGCTGCGGAAATAGCGGAACTGACGGATCAGTCTCGCGGTACGGTGCTCAGCCAGATACACCGGGCTAAAGGAAAGCTAAAAAATTATCTCGAGCTGCACGGCAGTAAAAAATTAACGGTGGTTAAGCGTACGGGGAAACAATCATTATGAACGATCAAGATCAACGCCTTCGCGATCACTACCAAAATCTGACGATGTCTCAGGAGAAGCTGGATCAGCTGCTGGCGGCTACAGCAGCGGCAGATGCTGTAATTACACAGCAAAACAAACGGCAAACGATGGCTTCGGCCGTTCGAAATTTTGTAGCGCCTGGTAAGCAATGGGCTTCATGGGTAGGCGTTGGGCTAGCTTGTGGTTTAATTTTAGCTCTGTCAATGGGGATGTATAACTCAGTAGCAGATAATAAGCGCACTGAGCACACCTTGCGCGAAGTTGCCTTGAATCACACGACACGGCTGGAACCTGAATTTCGTGGTAGCTCCTTAGCCAATTTAGACAACTCTATGCATCAGTTGCCGTTTGCACTGGTATTGCCTAAATCGATAACAAGCGAGTATGAGCTCATCGGCTCGCGTTATTGCTCGCTCAGTGGTGTGCTTGCAGCTCATGTAAAAATGCACGATAAGAAATCAGGCAAACCGATGAGTCTGTTTGTAGCAAGCAATGCTGATGAGCTAGAAGAAATACCCCCCCAACAAACTATTCTTGAAGGGGTTGAGGTTCAGTTCTGGCGAGAAGGCGGTTTATTTTTTGCCTTGGCACAGCGTAGTTAAGCTGCGCATTTGCTGTAGTGCATTTGGCCAGACTAGCGATTAGCGATAACGTGTGCGAACGTTAGGCCACGAAATTGGTGTAGTGATTGCGGCATGTTGAGCTCTATGGTGAGTGCATATTTAACATGACAGAGTGTTTGATGAGTCGATACCATTTGCTGACAACTCGAATCGAACACCCGAATCTCATCAATTCAGGTAAATTACGGTTCTATCCTATTTTCAGGTTTCACACTAATGGCAATCACAATCCTAGATGGTGGCATGGGCCAGGAGCTTATTGCCCGCGCTGGTAAACCCACGGCATTGTGGTCGGTGCAGGCGCTGCTTGATAATCCGCAATGGGTGCGCGATGTGCACGATGCCTATTTTAAAGCCGGGGCACAGATTGCAACCGCGAATACCTACTCTGTATTGCCGGATCGCCTTGAAAGCCATGATTTGATCGAACGCTTTATAGAGTTGCAGCAGCTGGCTTGCCAATTGGCAGTAGACGCTCGAGATAGGCATGGTTCGGGCAAGATCGCAGGCTCGCTTGGACCACAAGGTTTTTCGTATCAAGCAGATAAAGCGCCACCGGCGGAACAGGCAGCCGAAGTGTATAGGCAGGTTTGTAAAGCACAACATGATTACGTTGATATTTTTATCGCCGAGACTATGTCCTCAGTTGATCAAGCACGCGGTGCGTTAATGGCGATGTCTCAATTTGATAAAACGGTTTGGGTGTCGTTGACAGTTGATGATAGCGACGGATCTAAATTGCGTTCAGGTGAGCCATTAGTTGATGCTTTGCCATTGCTAAAAGAGTACGGCGCTGATGCCGTGTTTATTAATTGCTCGTTACCAGAAGCTGTTAGCGTGGCGATACCATTGGTGGTTGGATCGGGTATCCCGGTTGGTGCGTATGCTAATGGCTTTACTGGAATCCACGCCAATTTTAATAAGGTTGGTGCAACGGTTGATTTGTTGGAGGCGCGTACCGACCTTGGGCCCGATGCGTACGCCAATTTTGCCGAGCAGTGGGTTGCTGATGGCGCAACGATAATTGGTGGCTGTTGTGAGGTGGGGCCTGCTCATATTGAAACGCTTGCAGAGCGCTTAGCTTAGTCAAGCTTGTCGTATACGAGATTGATGCACTCTTTGGGGTATCAAACGTCCACTCATATTCGACGGGAACGTCGCCAGTATCAATAACCGGAGAGTTAATTGCTGGCCTGTAGTCTCCACTGCTTGGTTCTATGTAAAGTGGATCCACGTAGAGATCAGTTTGGTGAAAAGGTTGCCTGTTCTGCGCAGAGCCGGCAAGTGTCATTACACGCTGAGAGATTTGCCGTTGTCATTCTCGTTCAAGCTCAAGAAAAAAGGCGCTGCTGCTTCGGCCCATTGTTCGGCTGTTTGCGCATCATCAGCGGAATTTCCAAAACACGATTGCAACATGTCGGTATTGATTACACCTGGGTTAACTGGCACGGCTGCGATGCCGGGCGGTACGTCTTCAGCTAGTGCTTTGGTCATGCCTTCAATCGCCCATTTACTGGTGCAATAAGAAGCAACATCGGCTGATACCGAACGTCCCCAGCCGCTGCTTAAATTGGCGATCACTCCATGCTGTTGTTTAATAAGGTGAGGCATGACATGCCTGATAACGGAAAACACGCCATTGATATTGATGTTTATAAGATCAGCAAAGTCAGAATAGGGTACTTCCCACAGCGGCATGTTTTCATTAATGATGGCAGCGTTATTGATGACAAGATCGGGTGTTCCCCAGCGCTTTACCAATGCATTGATCCACTCACCAGTATCGACATCTGATGTCAGATCGACAGCGGTAAAATCGCATTTAGCGGGAAACTCAGATTGCATGTGTTTGATGGCGGTTGCACTGCGTGCACAACCGGCAACGGGGTGACCTTGTGCTGTAAAGGCGTCGCTAAGTGCACGGCCGAGACCTCGGCTGACACCGGTTAGTAAGATCTTTTTGGGGATTGGGGTTGTCATGTTCGGTGATTTTACCTGGCCAAGTATAGTTAGCTAGTTTAGGCCAATGCGGTAATAGAGTTGTGGATTCACCCCAGAGGATGCTTAGCACTCCGAGGGCAACTGGCCCGTTTTCGCAGGCATGACAGGGCCTTGGCATGTGCCATACCCCGAAAGGCGCGTAGTCCCCCCCGTAGCCGGGGATTCAGCAGCGCGGCGGTTTCCGCTTTGCCCAGCGTATTATCAGTGGTATAACGATCCCTCGGCCAGTTTGGAGTGTTTATATGCCATTGCGGCAGCAAATTCAAAAAGTCAGCGCAGACCTTGATGCGCAGGGCTTGTTGCGTTATCTGATTACCGAGAAATTCCCGGGTGATATTGTGGTCACCGCGTCGCTGCGGGCGTCCAGCATCGTGGTGCTGAAGATGGTGGCGGATATTGATCCGGCTACACCGGTGATTTTTTGCCAGCGGCCGCCGGTTTTTGAAGAAAGCGCTCAGTTCCGAGAGCAAATTACTCAGCTTTTGGGGCTCGAAAATACTAGTATGAATGACGGCCACGAGCCTCAAACCCGCGCAGACGATAGGGATCACTGTGAGGACATGTGGGTCAGTTACTTAAACCGGCCTGGCCAGACGTACGAAATATTGCACCTTAATGATTGCTTGGCACCGTACAAATGCTGGGTCAGTGGGGTGTATCATGTGCCGCCGGTTAGCTCGATTGTGCCGCGTGTTGATTCTGATGGCCAGATTATCAAAATAGACCCGCTAGCACGATGGACTAAAGAACGGGTGCATCGATTTATGAAAGAGCATAATTTGCCTTATCATAAATTGGCAAAACGAACATTTGAATACGAAGACCGAGGCGATTCACAGATCGCCCCTACCTATCCTTTTTAAAACTGGGTTAAGCGGAGAACAATTGCACGCATGGTAAATCTTATTAAGCCTCACGGAGCTGATCAGCTCAATGCCTTATATGTAAGCGATGACACAACACGAGCAGGTCTAGTCAAAGAATCCTCATCTCTGCCTTCAGTCACTGTTAGCTCAGCTGCTGCGGGTAATGCTGTGATGTTAGGCGGTGGCTACTTTACGCCGCTGACCGGGTACATGGACAAAGCGAATGCTATGTCGGTCGCTAATTCAATGCAAACAAGGGATGGATTGTTTTGGCCAACACCTGTTCTTAATTTGTTGCAAGGAAAGCCATCTGCACAAGTGGGCGATACCATCGCACTGCATGATCCCAATGTTGCGGGTAACCCTGTCATTGCAATTCAAAAAATAGCAGCAATCGAAGAGTACACCGATGCTGAAATTGATCTGCTAGCGCAAAAAATATTTGGTACCACTGATTCTGCACACCCAGGGGTAGCCGAATTTTTAGCCCAAGGTAAGGTGTCGGTATCGGGCTCTATCCAAGTACTTAACTACAGTTACTTTGAAGTAGACTTTCCGGGCACATTCCAAACGGCTGTTGAAATACGTAAGCATATTGAAGACATGGGTTGGAAGCGCATTGTTGCTTTTCAAACTCGCAACCCAATGCACCGTGCCCACGAGGAGTTATGTACTCTAGCTATGGATCGCCTGGATGCAGATGGCTTAGTTATCCACATGTTGTTGGGTAAACTTAAAGCGGGTGATATTCCAGCTAATGTTCGTGAAGCGGCTATCAGCACAATGGTTGAGCATTACTTCCCTAAAAACACCGTACTTATTTCTGGTTATGGTTTTGATATGTTGTATGCAGGGCCGCGCGAAGCATTGCTGCATGCATTGTTTCGTCAAAACATGGGTGCGACTCATTTTATTATTGGCCGTGACCATGCAGGCGTGAGTGATTACTACGAACCATTTGAAGCGCAAGAGATCTTTGATCAGATCCCCCAGGGCGCGTTAGAGATTGAGCTGTTTAAGGCTGATCACACTGCGTATTCAAAAAAGCTAAAAGAGGTGGTAATGATGAGAGAAGCGCCTGATCACACTAAAGACGATTTTGTATTGTTATCAGGCACGGCCGTTCGTGAGATGCTGGGTAAGGGCATCGCGCCACCGGCTGAATTTTCTCGCCCTGAGGTGGCCAAGATCTTAATGGACCATTATAAGAACGAAGCCTAGGTGCTCGAGTGAAGTAGTGCCTTAGACGAACATCTTAGAGCTCGGTGTACTTAGTTGAGGTGCCGCGCGATTTCTCAACTGGGTACTTTACATTATTGGCAGCCAACTTTTGTGTGGCTGCCTTTTGAAGATCAATGCCGGTGCGTTCTGCAATCAATAGTAAATAAAGCAACACATCGGCACATTCTTCTTTGAGCCGTTGTTGCATTTTCTTGTCGTTCAGGGCTGCATCTTCAAACTGTTGTTCTGGTTTCCATTGAGATAGCTCAAGTAGCTCGCTAGCTTCTAAGCTTAAAGACAGGATGAGATCTTTAAGCGAGTGGAATTGCCGCCAGTCGCGCGCATCACGAAACTCCAGCAATTGCTGAGTCAAATCATCTAGTGAGGGTCGGCTATCATTCATGGTAGTAATTGATCCTATAATTATCTAAACGGGCAACTATGCTAGGGCACGGCCCGCAATGGACACAATAATGCGCATCGTACATATTTCTGACAGCCACATATCAGTAGAACATCCGCAACGAACAGCCGATTTGCGAGCGTGTATCGATGTGATCAATGTCGCCGCCAAGCCACCTGATGCGGTTATGCACACTGGCGATATTACGCACAACGGCGTCGCAGAGGAATATAACATTGCCAAGCAGCAGCTGGATGAGCTTAAGGTGCCATATTTTGTTATGCCAGGAAATAAGGATAAGCGGCCAGCGCTGATAGATGCTTTCGCTGATGGACACTCTATTCGACAGGGCGATGATTTTATTCAGTATTCAATCGATCATTACCCTGTGCGATTAGTCGTATTGGATACCTTGAGCGATAACAGCAACAAGGGATTATTAGGGGATGTGCGCTTCAAGCACATAAAAGAAATGTTGGAAGCGGAGCCATTAAAACCCACTGCGGTGTTTATGCATCACACGCCATTTGAAGTAGCCGCTATACCTGATCCGCGTCAGTTTGAAGATTGGCAGGAGGTTGCCAAACTGCGCGCCTTATTCAGCGCGCATCGGCAAATTAGCGGGGTTTATTGTGGGCATATACATCGCAGCATTGATGGCAGATTGGGTGATCTTAGTGTTAGCGCAATTTCATGCATGGCCACTGATTTGAGAAAAGGTGAGCTGACTGCAGAGCAGAGGCATATGCCGATTCTGCGCACTCATGTTCTGTAAGGCCGCTGCTTGTTTGCGCTCGATTATATGAACCGGTGCCCAATTACTCGTATACCTGCGGAACCGACCGTCCTAAACACGTCGCCGAGCCACGCTGGCGCTTCAGATGGCTTCGTCGCTGCCGTTTTTAGTAGTGGAAGAATGGCTTTCATGCGCACAGGTGTATTTTGTCCGGGTCAAACACAAACGAGCAAGAGCAGCAACAAAGCGTATGGGAGTACGGCGCATATGTATCGCGCCTACCATTAATTGCCAGTTCGCTCTACCCTGATGCCTCTCCAATTAGGCGGATTAAAAAATCAGCGGTATTTTGTATCAACGGCATTCGGCAGAAACGCAAGCTACAACAGATACAAAAAGTATTTGATTGTCCTGAACTTGCGGAAGTATTAAAACTGTTTCCCGCAATTTTAGATAAGCCATTTGATCCGTACGTTTGCGTTGATTGGGCTGTTGGCGAGCGCACAACGCAAATACAAAGCCACTTCCAGTATCTTAAAGCCACATTTGGCGAAAATACTGCGCAGATATATAAGCCTGAAGGATACCGCTTGTTTGATTTTGTCACCAAGGAAGATGAACGGTTTTTTGTCCAGCTCTTTCCGGGATATCAATGTGAGGGGTCCATAGGGATACGCTTATGCGATTCTGAGGCTCGTGAGGTGTATACACTGTCGTTTCACCTATCAACAGATGCCGCTCCGGTTTGTTATATTGGAGCCCTACAAGGGCCAAACGACAAAGTGCCGGATCGCCAAAAAACGATCGTCAGCTTAACGCGTAGTTTGCATGGCTTACGGCCTAAAGCCTTGATGGTCGAAACCCTGTGTATGGTTATGCGGGCACTTGAAATTGATCTGATATACGGCGTATCCAATGCTGGCCATATTTATCAATCCGATCAGTACACTGACGAGAAACGAGCTAAGGTTGAATTTGATTTTGATCAGTTATGGAATGAATTTAATGCAGAGAAGCACACCGCCTCGTTTTACAAACTACTCAGCGAGCCGGAGCGCAAAGACGCAAGCGAAATCAAACCTAAGAAGCGTTCTCTCTATCGTAAGCGTTATCAGTGGTTGGATGAAACTGCCAATTGTGTTCAGGAGGCGATCAAACAGCTAAGACTCAAACCGTATCAAAGCGGTGTGCCTGAACTTAAAAAAAATGGCATAGCTATTTAGTAGCACGCTGATGTACCTATTGCCAACTCTGGCAATAGGTTAATATACCCCATTTAGTTGTTTCATCAATCTGGAAGCATTAATCGTGGCTGAATTCGTGATCCAAGCGCCGCCTGTCGTTGCCTTGCCTGTAACGGGGTTGGACAAACTATTTCCTGTACGTAGAGTTTATTGCATTGGCCGCAACTACGCTGCGCATGCAATGGAGATGGGTCATGATCCTAATCGGGAGCCACCATTTTTCTTTCAAAAAAACGCCAATAATCTAGACACCTCTGGTGAATTTTTATACCCGCCAAAGTCGTATGATGTTCATCACGAAGTAGAGATGGCGGTGATGCTCAAATCGGGGGGTAAGAATATTCCCCAAGCTCAAGCGCTTGAGCATGTGTTTGGTTACGCACTGTGCTTGGATATGACACGCCGTGATCTCCAAGGTGAGGCTAAAAAATTAGGGCGCCCCTGGGAAATTGGTAAAGCCTTTGAGAGCTCCGCACCGGTGGGTATTATCCATCAAGTTGATCAAGTAGGACATATTGACCAAGGCAGGGTCGAGCTAAAAGTTAACGGCGAGATCAGACAAGAAGGTGATCTCAAGCAGATGATCTGGAAAGTACCTGAGATGATTGCCTATCTGTCTGAATACTTTGAGCTTGCCGCTGGCGATGTGATTTTATCGGGCACGCCTGCTGGTGTTGGCCCGGTTGTCAAGGGGGATACAATGGAGCTCCGTATCGAAGGTTTGGGCGATATGACCGTACCGGTGGTCTGATTGTGTCGTCATTGACGGTTGGGCAATAGCCTTGCAACAGTTGTGAATAGAGCAGTAGAGACGCAGGCAGT
Organism: Granulosicoccaceae bacterium; assembly: GCA_036478595.1. Classification (GTDB taxonomy): domain Bacteria; phylum Pseudomonadota; class Gammaproteobacteria; order Granulosicoccales; family Granulosicoccaceae; genus Granulosicoccus. Next base: position 299,813 of record JAZGEF010000053.1, read on the forward strand.
GTCTATACTGATAAAATAGTCGTTTAACTAATCAGGTAGAGATAAAATAATAATGTCTGACAAAAAGCAGAAGATAATTTATACCCTAACTGATGAAGCCCCTCTGCTTGCCACAGCCTCTTTACTCCCGATAATCCGCACATTTACGGCGGCTGCCGGCATTGATATTGAGCTTCGCGATATTTCTGTGGCGTCGCGTGTGCTTGCAGAGTTTCCCGATTATCTTAGCGATGAGCAAAAAGTCCCCAATAATCTTGCAGAGCTTGGGAAGCTTACTCAAGACCCAAGCGCTAACATCATTAAGTTGCCCAACATCAGTGCATCCGTTCAGCAGCTAAAAATGTGCATCACGGAATTGCAAGAAAAAGGCTATCCAATACCTGATTTCCCAGAAGATCCAAAAACCGACGAAGAAATAGAGCTACGCCGCCGCTACGGTAAAACGCTAGGCAGTGCAGTCAACCCAGTGTTACGCGAAGGAAACTCTGATCGCCGTGCGCCAAAGGCTGTGAAGAATTACGCCAAAAATAATCCGCATTCTATGGGTGAATGGAAACAATGGTCGCGTACTCATGTCTCGCATATGCACAGTGGTGATTTTTATCATGGCGAAAAATCCATGACACTGGATAAGGCATGCACCGTAAAGATGGAATTAGTTGGGAGCTCTGGTAAAAGCGTAGATCTAAAAACAGGAATCGAGCTCCAAGATAAAGAAATAATCGACCTGATGTTTATGAGTAAAACTGCCTTGTGTAATTTTTATGAGCGTGAGATGGAAGATTGCAGAGAGTCTGGCATTTTATTTTCTCTCCACGTAAAAGCCACCATGATGAAGGTATCGCATCCGATTGTGTTTGGCCATGCGATTAAAACCTATTACAAAGAAGCGTTTGATAAGCACGGTGCCTACTTCGATGAGTTGGGTGTTAACGTTAATAACGGTATGTCGGATCTCTACGAAAAAATCGCAGAACTTAGATCCTCAAGGCGTGAAGAGATCGAGCGTGATTTGCAAGCATGCAGAGTTCGTCGACCACGGCTTGCTATGGTTGATTCCTCTAAAGGTATTACGAATTTTCATTCGCCAAGTGATGTGATTGTTGATGCGTCCATGCCTGCAATGATCCGCACCGGTGGGCAGATGTGGGGTGGTGACGACACGCTCTATGATTGTAAAGCGGTAATTCCTGAATCAACGTTTGCACGTATTTATCAAGAAATCATTAACTTTTGTAAATGGCACGGTAACTTTGACCCTACCACCATGGGCACGGTGCCTAACGTTGGTTTGATGGCGCAAAAGGCTGAAGAGTACGGGTCGCACGATAAAACATTTGAAGCTACTGAAGATGGTGTACTGCGTATTACTGACGAAAGTTCAGGTGAAGTACTGTTAGAGCAAAACGTCGAAGAAGGCGACATCATGCGTATGTGCCAGGTTAAAGATGCACCGATACGCGATTGGGTCAAATTAGCGGTTAGACGTGCGCGTGAGTCCGATACACCTGTTGTGTTTTGGTTGGACCGGTACCGGCCACACGAAAGCGAGCTTATTGATAAAGTAGAGCTCTATCTGCAAGATCACGATATCACTGGGCTCGATATCCAAATCATGTCTCAGGTTCGAGCGATGCGTTATACGCTTGAACGAGTTGCTCGTGGTACCGATACGATTTCAGCTACCGGTAATATTCTGCGTGACTACCTCACTGATTTATTTCCAATCCTCGAACTCGGCACCAGCGCCAAGATGCTATCCATTGTGCCTTTAATGGCCGGCGGTGGTCTGTTTGAAACCGGTGCTGGTGGTTCAGCACCTAAGCACGTGCAGCAGTTATTGGAAGAAAATCACTTACGTTGGGATTCCTTGGGCGAATTTTTGGCCTTGGCTGTATCGATTGAAGACTTAGGTATCAAGAACGATAACGATCAAGCCAAAATATTAGCCACCACATTGGATGTGGCTACTGGTCGCTTACTTGAAAACAACAAATCACCTAAGCGTAAAGTGGGCGAACTGGATAATCGCGGTAGTCATTTTTATCTTTGCCTGTATTGGGCTGAAGAGATGGCGAATCAATCTGACGATTCTGGCTTAGCAGAGCAGTTCAAACCGTTGTTTGAGCAACTTAGCAAACAAGAGAAAGTGATTATTGATGAGCTCAGCGCAGTGCAAGGCGAGCCTGCTGATACTGGCGGATACTACTTTGCTGATCCTGAACTGTGTAAGCAAGTGATGCGCCCAAGCAAAACGTTTAATGACATTTTAAGTTCATCTAGAAAAAGCTAATAGTCAAAAATTAAGCAAAGTGATTGAGGAGGGACTCTCGATCAGCCTTCATGGCCAACGACATCCGCAGGGAGCTGAGCATGATTGACATTGATGGTTCATTCAAACAGGCTTTATTGGCAGGCGTTGTTGGATCGTCGAAACTCTATAGCTACAATAGTGGCCGTAAAGTGATTGGATGACTATCGACACTCGCATATTATTACCCATTAGCCTTGAGGCGTTTTTTGCAGACTATTGGGAGCAGCAGCCACTGCATATAAGCCGCGCGTCATCTACGCTCTACGCCGATGTTATCACCGAGCAATCAATGCGTAGCTCACTTACAAACCAGCAGCTCTATTTTCCCGGTGTGCAGTTAACGCAGGCTGGTCGATCTATTAGTCCTGAATCCTACACTGATAGTAAAAAGAAGATACAGCCAGAAAAAGCTACGCAACTGCACTCTGAAGGCGCAACCATCGTATGGTCGCAAGCGCATGATTATTTCCCGCAGTTGCATGCGTTCTGCAGAGAGTTGCAATCAGCGTTTAAATTGCCATGTCTGGCAAACGTTTACCTCTCACCGGCTAATCAGCAAGGGTTCAATGCACACTATGATTCACATGATGTGATGATCTTGCAGGTATCGGGTTGCAAAACATTCCGGTTTTATAAAAATGGGGTAATTCTGCCGTTTGGCAGTGAACGTTTTGATTCTTCTATACATAAGGCAGGTGAGCTAACCGAGGAAATAAAGTTAGAGCCAGGTGATACTTTATACATCCCAAGAGGAATGATGCACGATGCAGTGGCTGCGGGTGATGATGCCTCATTGCACATCACCATTGGAATTTATACGGCTACTTACAAAGAGTTACTACAGCAGCAGCTTGAGCTTATGTCAGTAGGCCGCACAGGTTTACGACGCTCTGTTGAGTCTTTAACAACAGGTAGCGATGCATCTATCACGATTCCTGCCGACATTCCGGAGGCGACAGCAGTGGATAGTCAGCTACTAGTGGCAGCATTCGAACAATTGCAGGATAATCTAGCATTGGATTCTCTTGCTGACCCTGTATCAGAAGAAATGACCAAACCAGCCTGTGATCAACTAACTGATCAGAGCTGGTTATCAGTGAACCATCGAAATGTCATGAATCTGTCGCGCAGCGACGACGCTGTAAAGCTTCGTTTGTTCGGTAAGATTCTGCACTTTACTGACCCTTTGGGCGCTGCAATGCAGTGGATACTAGGCCAAAGTGACGAAAATTTTGAATGCCAGGCTATCCCGTCGCTCAGCCAAGAGCAACGATTAGCGCTGTGTAAGCAATTGATTCTAGAAAACGTCGTAGTTTTGTTAATATAGTTAGTTATTGTTGCTCGTATTGCGTGAGGAAATCTAATGGATAAGAAAACTAAAGACAAAAGCGAAGACATAAGTGAAGACAAGATCGTTGTGCAGAATCGCGAAGGTCGACGTACGATACTGCGTGATGGCGCTGCTCTAATACTTGCAGGTACCGCGTCATCATTTACTAGTACTGTACTAGGTAATGAGTGTGATCGCAGAGCGGCAGAAGGCGAGCAGAAAGAAGCTGGCAATGGGTCTGATAGCGATGCTGGTGAAAATTCTGATCGCGCAGGTTGTGGAAGTGGAGCTCAAATATCAAGTGTTATCAATGAGAACACAGCGTCCGTTGTTAAGGTGAAAGGTTAGCAATGTCATTCCCGCGTTCGCGGGAATGACAACCTTTGCAGAGAGTAGCTGCCCTGTGGGGTCTGACAATTACGAACCTATAAAGCCATTGCAATATTAAGCACCCACTTCCGTAGTACCATTAAAAATAGAGTTCAAATCTTCATTGGAAGAATTGGTTTGCTCAAGATCAATATTGTTCAATATTTTGTTTAGGTGCGCATACATTAAGCTGGCCGCCAACTCTTCTTCACCTTTTATAAAAGTATCAATCAACTCTTTGTGGTCATCATCGCGGCAACTCGACACGCCGGGCGCACCATAAATTCCGATAATAAGTGAGGCCCGGGCAATCAGCTCCTTTATGGTTCCTAGCATCACGCTGTTGTTAGCGATTTCTGCCAGCATGATATGAAATAGCCCAGACAGTCTTATTGCATCCTGACGGTTTCCATTCTCATGAGCGGTGTGTTCGAGCAACAGATGTTTTTCTAATCGATCAATATCAGTTGGAGTCGCTCTACGTACTGCTAACTTAACGACACTGGGTTCGATCGCAAGTCTCGCTTCAAACACATCGTGTGCTTCTTTTTCGTTTGGGGAGGCGATATAGGCGCCTCGATTGGAGATGATTTCCACTACCCCCCGGCTTGCGAGTAACAACAAGCTTCTACGGATGTGCATTCTGCCAACATTAAATGCCTCGCACAGCGCCGCCTCCGACAGTTTTGTTCCAGGCCGTAAGCGCTGATCAACAACTGCCTCGAAAATCCGCTCGACAATTTGCTCTTCCTTCGGGCCCGCAGTTTCCCCAACCAGTTTGGTGGTTTCAGAGTCGGAAGGCGTTTGGTTTGCGGTCATAGTGATTTTTCAGTGGGTGAAACCGATTCTAAGCCACCTAAAGGAATATAGGGATTGTCCGGTATGTATTGTCGACAATATGGCATCTATTGGTGACAATAATATCAGATAATTGTTGACAATATGTTTCTCGCTTGGTTCTATAGCGCATCCCCTTTTTTATTTTAGGGATTGTGCGGCGACAGTCGTACCAACTCACTTTGGAGGTGAACCATGCAACGACGTGTACTAATAAAATCAGCTTTATTCGTGGCGGCAAGCGCCATGCTCAACCCAGCAACATCTTATGCTGCCAACGACGTACTAAAAATCGGCTTTGTCGGCGTGACCAGTGGCCCGGCAGCGTCATGGGGTATTTCAAATCAACGTTCTATGGAGACGCGCGCTGCGTGGATCAATGAAGTCGGTGGCGTCTGTCAATTTGCACTCTAATCAGGCCACCCGTTTGCGGGTTAATCAAGCCAGTTAAAACGTCCTTTTTAGCACCTCAGACAGGGTGATTATTCCGCGCTTTTGGGCGCTTGTCCACTGGGATTGT
>JAZGEF010000054.1:0-18438 GCA_036478595.1 Granulosicoccaceae bacterium
AGCCTTCGCGGGTCTTATTCATCCGACTAATCGTTGATGAGTGACGCAGGTCACTCAATCATTCCAATCCTGGTGTTGTTGCTCAGCGGCAAATACCCGCGGTATTGGAGTGGCATATACAGTCAGGAACCGTTGTGCTTTGCGGCGTCAGTTTCAGTCCGGATTACATCCGGCTACAAGGGCCAGCCATTTATACGCTTTAGCGACACACTGGTCACCGAACAGATCAACAGCATCCGGGCCTATCAAGAGACTTTGTGGGCCATTGAACTTGCTGAAGATTCAATGATCGAGATTGGAACGCCTGTGCCTGAGTACGGCCAATGTAACTAGAAATGGAGCTATGGAAAAATTATTCTACGGGTTCACGCTATTTTTAATCAGTTTGCCGTTGCTGGCGATTGTCAAATGGCGTGCCCGAGAGGATAGAACGCATTTTCCCTTCCTGAAAGTATTATGCTGTTTTTTAGGGACGTTTTTCTTAATTATATATGGCCAATTCGGGCCTTTTTACACTGTCGCCGAGTATACGGATGCGATGACAGCGCAGGAGTATTTCAAATTGTTAGCCAAAGAGCAACTGCCGATTAAGTTTGTACTTTTTCTGGTTTTTGCGGCGCAGTTTGGCTTGCTTGGCTGGTTAGTTGTGAATTCTCCCGATGCTCATGGTTTTCTGTTGTTTGCTTTTGGTGTGCTTGGCATTTATTGTTCTTGCTTTGCGTTATTGTACGCTGCAGATTCTCTTTTCATCGGTGGCTTAACTTAAAATTTGACTCGCTAGGTTTAATGCTACTGTGTTATGAATAATTCAATGAGAGACACTCTTTGCTGCCGGTGCACAAGCCGAGGCTGAGGTACGCATTAAACACCTCATTGAGCTGCGCGGCATCGGTTTGATTACCGGTGAATCCGGCAGTGGCAAGACGAGCATTTGTCGCACCATTGCCCAGAGCTTGCATCCGGGACTCTACCGGCTGTTGTATATCTCACTGACCACCGGCAATGTCCTGGATATGTACCGAATGCTGGCCTGGGAGTTGGGGTTGTCCACTCAGCGTAACCGTGCCAGTGCCTATCGCAACATTCGCGAAGAGGTCACCCGCTTAATCGTCGAAGGTAAACAGCTACCGATTCTGGTTACCGATGAAGCCCACCATTCACTTACGGGAACTAATGCCGAAAACTATCGCGTTTCTAGAGCTCTATAGAAGGTTACCGTAATCACCGCATATATTGGACATAATGACGAGGTCTGTAATTGATTTTGCTTGCATTTTTGCCATTATGCTGGTTCGATGATCGTCTACAGTCCGGTGACTTATTTCAAGTTTTTTCGCGATTATTTTATTTGAAGTATTTGCCGCGCCGGCAACAAGTAATTCCATGACTTCAATCTCACGCGCTGTCAGCCGGTCGTAACTTGCGCGTATCAACTCGTATTTTCTATCCTTTGACAAGGCTATGGAATCCAGTTCGAGTGCTTCCGCAACTAACGTGAGTAATTGCTCTACCTGATACGGTTTTTCCAGAAAATCAATCGCTCCAAGCTTTATCGCGTTTACTGACATTGGAATATCCCCATGTCCAGATATGAAAATAATTCTCATGGGAATTTGTCTCGCAATGAGTTCTTTCTGCAGCTCCATGCCACTCATTCCAGGCATGCGAACATCCAGTACCAGGCAGCTAGGTCTGGCTGGAACAAAGGATTCCAGAAATATTTCTGCACTCTCATAAGACTGCACGGAATACCCCAGAATTATCAATGATTTGGATAATGCCTTTCGGACAGCCAGGTCATCATCTATAACATACACAACGTTTTCGGACGCCTTCACATTGCCTCCTCTTTCACAGGTAATGTAAAGTGAAAGGTTGTTCCAGTCGTAGCATACTGGTCAAACCATAAGCGGCCACCATGGGCTTCTACAATTGATCGGCTGATTGAAAGACCCAACCCCATACCATCAGGCTTAGTAGTTTGAAATGCAGTAAATAGTTTATCTTTTATTCCGGCTGTTAGACCCGGGCCAGTGTCATGGACTGTGATTCTGATATCGGTGCCTTGGTCAACCGTTGTGCTAATTGTCAATGACTTTGGATCGCAATTGCCCTGCCCCATTGACTCAACGCTATTGCGCTCCAGATTTACCAGGACTTGTTGAATCTGTACCGGATCGACTAAAGGTTCTGGTAAATCACCTGTAAGGCTAAGTCGTACATCAACGCCCTTCTCATTGGCTTCGGGTTTGGTCAGGCGAATAGTTTCTTCTACCAGCTTGTTAATGTTTGTAGATACAAAACTACCGCTGTCATGGCGAGCCAGTTGACGCAGACTGCGAACTATATTGCCAGCTCGTTGAGTTTGCTGATATATTTCGCTAATAGATTCAATCAATGCCGCATCGGGCGCATACGCATCACGCGCGCAGAGCAAAGCAGAATGGCAATTGTGGCTTATAGATGTAAACGGCTGATTCAGTTCATGTGCCAAACTGGAAGCCATTTCTCCAGCGGTAGTTTGCCTGGAGACATCCGCTAATTCTGCTCGCAATCTGTGATCCCGTTCTTCAAACTGTTTTCGATCTGTGACATCTTCATAAATAATGACAGTATGCCGCTCACCATGAATTTTGAAGGACCTTGTGGTAAGAGCAGCCCAGTGAGGGCAGCCCAGGTTGCCGAGTTGAAACTCATCGCCCATCAACTCGGGCTTTCCAGCCAAGACATCTCGTATGCATTCAGCCGCACCCCTGGCACCGCCCTCTGCCCAGCTCTTGGCGGACATAAATACGTCGAGGAAACTTTCGCCAATTCCACCGTCTGTAAAATTTGTTCTGCTAGAGGATAAAATATTTATCCAGGATGTATTCGCTGCAACAATTCTACCAGAGCGATCCAGCAAAGAGATACCCGATGGAAGCGTATCCAGAGTTTCTCTGAGTATTTGTTCTGATTCTTGAAGTGCCCGTTCCGCTTTCTCCCGCCCGGTAGTTTCCGCGTTGATGATGGCTCGACTTTGTTCCTCTTTATCTTCTGTAACTCGAATTTGCATGTTACGTTGGCGGGTTAACAAAGCTATTACAGCGATAACAAGTAACGAAAACATCGATAACAACATCAATGATGAAGCTCGGAATATATCGAGATCATGCGATTGTACTGATAACAACGATTGTGTGACTTCATCTGCTTCTGCTGCGATAGACCGAAGACCCGAAAACCGATCATTCGCTCGTTGTGCAATGATGTCCAACACAAGAGGGTCATCAGGCGTACGGCCAGGCACTCCATTTTCAAGCCATTGCGTTATATCTTCAAGCACGGGTTTGATATAGGCGTTAGCCTTCGTTGCGCTATCCAGTCGGGCAAAACTGTATTCTGAACGCATTTTTTTCAGCTGAAACTGCGCAGCATTTAGCGACTCGTCAAGTGTTTCATACGATTCTGTTTCTGGAGATATTCGGAGTTGTTCCACAGCGATTATCATGCTCGAATATTCGTATAACAATGTAGCTATATCTTGCTGTTGTTGTAGAACCTCTTCAGCCAATGCATTTCGAATCTGAGTGGTTGCTCTATAGACAAAAACGGCTAGCACAAAACCTACAGTGATAAGCAGCAGAATTGTGGCAGTTGTCCAAAAGCGGTCACGGTTGAGCTCTTTCATACTTCACTGCCGTTGAATCTGTATATATATTTTGGCTCCCCGTCATGAAGATCAATAGACAGGTACACTGACTCCTCCAAGGGTCAATCCTACTTCCATGTAGTATTTTATTGCACCTTCATGAACGGGGACGGTATTACCTAGTAATGCAGTTTCCAATCTCAATTGACGGCCTTTTGGATGTCCCTTAGCCAGATGTTCCAGCGTTTTTTCGCTCCACAGCATCCCGGTAATGGCGTAGACCAAATCTGCGTCAAGCTCTGCGCTAACAATCAGTTGTGCCGCTACTGCCAAGGTGACTATTTCCGCCATATTGCTATACGTTCCGACGGGGATGGAGTCGGTGGTAATAAAGGGGTACTTCGGTAACATATTTTTGATAGCAGTGCCATTGATTGAAATCACCGTTGCGTGACCTTCATTAGTCAATTTAGCTATCGCAGCAACCGGATAGCCGGCAACAATGAAAAAGGCATCAAGCCGATCCTCGCGTAGCCTGTCAATTGCATCGCTAAGTTTCAAATAAACCGGTTTGATGTCCGCGATAGCTATTTTATGCGCACTCAATAGTGGGAGTACCTCCAGGAGGGTGCCAGAGCCTGCTTCGTCCAGCCCTACGCGACGACCAATAAGGTCATTTACCGACGTGATGTCACTGCCATTACGTACCACCAAATGGAGGCTTTCAAGGTATAGGGTTGCTACTGTTCGAAGCTTCAACTTGCGTGTTTCAGTTGTAAACGGCCCTTGCCCATAAAACGCCCAGTGCGAAACATCTGCCTGCGCTAGTCCTGCTTCCAATAGTCCTTCTTCAATTTCCTGAATATTGGAAACCGAACCACTGGAGCGTTGCGCGATTGCCAATAAATCTGGAACTCGATAAGGTGCCGAATTACCGTTACCGCCGTAATCACTAACGGATTCAGCGATCAAAGAGCCAATCTGAAAGTAGGTGCCCGCGCTACCCCCGGTTCCAATTCTTAATAGATCAGGCTCTGCAGATAGTCCAGGGGTGCTACCTGATAACAGGCAAAGAAAACTCAGAATTAGCGCCAAGGCTCGCCAATGGTCATGTGGTGTTGGATGATCGTCCGACAATTGCGTTACAGCTCCCTGTGCCATCTCTTTCACTAAGGATAGCTGTAATGAAGCAATTTCCCTATAGAAATAAATAACTATTTATCTGCAGGTATCCAGAGGGCGGATTAAACGAGTCAAAGAAACCAGTAGAAATAATTACCCCGTAATCGAACGGATTCAAATATTATTTTTATACTGATTTAATCGTTGTTAACGCGAGCGTCATAATAGTACAGGCACGAAAGCAACGCCTGGTTTGACCAAGCTCGCAAAAGGGTTCGCATTGGCAGTTCAAAGAACTGGATCGCACAAATGCGCCCCTCAACGATATTCCTTATATTGCCTGACGCAAGCCGCCTTCGTTGCCATTGATCGCAACAACGAGCTCTTGCAGTACAGCATCTGCTTTGTCATTTTCAACCTGACAGGTTCCCGCTGCGGCGTGGCCACCACCTCCGTATGTCAGCATTAAGTCACCTACATTGGTCTGGCATGAGCGATCGAAAATTGATTTACCCGTGGCGAAAACTGTATTCTGCTTCTTCATGCCCCATAACTGGTGAATAGAGATATTGCATTGAGGGAACAATGCGTAGATGGTAAAACGACTACCTGGGTGAATAACATCTTCATTACGCAGGTCAAGTACTACCAGATTTCCGTGCACAGTAGAGCAGCGCTGCAATTGCTTCTTGAACGCATCAGCATGTTCGCGATAAAGCACAACGCGCTCATCCACATCGGGTAGTTCAAGAATCTTCTCTATAGTTGTGTCTTTGCAGTAGTCGATTAAATCCATCATCAGGGCGTAGTTAGAAATACGAAAATCATGGAAACGACCAAGCCCGGTTCGAGAGTCCATAAGCAGATTCAGTAACTCCCAGTTTTTCGGTTCCAGCACCTCATCGCGAGAAAACTGGGCGGAATCCGCTTTATCTACAGCCAACATCATATCTGTCCATATGGCTGGGAAAGCAGCTTCTCCACCATAGTGAAGCCAGACGACGCGTGCAGCTGAAGGTGCATCCGCATCGATAATATAGTTATCAACCTGGGTATCGTTGCGCTGCATTTCCGACTCGTGATGGTCGAATACCAGATGAGCGCCAGCTACATAGGGCAGATTGGTTGTGATGTCTCTGGATGTGATATCAATCTTTCCGTCCTGCATGTCTTTCGGATGTACGAAGCTAATGTCGTCAATCAAATCCAGGTGTTTAAGCAGAACCGCACATACCAAACCATCAAAGTCGCTGCGCGTAACCAGTCGGTATTTATTTGTCATTTCGCTCGTTTCCATTGTAAAATCGTTGAATACAGCTAATATCGGCTTACACGCATGCAAATTGAGTTATTCTGTCAGGCTGCCTTATCCAGCAACGAACTCAGCGCTGGTGCAATGTGCAGCAAGCTGAAAACGCTATCTGCGCCGCCTAGTTCATAAGCTCGTTTTGGCATTCCCCACACTGCACTACTTTTTTCATCCTGTACAACTGTGAAAGCACCGGTTTGGCGAATTCGGGTCAATCCCGCGGCTCCATCGTCACCCATGCCGGTTAGCAGCACGCCGACTGCGCCATTTCCAACCACATCAGCAACGCTGTTAAACAGAACATCAACGGATGGACGATGTCCGCGCACCTTGTCTGTATCAAGCAGTTTACAAACCATGGCATCTCCACTCTTTCTTATAACCAGGTGCTTGTTGCCAGGAGCCATATAACCACGCCCGGAGGTAATCATCTCGCCGTCTTTTGCGATGCCTATCCTAAATGGAGATACTCTGTTCAGTCTTTCTGCAAACGGCTCCATAAACGCTTCAGGCATATGTTGGGCGATCACCATTGCACAATTTGTAGAGTCGAATGTGGTGAGCATCTGGCGCAACGCTTCTGGACCGCCGGTTGAAGCACCTATCGCAACAAGACGTTGAATACCGAGACTTGGTTTTTTTCCCTTTTTAAATTTCTCCCGGTATTCTGCCAAACTAGGTAATACCACCTTGTTGCTTACAGCGGCAGTTGTTGTTGGTTTGATACTCGTGTTCCCTGCCTCCCTGACTTTTTTGACGATTGTCTCTTCGTATTTTCTTAGTTCATCATTGCTTCTTGGATTTCTTTTAACTAGAAAATCAACAGCACCTGATTCCAGTGCGTCAAGTGTTACAGCCGTACCAACTGCTGTAAGCGATGAGAGCATGACCACAGGCATTGGTCGAAGTCGCATTAGATTTCGAAGAAATGTCAGTCCATCCATTCGTGGCATTTCAACATCCAGGGTAATAACATCAGGATTGTGCTGTTTTATCTTTTCTCGAGCTTCGTACGGATCAAGCGCATAGTCGACCACATTGATATCTGGCTCCTTTGAAAGAACCTTCTCAACGAATTTACAGATGCTGATCGAGTCATCAACAATAAGTACCTTAATCATTTTCTAAATATCCATGTCCAGTAAACGCCATGCGGTTAATAAAAAGACTATCAGCCTTATTGTATTAAATCCGCTCGTAAACTGTGTTGTCTACACGACGATAGTATTTGTCACAGCCGCTCATGGTTTCAGAGTGGCCGATGAACAAATGTGCACCTGATTTCTGAACCCCGGCAAATCCGTGAATGATCTTGGTCTGTCTCTCTTGATCAAAATAGATAAGAACATTTCTGCACATAATGACGTCCACACCCGGTCTAACAGGCCACGGGCCGAATAGATTCAGCTGCTTACAAAGAAGCAAAGATCGTAGTGCGCTGTCTGACTCCCAGCGACCATTAGCATTCTGTTTGAACCATTTTGATTGCTGATCGGCAGACAGTCCACGCAACTCATCCCTGGAATAGATACCCTGCTCCGTTTGTCTTACCATTTTAGAATGGATATCTGTGCATAGTATTTTTACCTGACACTTTGCAGCAAGTCCCGATTCAATTGCTGTAATAGCCATAGAATATGGTTCTTGACCTGAACTGCATCCTGCAGACCATAGCCTGACTGGTTTGCTTGCTTCGGACCTTGTTAGAATTCCCGCAAAAACGTCTTTCTGCATTACTTCAAAATGATGGGGTTCCCTGAAAAAATAGGTTAGATTGGTCGTTACTGTATCTATGAACTCTGTACGTTCCGGGTGATCCGGGGTTGATACCAAGGCCAGATACTCTTCAAATGTAGACAGTTTCAAAGCTTTCAGGCGGCGATTAAAGCGTGTTAACAACATGGCTTTCTTGGATGCACCAAGTTCTATGCCTGTGGACTTTAGTGTAAGCGATTGAAAGGCTGCGAACACCTTGTCGCTCATCTGGGCGACAGTGTCTTTCCTTAACGGATTGCTCATGCTTGTAATTGTTTCGTATCGGCGCTTTCAACGCAGCCACTATTAATGAATTCATATGCCCCAACTTGCTGCATAGCATCCAGTAGAACGTCACTTGCGGCAGACATCAGAGCAGGTATTGAACCAGATGTTTGTCTCTCAGACCTGTATTTTTGGCAAACAATCAGAAGTTGTATTGCAGCACAATCCGTCTGTTCTACCATTGAGCCATCTATCTGATAGTCTTTTCCAGAATCAGTAAATGCCGTAACCTGGGAAACAATCGCTTCCAACGCCTTCTGAATAAAATCAGGCGGTAAAACAATCACATTGTTATTATCTACCGAAGCGTTCACTAAAATCCCCCTGATTCAAGACTGGACTCAACAATAGGATCAAGATTTATCAAAATTACCATCTTGTCTTCTGTTTGCCCAAAACCCCTTATATATTCGCCTCTGGCAAGTCCTGTTGCATCGGATGTTTCCTGAATGGCTTCGTTGTCCAGGTGGTATACCTCTGAAACGCGATCTACAACAAGTCCAATGATTCTAATCTGTTCCTCAACAACAGAACGCACAATGATAATTGCAGTGGTCGACGTATACTCGACCGACGGAAGATCAAACCTGCAACGTAAGTCAATCATGGGTACGATGGCACCTCGTAGATTGATCACACCCAGCACGTGCTCCGGCGATTTTGGCAATGGCGTATAGGGACCCCAGCTTTTGATTTCCTGAACTTTTAGTATCTCTACACCATACTCTTCTTCTCCCAACATGAAAGTCAGGAATTGATCAGCTGTTTCCACAATAGCTTTCTTGTTTTCTTCTTGTAATTGCATGAGTATCCCCTGTTACGCTGCATTCGCCAAAAGGCTATGTTCACTTATATTGGCTGGATCCAGTATTAGTGCCACCGAGCCATCGCTCATGATTGTGGCACCTGCAAGACCAGGTACATTTTTGTAATTCTTGTCGAGCGGCTTTATAACCACCTGCTGCTGTCCCAGCACTTCATCGATAACCAGACCTTCTCGCCTGCCATGTGTGTCGACCACAACAATCAACCTTCCTGGCGAGTCTCCAGGTAAACGAAACTGATCAGCTATCCGGACCATGCTTAAATACTCTCCGCGAAACAGGCAAACCTCCCCAGTGCCTGGAACATCAGATACATTTGTTTGACGAATTTCCAGTGTTTCAATAATACTAAGAATAGGGATAACAAACACTTGATCAGCAATACGAATCAACTGACCATCAAGTATGGCCAGCGACAGTGGCAGGTTAATTTCAATTTTCGTTCCAGAACCGTAGACTGAGTGCACTTGAACACGCCCACCAAGGTCGAGGATATTTCGTCGTACTACGTCCATCCCAACTCCCCGACCGGATACATCGCTGACTTGTTCCGCAGTTGAGAACCCAGGGGCAAATATAAGTTGATTTATCTGGTCCTCCGAGAGCTCTTCCTCTTCAGAAACAATACCTTTGTTCCTGGCTATAGAAAGAACCCGTTCGGCGTCAATCCCGTTTCCGTCATCTGAGATTTCTATTACAACGCTGCCGCTTTCCTGACGAGCATTGAGTAACAGTCGGCCAGCACGTGGTTTACCCGCATTCGCTCTTTTATCAGGTGTCTCAAGCCCGTGGTCAAGCGCGTTTCGGACAAGGTGAACCAGTGGATCTACCATACGCTCGAGGACTGTTTTGTCCAGTTCGGTCGACCCACCTTCCACAACAAGTTCCACTTCCTTATTCAGTTTTTTTGACAGATCCCTGACAAGGCGCGGTAGCCTGCTGAAAGCTGAGGACAACGGAAGCATTCGCACTTGCATAACACTCTCTTGCAAGTCTCGAGTATTGTGCTCAAGATCCGCCATGCGTTCACGCAATTCTTCCATGTCAATTTCGGTCGCCGGATCGCTGACGCGACTCAACATTGACTGTGTAATGACTAGCTCACCTACAAGATTGATAAGTTGATCGATTTTATCTGTAGCAATTCGTATTGACGATGCTTCCCCACCACCGCTCACATTCTTAGTTGTTGCTTTCTTGCTCTCGGTAGTACTTTCCTTGTTTTCCGCTACACTCGTTGAAGATTGTTGAGAAGTTACACCTGATTCTGGTACACTTTCTAAACTGTTTTCAGTTTGACTGACCGCTGCTGTTTTCTCACCACCAGTTTTGATGGTCTCGGCAGGTGAAATATCAGTAATCTGTACGTCACAGTCTGTATCAACCCACTCGAATATCTCCCGGATGTCTTCCTTTGTTGAAGTACCAAAAAGTTCGAGCTGCCACGAAAGATAGCTTGCTGAAGGGTCGTACGCGCTCCATTCTGGTACTGATGTAAGATCCAGAACTGTTTCAAGTTCACCTCTACGCGAAATTTCTCTTATTAGTAGCAATGGATCATTGCCGCGGCGAATGAATTCCCTGTTTGGAACAAACGCTATACCCAGTTTCGCAGGCGGCCTCTGTTCGGAAATGGCCTCTTTAGATGCCGTTTCGGCTTGTTCGCCATCTGATGCGCTGGCCTGATCAGTAGTCTTTCCTTTTTCCACCGATTCATCCAACAGTTTTTGAATCTGGTTTCTTTCATCATGGTCCGCATTTGAATCGACGCGGCCTTCTTGCTGTATATGCTGAACGATGTCAAGCCCTGTCAATAATAAGTCAACATCATCTTCTGTTACTGATCGACGACCCGAACGCATTTCATCAAGCAGGGTTTCCATGTAATGCGTAATTTCAGACATTGGTTGAAATCCGAATGTAGCCGCGCCACCCTTTATGGAATGAGCCGCTCTGAATACCTCATTTAGCGTGTCTTCACAATCTTGCCCTTCACCCATCTGCATGAGGCCCTGCTCTAGCAGCTCAATATTTTCCAGGCATTCATCCAGAAATATCAGTTTGAGTTCTTTGATGTCGTCATCATCCATACCACTGCTCCGCCTGCATCTGGTTATTAGTCCGTATTACCAACAAGTCAAACAGCGCAGAAGAGCAAACTTCCAGCACCATACTTTCCAAGATCCAGGTCGAATCCTGCGTAGTGGCACTCACCTGACGTTGGATCATCCCCGCTTCCCTCAACAACACTGCTTATTTTTAAATGCGCTGAATGATCACTCATCAACAGACTGGATAGGATGTTCATAACCTCATACAAATTATCAGCAGCAGATTTCGTTAACTCCTTATCTTCCACCATCGACTCAGCGCCGCCTGGTGGTATCATGGATAGTGCGCAACCCAAAGCTGCGGCTGTTGGAAGGTCGCAAGAACAAATAGCCACCAGTTCTCCATCCTTGTCAACAAACAAGCCGCGATGTGATATAGAGTCCAGTTTGTTTTTATCATTTGACTTTGCAGCCGCATCCTCTCCCGCAATCATTTGTAACATGGAAGTCAGCTTGTCATCTGTTGGAATCTTGTATTTCATGATTATCCTATTACCGGGCGCAGTGCTTTTTCGAAGCTTTCAGGAGTAAACGGTTTCGCCACTAAAAACTGAGCGCCTGCCTCTTTTGCAGCCGCTCGCATCTCAGCTGTGGATTCCGTTGTAACGAATCCAAACTTAACCGCATTACCTGCTTCCCGAATAGCTTTGAGGAAATCAATACCGTTCATTCTTGGCATGTTCCAATCGCACAAAACAAGATGTGGGCCATATTCTTCAATTTTCTCCAGGGCATCAACGCCGTCCTCAGCTTCCTGGAATTCCATATCATCGTATCCAGCTTGCTTAAGGGTTCTTTTCACGATCATGCGCATAGAAGTGCTGTCGTCGACAATCATTACTCTCACTTGCGAGGCTCTCTAATTTGTGAATCAGCTTCGATAGCGGCAATTCTCGTACTACATAAAACCTCATAGCGCCATATGTAACCCTTTCGGATAACAGATCGTGGTTACACGGTGCAACTAACCCTTGTATATGCAGTAAGCGTTGCCCATGTAACACAAAGGCATGTACAGATTTAAAATAGCGCCGATACCCATTTCAACTCAAGCTCAAAGAGGTTCTAGCCCGTGCTCAAGAAGATTCGAATGCGACCATTGTTGGTTGTCTGCATGATTATTTCAGGTCTGGTTCCCATGGAGATTACCAGTCTTCTCATAACCAAGCAGGCCAGCTCTACAATGGAGCAAACCACTTTCGATCGGTTGCATTCTGATGTGTCGACCCGTGAATTATCAGTTGAAGCGTATTTACACGGAGTGATAAATCAAAACAGCGCACTGGGACTAAACCCGTCTGTACACACAGCGATGCGACAGTTCAGTAGTGGCTTTGCGTCCATGGAAAACGACCTGGATCTAGGTGCTAACGACTTGACGAAGATGAAGAGGAAACTTAGACGCTTCTACGAACAGGATTTCTTTCCCACATTTGATGAAAAGCAGACAGCTAACCTATCTGCGGACAGATTAACTCCTAAGAGCGACGCTGGCACTGTCGCGCAATATCTGTATATCGTAGAGAACGATAATCCAATCGGGGAAAAAGATAAACTTGAGTCAATTGACAAGCAGTTTACCTACAATCGGCATCATGCCAACTACCATCAGATGTTCGAAGACTACATCAAACGATTTGGATACTACGATATTTTTCTAATTGAACCCGAAAATGGAACTATCGTTTATTCCGTTTTCAAGGAGACTGACTTCGGAACCAGCCTGTTTAATGGCCCTCATCGGAATACCAGCCTGTCTAACGTAACACGCGAGGCACTGAAGATTTCTGGCGGTGAAGTTGCGATATCTGATTACGCGAAATACACGCCATCTATGGGCGCTCCCGCAGCCTTTGTCGCATCGCCAATTTACGAAAACGATCACCTTATTGGTGTATTGGCATTCCAAATGCCGATTGACCGACTAAACAGCATAATGACCAGCGGCGATGGTATGGGTGAAACTGGCGAGTCTGTGCTTTTGGGCAAAGACGGCTTTATGCGTTCACAGTCCCGCTTGGCAGATGAGTCGACCATACTAAAAAAGAAAATTGAATCACGCTCTGCCTCTCTCGCACTGTCAGGTAAATCTGGAACCGTACTTGAAACCAGCAATGGGGTGGAGTATTTAACAGCCTACGCACCTGTGGATGTTGATGGAATCAATTGGGCTATCATAACGCGTATGAGTTCAGAAGAAGCTTTTGCTCCGGTAAAAGCACTTCGAAAAACATCGCTAATTCTTACTGCAGTTTCCGCATTGGCGGTATCGATATTTGCGTTACTACTGGGTTGGCACTTGTTACGAGTGCTTGGCGGTGACCCTGCTGACATTACCAGAATTGCCAAATCAATTGGAAGTGGTGATCTGGCCGACGACTCGGCTGACATAGGCTCACGAGGTGCATACGCAGAACTGGTAGATATGCGAACCCGATTGCGAACCGTCATAGAAGAATCAGGGGCATTAGCTGTAAAGGTAAAAATGGGTGCAGACGAACTATCTGCTGGTAATGCAGGATTGAGTGAAAGAACAGAGCAGCAAGCTGCGAACCTTGAAGAAACAGGATCCAGCACCGAGGAGCTGACCAGCACAGTAAAGCAGAATGCTGAGAATGCCAGGGCAGCAAATGAGCTGGTTATTGACACAAGTGCGCGCGCAACTTCAAGTGGAGAAACTGCCGGTCGTGCAATTTCTGCTATGCGCGAAATCAGTTCTGCCAGCGAACGCATCGCAGACATTATCGGTGTTATCGATGAAATTGCATTCCAGACTAACTTGCTTGCACTCAATGCAGCAGTGGAGGCAGCAAGAGCTGGTGAGCAGGGACGTGGTTTTGCTGTCGTTGCCAGTGAGGTTCGACAGCTGGCAGGGCGTAGCGCATCAGCTGCCAAGGAGATAAAGGAACTGATTGTAGATAGCGTAAATAAAGTAAAGGATGGTACGCAGCTTGTTACAGAATCGGGAGAAGAGCTTGAGCATATCGTTTTGTCTATCTCGGAATTGACCGATATTATGGGGCAGATAACTGTAGCCAGTGATGAACAGGCAATCGGTATCGAGCAGATTAACCAGTCACTTGTTCATATGGACAGTGTTACACAACAAAACGCATCCATGGTGGACAAGGCTGCAAACACCAGTCGAGCAATGAGTGGTCAGGCAACTATGCTGACCACTCAAATAGGCTACTTCACTGCGAATGGCAGCACAAATCAACTGAATAGTTCAAGTTTAAAAGAACAGCCTGCTCCAGGGGGCGCTGTTCCAACTGGCTTGAGTAACACTGATATGTTTTCTAACGATTCGTCCGGTAGCAGTGAGATTCAGAAACCGATCCTGTCCAATGAAAAGGCTGCCACCCCGCCGCCGCCTTTGAAAGCGGCGTCAGGGGATAATGATTTTTGGAATGATTTTTAGGTTAACAATAGATTCGAGACGCATATCTGACAATCGACCAGCTGTGAGTGAAACCACCAAAACGAACGTAGTGTCTGCATCGTCACTATACCCCTTAATGAAATACCAGTAGTAAATCGGAGATACAACATGTTTGAAGATGAAATAGGCAAAGCGATCAGTGCGCACGGGCAGTGGAAGCAAAAACTGAGAGGTGCGATTGACACAGGTTCTTCTGACACTACGCCTGAAAAAGTAAGACAGGATTGTAATTGTGCCTTTGGCAAGTGGCTTTATGAGCACATGCCGGCAGATCAAAAATCGACGTCCTACTACAAGGAAGTTCGCGAACTGCATGCGAAATTTCATGTTGAGGCAGGTAGTATACTCGGGCTGGCAGTTGTCGGGAAAAAGAATGAAGCCAATGAGCTCATGAAAATGGGTGGCAATTTTTCTAAACTATCCAGCCAGTTGACGAAAAAATTACAAGAATGGCGTGCATCTGCCTGAAACACACAAGGTTGTAATCAGCCAACCAACTGTCCAATCGTCGAGTAGTAATGTCCTACATAAGCAGTCCTGTCATACGAACGGACAACCCCTACATCGCCGCCCTTGAAAACAGCATCCTGGGATGTAGAATTCTGGAGAATATGAATATGTTCAGTCAGCGGTATGCATGTAATACATGTTTTGTAATCGACCACCTTTGAGTTGAATTACAGAATACGAGCACAGTGTTTACATAGCTGCTACACCCTTTGAGAAATACCATTAATAGACAACCGGAGATACAACATGTTTGAAGATGTCATAGGCAAGGCAATCAGTGCACACGGTCAGTGGAAGCAAAAGCTACGAAATGCGATCGACACAGGTGCATCCGACATCACACCTGAACAAGGCAAGCAGGATTGCAATTGTGCTTTTGGCAAATGGCTTTATGAGCACATACCTGCAGAACAAAAAACGTCGCCCTACTACAAGGAGGTTCGCAAGCTGCATGCGGATTTTCATACGGAAGCAGGCACCATTCTCGGCATGGCGATTGTCGGAAAAAAGGATGAAGCCAATGCGCGCATGAAAATGGGTGGCAATTTTTCTAAATTATCCAGCCAGTTGACGAAGAAATTACAGGAATGGCGTGCTTCTGCCTGATTCAAGCGACGTTAGTTAATCGCGATAAACAGAATTTATTGGTATGGTCATGGGAACATGTGCAACATGATCCACAGTGAAAGCCTGCCTGCCATATTTTAAGCTTCCCGTACGCTGTTTATCCGCACGCACGGGGATTGTGTCTACTGCTTTCGGTCGCAATCCTGACGCCGCGCATCTCACTGGCACTGGCCAGCGCTTTTGGTGTGGGATTTGATTCCGTCATCGTTTGTAATGGCACTGGTTTGACACGTCTGGTTGTCGACTCATCAGGCAACGTCGTCGATGATATTTCGGCTGCCTGGTCAAATGATCACTGCGCACCGGCAGTCTCTATAAACCAGGCGTCAGAACGAATGTGGTCCAGCATTCATCTACGCCGGACCTTGACGGCTCAGCTTGTATCCATTGAACAGGTAATGGGTAATAACCACCCCGCTCTATTCCAGTTACAGGCCCGCGCCCCGCCCCATCTGTCGGTTCGCCAACAACAACTCGGGTAATTGAAATCGCACTATTGTGAGCGATATCCAGTAACAACTGCAAATCAGCAATGTTACGCCTTGCCCCGGCTTTTTTGACCTGATGATGGAGTAATTTCATGTTTAAAACTAAGACAAGACAATTCTACGCTTTGCCATTTATTTTGATCACCTGTTGCATAAACTTTACTGCGCATGCCGATAGTGCAGGCGTAGCCGCCAATAACCAAAAGGGCGCTGGAGAAAATGCGCCCACAGATGAACCTATATATGTCGAAGAGGATGGCATGGTAGGCAAAGGGACATACAATGGCTATCGCCGCTTTCACGGCACCTGCAATGCCTGTCACGGGCAAGATGCCATGGGTAGCAGTTTTGCGCCTGCGTTGGTTGAATTATTAAAAGATCTGGATTATAAAACCTTCAGAAAAACAGTCCTGGAAGGACGTACCGTAACCTTGGCTTCCGGATCTTCAAGTGCAATGCCGTCTTTTCCAATGACCCCAATATCACAAAACATCTCGATGATATTTACCTCTTCCTGAGGGCAAGGGCCGATGGTGTTCTTGAAGCCGGCCGACCGGTAAAGCTGCCAAAGTAAACACAGGTCATATATACCCGGTTTGTCAGCACTGACATTGGCAATTCGGGTAAGCCTGTCATCGTTCTTCTGGCAAAACAATTGCGGCACAGCACACTGTAAGGCTTAAAATGACCAGATCATAAGTATCTCTTGTCTGCGTAAAAGGTCAACGTTTGAATATGAATAGGTAGCGCTATTTGCTCCAATAAAAATTGAGGCGTATGGGATTAAATCGCTCTTAAAAATCGATTAACTCCGCGCCCACGGTGCCAATTACCCGGTTGTCGGGCGAAGCCACCTTTCGTACTAATTTGAATTCTGTTATTGTGCGGTGAATAAACTCTGTTGATGCGTGATGCGCAACATGCTATAATTTATAAATGATCAATTCCATTCGACACAAAGGATTGCGTCGGTTCTACAAAACTGGAACCAGGAAAGGAATTCAACCGGATCAAGCGCCAAGGTTGAGAATGATGCTTACGGCGCTTGACACCGCACAATCAGCTAAGGACATGGATATCCCCGGATACCGGCTACACAGGCTTAAAGGTAAATTAAAAGGCCGATGGTCCATAACAGTGAGTGGTAATTGGCGGCTCACCTATGAGTTTCAAGAGGGGAATGTCTATTTGCCTGACTATGAGGACTATCATTAAATGAGTATGCACAATCCACCCCATCCAGGGGAGTTTATTAGAGAAACTTACTTAACACCGTTTGATGTAAGTGTTCGGAAGCTATCTGAAAGTCTGGGAGTATCGTCGTCAACACTGAACCGACTAATTAACGGCCAGAGTGGAATCAGTCCAGCGATGTCTTTACGGTTGTCAAAGGCATTAGGGAGAACCCCGGAGAGTTGGTTGGCAATGCAATACAACTATGAACTTTGGCAGGCTAAGAAAAGTACTGATCTATCTGAAGTACAGAAGTTAAAATTCAAAGCAGCCTAACACATATGAGCCTCCTGCCTGTCAATAGGCATAGGTTGTTATTTCAGCCATGAGCGCATGCCCGAAAAATAGTCAATGAACAAAGACGGCTACTTCATCTGTCATGGTAGCTGTTAAGCAAGTCGCTTACAGCAAACACATATAGAGGGTCTCTTACTGCGCTCTCAGCGCTGCCTGTATTTATAGTGATCCATCAGAGGCTACAGGGCCACCAGACATTCATCGGTTAACCCTGGGATGGCACTATTCAAAGTGACTGGTTTACTCATATCCTGAGCATCCATTAGCGTCAGGCTCAGCCAGGGTGTAAGCGGCTTTGTTCATTGTGTTGATGCACGCCAATGGGGTGTCTAATCAAAAAAAGGGGCTCAGGAGATCTGATGTATAAATCGATGTGATGGCTTTTTTGCCAAGGTGTGATTTCATCGAGTTATTGACACATTCAACCTGTGGTCCAGTTAGGTTAGCAGCTCACCCCATTGCGTGACTAACCCTTTAGAAACTGTTTTTCATTAAAGACGGTCTCATTTTTCATCATGAAGAATACGCACCGGCCCAGCTTGTGTGCCAGAACCGAAAGGGCCTTTGCCTTGGTCATGCGTTTTTGAAGTACTTGCAGGTAGTGTTGTGCTTTTTTGTTACCCCTCAGGTAGAGTACAGCGGCTTCAGAGAAGGCCCACTTCAAGTGTGCATTACCAATCTGTTAGCGCCAGTGTAAAAGTGCGGGTATTTGCCGCTGAATGGTTAATTGCGGATTAGCGGCTCTGTTCAACGAGCCACCAGTCCTACCTGTATTGATCAGAAATCTATGTACCCACCCTTGAG
>JAZGEF010000055.1:0-67456 GCA_036478595.1 Granulosicoccaceae bacterium
TTCGGAGGATCGAGTGACGTTAGTTCGTAGTTAACCTGCAGGTTCATCCAAAATTCAGGTGTAGTGCCGAGCGATGCTGATAACAGCCATGCCGTCTCAGGCGTTATTCCTCGCTTGCCTTTTACAAGTTCATTAACCCGCTGTATCGGTACACCCAAATGGCGCGCGAACTTTGATTGCGATACTTCCATCGGCTCCAAAAACTCTAACAGGAGAATTTCACCAGGATGTGTTGTGGTTCTATTATTAGGTAGCATTCTCATTCACCTGTGATAGTCGACGATCTCAACATCTTCAGCGGCGCCGTTCACCCATTTGAAGATGATTCTCCATTGGTTATTGATGCGTATACTGTGGAAGCTTCGAAGATTCCCAGACAGCTTCTCTAGCCTGTTACCTGGAGGAGACCTTAAGTCATCTATTGTTAACGCTGCGTTGACCATATCAAGCTTTCTAAAAGCAGTAGAGCGAATCGTTGAAGCGATGCTTCTTACATGTGCTGAACGGCGACCGTTATAGAAATCATCTGTCGCTGCATTGCCAAAGGATCGGATCATTGTCCTATATTAACGAATACACGGCAAGCATGCAAGATATGTTTTGTGTTGGTTAGAAAAATCTGAGGCAGGTATCTGCTAAGACTGTACATAGAACGTAAGCGTCCGCGAGCTAATCCGCTAGTTTCATCCGCTTTTCTTTAGTCAAATCGATCGCATTAGCTGCTCGGTTGCGCAGTACCAGCTAATGCATGAAGTACGGTGGATGACAGGCCGGCGCATCAACGACCTTAAAGAACCGCCATAATCGCGTCAGCCGAACTCACTTCAAATTGTTGTGGCTCTTCGATCGCTAAGTGCTTGACCTCACCATCATCGACGATCATTGCAAAACGTCCGCAACGTACACCTAAGCCAACTACTGACATATCAGCATCAAGCCCAATTGCCTTGGTGAATTCGGCATTGCCATCAGACAACATCAACAGTTGCTCGGCGTTTGATTGTTCGCCCCATGCTTTCATCACGAACGGATCGTTAACCGACATACATACGATTGTATCGACGCCCTTGGCCAAAATGTCATCAGCATTCACAACAAAACCAGGTACATGCGCCTGTGAACATGTAGGTGTGAATGCACCCGGCAACGCAAAAAAAACAACTTTTTTGCCAGCAAACACTTTTGTTGACGCTAAAGGCTGTGGGCCGTTTTCGCCAATGATATAGAACGTTGTTTGAGGAAGCTTGTCGCCAACTTTGATAGTCATGCTCTGCCTTTGATTAGGTTAAAAATTTATTGTGAATTGGAGTTACTGCAAAGTAATCCAGTTGATATAGCCTATGTTAACTAAGCTAGATTGTTTTTTCGATAACTCCACCCAAGGTGGTAATCAGGCTTTTCAGTGCATCTTCTATTTGGCTCATAGCATCGACATCAGTGCCACGCGCAACTAGCATGACACGAGACACACCCTCAAATTTGCCGGGATAACTGCCCAGGTCGAGCATCGGATATTTCGCTTGTAGCTCACGTAGTGGTGCAGCCAAAGTGCCTTCGCCTAAATTACAGGTAACCGATACACTCTGTATTGCTGGGCCTTTGCGTAGGCTTGGGAGTATCGAATCAAACATGGCTTGCATGATCCTGGGCACGCCCGCCATCACGAATACATTGCCGATATTAAAACCAGGGGCAGCAGACACGGGGTTATCAATTAACTTGCCACCTTCAGGTATACGCGCCATCCGCAAGCGATCCTCATTAGGCTGAATGTCCCGTTCCTTAAAATAGGCCAATAGCAGCTGCTCAGCAAGCGGATGGATCGGCAGCGCAACGCCAAATGCACTGGCGATACAGTCGGCGGTGATGTCGTCGTGGGTTGGGCCGATGCCACCCGTGGTGAATACGTAGTCGTATGCCTTGCGTAAGCTGTTGACTGCCTCCACAACCACGGCTTCGTCGTCAGGGATGATTCGGGTTTCGCGTAGAGTGATACCGTGTTCGACAAGCTTGCTCGCAATATATTGCAGATTGATATCTTGCGTGCGACCACTCAGTAGTTCATTGCCAATCAGAATGACGGCAGCGGTTGGTGCGCTGGTGGTTTTGTCTTGTGTGCTTAGCGGCGTATTCACACCACCATCATAACGTCAAATCTTACTGCTTAGCACATTCGTATTGATAATCACGCTCAGGCAAACTGGCGGAGAACCATAGATATCGGCCAAAGATGCTGCGCAGGTTGTTGCCGTTAGCACCTAGTGAGCCATCAAAGTCGGCTTCAGTAATTTGGATAGTCGTATCAGTAGACGTCACCGTTGCTGTGGCTAGCACTGATCCATCGACATACCGCAATACATCATCATCAGCTGTTAACGGGGTGATGCGCCCGGACACAACGTTTACCGTTGGCGTTTGCGCCGTTATCTGTAAGCAGGTTTGCATCTGCACCCATTGGCTATCAATGTAATCGCCATCAATGTTACTTTGCTGTTCAGGGTTGGCATAAACGATCTGTACACCCGTTGCCGCTGTAATCTGCTCAACAGGTTTGGCGATATCTGGATCGTCCGAAGGCTGTTCACCGCCTAAACTTGGAGACTCAGGCAAAGTCTGTCCTGAAGTTGGAGGCAAGTCAGTACCACCACCACAGCCGACCGCCGTCAACAGCAATACAGTAGCTGTGAGCATTTGGAGCTTCGAACTTAAGCGCAGATTATTTAGCTGTGTCATCGGCTTCTCCCGGCTGATTTTTATTTGTGGCCTTATTAAAAGGTAACGGACTGGGGGGCCATACCTGATGATACCAACTGCAAACTGCCGCACAAAACTTGAACTCTGTTTCGCCACGACATGCCCTTAGTATGATCTTTGAGCACCTGCCGCAAGCTGGAACCCCAGAGCAGGCTGATTTGTGCCTGAGCCACCCAAACTAAGGCTCTATTCGCCAAGCTGCCTAACTATTTCGATCCACCGCGTCTAGTTTGCGTCGTTTAAGCGCTAAGGATCGGTTAACCGCATAGCCTGCAGCCATAAAGCCGAAGGTGCCGGTGACAAAGCTTACCGATCCATATCCTTGCTCACAATCCAGACGTGCACCCGCCACTCCAGGCTTGTTGTGGCCCACTTCTCCGTCATCTTGCGGGTAGACCGGTTGCTCAGTTGAGAACACACACGGAATACCAAACCGCCTGATTGGGTTGGCGCTGAAACCGTAGTCAGAGCGTAGCCGTGAGCGCACTTTAGCTGCCAGGGAGTCATTCCAGGTTACTGACAGATCAGCGATCTCAACCGCCCCAGGGTTCACTCGACCGCCTGCTCCACCGGTGGTGATTATCGGTATTTTATTACGGCGACAGAAGTAAATCATGGCCGCCTTAAACCGAATGGAATCAATCGCATCGATCACCATATCGAAATCGCGCAATAGATAATCAAATAGATTTTTCTCTGCGAGAAAGTCATCCGCTGCAACGGCATCGCACTCAGGATTGATTTCCAGCACTCGCGCCTTCATCAGCTCAACTTTTGATTGGCCAATGGTAGATTGCAAGGCCTGTAGCTGACGGTTAATATTGCTAGGTGTAACGTCATCGTGGTCTATCATTGTGATGTGCCCAACGCCGGTTCGCGCCAGCGCCTCAACAACCCAGGAACCCACGCCTCCAATGCCAACAACACATAGTCGCAATTGCTGCAATTGTGCGTAGTCATTGGAGCCATACACACGGGACAACGACGAAAACGAAGATGAGTAGTCAGCAGTCAATGAAGATAATCGCTTGAGCCAGTGGACAGTTTATATTCTACGGTGTGCTGATGGTTCGCTATATACCGGAATAACAACCAATATTGATCGGCGGATACAAGAACACAACGAAGGTAATCGCGGTGCCGCCTATACCCGTGGGCGCCGGCCAGTACAGCTGGTATATCAGTTTTCCGCCGCCGATCGAGCTGACGCATCAAAGCACGAACACAGTGTTAAGAAGCTCAGCCGATCCGCCAAGGAACAACTCATTGGCAGTTAGGTAAATAGAGGCCTAGATCCCTTCTGAGTGCATTCTGCTCACCTTAGCGGTGGGTCAAAATATACCAGCCCATCGTAGCCAATCCCTGCCAATCAGGGTAAAATAGTAATACTGCGGTGGCTGCCTTATCCCATATTTGGTGTGGTCAGTTCCGGCCAAGCACCTGTCAGTTCCTTTTTACCAAAGTCACAGACTCGCCCCGTTCGTGCCGCTTCTACAGCATGACCCGAAGGCCAGTCAACAAGATTAGAGGCTATTTCGTGAAGAAGATGTTCGTAGGTGGATTACCGCTCGAATCAACAGAAGAAACCGTTACCGAAATGTTCGAAGAGTTCGGAAAAGTCCGTTCTATCAAATTGGTAGCTGATGTTTTTAGTGGTAAGTGCAAAGGATTCGGTTTCATTGAAATGGAAGGCCATGAAGCACGTGCCGCCATTGCCTCGCTCAATGGCAAAATTGTTGGTGACAAGTCGCTGAAAGTACAATTTGAAGAGCCTCGCGCCAAAGGTCGAAAAGGTCGTCGCTAACCAGCAACCAACTGGTACAACACAATCTCGCCCAGCTGGCAGTAAACAAACTGGCTCGGGCCGCCTATAATTAACCTATCTAGACATCAGGCAATTAAGCACTGATCCAGCTCTGCTAGCAGAGCCTCACCGCAACGGGAGTATCGATGGTCGAGCAACACCGGCCGCCGACCTTGGACACGCCGACCGAGCGCAGCCCGACTGAAGGCGGCCCCACTGAACGCAGCCTTGAGCCGCGCCTGACCAGCCGATCCATTCGCAGTTTTGTCGTACGTAACGGCCGGCTAACTCGTGCCCAGCAGCAAGCGGTTAAAACCCTTTTACCGCAATACGGTATCCCCTACTCGGAAACTCCGATCAATCCAAGCACGCTATTTGGTCGTGATGCACCCGTGTGGATGGAAATCGGTTTTGGCAATGGGGATGCTCTGCTCGCCATGGCCACGCAAAACCCTGATGTGAATCTAATCGGCGTGGAAATCCACACACCCGGAATTGGTCAAGCACTGATGGGCATTAAAGCTGCACAATTAAGCAATGTCCGCTTGATTCAGCACGATGCCATGGATGTATTGCAAAACATGCTTGCGCCCGCCAGCTTGGCTAAAGTCTTGCTCTTTTTTCCAGACCCTTGGCGCAAGAAGCGCCATCACAAAAGGCGGATCGTGCAACAGGAATTCCTCAATACTGTGGCCTCACGCCTGCAGAGTGAAGGTGTGCTGCATTGCGCAACCGATTGGGCCGATTACGCGAAGTGGATGAAGCACGAATTTAGTGTTAACCCAGTATTCACTAATACTGCCGGCAGTGGCAGCGTTGCGCCTCGCCCAGACTGGCGTCCATTGACGCGCTTCGAACAACGCGGCCATCGTTTAGGCCATGACGTGTGTGATCTCATCTTTAAGCTCGAGCAAACCGGATCATAATGGAGCCGCTAACCCTAAGCTTTGAAATGATCCTGGTGTTATGCATTCTGGGCGTCACAATTTTCTTATTTGCATTTGAAGTGCTGCGTGTGGATGTTGCCGCTATTTGCGTCATGGTCACACTTGGCCTCACCACACTCCTACCGAAAATTGAACCACTGATTTCACAACAAGATCTCTTCTCTGGGTTTTCGAGTAACGCCGTCATCTCGGTTATTGCCGTCATGATTATCGGTGCAGGTTTAGATAAAACCGGCATCATGAGCAAACTTGCTGCGTTAATCATGAAAAAAGGTGGTAAGACGGAACGCCGTATTATCCCATTGGTTTCTGGTACGGTTGCCTTCATCTCAAGCTTTATGCAAAACATCGGCGCCGCCGCATTATTTTTACCCGTGGTTAACCGAATTTCAGCTCGTACTGAAATACCCATGTCACGGCTACTCATGCCGATGGGCTTTTGCGCCATCCTCGGTGGTACTGCCACCATGATTGGTTCCAGCCCGCTGATCCTATTAAACGATCTACTGTTATCATCAAACAAAACTCTGCCTGCTGACCAGCAGATGGAAACGTTTGGTTTGTTCTCAGTAACGCCTATCGGTATTGCTTTGGTGGCTACTGGCATTCTCTACTTTGTCGTCGCTGGCAAATTTGTACTGCCACGGTCACGCGAGCAGGACACTAATCGCACCTCCCGCGCTGAAGACTACTTCGAAAAGCTCTATGGTATTCAAGGTGAGCTGATGGAAGCCAAAGTCACTGACGATAGCCCCATGGCCGGCATGACTATCCGCCAAGTCGAAGACACTTATCCAAACATGCCAATGATGCTGGCTTTGTACAGCGGTGATGTGGTTAAGGTACCACCCGATCGCGAAGAGATGATATGGGTGAATACGCAGCTAGGCTTAATGGGTGACCGACGCCAAATAGAAGCCTTTTGTGAAGAGAACCACTGGGAATTACTCGGTGAGCCTGATCGGTTTGCAGATGTACTGAATTCGCAGCATAGTGGTATCGCCGAACTGGTAGTACCGCCAGGCTCATCTTTGATTGGGCAAGTGATAAAAGAAATAAAGCCACGCCGTAACTACGGTGCCAACATATTGCAGATCTTCCGTACTGATCACATCATCAAGCGTGATTTTGCTGATGAAGTGTTGAAACCAGGTGACACCTTGGTTGTGCATGCGAGCTGGAAAGATCTAAGCAGGCTTTCGCGTAACAGGGATTTTGTATTGGCAACCGACGTTAAATACGAAGATCTGCGCACACATAAAATCAAAGAGGCAAGCCTGTTTTTTAGCCTAGCACTTGTCCTCTTTCTGATTACTGACAGTTTAAGCATTTCACTACTCACCGGCGCTATGGGCATGGTGTTGTCAGGTGTACTCACTATTGATGAAGCGTACGAGGCGGTGAGCTGGCAAACGGTATTTTTGCTAGCCAGCCTAATACCACTGGGTATTGCCGTTGACCAAACCGGCACTGCAGCATGGATTGCACAAAAAATATTAACCTTAGTTGGTGACGTACCAACTTGGGTGCTGCAAACCGTGATTGCTGGCCTTGCGACGTTCTTTACGTTGGTGATGTCCAACATTGGCGCGACGGTATTGTTGGTGCCATTAGCAGTTAATATCGCAGTCGCCGTAGGCGCTGACCCTGCAGTGTTTGCACTAACAGTTGCCATATCAACTTCCAATTCCTTTTTGATACCTACCCACCAGGTCAACGCATTGATCATGGGCCCCGGTGGTTATCAAGTAGCTGACTTTATGCGAGCCGGCGGCATCATGACGATTCTATTTTTGGTGGTTAGCCTGACTATGCTTAATCTTATTTTTTAAGCGACGCTGTCGCAGATGATGCCAGCGGATTCTCGCTTACTGGAGACGACGATATTCCAGGGTTATACAACTTCAATGATGCAGGGTATGACGACTACTACAACCAACCCAGCGGGTTAGCAGGATCAACGCCATCCATAAATGGCTTTTGGCGATCAGTATTGGTCATTTGATACACCAAACCTATCCAATTACCCACTAGGGCTTCGCCACTGTCATGCCAGCTATTATGCAAACGCGGCAAAAGTTGAGGTTCGGGGAATACCGGCATTTCGGAACCATCACTCAGGGCTGCACGCACTTGTAATTCGAACTCATGCAATAGCGCTTGGCTATACGTATCAAAATAGTTAACAGGGAATGGAGGGTAGCTTGTCGACGCTCCGGACACAAACCGCCCTACTTCCCGTTTGTATTCTTTCATCAAACTGATTTGATCGTACTCAGGATGCCCTTGAAAAAACACCATCCTAAAACCGTCGTTGCTGACCACCAATTGCACACCAGATTCTTGGCTTTCTATCAGCACGTGTAAGCCTGCCTGCTCCAACTGCGATCGTGTCACTTCGTTAAAGCGAGATTGCGGCACATCCAGAATGGTATTGGTATCGTGAACCAAGGGATGACTGGCATCAGTCACCTCATGCTGAAAAACACCCCAGATTTTATTTTGTAGGCCTTGACGCTGTATATCGTAGCGGCCTAAAAAAACGGCATGAGATGCCAGGCAACTACACAGCGTAGAGGTAACGTTGTTGTATGCCCAATCAACCACGTCTTTTAGTGGTTCCCAAAATATTTCTTTAGATAAATTAGCTTCAGTAACATTCGCACCGCTGATGATCAACGCATCAAGCCCTGCTTCCTTGATTTTATCCAGTGGCTCGTAATAACGATTTATGTGATCACGCGCTGCATCCGAGCGCGGTATCTCATCTAATGTAAAGGGATGAATATGAAACTGACTAATCGGATTACTAG
This sequence comes from Granulosicoccaceae bacterium, assembly GCA_036478595.1. GTDB lineage: Bacteria > Pseudomonadota > Gammaproteobacteria > Granulosicoccales > Granulosicoccaceae > Granulosicoccus. The sequence continues at coordinate 8,319 of JAZGEF010000055.1, forward strand.
AACCTATCAATCTAAAGAACTGCCGCTCGGTGGCGGCTAGTGCTGCATCAGGCATCATATTAAGCAAGCCCACATGCAAGGGACGAATATCCTGCTGATTGGCACGCTCAGGCGTTAGCACACGATAGCCCTCTTGCCGCAAGCGTTCATAACTAGGCAGATCACTATGCGCAACAATTGGCATTAGTCGAGTGCCTTGGTAATAAGTTCGACAAATTCTTCGGCCGTCTCCACAGCCAATGCATCGCGAGCAGACACGGTATATCCGTATTGTTCCGCTATGGCTTTGTAGCGCGGCACTCTGGACTTAAACAATTTGGGGAATACCCACGTGACAAAGTCAGATGGACTTATCTCTGTAACGTAAGAGATATTTTTTTCTTGTTGATAGCGCTGAAGCTGCTCATCTAAGAACGGCTCTCGGTAATACAGAGGTTTGGGGGTTTTGGCAGCTCGCTCGATTAAAAATTCTTGATCCTTTGCATCCGCTTCAATATAAATAAATACGGTTTGTTCGGCCAACTGCTCGAATACTTTGGGATCATCAATTTCACAAAAGCTGCCGCTGGCATCGTTCAGAAAATTGTTGTACCCGTAAATAGTACGCGCCTTTTCTACAAATGAAGGTACATCCAGCATGGCGGCGACTTCAGCATCTAAATGAAGTTGTTGGCGCCGTTTAAATTCAGGCAAAGGTAAACCGCCATTCTCAGGGTTACCCAGCATTCCTAAAAACGATGACAGGGGCTTAAGATTGTCAAACGTAATATTGTTACCGATGTAGATGGAATCTGTGCGCAATAAATCGCGCAGAAACGGCACCTGATTGGCTTGCAGCTTTATATTGTCAAGAATGGGTTCGTCGAGGTAACGCGTACCGATGCGGTAATCCACTGAGTAGTGAAACCAGTTTTCGTCACGCATCAAGTTTGCCAGGCGGGTTTTACCCACACCTGACATACCCAAGAGTGTTACGCGCTTGTTGGGACTATCCAAAAACGCTTGCGCGGATGTTCGCATTATGGTTTTCGCATTACTGAGTGCAACGTATGTTGTGCAGATCAGATCTGCGAATTAAAAGTGTCGCACGCTTGCGAGTCACCCGACTCCAAACCTTTATACAGCCAAGTTTGACGTTGCTGTGATGAGCCGTGTGTAAACCCGTCAGGATGTACACGACGGCCCGCATTACGCATCAAGGCATCGTCACCAATGCGCGCCGCTGCATTCATGCCTTCCTCAAGATCACCAGGCTCTAATAATTGACGATCTTTATGTGCATGGTGCGCCCAAACACCGGCGTAACAATCGGCTTGTAATTCAGCACGGACAGATAATTCATTGGCTTGTTTTTTAGGTACCTGCCGCATCTTGTTCTGTACAGCCATTGATACACCCAATTGATTTTGTATGTGATGGCCTACCTCGTGAGCTAGAACATAGGCTTGAGCAAAATCACCGCCTGCTTTCATTTGCTCTTGCAAGGTACGGAAAAAACTGAGATCAATATAAACCTTGGAATCACCCGGGCAATAAAACGGCCCTGCGGCAGATGACGTAAAGCCGCATGCTGAATTGACACCTTCTTCAAACAACACAACTTTGGGTGCCTGGTAACGCTTGCCGGCTTGTTGAAATAATTTATTCCATACGTCTTCGGTGTCAGCCAAAATGGAGGAGATAAATTGGCCAGCTTCATCGTTATTTCGAACGCCAGAGTTTTGCGACAACGGAGGAGCAGCTTGCCCTGCACCACTACCACCACTTAACGTACCACCCAGGCCACCAGCACTGCCACCACCAGTAAACGCTGTAAGCAAATCTTGCCCAAAAAACAGACTGGCTAGCAATAACAGTATTGCACCGGTGCCACCGATTTTCATGCCACCACCACGGCGTGCACCGCGGCCTCGGGCGCCGGGGCGCATACCGCGTCTATCTTCAATATTCTGGCTACGACGACCTCGTTTCCAACGCATATTACAAACTCCTGAAATCTGTTCCGGTTACTACCGGCCTTATGCTACATTCTCGCACGATCCACCATCGGGTTAAAACCAAATCCGGCAAATTATGGCGCCTCAACGCAACCCTGAATTGATCGATTCGCACGTTCACAGCGATGATCCTCGCCTACGTGACGATTTTCCGGCTGTAATGGCGCGAGCGCGTAAGGCGGGCGTAATTGGCCAGATAATCCCAGCAGTGACGCGCGAGCACTGGCCACGTATCAAGGAATATGTGGCTGAACACAAAGATTTATACGCCTGCTACGGCTTACACCCCTGTTTTATGGCTCAACATCAGCCCGAAGATCTCCAAACGTTACCGCTCTGGCTTGGAAAAGAGCGGCCTGTAGCCGTGGGCGAATGCGGCCTGGACTACTCGCTAGCCGACGTTAACAAAAGTGAACAACAAACTTGTTTTGGTGCACAACTGGCATTGGCCAGGGAATTCCGCTTACCAATCGTCGTACACGCACATCGAGCGGTGGAGGATGTCATTAAGCTAATCAAAGCATCTGGACATAACCACGGCATGGTGCATAGTTTCAATGGCTCATTACAACAAGCTCATCGATTGATGGATTTAGGATTTATGATGAGCTTTGGTGGGGCCGTAAGCTACGAGCGGGCCATCAAGCTACGCGAAGTTTTCGCAGCGCTTCCACTGGATAGTATATTGCTTGAAACCGATGCGCCCGATCAAGCTGACGCTGCACATGCCAAGCAACGCAACGAACCGGCCTATTTGATAGATGTATGGAAAGCGTTAAGTGAGCTGCGAGAAGAGACTGCGACTAAAATAGCTAAGGCCACTACTGAAAACGCCAAGCAGTTGTTTGCCATATAAGCAAATATTAACCTTGGTACGGAAACCGATCTTTAACGGTGATTTCGTCCATACGAGGTTCTATCCAGTTTTCGACTTCCTTAATAATATCGTTTGCAAGCTTTCCTTCGGTTTTGATAATTGGCCCAAAGCTGACAGTAATTTCACCAGGCCATTTTATAAAACTCATTCGTGGCCAAAATTCGCCTGAGTTAACTGCCACCGGTAAAACATCTACGCCAGTTTTCTCGGCAACCAAAGCGCCACCGATACGATAAGCCGGCTCTGCACCGACTGGCCGACGAGTACCCTCAGGAAAAACCACCACACTGCTACCCGCAGCGATACGCTCGCGTGTTTGATCAACCATTTGTTTGATAGCCGAACGCCCCGCTCGACGATCTATCAAAATGAATTTCATTGTACGTAGAGCCCAACCGAAAATAGGGATGAGTGATAACGAGCGCTTGGCAACGTAAACAGGCGTGGGTACTAACATTGCGATAAAGAAGGTTTCCCATGTGGACTGATGCTTCGACATAACCAGAGTGGCATGTGTAGGGATGTTCTCTAGGCCATCAACCTTCCATCCGGTGCCACAAATAAGGCGCAAGCCATACACATTACCGCGAAGCCACCACATCACCAGCCAATACGCTTTTTCAAATGAAAACAACGACACCAGCAAAATGGGGCCGCCCATAATCAGTGTATTGAGTGTTAACCAAACCCAGTACACTGTACTCTTAACCATTAGCCACGTTCGATTATAGGTACGAGTTGAAGGTTGCTCCGTCATGTGTTTTCAGCTTCCGTCGCCAATAGCTCTGTTACGTATTCAGCCAAATTCTCATAAGCCGGCACATGCTCAAGGCCTTTGTGATTATCAATCGTGTCTTGCCCCTTGCCTGTCCTAACCAAGATAGGCTTAGCCGCAGCGGCCATTGCTGCTTGAACGTCACGAAGCGAATCTCCCACAACTGGCACACCTTCTAGATCAACATCTAATCGCTCTGACAAGGTATATAACATTCCAGGTGCTGGCTTTCGACAATCGCATTGATTCGAATCGCTATGCGGACAAAACACAATCGCGTCTATCTTGCCACCGGCTTTATTCACTAAATCGTGCATCTTGGCATGGATGACGTGCAACTCTTCGATGGTTAAAAGCTCCAGTGCAATGCCCGACTGGTTGGTTGTCACGGCTATTTGATAACCCGCTTGGTGAAGCCTTGCAATGGCCTCTAAACTGCCATCGATAGGCACCCACTGTTTGGCATTAACAACAGGGCCCTTCCTGTCGATATTAATTACACCATCTCTGTCGAGCACTATCAGCTTCATGTCATTCTGTGGCTTTGGTTATGACTCTATTGCTTGCAAGCGAGATAGATCGGCTGTGTATGAGCACAGTTCGTTAAGCTGATGCAAGAGTGCTAAACGATTATCTTTCAACGCCTCATCTTCGCTCATCACCATAACATCATCGAAGAAAGTATCAACATGGTCACGCAGACCGGCGGTGGTGGTCATGGCTTTTGAATAATCGCGCGCCTCAAACTGCTCTTTAATTATAGGTGCGACTTTTTGCAGATTTTCATACAGTGCTTTTTCAGCAGGCTCCTGCAATAGGGCTTCATTGATGGGCTGTGTAGTGGTTATCGATGCTTTTTTCAGGATATTACTAATACGTTTACTCGCAGCCGATAAAGACACGGCAGCCGGCGTTTCACGAAACGGCTTAATGGCTTGTAGTCGCTGCACGACATCTAGCGGCGCGGTAACGCCACGTGCCAGTACAGCATCAACTACATCAACGGTATAGCCCTGATCAACGGCATAGCCGCGCAAGCGTTCGAGGATGTAATCCACCATCTCAGATCCATTGGCATCGCCTGGCAATACAGAGCCGTAAGCGCTTATCGCTTCACTAACGAGCTCTTTTAAGTCGATGTCCTGCTCTTGTTCTATTAATACGCGCACCACGCCCAATGCAGCACGGCGCAAACCGAATGGGTCTTTTGCACCCGTAGGTTTAAGGCCTTGGCCATAGATGCCCACTAAGGTGTCGATCTTGTCGGATACTGAAATCACCCGCGCAACCGAATTACCCGGTAACGCACTACCTGCCTGCTTCGGAAAATAATGCTGCTCCATCGCATCTGCGATATCACTGCTATGACCATCACGAGCAGCGTAATAACGCCCAGCAATGCCTTGCATTTTGGCAAGCTCTTTTACTATCTCAGTTGTTAAATCACATTTACAAAGATCAGCCGCTGTTTCACAACTGGCCGCATCTGCGCCCATGCGCGGTGCTAACCACGCACCCAGTGTTTTGATTCGGCGAATTTTATCGCCCACAGAGCCTAATTTTTCTTGAAACAAAACGTTATCAAGTTCGGGCAAATGCTCATGCAGTTTTTTGCTTTTGTCTTGCTCCCAAAAGAATAAGGTGTCAGCAAAGCGCGGATGAATTACTCGTTCGTTACCGCCAATAATCGATTGCGGATGGGTGGATTCGATATTGGCAATGGTGATAAATGATGGTAACAAGTTACCGCTGTTATCTAGCAATGCAAAGTATCGTTGATTCTCTTCCATCGTTTGTATCAGTGCTTCTTTTGGAATATCTAGATAACTTGGATCAAACTTGCCGCTTATTGCCACCGGCCATTCAACCAAAGCCGTCACCTCATCAAGCAAGGCTTCATCGACGACCGGCTGTGCACCCGCTTGCTTTGCTGCAGTGCTGACCTGTTCACTAATCTGTTGTCGTCGCACACTAAAATCAGCCACAACAAACGCTTTGTTAAGCGCAGCTTGGTAATCAGCTGGGTTAGTGATGGTAATTGCATTCGGTGCATGGAAGCGATGGCCATAGCTTACATTGCCCGCCGTAAGGCCAAGAAATTCTAGCGGCACAGTATCGCTGCCGTGTACCGCACACAACCAGCTCACAGGGCGTAAAAATTCATAGGGTAAATCAGACCAACGCATGCGGCGCGGCATTGGCATTGTTTTAAGCGCAGCAGCCATGGCATCACTGACTATTTCTGCCAAGGCGCGGCCCGGTTGGTTTATCTTCAGCACTAGCCAATCACCTTTGGGTGTTTCTATTGTGCTGAGCTGATCTACGGTGGCATTGGCACCTTTTAAAAAGCCTGCCAGTGCTTTGCTTGGCTCGCCATCTTTGTAGGCAGCCTTAACGGCAGGGCCCTTACGTTCAACTTGTTGATCCTCTTGCTGTGCACCAACGTCAGGTAATAATGCAGCGATTCTTCTGGGCGTTGCATAAACCTTTGCAGCGCCACCTGCCAAGCCTGCTTTGCTTAGTTCGTCATGCAGTGTTTTGGCTAAATGGTTAGCCATCGGCATAACAGATGCAGCTGGAAGCTCTTCAACACCTAGTTCAATCAGCAGATCAGCCATTGGCCTTCTCCGCTTTTTTCTCACTTTCTTTTTCAAGCAACGGAAAACCTAACTCCTCACGCCGCGCAAGATACGCTTCGGCTACTTTTCTAGACATACCTCGCACCCGTAATATATAACGCTGTCTTTCAGTTACTGACAGAGCATGACGCGCATCAAGCAGATTGAAAGAGTGAGAACCTGCTAGCACTTGCTCATAGGCTGGTAGTGGCAAGCCCAGGCCACACAATCGCTCACAATCGCGCTCACATGCATCAAACCTTGAAAACATCATTTGCGTATCAGCAAATTCGTAGTTAAACGCTGATTGCTCTACTTCGTTTTGATGAAAGACATCGCCATAGGTCACAACGCCGGTTGCGCTATTTCCCCAAATTAGATCAAACACGCTATCCACTTGTTGTATGTACATAGCCAAACGTTCTATGCCGTAAGCCAATTCGCCCAGCACCGGATTACAAGGCAAACCGCCAGATTGTTGAAAATAGGTGTACTGCGTAACCTCCATGCCGTTTAGCCACACCTCCCAACCCAAACCCCATGCGCCTAGCGTGGGTGATTCCCAGTTATCTTCAACAAAGCGCACATCATGTTCAAGCAAATCAAAACCAAGCGCCTCTAATGAGCCCAAATACAAGGCCTGCATATTAGGCGGCGATGGTTTCATGGCCACCTGAAACTGATAGTAATGCTGCAGGCGATTGGGATTGTCACCATAACGACCGTCACCGGGACGTCGCGATGCCTGTGTATGGCAGGCATACCAAGGCTCGGGGCCGATGGAGCGCAAAAAGGTGGACGGGTGGAAGGTGCCTGCCCCCATCTCCATATCGTAGGATTGCTGGACAATACAGCCCTGCTCCATCCAATAGGCCTGTAACACGGCAATCATGCCCTGAAATGTTTTGACGTCGTGTTGCGCTGGCCCTGCGGTCAAGAGATATCTCCTGTTATTTTAAACTGCGAGTTTATGGTGCACAGTTTACGCAATTGACTAGATAAGCGCGGCTTTTAACGGCAACTGTGCTGTGAATTCATACCTGAACTGCGCAGGTAAGTATCTGCCGTACAAGCGGTTCAGATACACTATGCCCACCTGGAGCATTACCACGCATAACCGCACCGATTGGGTGCATTTATCGCGAAACAAGCACCATCATAGTGCAAGAAAATGCTTCAACTATTTTATAACGTATTGTATTAACATGCTTTTTTTCGTATTACTTCTATGGCTTACCAGCTACAGATCGGGCGCTGAATTACCATAGCCAGCACGCCGTCGAGAAAGCAACAGCAGCCCATAAAACACAAAGAATTAACCAAGAGGAATCAGTAATGTCAGCCAGTGACGTATTAAAGACCATCAAAGATTCAGATGTACAGTTTGTCGATTTCCGCTTTACAGACCCGCGTGGAAAAGAGATGCATTTTTCACTACCTGCAAGCCAAGTCGATGAAGACACCTTCGAAGAAGGCAATATGTTTGACGGATCTTCAATAGAAGGTTGGAAAAGCATCAACGCATCCGACATGATCATGATGCCTGACACCGACACTGCCGTGCTCGATCCGTTTACCGAAGAAACCACACTCAACATTCGCTGCGATATCGTGGAACCTGACACTATGGCTGGCTACGAACGCGACCCGCGCACAGTAGCAAAGCGTGCTGAAGCATACCTGCAACAAACGGGAATTGCTGATACTGCTTATTTTGGCCCCGAGCCCGAATTTTTTGTCTTCGATGACGTGCGTTGGACCACAGACATGAAAGGCCAAAGCTACCAAATCGACTCAGAAGAAGCGGCCTGGAATACTGGCAAAAAGATGGATGGTGGCAACACTGGCCATCGCCCAGGTGTTAAAGGCGGCTACTTTCCAGTACCACCTGTTGATTCACTAAATGACCTGCGCGCTACCATGTGCCAAGTCATGGAAGGCATGGGCGTTATCCCTGAAGTACACCACCATGAAGTAGGTACTGCTGGACAATGCGAAATCGGTACTAAATTCGACACGCTTGTAAAACGTGCTGACGGTGTACAAATTTTGAAATACGTTGTACACAACGTTGCCCATCAATATGGCCGAACAGCTACGTTTATGCCTAAGCCCATCGTTGGTGACAACGGTAGCGGCATGCATGTACACCAGTCGTTATTCAAAAATGGCGAGAACACATTTTCCGGGGATCTCTACGGCGGCTTATCTGAAACTGCTTTGTATTACATCGGCGGTATCATCAAACACGCTCACGCGATCAACGCGTTCGCTAATGCATCGACTAACAGCTACAAACGTTTGGTGCCAGGCTTTGAAGCACCGGTTATGTTGGCCTATTCAGCGCGCAACCGTTCTGCATCAGTTCGTATACCTTGGGTATCCAACCCTAAAGGGCGCCGTATTGAAGTTCGCTTCCCTGACCCTACAGGTAACCCGTACTACACGTTTGCATCATTGATGATGGCTGGCCTCGACGGCATCCAAAACAAGATCCACCCTGGCGATGCAATGGACAAAGATCTATACGACCTACCACCTGAAGAGGAGAAAGCCATCCCTAAGGTCGCCTTCTCCCTTGATCAGGCGCTTGAAGGATTGGATAGCGATCGTGCATTTTTAACTGCTGGTGGTGTATTTACTGATGACCTAATCGATGCCTACATTGAACTGAAGATGGAAGAAGTCACTCGCTTGCGTATGGCTACACACCCGGTTGAATTTGATATGTATTACAGCCTGTAAATCACTATTGGGCCATTAAAGCCATGGCCTACTAAAAGCATTACTGGCTCACAATTTGAAGGATCGGATTGTGGGCCAGTTATTCAAACGTTAACAACTCCCGCCTCGCAGCGAAAAATCTAGGTACGACGAGGAGATTTCAGAGTGTCCAAAAGCGGTTTAATAACCGCTGGAACGCTCCAATAAAAACCGAAAAGAAACTCCCTGTATGCCCCGTCACGCAGGTGGTGCTAACCCCAGAGGACATCTAATTCGCGGGGTGGCGCCACATAAAGCCAAAGCCTGTTATCGACCATGCTATCCTGAAATCACAGGAATATAATGGGTCTAACACATCAATGAAACTCTACTACGCCACTGCGTCACCCTTCGTCCGTAAAGTCCGCATGGCTGCACAAGAACTCAACTTAACAGATAACATCGAATTGGTTGAAGCACTAGTGTTGCCAGGCAAAGAGAATTCTGAATACGCTAATCGCGTTAATCCATTACGTAAAATCCCAGCGCTGCAAATTGATGATGGTTCGGTCATTCTTGATTCAACCGTAATATGCGAATACTTAAATGATCTGCACGGACAGCAACAACTCATCCCGGCATCGGGGCCAGAAAAATGGTTAGTACAAACTGCGCACGCAATGGCTAGTGGCATTATGGAAGCAGCGGTATCAATACGTTATGAAACCTTCCTACGCCCAGAGCCACAGCGTTGGCCGGTATGGATAGACGAGCAATGGGAGAAGATAAACAATACGCTTGGCTGGTTCAATAAACGCAATAATTCCGACAACATGAGCATCGATAACATTGCTTTGGCTTGCGCCTTGGGGTATCTCGATTTTCGATCGCCTGAATTTGCATGGAGAGACGATTTTAGCAAACTTGCTGCATGGCATGGCAAGGTGTCACAGAATGCCTCCTACATAGCGACCACACCAAAATAAATTAATGGCCGGCTCATGAGCGCCTTAACAACAATAGTTGAGATAACCGCTGAAGTGGTATCACGAACATCTAAGTCCGGCCCTACTGGCAATTCAGGCATCCATATTTTCAAATTAGAAAACGGTAATACCGTTATGGTCGAAACACCCCCATATGCAAAAAACTGCAGTGGTGATCAGGTGCTGCTTCGATCGGCTGATCGATATCTATTCGGTGCCAAGTACCATTTTGGCGGCAAGCTACTTGATTCGAGCAACGCCAAAACTGATTCGTAATCAACAACACTCAAGTTAACCAAGCCTCGAAAATCACACCACTAGCCACAGATCCGGTTAACGCAAAAGCGATATATAGAAGGAACACTGGACGCCTCACCAATGCGAATACAGCAATCGCTGCCGGCAACGAAGTGATGCCTCCAGCAACAAGGAAAGCTAAGCCAGCACCTGGTGCCATACCTTGCTCGATCAAACCTGAAACCAAAGGTAATGCCGCATAGCCATTTAAATAGGCTGGCACACCTACCAACGTTGCAGTGATGATCGGCCCCACCCCGGCTCCGCCCAAGACAAGGGCAATCCTTTCACTTGGGATGTAAGCCAACATCAGACTTTCGAGCAGAAACGCTAGAATGAGCCACTTCAAGAGAAAAAGAGTGGCAGCCATCGCCGTCTTCGCAAATTTTTCTCGTCGCGCTTCTTCCCTCCAAAACTTCCAAACTACCTGATCAGGAGTCACTGTAGATGGTTTGCTGCAACCGCCAACACCAATACCCAGTCGCAACGGGTCAGTAAAAACACCTCGTTGTGTCAATGCCAATGTAACGAAACCACCAAACAAGCCAATTGCAACAGCAGAGACAGTTTTAGCCACTGCAAACTCGAATCCTAGGAAACCTGTGGTTAATACAAACATCGAGGGATCGATCACTGGAGAGGCTAACCAGAAAGCCATGACAGCTGCCAAGGGAACCCCCATAGATAACAAGGCTGCAATCAGCGGAATAACTCCGCAGGAGCAAAAAGGCGATAAGCCGCCAAGAATCGCCGCGAAAATAATCATCGACATGGGAGAGCCAACAAAAGCACGCGCAATTAGGTTATCAGCACCACTCGCGCCCGAATAGGCTGCTAGCGAAATAGACAACACCAAAAATGGTGCTGTAGTGATTATCGATTTAGTCGTAAACCAAGCGCTTGCTACTCCCTGCTGTGTATTAAAAACTAAAAGCAGCAATAGGATCGCAGCGGTTACCAGCCAAACACGATGAGTGTTCCAGATAACTTTGAATAGCGCTATATCGAAAAAGACGGCTTGGCGATTAAGTTGATTCATATCTATTAAACCAGTTATGTAGTTGTTATAAATAAAATAATGAGCTAAGCCGCGTCGATCTTCAGGCGCACTCCTGTGCAACACTCTGAGGTCAGAAAAGTCATCATCTGCTTCATGGCTTCAAAATCTGGGCGGTTGAGCACCTCGCGGCCACGCTTTTCTTGTATGACGATCCCTGCAAGCACCAACGCACGAAGATGATGTGCCAGCGTTGATGCAGGTAGATCCAATTGCAAGGATATCTCGCCAACGTTTAAGCCTTCCTGCCCTGCACGCACGAGCAGCCGAAAAACAGATAGCCTTGCCTCATGCCCAAGGGCAGCAAGTGCTGGAGCAACAGTTTTGATGGATTGCGTTTTTGCCATGAACTCATTATAACTACATATCTAGTTATGTAAAGATATAATTTTTGAATCAATAAAAAACGGCACAATGAAATATTCGTTGGAATTCGATTGCCTGTACTGTTTGATCGCTTATTCAGACCACTTAAGCACCCACCGTCTTGCTTGCTCAAAATTGTCAGTGCAAGATACTTGTAACCCATGATTAGCTTAGTAATGGATATTCTGAAAACAGAGGCCATGATCGACAAGCAACTTCACCTTGTTGCGCCACAGCCTCAAAGCGTTATTTCAGCACTATTAGTAGTGGTTAAAAGCAGCAACTGAGCCGTACATTTGCAACTATCGATTCGTTCCCAAACAGTATCGATGCAAACGGGTAAAATGCCTTAACGATGACCACACCAGCCTCTCACCCGCTACTCGACTCGCTCTCCACTGCCACCGTACAGCTGGATGCGCAACTCACTGTTCGGTATACGAACACCGCGGCTGAGCAGCTACTGGGTATAAACGTCAGTGCCAGCATCGGCAAGCACATCGTAAAGCTTGTGCGCCTACCTGAATCGCTGATCCAGCGCTTGGATGAGGCACTAGATACCGGGCAAGGATTTTCGGACAGGCACGTAACGATAGAACGAACTGGTGGTGATTCTGTATTGGTGGATTGCGTTATTACACCACACGCAACAAACACCGGAGTTGAAACTCTCATTATCGAGCTCACCTCCGTTGATCGCCACGTGCGCATTGCTCGTGATGCAGCCATACAACATCAACAAGAATATGTACAAACTATGTTGCGTGGCATGGCGCATGAAATTAAAAACCCACTAGGTGGCATTCGGGGTGCAGCACAATTACTCGCAAGAGAATTGACGAGCAAAGATCTGGGTGAATACACTGATGTCATTATCAAAGAAGCGGATCGCTTGCAGGCATTAATTGATCGCATGCTAGGCCCGGCAAGCCGGCCTGATAGCAAGACTTTAAATATTCATGAAGTGCTCGAGCATGTTCGCAAGCTGGTACAAGCCGAAGTCGGCAGTGATGTCACGCTTGAAATAGACTACGACCCCAGCATTCCTGAATTGTTAGGTGATCGCGATCGGCTTACACAAGTGTTTCTCAATATACTGGGCAATGCTCGTCATGCTGTAGATGACAAAGGCCAGATACTAATCAAAACACGAGTGATTACCAGCCACACTATTGGTGGTATCAGGCACCCCTTGGTGATTAAAACTGACATCATCGATAACGGACCCGGAATTCCCGATTCGCTAATTGATTCGATTTTTTACCCCATGGTGTCGGGCAGACAAAATGGCACAGGGCTCGGCTTATCCATTGCACAATCGATTATGGCGCAACTGGGTGGGCTGATAGAATGCAGTAGCCAACCCGGTAATACCGTACTGACTACCTACCTGCCCTTGGATATGCAGTGAGCGAACACACTAACAAGCAAACTATATGGATTATCGATGATGATGAATCTATTCGTTGGGTCATTAAGAAAGCGCTGGAGCAAGCTGACTTTTATGTGAACGCATTTGATTCCGCAGATGAAGTGTTGGGGATATTAGACAAGGACACCGCTCTACCACCTGACGCTATTATTAGTGACATCCAAATGCCTGGTACTGACGGTATCGCTTTACTGCAATCATTAAAAGCATCGCACCCAGAAACGCCCATATTAATTATGACCGCGTATTCTGATCTTGATAGTACCGTGTCAGCATTTGATGGCGGTGCGTTTGACTATATCGCCAAACCGTTTGATATTGATAAGTTGATTGAGCAAGTAAAACGCGCGTGCATCAGCGCCACCAGCATCGATTCAGTTGAATCAGAAACGGACAACCCTGTACTGCTTGGCGACTCCCCAGCCATGCAATCGGTATATAACGCCATTGGCAGATTGTCCCGCTCCAAAACCACCGTTTTAATTGGCGGTGAATCTGGTACTGGTAAAGAACTCATCGCTAAGGCCCTGCATCGCCATAGCCCACGCGCCAGCCAACCATTTATCACACTCAATATGGCCGCAATACCGAGCGACCAGATGGAGTCAGAACTATTTGGCATTGAGAAAGCCGCATTTACCCACGACACCACAGAACGTATTGGACGGTTCGAACAAGCAAATGGCGGTACTGTTTTCCTGGATGAAATTGGTGACATGCCATTAGCCTTGCAAACACGTTTGCTTCGAGTACTAGAGGATGGCCAGTTTTATCGTATAGGAGGAAATGCACCGGTAATGACTGATGTACGCATTGTGGCGGCAAGCCTACATGCCTTGGCTGTACGAGTTGATGAAGGTAAGTTTAGAGAAGATTTATTTCATCGTTTAAACGTTATACGCATTGATGCACCACCGCTTAGGGATCGCCGTGAAGACATTCCAAGATTACTGCAACACTTTCTAGATCAAGCGGCAACAGACACCAATGAGCAAAGCAAAACCTTTGATGCCGATTTTTCACAACATGTCATGGCATTAGCGTGGCCGGGCAATGTACGCGAGCTACAAAACACGGCCCACTGGTTGACCATTATGGCGGGTGGCAACGAACTCAAAGTCAGTGATCTCCCCGAAGCACTACTAGCGATCCCCGACAACCTCGATGATGATTGGGAATCAGCCTTCAGGCAATGGGTTGTACTAAAGCTGCAAAGTGGAGAGCAAGATTTACTCGCCAAAGCCACGCCCGCAATGGAAACGATATTGATTCAGTGTGCATTACGACAAACACAAAATAAGCGGCAGGATGCAGCGCGCTTGCTAGGCTGGGGGCGTAATACACTTACACGAAAAATTAAAGAGCTGGGATTGGAATCCGAATAGCTTTTTAACTCAGCAGCTTTCGATAAAACACCCTGCTAAACCCGTCTTGTTGCTTGTGCGCGGTTATCGTATATCCAAGTTTTGGATACAACACTTGGTTTTCAGTCATCGCCACATTGGTGTAAAGCTCAACGGCAAGCAAGCCTTGCTTTGATGCGCTGGTTTCGACAAAGTTAATCAACTGCTTACCAATGCCTTGCCCGGTAAACTCAGGACTAACTGCTACGTTATCCAATTGCATAGATTCGCCTTTGGTATAAAACACCACATATCCCACAATATTGCCGCCTAACAATGCGACATGCACATGTCGATGTTGGATAAGGCTTGCAAAGTCAGCAACCATAGGCGCTGGCTCGCGGTCCATCCTATCTAGGTACTGGGTGTAGGCTGCGCGTGCGCAGGATTGAACTGCAGGTAGATCGGTCGCGGTTGCAGGGCGAATATGAGCCCCCGTTTTCATCGCGGTTTGTTGCGCCAGAGGTATCAGGGGCCCGTTCTTCACCAAAACGATCAGTCGCGTAGCACGCCAGCACAATCGATGTGCCCTGTTGCCACATCCCACTGACCATCGCGGGTGCAGGCAGTTACATAACTACGGTGCACTCGAAAGCGCCCGCTATTAGGATTGCCATCATCAAGCTGGGTATCGAGTTGCGACAAAATATTTACCGGAATATGGTTGCCGGTAAATATTTCATGAGCTGGTGAACTTACGTCAGCTGCTTGTGCGCTATAACTGATTTTATAAAAACCATTAAACGGATTGCGCGGGCAAGTGGTAGCGCTACATGCTACATCAGTGGCAGTGCCACTCGCGTGTTGAGCTCCGTCAAAATCGCCATTGATAAAACCAGCTAGAGACAACTGCTGCCAAACACCCGCGCGTTCGCTGGCGTCATCAACGCGGCCATTACCATTACCAGGTTCGGCTGCGTTATCTATTTGTGTACGAGAATTAGAGAAGTCGCCCGGTATTGAGCGGTAACGATCCTGGAACGAGTACCAGGCCGTACGAATGCCCGAGACTTCATTGGCCATGGACCTAACCCGTGCGCTGTCTATTAGTGCTTGACCCTTAAATATGCCACCCAGTATTAGCCCGATAATGACTAATACCAATGCGGTTTCGATCAGAGTGAAACCCTTATTTTTGTATTTCATGCTTAATCCTCCATGATTAGCAGAATAGTGAGTTGTTTTATTCATAAGCTCGTTGCGGCTTAACAATACCGCGTACGGTAACGCTCAAAACGGCGCACTGCGCGGAACACGTGGAAACGGAATAGCGTCGCGAATGTTTTCCATGCCAGTGACATAGTTCAACAATCGCTCAAAGCCTAATCCGAAGCCTGCATGAGGGACAGTACCATAGCGGCGTAAATCACGATACCACTGCAGGTGCTCAGTAAGATCATTCTCAGCCAGCCTCAGGTCTAGATAATCCAGGCGCTCTTCACGTTGGCTACCCCCAACAAGCTCACCAATCCCCGGTGCCAGCACATCCATAGCAGCAACAGTTTTTTCATCATCATTCAAACGCATATAAAACGCTTTAATCTCTTTGGGATAGTTCATCAGCACGATCGGGCGGCCAACATGCTCTTCAGCCAGAAAACGCTCGTGCTCAGATTGCAAATCCAGGCCCCACGACACCGGGTAATCAAATTTCTTTGTTGATTTTTCCAATATGGTTATTGCGTCGGTATAATCCATGCGCTCAAAGTTTGAGTTAACCACTGACTCCAGGCGCGTCACTGCATCCTTATCTATACGCTGCGCAAAAAATGCCATGTCATCTTCACAGTCATTGAGTACGGCCTTAAATAGATACTTCAAACAATCTTCGGCAAGGGATGCGTTGTCAGCTAAATCAGCAAACGCAACTTCGGGCTCAAGCATCCAAAACTCGGCCAGGTGGCGGCTAGTGTTTGAATTTTCGGCACGGAACGTAGGCCCAAACGTATACACACGCGACAGGGCTAACGCATAAGCCTCGGCGTTAAGTTGGCCGGATACGGTTAAAAAGGCTTCGCTGGCGAAAAAATCCTGGCTGTAATCTGCATTGCCTTTGTCATCTTTAGGCATGTTCATCGCATCAAGCGTGCTCACTCTAAATAAATCGCCAGCACCTTCGCAATCACTGGTTGTGATAATTGGCGTGTTTACCCAATGAAACTGTTGTTCATAAAAGTAATTATGTATGGCATTACTTAAGGTGGTGCGTACGCGAGAGATAGCGCCGAACGCATTGGTGCGTGGACGTAGGTGCGCAACAGTACGCAGGTATTCAAACGTATGCCGCTTTTTAGCAATCGGGTAGGCGTCGGGCTCATCTACCCAGCCGGCAACCTCTACGCTGCTTGTTTGAATCTCAACTGACTGCCCCTTACCTTCTGACTCTACCAACTTACCCATTGCTTTGATGGCACACCCAGCAGAGAGTTTAAGCACTTCGCTATCGTAGTTGCTTAGGGTGTTTTCGATAACGAGTTGAATCGGATCAAACGTTGAACCGTCGTATACCGCCACAAAAGACAAGCCCGCTTTGGAATCGCGTCGGCTCCTCACCCAACCAGTAACACTCACTTCACCGCCAGGCTTGGTGTTTTTTAAAATATCTTTGATGGTTGGTGGATACATAATTTAAACCGTTAGTAGAGATTTATTAAGCGATTGACCGCAGGATGTTTCAACACCCGCTAACAACAAGCACAGTTCGGCAAAACTATCCCAAACATTACCACCTGCCTGCCCTTTAATTTGTCTGTCAAGCAAACTGGTTTTACTCAGCATTTTTAACCACGCCTGGGCATCGTGGCGGTTCAGCGCATTTTTTAAGGGCGGGATACGCGAAGCCCATACACCTGCACCTTTCATTGCCTTATCCACCGACACCCCTTGAGCAATCGCTTCAGCTGCGCGTGTAGCACTACGTATTTCTTGATTCAGCGACCACAATACCAACACCGGTGGCACCGCCTCATCGCGCAGGCCTTCAAGCACGTGTAAGCAACGAGCTGCGCGACCGGCGAGTGCTGCCTCGGTTAAATCATTAATTGAATAACGCGCGCTATCCGCCACAGCGGCTAGCACTTGTTCGGCGCTAAGCTGCCCCTCTGGGTACAGCAATGACAAACGCTCGACTTCTTGATTGGCAGCCAGCAGATTGCCTTCAGTTCGTTCGGCAATTAGCGCGATGGCTGCCGGGGTTGCTTGCAAGCCTTGAGACTGTAAACGCGCTTTTAACCAAACCACCAATTGCTTGGCAGCAATGGGCCATACACCAATCGTGACACCCACTTTATCAATGGCTTTAAACCATGCGCTGGATGTTGCTGAACGATCAAGCTTTCCAGCCGAAATAATCAGCAGCACGTCGGTAGCTGGGTTTGAGCAATATTGTTTTAACACTTCACCGCCGGTACGCCCTGGCTTGCCCGTTGGCATGCGCAGCTCTATTATTCGGCGTTCGCTAAATAGCGACATGCTATCGGCAGATTCTCTAAATAGCGCCCAGTCCGAATCACCACTTGCGTGTATCACCTGCCGCTCATCAAAGCCGGCCGCCTTAGCGTGTGCGCGCATTTGATCGCCTAGCTGCATCAGCTGAAACGGCTCATCGCCATAAAGCAGGTAAACAGGCGCAGTTTGACGAGAGAGATGATCAGCCAGTTTGTTGGGATAGAGCTTCAAAGGATGCGTTTTCGCAGCAAAGGATACCTGTAGAATAGTACCAAACGCAGCCGTTCAAAGCGCATTAAAACGCCATTTTATGACAAAACCTGACACAGCCCCCGACGCCGGAACAATCGCGCCTGATCCGATCTTTAAAGCGGCAAGAGCGCTACTGTTCAAGCTTGATCCAGAGCGCTCCCATAATCTGACTTTGCGCACACTGGCCCTGCCACCGGTGCGCGTTATCAATCGCAAGCGCTATCAATCTCCAACCGCTGCCTTTAGCTCGATGGGCTTGCAGTTTGCTAACCGCGTAGGCTTAGCCGCCGGTTTGGATAAAAATGGCGACTATATCGACGCACTGGGTGCGCTGGGCTTTGGTTCAATCGAAATCGGCACGATCACACCCAAGCCACAAGACGGTAATCCTAAACCACGCATGTTCCGCTTAGTTGAACACGAGGCGATCATTAATCGGATGGGCTTTAATAATAAAGGTATTGATCATCTCGTTAAACAGGCTGAGCGTCGACGTTACGAAGGCGTACTCGGTATCAACATCGGCAAGAATGCCAGCACCGAACTCGACAACGCTGTTGACGATTACCTTATTTGCCTTGAGCGTGCATACCCGGTAGCTGACTACATTACGGTTAACGTTTCATCACCTAACACCCAAGGCCTGCGCGATTTACAGCATGGCGAGCGCCTAGAGGCTTTATTGCAAGCACTTAAAAATCGCCAAGCTCAGCTTGCCACTCAACACGGCAGCCACAAACCCTTGTTAGTTAAGATCGCACCCGATATGACGTCGGAGGAACGTTTGGCATTTTGCCAATCTGCTATTGATGCAGAAATTGATGGTGTTATATCTGGCAACACCAGCAACCAGCGTCAATGGGTAGCCGGCCATCAGCACGAACAAGAGCAAGGCGGCCTTAGCGGCGCGCCAATCAAAGCCTTAGCTGATGAGAGCCTTGCCGAAATCGCCAGCGAAGTTGGCACGAAAATGGCCGTAATTGGTGTAGGTGGCATAAACTGCGGTAACGATGCCAAACGCAAACTTGAGCTGGGCGCTGATTGGGTGCAGCTCTATTCTGGTTTAATCTACCAAGGCCCAGCTTTAGTACAAAGCTGCATCAGGAACACAGCATGACTCATTTCGATGTTTTTAATGGCGATGCAGATGGCATCTGTGCCTTACACCAATTGCGGCTGACAAACCCTATCGAATCTACACTGATCACTGGCGTAAAGCGTGATATCAATTTGCTAAAGCAAATCGATCCAAGCACCGCTGCTAGCGTGACCACCTTAGATGTGTCGATGGAGAAAAATATTCAAGCATTGCTCGCTCTGCTGGATGCGGGTGTTGATGTTGAATATTTCGATCATCATTTCCCTGACGATATACCAGAGCATAAACAGCTCAGTGCACATATCGATACTGATGCGAATACCTGCACTGGCATGATCGTCAACCAACATCTTAACGGGGCGCACCTGGCGTGGGCAGTAACCGCAGCCTTCGGTGACAACCTCTACACCACAGCTGAAGATGCCGCTAAACCGTTGGGCTTAGGTGCAGAGAAATTAGAGCAACTTAAAACATTGGGCACCCTGCTAAATTACAACGGCTACGGAAACTCACTTGAGGATCTCTATTTTCCGCCTGCTGATTTGTATCAACGTGTAATGCCTTATGCAAATCCACTCGAATTCATCGAGAATGACGATGCTTTTGCTGCATTAGCAGATGGCTATGCAGAAGACATGAAAAAAGCTGCTCAAACTCAGCCACTCATCGCTGAAGACAATGCTGCAGTGATTGTTTTTCCAATGGAGGCCTTCGCACGTCGGGTTAGTGGCGTATACGCCAATCAACTCGCCCAACAACACCCGGACCGTGCGCATGCCCTGCTCAGTGCATTGCCAGGCGACGGGTTTTTGGTTAGCGTTCGCGCGCCAATGAACAACAAAACAGGTGCAGACGACTTAGTCCGCCAGTTTGAAACAGGCGGTGGACGTAAGGCCGCTGCAGGTATCAATTTTTTACCAGAAGCCGATGTCGATCGATTTTGCGATGCGTTGCGCAAGCAATACAGTTAAACAGCATTATTGCGAATATTTTTACCCAGCAGCGTATTTTTGTTACCTTAGCGTCTATAGGTTACGGCGTAATCAAGGCGGGTATCCTACAACGCTATAATTACGGTTAAACCTAAACAATGAGCGGACGATGAAAACATCCCAACGATCCTGCCTAAAAACAGGCTGCCTAATCGGCCTTACGTTAGCTCTATCTGCCTGCTCCGCAAGAAAATCAGATCCACCAGTGGACGATACCGACAACTCAGGATCATTGGGCTCATCAAACGACCCTACCGCAACACCCGTTTTATTAGATAACAATTACTCTAGCGTGGTTGGCCACGTATTAAGCTTTTTTGCTAATGAGCAATTTCCGGGGCCAGCTCTGAACCGCTTGGGGCCGCCGGCATTTACTCAGCCGCAAAGCACCACAAGCGATGCCATGACAGGGGTGGAAACCGCAATATTTACTTGCTCTAACGGTGGCGAAGCCACACGTGTTGATAACATAAGAGATCCAGCAGTATTTCAGTTTACCAATTGCCAATATGAAGACACACTACTCAATGGTCAGTACGGCCTCGCGGTGGGTAAATACACTTCTGTACGAGAATTCGATAATTTCTCTGCCGACATAAATGGCGGCATAGCCATTCATGAAGTCACTGGCGCTATCGTTTTCAAAACAGGCTCGCCGCCATGCAGCACGATTGTTCGCACTAGATCAGTCGAACAGTACAAGATCACACTCGCCGATCGCACGTTCGAATTAAAGGATTGGAATACGACCTTTGAGAAAGCAACACCCACCCCAAATTTTTGTGACGCCGATACGCTTGAGATAAGCGGTCAGTTTTCTCTTCGCTCAGATGTGACCAGTAATGACTGGCTTGAAGTAGCTGCCACTGAAACGATCACCGGTACCTCAGACAATCCTACCGCTGGTGAGATAACGATTAGAGCGAGTGACGCATCAAAAATTACACTCGGCTTTGCCAACGGCGACAACACCACTGTGAGTGTAACAATCAGAAACAGTAACGGCGAGAGCACGTTTGATGAGCCGCTAACCACCTGGATAAATAGCTTGCTGCCTTAGCATGTCGCTAAACAAACCGCATATCATACCGCGTAAAGATTTTAGAGCTTCATCAGCGCCCGTATATGAGCCGTAGCGCTCCTACCCAGTGCAGGCAGCGCGTACCCGCCTTCTAGCATTGACACGACTTTACCGCCTGCATGTTGCTCGGCCACGTCCATTAGCTTCTGTGTTACCCAGGTATAATCGTTATCATTTAGCGCCAACCCTGCGAGTGGATCTTCAAGGTGAGCATCAAAACCTGCGCTAACAATGACAAGTTGAGGCTTGAAGGCATCCAACGCTGGCAAAAACTGTTCTGTAACAGCTGCACGAAACTCTGCACTACTCGTACCAGATGGCAGCGGCACATTCACACGTTGATTCTCTACGTTAGGGCGAAACCCACCAGGATAAAACGGATGCTGAAACGACGAGCAGAATAGGATCCGATCATCGCCATCCACTAAATCTTCGGTGCCATTGCCGTGATGAACATCAAAATCGACAATCGCTACTCGCTCCAAGCCGTGCTGCTTAATAGCATGCCTGGCCGCAATGGCGACATTGCCAAAAAAACAAAAGCCCATAGCCTGCACAAGCTCTGCATGATGCCCCGGGGGCCGTACCAAACAAAACGCGTTATGAACTTCCGCAGCCATCACTAGGTCAACGCCTAACATACCCGCGCCCACACCACGTAAGGCAGCCGTTAGTGTGTGTTTATTCATTGCGGTGTCAGGATCCAGTTGCACACAGCCAGATTGGGGCGAGCTAGCAAACACTTGCCGCACGTACGCCCTGCTGTGCGCAAGGTTAGGTGCGTCCTCAGCCGCGATCGGCGCATCGTGATGCACTAGATGATCAAATACATTCTGCTTTTTGAGTTGATCAAGAATGGCATCAATGCGGCCGGGGCATTCGGGATGGCCTGGCGATATTTCATGTAGTACGCAATCGCGATGCGTGATTAGCGCTGTGCTCATGGTTCAGATCAGTGTAGGTGTTGGTGCGTCAATATAACAGAACCGTAGTCATCAATGAGGTAACATCGGCATATGCCAACGCTACATCTAGACAAGCTTCTAAACCCACAATCCATCGCGATTGTAGGGGCTAGTGCGCGTGACAATTCACCCGGGCTGATCATCACGAGCAACGTATTGGAGGATGGCTACACAGGAGATGTGTTCTTAGTTAACCCGCGCTACAAAGCCGTGCTCGGGCGCGTTTGCCATAAGTCACTAAAGGTTATCAATAGCACACCAGATTTACTGATCGTGCTAAGCCCTGAGCGCACAATCAAACGCACTTTAAAACAGGCTCACCAAATTGGCATCCGGGTGGCCATTGTGATGTCAGCAGTTAAAGACAGCACCGCATTGCACGCGCTGGCAAAAGAGATTGGCATCAGGTTACTAGGGCCCTACTGCGCAGGCATCATCCGTCCGCATTTAAAGCTCAATGCTACTTACTCTGCTAACAAAATCGAAGCCGGGCATTTGGCAATAATCAGCCAATCAGCATCACTAGGTGCTGCCATTCTCGATTGGGCTGAATCAGCTCGGGTGGGATTTTCGGCGTTGTTATCTACCGGTGGCGACACGGATATCAGCTTGCCCGATTTACTTGATCTCTTAGCTGAGGATCATCACACGCGGGCCATCATTGTATATGTAGACCGCATCTATCAGGCGCGAGAATTTTTAGGTGCAGTCAGTGCAGCAGCTCGAATAAAACCTGTCGTGCTAATGAAATCTACCCAAAATTCCGCCCGTTACTGTGATGCCATTACTCGCACAGGCCAAGTATTCTCTAGCGACCATGTATTACAGGCAGCGCTACAACGTGCAGGCGTGGTGCGTATTCGTACCTTTTCTAATTTATTTGAAGCCGCAAAAATTCTCACATCCAGTGCCCGCACAAAGGGTAAAAAACTGGTCATCATCAGTAACGGCGCGGCACCTTCTATGTTGGCGTGTGAACGTATTGAAACCAAAGGTTTCGCATTGCCATCTCTGTCAGAAAGCCTGAGCGGAACATTGGCTAATGAATTCAAGGGCAACTGGAGCGGTAAAAACCCGGTGGTATTAAGAGGCGCCGAAGCACTGGAGGTGCAGTATACATTCGCGATTAAAACCATCATCGCAAGTGGTGAGTTTGATGCGGTGTTAGTGATATACGTGCCCGACTCGCGCAACGACCCACTTCAGCTAGCGCAAGCGGTTATTAGTACCCAGCCTTGGCCAATACCCGTATTAACGACATGGATGGGTGATGCCCAAGTCGCGAGCAGCCGAGAACTATTTGCCGCTAACAACCTACCCACCTTTCGTACGCCAGAGGCAGCCACCGACGGCTTCGACTTTCTGCATCGTTATCATGTGAGCCAGCAGCAGCTACTACAACTACCCAACCCAGCGTCTCGGTTTACCCGCGCCGACGTAGCTGCAGCCAAACAATTGGTTAATGCTTCATTGATGCAAGGTGACAGAGTACTAGGGCCACAAAAAACACGCAGCTTACTCAAATTATTTGATCTAGATGTATTACCCGGCAAACGGGTATTATCCGTAACAGAGGCGGTAGCGTCGGCGGAACGAATTGGATATCCCGTTGCATTAACACTAGTGTCACCTAATATAAAGTACAAAGCCGAAATTGGTGGTGTGCGGCTAAACATTAACAATGTATCCGATTTACGCGAAGCGTTTGAGCAAATCGAGACGCAAGCTAAAACTAAGCGGCCAGACGCTCACTATCGCGGCATGTTGATTGAAGCGATGTACTGCCAAGTCAACTCGCGCAACCTCGCGGTGAGTATTTCAAGAGATGCAACTTTTGGCCCGATGATTACCTTAAGCATAGGTGGTGATCTCACATCACTGTTACAACAACGCTCTACACAACTACCCCCTCTTAATCAATTTTTAATTGATGATATGTTGGCAGAACCATTTATCGCCAACTATCTAGGCGAATTTCATCATAGCCGTGCAATCAAACACAAAGCCATCTCGCATGTGCTTAGGCAACTCTCAGAGCTAGCCTGCGAACTGCCACAAGTATTCTCGGTGCACATCAACCCGCTAGTAGTCTCCAGCACTCAAGCAGTGACAATGAACGCTGAAGTGGTTTTACAAAAGAGTCGAACAGAACACCGCTATGATCACTTAGCCATTCACCCCTACCCTTGGCAATGGATACGAGAGGCAACACTTAAACACAACAAAGCCATACAGATGCGCCCAGTACGCCCCGAGGATGCTGTACAGATCAGCGAGCTGATTAAACGTATGTCGGCAGAATCACGCTACTTTCGTTTTATGCACGCAATTAACGAGCTCTCGCCTCGCATGGTGGTGCAATTCACTAAGCTGGATTACGATCGCCAGATGGCATTTGTTGCAGTATCCCAACAGGTTAATGATGTTGTGGGCGTAAGCCAATACAGCATTTTAAGTGACGGTATCAGCGCAGAATTTGCAGTAGCCATTGCCGACGACTGGCAAGGCGTGGGCTTAGCCAGCGCCCTGATGCGACTATTAATAGAACACGCTAAGGACAAAAAAATCCAGCAACTGCATGGCGATGTGCTGGCAACCAACTCAGCCATGCAGCATTTAATGAACTCACTAGGGTTTACGGCAATTCGTAAACCAGACGAGCTCGACGTTCTCATTTATACCTTTCAACTAAGTTAAATATGATTAGCCATACAACCGCCGCACCCGAATCAGCTTCATTCGAAATTGATGGCCAGACAATCACGGGTATCAGACATCGCAACCCAAACACCGAGCCTACTGTGCGTTTATTGTGCGTGCATGGCTGGCTGGATAACGCAAACAGCTTTCTTCCGTTGATGCCACTACTGCCAGAAGTTGATTTATTGGCCATCGACTTACCTGGCCATGGTTACTCGTCTCACATCAATGGCGGCTACAGTGTGCCGGATATGATGTACTGGGTTGCAGCCGTTGCCAAGGCTGCTGGATGGGATAAGTACCATCTTGCTGGGCATTCCCTAGGTGGATGCATAGCGCCCTTGCTTGCAGTTGCCAGCCCGGACGCCGTGGAATCACTAATACTGATTGAATCCAGTGGTTCGATGTCTGAAGAAGCCGATGCGTATCCTGAACGACTAACAAAGGCACTACGGCATCGAATGGCGCCCGAGCAATTTCAGCCCAAAGCCTACAAAGACAAACAAGATGCAGTGAACGCACGTTTACGCGCTGCAAAAATGAATCCTATTTCAGCGCGACTTATAATCGATCGGCAGGTAAAACAAGTTGAAGAAGGTTGGCTATGGCGGTTTGATCCCAGGTTGCGTATGGCCACCCCTCAGTATCAAACCGAGGCGCAAGTGCGATCAGTACTGGCAGCCATACCCTGCACAACATTAAGCATTTTGGCAATGGATGGCTTCTTGAGCCAACGCGAAAACACGCACGACAGATTATCGTTAATTGAGGATCACAAATCAGTGACGTTAATGGGCAACCATCACTTACATATGGATACACCCGATCCCGTCTCGGCAGCAATCAATCAGTTTTTAGGCACGCGCCCACATATGGGTGGTTAATTGCCAAGTGTAGGCTGATCAGAGTCATCCAATGCTTGAGCATCGGAGCTTGCTGAAAACAACGAGATGACCTCGTCAGTGGACAGCTTCGTTAATGGCTCTTGTTCTGCATGATTCAGCGTCTGGTCGGCCAAGCTTTGCTTAGCTTGTTGCATACGCATGATCTTTTCTTCTACTGTATTACTGGCTACCAACTTATAAATAAACACAGGCTTGGTTTGCCCAATACGGTGAGCACGATCACTGGCTTGATTTTCTACGGCTGGGTTCCACCATGGGTCGTAATGGATAACCGTATCAGCGGCGGTTAAGTTCAAACCAGTACCACCCGCTTTTAAGCTGATGAGAAACAGCGGTATTTCACCATGTTGAAACGCATCGATGGCTTCATCACGCTTGCGGGTTCTGCCAGTGAGCTTCACGTATGGGATACCCGCATTCATTACTTCTGTTTCAATCAGGCCCAGCATTTCGGTAAACTGCGAGAACAACAATATTTTTTTGCCCTCACTGATCAGCTCGACGAGCATCTCCATCAGTAGTTCGGTTTTTGCAGATTCCTCAATATCACGAGCGGAATCAAGCTTGACTAACTTAGGGTGGCAACAGGTTTGCCGCAATTTAAGCAGTGCATCAAGCATTTCGATATGACTGCGAGCCAAGCCTCGGCTTGCCAGCAACTGCCTAACACGCTGTTCCATAGTCACGCGGATACTCTCGTACAAACGCGCTTGAGCACCTTCTAGCACCACCTCTCGAACAATCTCCGTCTTCGGCGGTAGATCTTTCGCCACCTGCTCTTTACGTCGACGCAACAAAAAAGGCCGTATCAACTGCACCAAGCGAGTTTGGCGCTCACCATTACCGTGAGATTCGATAGGCGTTTTAAAATACCGATTAAAATGTTTACGGCTACCCAAAAAACCTGGCATCAAGAAATCAAACTGCGACCATAGTTCGCCCAGATGATTTTCCAATGGCGTACCGGTTAAGCACAATTTGCGTTCCGCATCGATAGTTTTAACAGCCTGAGTAATTTTGGCCGTTGGGTTTTTAATCGCTTGCGCCTCATCCAGCACTAAATAACCAAACGATCTCTCGTGTAACATTTCGAGATCACGTGTGACTAGAGCGTAACTGGTAATCACGATATCAACGCTATTAAAATCAAACGCTTGCTGTTTTCGATTGCTGCCGTGCCATATATGCGTGCTTAGCGTTGGCGTAAATTTTGCTGCCTCGCGTTGCCAGTTGCTAAGCAAACTGGTAGGCGCAACAATTAATGTGGTTGTGCTTAAGCGGCCAATCGATTTTTCATGCAATAGATGCGCAAGGGTTTCCAGGGTTTTACCCAAACCCATGTCATCTGCCAGAATTCCGTTAAAACGAAATTCAGATAAAAACCCCATCCATGCCACACCATCCAGTTGGTAAGGGCGTAAACGCGCGATTAGGGTGTCGGGCATAACCGGTGTCTGAATGCCCTCAAATTCTTGTAAGCGATTAGCAAGCGAAAATAGCTCTGACGCTCCAGTCCACGCAACCTTCAAGCCTTGCTGTTGCCAATGCTCATCTAAATCGGTCAGTGTACCCACGCGTTGGCGCGGTAATCTAAAGTCCCCTTGAGATGGATCATCAAACAGCTCTTGCAGTGTTTGCGCAACGGGTGCAAACAGTATCGGTGGTACTTCTAGCCATTGGCCACTTTTAGCTTGCACCAATATTGGTTGGTCTTTAACATCAGATTCAAGCCATTCAACGACTAAGGGCAACAGATCAAAGGATTGTCCGCCATGCGCTAGCTGCAATGACATATCAAACCAATTGGATATGCTATCGCTAACCGTTGCTTGGATTTCAGTGACCGATTGAAATTCAAGATCAAACGGCTCACGTGTATTAACCTCCCAACCTGAGGCTTCAAGTTCCGAGCGGTTATTCATTAATTGGTGCCAAGTGCGCGCAATGGTTTGCACATCACGCGAGCGGGGCTTTCGATCAGCTACCGAGAAATATTCGGAGTCAGTTGCTGACGCAAGCTCAAAATCGACAAACCGTTTGCCAAAATCGACTGCGTAACGCGTTTCACGCACAAGGTCCCGTTTAAGTACCAAAGGCTTGCCATCGCTTGTTTTACCTTCGAGTGTCGCTTCGGCTTGCATACCGTCAAAAGGCAACAAATAATCACCATAACGAAACCGAATGGATGCAAAAAACTCGCGAATATCAGCACTGTCTTCACGTGATTGCAAAATAAGCACTGGCTTGGGGTGCTCTTCAATGCGAACGAAGTTGGGTTCCACAGGCAACGGCATATGCGATTCAGGCAACCGCGACGCCAGATAGTTGCTGACGTTTTGCGCGTGCTCACGTGGCAGATTAGGCGCTCCAATTAGGTTCAACAAAATACTGGTATCAGGCACCTGCTGCAGAGAGCCTGCTTCTAAATTTTCCGTGTCGACGTACCAGGGCGGACTACTAGGTATCAGCTGCCAATCGGCGCCGTTATCCAATTCAACAAACAACGAAAGCTCGTCGTTGGCCGCTTCTTGCCATTCAAAATTTAAGCTACGGCTTGGCCCTAGGCTTAGGGGTTGGTCTCGACCCTCACCCCAAAAACAGCGGTGAGTAGCCAACAGTTTGTTCATCACCAAGTGACCAATATCACCTTCGATGGTTAGCGTACGATAGGTGACCTCATTATTTTTACCTACAGCCAGCTCAAGAATGCTGCGATCACTGGCTAGCACCCAATCTGGGTGATAGTAATGGCCGTGATAGCGATAGGGGGTTTCTTTGCCGTACCCCCCACGCTTGAGCAACCGGCTTTGCTGAATCGCGAGTGTGATTCCAGTCTTCACTTGGGTTAAAGCACCCGAGTCGAGTTGATAAAATAGCAGCGGCTCGCCCGGCGTGTGATCTTCTAGCCGAGGTGTTAAGTGGCGCCCCTGCTCGACCAGTTTTTGTAACCATCGATTAACCGCTCGAAGCGCTCGATCGTCGTCTGACTGGGGCACGTTTTGCTTGTCAACCCAGCACAACAGCGCGGCAGCAACATGCTTACAATTGTATTGCACGGGACAAGAGCATTCTCCGTCCATGCGATGGGTGGTGATTAGAGTACGTTGCTGATAGGGTTCTGCAGTACTGCCCTGGACATTGCTGAACAGCATATTGTTTTCGGGCTGCCATTCGATTTCCAGCACCGAGCCGCTTGATTTATAGGCACGACCACGGGAAGTTGCCACGGAGCCGCATAGCTCAATGACATCATCGAAGTTAATGATACGTTCGGGACTGTTCACCGCGTGATTGTACCCGCATTAACCCCATTGGTTGCCCCCGCCGGGCAAGTAAAGTCATGATTGTTTGGCATCAAGCCTAGCTAGTGCCCATCCAGAAAGTAGCGCTACTGCGGACAACACTGGCAGGTAATCCGAGGCGTCGGACCGTTTTGCCTACTACATGCAGTTGCTTAAGAATCAAGCCGCCCACGAGCATAAATTGCTCCAGTGCACAAAAAAGGCGCCTGCAACGGTGTCAAAACTGTGCGCAACTCCCGATTAAACAAATCTGATCAGTCGGTAACCCAATGCGGCTTATCAATTTTGCCCAGGCGCCGTTACAAGGTATAGACCCAGGAGGTAGAACACATGTACAAAGCCATGATCCGATGGTGCATGGCCGCTGTTTTAGCATCGACAGTTGCCAGCTGCGCCAGCACCCCAAAACCACTCGAAGCAATGAGCCAATCACGCAATGCCGTAGCTCAGGCAGATACAAACGACATTCGTGAATATGCCCCCATGGAGCTGATGCAAGCCAAAGAACAACAAGATATGGCCGAACGTGCCCTTATAGCGGAAGAATACACGCAGGCAAAACGCCACGCCGAACAGGCTGCTGTTTTAGCAGAGCTCGCCACCGCCAAGGCTAATGCTGAAAGATCACGATCAGCGGTACGTCAGGTAGATGGCAACATTAAAACCATGCAACAAGAAGTTGATAGCACGCCAAAGCCTGCTATCCAACTACGATAGAGAGATTAAGATGATGCTGAACACACACCATTCACTTTTCGCCGCGGCTACGCTAGTACTCAGCCTCGCCGCTTGCAGCAGTGCACCCAAGCAGGTCGAATCACTCGAAACTGCACGCGCCGCCTATTCGCAAAGCAGCAGTAATGAGAATATCGTTCAACTTGCGCCGACCGAACTAGATGCAGCACGCCAAGCACTAAGCGAAGCCGATCGTCTTTGGAAAAACGATGCCGACGCCCCTAAGATTGAGCACTACGCCAACTTGGCCAACCAAAAGCTGCAGATTGCACAACTTGTTGTAGACCAAAAGCTTGCCGAGGAGCAACTGGGTACAAAAAAGGCTGAACAACAAGAGACTCAACTGAGTTTGGCTCAAGCACGCACAACGCGCGCGCACCACGCCGCAATAGCGTTTGATAAGCAGGTTAACGACATGCAGGGCCGTACTACACACCGCGGTATTGTGACGATATTGAGCGATGATTTGTTCGAAGTAAATTCAGGCGCGCTGACATCTGCCTCAGGCTACAAAATCAGTACAATCGTGAATTTCTTGAAAAAGAATCCCAAGCGTAGTGCGATAATTGAAGCGCATACCGACAACCAGGGTGACCCTGATTTTAATCTAGACTTATCGCGCGACCGTGCTTATGCAGTACGTTCAGCATTAAAGGAACGCGGCATTGAAAGCGATCGTCTCAAAGCATTGGGTTATGGAGGGTCTGCGCCGTTAAATTCGGACAATACAGCGGACTCTCGTCAGGCAAATCGCCGCGTTGAAATAACCTTTCCTGATACGCCGATGTATCTTAGCTCAGCAGAGTAATCGTATCGCTTTTCACTTAGCGCCTACAATATCGCCTAACAAAGGCGACTGACAAGATAAACAAGGCGGCCCCAGGGTCGCCTTGTTTATGTCTGCCACCGCGGAGACAACAGGTTTGTTAGCGCGTGATGGGTGGACGACCATTGGGGCCGAGTAATTCAGCTGTACCCATAAACTGCGGGTTTTGCCAAGTGAAGTCAACGGTGGGCCCTGTCGGCGTTTTAGACGGATGAAACCAGCCCCATTTTGCATCTCGGTCACCACCATCTTTGTCATCGTTATACTGAATTTCGATGCCAAATGGTTGGCCAACCGTAATACCAACTTCGGCTAGTGGGATCTTCATTTCTAGTGTGTACTCACCGATACTCGAATCGTTACATCGGCACGCCGCATACTCAACGCCGGCAGGAAAGGGTAGCGCGTTATCCCCATTCACATCCCGACGATCCAAGCTACGACTGTTACTGGGTATTTCAGTGTCTTTTTCAAATATTGGAATAATCATATGATGATCGTTGATTCCATCGTAGGAGCTAGTCTTGCTGTTATCACCATCAATAAACACATCAATTGCATCATCCCGATACGCCATTACCGAATCTGAGGTTGGTGTTTGCCCTACCCTGACGCTCTCTGTAAAGATCATCAAATATAGATTAATACCATCGTGCATGGCGCCCCAACGATAGGATGGTTCTTGGTCTATTTGCGTTGCACCTATGTCAACCATCAGGTTATTAACATACAAGCGAACACGGTTGCGATCTTGAAACTGAGCAGTAGGCCAGTTGTTTGTTTCCCACAATCCGTCAATTAATGGTGCAATGCTTGGATCGATTTGATTGATGAAAACAGTCGCAGATTGCGCACCTGGCTCAAATTCATCCAGTGGATCTGTATCGTTAATACGTTCATCCAAATTACTAAACCCATCACTATCATTGTCATGGATATCAAAAATATATTGGCCAGATCCAACTGTAGCAGCGCTATTGCTGTTTATCACACCCAGCTCTCTTGTCACTGACGCGAGTGGTAGCTCAATCGGGCCAAAGGCTTCGTTCCAAAGTATTGTAAGCGTGGTATCCGTGCCAGGCGGCACTGTCGTGGTACCCGTCCACTTGAGTGAGGGTGCATCCTCCTGGCTCATGACTACAGGCTCACCATTGACCATGACGCTGGGTGACAGCGCTTGCTGCACTACCGCTTTTGTCATCAATTGCGATGGCGGCTGCAATGACACCGTAGACGCATCGGTACCGACTACAAAATCAATTGTAGGCTCGTTGTTATCGCATGCAACAAGCGAAAGCAATGCTACTGCACACGCGATACTGTAAATAAAACGACAAACAGGTTTATTCATTTGTCACCACCGGCATGTCGATGTTGATGTCGAGAATACACCCGCTGTCAGCACAGCTATTACTCGATTTACTGCTTCCACTATTAGCCAAGCTTGCCAACAAACCAAGGGTCAAAACACCGATCACAATGTACAAGGTTTTTCTTGACCTTCCACTTTCTGTGGCGGAGGTGTCTTTTAATCCGGTGTTACGGGTGTTGCCAGCCAGGCCAGCGTCTTCAACAGTGATTGAGCGCATCAGCGGATTAAACGCATAACCACGAACGGTGCGGTTGCCGCTTTGATCTCTAGCCTGGATGTAGTACTCGATAGTTGTTGCAATGTTTGGATCTGTATTGATTTGAGCAATGTAACTAGAAGAGTACGACACTCGGTTCATCAGCACAGAGCTATAGGTGGGTTCGCCTGAAAAACGATAAAACATGCGAACACTCTCAAGCTCATCATCATCAACCACCGATGCAACAAATGTTTGCCGCGTGTTGCTCTCTACTTCAGAGATGATTTCGTGTTCGATTAGAGGCGGGTCAAGATCAATAGTCGAACCTGTTTGCTGAGCAAACGTAGGCGCCACTCCGAACAGGGCTTGTGTCACCGCAAACCAGACCGCGAAACAGCTTGATAAAACGCGCTTGTTGCTTTTGTCGAACGCCAAGATTGCCCTCCTGGGCAGTTTTTGTTTAATCTTTTGTGTTGACTAACGGTTGCCTACTCACGCTTCTATGGGCAGATTTAGACGATTATGCTGCCCTGGGCCAAATAAAACCGCCCAATTGTTAATATTACCGGCGTTTGCTGTCAGCCGGTGGATTGTTACCGTTTTCCAATGAACAGCCACCCATAAAATGAGGCTGCCATCACATGGAGCCAGAAGTTGCGCTCAGTGATACACTATTTTCGGCTTTTTTTCGGATTCAAACCGTGAACAAATATAAGCGTTATATCCCCATCGTCGCCGCTATTTTGGCAGCCCTTGGCGTCAGCCTCAATCAATACGGCATCGATTTGAATCAACTGGCGGGTGGCATTGGTCAATCCAGCCAATCGAGCTCCTCGTCACCCGGTTCTAATTCGACAAGCAGCAATCAGCAGTCCGGCGGGCACAGCCAGTCGAACGGTGCAAAATGGTCAAAAAATGACCCAAATATCAATTTGTGGCATATCTTTGATGGCGAGATCAATAAGCGTGGCAAGCCCACCGGCTTCCACTCTCGTCCAAATGGCCAAGACCCAGCCAATGCTCGAATTGCCTCAATAAAGGACAACCCCAACCGCGCTGGTGTGTACACCGCCAATATTGAAATTAATGACGGTGGTACCTGGAGAGGCAAGTTCTCGTCATTCTTCCCAGACAACCTATCGCGAGATGAGGTGCTGGATGTCATCGTGCACGCGTATAAAAACCGCAAAAGTGGCAACAAACAGCCATGGAGCGGCCCATCGGGGCTGGGTTTCACGGTTCAGGGGTACACCTCCAACAGTGGCGGTATCAACACGGCATTTCCAGTGTTCGTCAGGAGCCAGTAGCCTTAAGGGCCCGAAATAATCTCAGCACTTTTTTTGCAAATCAGAATGATTCGTTTTACTCTGGTGCCCTGCCTGCTTGCAGGCACCATATGCGAGGAGAGCTACCGAATGACTAAAAAAATAATCGCCCCGGACACCAGTCGTCGCTGAAAGCAAGGTCAATAAGCCGAGGACCGGTGCTGAGAACTTCAACAACATCTTCGAAACCGGTAATCTTGCGCCTAAATAGTATCGGACTGCACTAACTTAGTTTGCACTTCAAGTAGGGAATACGATGGCAATAAAAACGACTTGCATTGGCGCTTACCCAAAGCCCGATTTCGTAAACTTACCCGATTGGTTTAACGTACCTGCTGGGCCTGATACCGCCGACCCCACCAAACTCTGGAAAGCCGCTATGCAAGCCATGGGCGACGATGCGGAAGCCACGATTAGCCGCGGTGTCAAGGAAGCCGTCGATGATCAAGTTAACGCCGGCATCGACATCCCCACTGATGGTGAGATACCACGCGAAAATTACGTTCATTATCACTGCCGCCATCTAAACGGTTTTGACTTTGACAATCTTACAAGCAAAGAACTACGCGGTGGCACCTACTCTGCAGAGCTGCCTACTATCGTTGGGCCTGTATCTGCCAAGCAAGCTTTTATGGTGAAGGAATGGAAACGCGCGCAACAATACACCGATAGGCCTGTAAAGATCACTATGCCTGGGCCAATGACGGTCTCCGACACTAACGCAGATGCCTACTACCATGATTTTACAAAGCTTGGGGCAGATATCGCAGATGCGCTAAGCAAAGAAGTGCGTGACTTAGCTGATGCAGGTTGCAGCAATATTCAAATTGACGAACCATTGTTTGCCCGCCGCCCTAACGACGCTTTGGCATATGGGTTTGAGAACCTTGAACGTGCATTTCATGGTTGCCCAAAAACGGTTACCCGCACCGTGCATATGTGTTGCGGTTACCCGGATAGACTGGATCATCCCAACTACCCTAAGGCTGATCAAGACGCCTATTTGCAATTGGCTGAAGCGATCGACTACGCCAAAATTGATGCGGTGTCGTTTGAGGATGCGCATCGGCCCAACGACCTAGCATTGCTTGATCAAATCAAAAACACTATTGTGATATTCGGAGTAGTGGCAATTGCAAAGAGTGAGCTTGAGTCAGTTGAGACGATCCAACAGCGGCTAGCAGCCGCGCTTGAGCATATTGACCATGATCGATTAATTGCGGCGCCCGATTGTGGCTTAGGCTTGCTGGGCCGCGAGCTGGCCTTGGCGAAGCTTGGCAATATGTGTAAAGCGGCTGCGTCCTTTAGTTGAACTATATTGAGCTAAGCGAGGTGATTGTAGCGATACGATCTGAGTATTGCCTATTCGATCGCTATGCGTGACTACTAGTCGATCAACACTGAAAACGCGACAACACCACTCTGAGACGCATCAACCTGCCCTGTGCACTGCCATTTTACTGTGCCAGTAAAATTGGTCACACTTTGATCCACTGGCTCAGCGATAGTGCAGTTCATTCCAGGCGGCTGCGCAACCACCGAAATACTAGAAGGCTTAAGCTTGGTATAAGCCGGTACGTTATCCAGTACAGCCACATTCTGCAGCGTACTCACTAACGACGAAAACTCCAAACGATAAACAAGTTCATCATCTGGCTTACCTTCGTTGCTGCTTGTAAATCCATTGCCGGAAACTAAATCACATGCACCTGTGGTTGCATTACATACCGACTTAACGAGCACCAATGCGATGGGCGCAGCACCTGTCACCATATCGGTGTTGGTATTAGCGTGAGATTGTGCAATGCCACTGAAGCTAGTCGCGGCATCGATACGCAACTTCAGCAGTGATGAGCCCACGACAGAAGCCGAACCATCGACTCTGATCAGCAGGCAGATGTTCTGCCCAATTTGCGCAGTTACCGGATTAACTAGCGGCACAGCTGGGCTATCCAACTCACCATTACAATCAAGATCCTGGAAAACAGAGTAGTTATACACGCCCGGCTGTTGATGTTGCAACTGTGATATCTGGAAGCTTACATCAGCATCACTACTAGGCACGTAACGATGAGGCAGTAAACCCGTTAAACCTGCACCTACTTCGATCGTATTATCTGATATCAATTCTGGAAATGTAATAAAGCCGGTATTGAGCACAAGATAATTGCTATTGCCAACAACAGGAAACCGCAAAGTTGCATTTAATGGCTGATCACTATTAACCACAGAGGTACTTTCAGATACACTGTAATGCTCTGCTGGTATCGGCATTGACACCCGAACATCATTACCGATAGCATCTTCGAAAAAACACGTATTCCAACTTCCATCAGCTTCTGTTGCGATTGTATTGCTGGCACTATTGTTAACCACAGCTACAGTGACGTTGATACCTGCAATACCGCTCTCGTTACCCTCGGGAGATGCGTTATGAGCAATGCCGCTATCACCATTATCTAAAAATGCCTGCCCAGAGAATCTATTCGGCGCATCGGTTTTCACATATTGAAAACTTTGCGAACCCACCGGACAACCTGCATTAAGCAAATTTATATTAGCACTGCTTAGCTCTTGCCAAATATTGCTGCCAGGTAATTGGTACTGAACCGATACCGGGCCGTCACAACACCCTTCATAACCGAGCGTTTCGAAATAATGAAAACCGGCGTCTAAAAAAACCGAACCGGTTAATACATCAGAGTGGTTGTAATTGTGGGCCCACCAAAGATCTTCGTTCCAACGTTCCGTTACCGGCTGATGATCAATGTAGAAAGCACCGCCGCGACCATAGTCAACCGCTGATCTGAATTTCCACACACCCGGCGTAGTAACTTCGAAATGTGTTTCGGCATATAAACCGTAGTCCGTGTGGACACCATTAAACGTATTGCGGTTACTTTGATTCAACACTTCGCCAACTACAGCGCAGCCATACCCACCCACGTCGGGTGCGTTTTCAAATTCCGACCGAGCTTGCGCTTCATTACTTGGGTCTAAAGTGGAGTTCTTGGTATGATAGCGCCAACCAGAATTGGTATAGGTTGATTGCGGGTTGGCATTGCTCGGTACGGCAGAAACGCCACTGCTAACAATTGTGTTGCCGTAGTAAAGATAAATTGTCGTGGGTGTACTCGCTGCAAGTACAGGCATACGCACGGTTAACAATGCAGTACGAGCAGAAGCATCCCAGCTTTGAAGGTGATGATCAAGAACGGTATTGTTGTCAGATCCCAGCACGCGCAAATCGGCACCATCTGGTGTCAATGCATAGGCTGCATCAAAATTTGCGCTGCTTAGCTCAACGTTAACCGCTCGATTGTTAGCAGTTTCCGTCGACTGTACGGTAATCTCTGTGCGATGGTGCCAGTCACAATTCCACCACGCTGCGGTCCAAGCCGTGTTCGGCCCTAACACCGCAACCAGTGTAAGTAACAACTTGAAATTCGTAATGAGTCGCGACGCGGACAAGGCCTTTTATTCCATAACTACTTACCTATAGTTATCTGCCGCATAGGTTGATCCTATAGGCTATAAGGGGTTATGTGCCGTGTAGATCACTTTATGAATGGGTGCGGTTCACAAGTTTGTGCTGAGGGAGAAAAACGCGCCTACAACAATGGTGATTGGTCGTTAAACCACCTTTTTGACGAACCCCGATTTTAGCTTCATGGCGCCAATTCCATCGATCTTGCAGTCGATATCATGATCACCATCAACCAACCGAATATTTTTTACGCGAGTGCCCACTTTGAGCGTTAAAGATGAGCCTTTAACCTTCAGATCCTTGATCACTGTGACGGTGTCGCCAGTTTCAAGAGGCGTACCATTGGCATCAGTCACGACCTTTTCGTCACCAGCTTCTGAGTCGGTGTCTGTAGCAGACCACTCGTGCGCGCATTCGGGGCACATCAGCATCGCACCATCAGGGTAGGTCAATGCTGAATCACAATGTGGGCAGTTGGGTAAATCACTCATAAGTAACCTGGCTATTGTTAACGATACATGATAATCATAACGCAGAGCAGGCTCACCCCTTGGGATTGATCGCAACTATAATTGCAACATAGCCCAAGCAACCAGAAGAACATACTAATGCTTAACAACAAGTTGTATAGCTTGGCGCTGGTCACCGCCCAGTTAGTTTTAATAATGTGGATATGCACTCGGGCCCTGCCCGCTAAATCTGATGCAGTTATGATCCCTGCAATCTTGCTAATTGCTGCCGCTGGTATACTCGCCATTGCAGCCATAGTCACGCTACGCCTTCGCAACCTCTCAGTTATGCCTGAGCCAGTTAGGCAGGGCGAGTTAATCACTAGTGGCCCTTATCAATATATACGTCATCCAATGTATACCTCCGTTTTGGTAGCTTGCCTTGGGATGTTGTTACTCAATTTCAATCTACTAAGCGGAACGCTACTTGCGGCATTACTTGCAGTACTAGTACTCAAGGTACAACGGGAAGAAATGCTACTAAAAGCCGTGTATTCTGGATATGACGAATACCGAAAATATACAGGCGCTCTGCTTCCTAAGTTTTATAAAAAGCAGTAGGCTGTAATTCAATCACGGTATTTGGACGCTACAACATGGCTTATGACGAAAAACTTACGCAACGATTTCGCGACGCCGTAGACGACGCTCATGCATTAACTGAAAAGCGCATGATGGGTGGCGTGTGTTTTATGTATCACGGCAATATGCTGGGTGGCGCTGATCGTCACAAGACAACCGAGATCGGCCGTTTTATGTTTAGAGTGGGCAAAGACAATCAAGAAAAAGCCCTACAGCGTAAAGGCGCCATACCAGTGGAGCAAGGTGGCCGAACCATGACCGGCCTTGTGTTCGTCAGCGAATCCGATTGCAATAAAACCCAACTAAAGAGTTGGATTAATTTGGCAATGAAATTTGTTGGTAAGTTGCCAGCAAAATAAGCTGCCATCCCCGCGAAGCTTGTCGTTCCCGCGAAGGCGGGGACCCATGGACGCGCACCATGGACGCTGGATCCTCGCCTACGCGAGGATGATTGACGATCGACGCTGCGACCAAATCACCGCTAACAAAATAACCACACCACCCACTAACACCTCCCATGACGGCACTTCTCGCAATATAAAATACGCCAATACTGGCGCCAGCGGTGTTTCAAGCAATGACAATAATGCCGTTTCGGCGGGTGGTAAACGCCTAGCGCCTTCCGACAACGTTACCGATGCCACCGCAAAAACTAAACCAAACACCAACAGCATAGGTATCTCTTGTGAGGCACTTTGCATGGGCTCACCAAATACTAACGCAAAAGGTAGTAACAACAACGACGCAACAACAGCGGGCAAGGCTGCCGTTGTTTCTGGCCACTTTCGGTAAACCACCATAGTGGCAGACATCATGATTGTCATCCACAAAGCGAGTAGCTCCCCTAAACCACCACCAACGCTTGCTGACGAATAGAACACCAGTGTCATCCCCAAGAGTGCAATGCTACTGGCTATGAGAATTGCTTTGCTCGGTTTTTCTCCAATGAGCAACCACGCCATAAGCGATGCAACAAATGGTGATGAAGAATAAACAATGGCAACATTAGCGACGCTACTAAATTTGAATGCAGGGATAAACGCCATGGTGCCTGCAGCCATTAGCACGCTTGCCAACAACGCTGGATAGCCAAAAGCCGCTATCTCATACCTAAGCATCCCACGCATCAACATATAAGCCGTAGTAAACCCTGCAGCAGCAAGCCCACGCCAAAATATAATACTCCACGCCGTGCTGGATACTCCATTGGTGAATATCCCCGCAGAGCTAAAAACCAAAGCTGATACGATCATTAACAACACACCAGCCATACGCGGCGATTTAACGATTGAGTCCAATATCTATTCTCGATAACTGGTGGTAACGTAACACCTCAGCGGCATCTATCACCTTAAGCCACAGAGTACTCCTATGCTACTGACAACAGCGTGTCAGCAGCAACGTGAATCAACAGATATTTATCTGGCTATGTCAAAAACCGTTCGATTTTTTGAGATCATCCAGCTGCTTAGAGCTGCTAACAAGCCATTGCTCGCACGAGATATGGCAGATGCGCTTGAGGTGTCTGTACGCACCATCTATCGAGACATCGCAACCTTGCAGGGCCTGCGCACACCCATAATCGGTGAACCTGGTATCGGTTACGTGATGCAACACGGTTACGATTTACCGCCATTAAATTTCAACGCTGAAGAAGCAGAAGCTATTACAGTTGGATTAAGCATGATTGCGCGAACCGGTGATGCTGGTTTATGGAAAGCTGCCGAAACAGCTATGCGCAAGCTCAACCCTGCCACTAGTGAATCCAAACATCTACTGACATCAAGCTACGGGACAGCTGAATCAGTTGGAGCCGATCCAGGCATGATGCGGCCTGCCATTCGTGCAGAACAAAAAATATTGATCGACTACACCGACAAGAAAGATAACGTCACTACTCGAGTTATTTGGCCACTAGTGCTGATTTACTACTCCGACAGCACCATGTTGGTTGGCTGGTGCGAGCTTCGAGAAGCCATTCGTCACTTTAGATTGGATCGTATGACATCAAGCAGATTACATGACGAAGGCTTTACTGGGCAAGGCGCTGCCTTGAGAGAAGAATGGGAACGTACTATGAAAGCTGCGACGGTAGGTGTTAAGGAAAGCGACGTGTTTTAATACGTCCTCGCGTAAGTCGTCATTCCCGCCTTCGCGGGAATGACTAACTAACAATATAAGTGGCTGACCCAGTAGCAATCAGCTTATCTTCCTGGTTGGTCAATTCCATATGCGTTGATGCAATCCGCTTACCTAAGCGTACAACGTTAGCTGATGCAGTAAAACGTTCACCCACGCCTTGGCGTAAATAATCTACTCGTAAATCAACGGTGCCTAGATGTTTAAATCGATCGATAACTTGCATAGCTGTTTCATCCTGATGATAGTCCTCTATCGCCATCATCACCGCTAACCCACCCACCACATCAAGCACAGACGAAATAACACCTCCATGCAGGCGGCCATACAGATAGTGCCCAACCAACTCTGGCTTCATATCAAAGCCTACTAACGCTTCATTTTTATCAAGCTTTTCAACCTGAAAACCCAAAAACTCATTGAATGATATTTTGTGCTCAAACATTTCACGCACAAACTCATCAAAGGCTCTTTTGTCTTCTGGGCTACGTTGAGTTTTATCGTCCATCAAAAGCCCTCGTCTATTTTTGTTGTAGCGTGACGGGGGTCGACAAATCTATCGCCGCTTCGTAAGCAGCATAGAGGATTTTTTCTCTAAAAAGTTGTCGGGTTTTGATCAAGGCAGCCTCTTCTTTTGTGTAGTAGTGGATTGACCATTCAACTGCATGGTCACCCGTATCTTGTATGCGTATCTCTAAAGGATGCTGCTCTTCAACAAATATTTCTGGATCATCACAAGCGGCGACGAACGCCTCTTCAAACATTTCTTTTACTCTGGCAGGTGTGGTGTCGTAACCAATTTTAAACTTTAACGTTTCTCGCAAGCCTTTTGCCGAGGCAAAGCGCGAAAGATTGTGTACCGTATAATCTCGAATTTTTGAATTTCGAATCATGACGCGATGATTATCAATTAAATTAAGCAACTCTGTATAGAACGGCCGAGTTCTGTATACCGTTGCGTAGAACGTTTCGTGGGAGTCGGTTAATTTGACAACGTCACGCTCTTCGAGCATTTTGGTATTGAGTATTACCAAACCGCTGATCAAATCAGGTGCCCAAGCACTTTGAGTCAGCGCTAAAAATACACCGATAAAACCGATAACACCACCCGCTTCAAGCAAGCTACTAAACCCGGCTATACGGATTATTGAAATTAGTGCAATTATTCCAATAAACGCACTGACAAAAATTGCTAAGGCGCGCGATGCGTAGGTGTCTGCAATTCGCTGTACGCTACCAGACTGAATAGGTTTACCAAAGCGCCTGCGAACAATGCGCGAGCACAAATGAGCGCTCAAATAACTCAAATACAAAACAAATAAGATCGACAGAAGTTGAATACCCAGGCCATGACCAGATTGGCCTGCGCCATAAAACCTGAAGTAGCCAAGTAAACCAACAGCCAAGCCATTGAGCCCGCGCAAAACATTGGTTCTAAAATCAAGCAGGTTTTCTGAGGCATCCTCGTCGGATAAAGCTTTGATGATTCGAGATGAAAACACAATCAACACAAGGTTGATCAATAAAAGACTGGCCAACAATGGCCAGCTCTGCACTAAGAGCGCACCTATTTGTTCACTCACTATTGATCACCGGTGTAGACACACTGGTATTTTACCTGTGTCTGCGATTATTCCGTGTAAAAATATCGTCAGATGCCAATAGTAATAAGCCGATGAAGCCTTATCTGAGTTGAGAAAAGATAAGGCCCCATCGGTTCATATGGCGCCCGTTACTGCACTGGGCTGAGCGCTGATTCGATTATTTCCAGCTTTCAATCAAAGTGTTATAGTCGATGGTCTCAGGCTTTGGCTTCTCATTAGCAAGCTTAGCCTTTAGCGCGTCCGGTTGGCTTAACCAAAACTCCGGATCTTTCTCTTCGTTCAACTTCGGGCCAATGTCGCCCTGATCACCCGCTCGCTCCAACCGTGCGAGTACTTTCTCTTGAGCTTCGCAAAGTGCATCCATGGCTTCTTGAGGTGTTTTGGCACCAGAAGAAGCAGCAACAATATTCTTCCACCATAGCTGTGCAAGCTTTGGATAGTCAGGCACGTTAGTACCGGTTGGAGGAGCTTCTGTTATTTGAGGCAATATCATCATGTGCATATTGCTTTACAAATTATTTCTATGCTGGTGTTGCATCCGCCAATTAGTTGATCGATCGCGAAATTAGCTCCTCTCTATTCGCTAAACTTAGTTCATCGTCCGTGTTCGCTAGTACTGTGTTCTTTTTGGCAGTCATGTATTCTTCTAAACGAGAAATACCTTCCTCATTTATCACCAAACCCTTTTTACTGCGACGCCAAAGAATATCTTCAACCTCTTTAGCCCATTCGTTTCGCATCAGATAGTCTACCTCGCATTGGAAAAGCCCACCACTAAAATCAGCCCCTAGATCATTGATTGACTCTGCAGAACCAATAAGCAGTGTCATTCTTGTTCCGTAGTTTCGTGTGTAGTCGTTTAACACATCAACATCTAGCCAAGGAAACTGCTCGCCCATTTGGCTCACAAACGCATCATAATTTGCATCAACGATATCGCCGCCTGGCAATACCGCTGAAAAAGTCCACGCGGGATTTTTTACGCCCAATACTGGCGTTAGCATATCAAGAGCATCTTCAGACAGTTTTCGATAGGTCGTTAACTTGCCGCCGTAAACAGAGAGTATTGGTGCGCCGCTTTTTGTGTCCAGATCCAATTTGTAATCCCGAGTCACTTTAGATGCGTTAGTTGAAGCATCATCGTATAACGGCCTAACACCGGTATATGCCCACACAGCATCCTCTGGGTTAATTTCCTTGTCAAAGTACACACTCGCGGTTTCGCAAATATAGCTAACCTCCCAGCCCTCTGTGGTTTGTTCTCCAGGCTGTCCTTCTACTTCAACATTCGTTGTCCCTAGCAAAGTGTATTTATTTTCATAGGGAACAGCGAAAATAATTCTATTGTCCGCATTCTGAAATATGTAGGTGTATGGGTGACCAAATATCTCGGGCACTACTACATGGCTCCCTTTCACCAGACGGATTCCATGTTTGATCTCATGCTTTTCATCCAACGACAAGGTTTTCTCCACCCAGGGGCCTGCTGCGTTTACCACTGCGGTTGTTGTTACGTTTCGTGTTTGGCCGGATTCCTTTTCAAATAACGTAACACTCCAGTGTTTCGGATTACGATGTAAGTCTGTCTCCTCCGTTCGCGTTAATACGGCGCAGCCTTTTTCTGACGCATCCATGACGTTCAACACAACCAATCGCGAGTCTTGAACCCAGCAATCTGAATACTCAAAACCTGATGTATATTGGTTCTTTAAAGCTTCGCCGGCTACGTGAGTACGCAAGTTTACAGAATTAGATGCCGGAAGGATTTTCCGACCACCAATGTGGTCGTAGATGAAAAGCCCTAAACGAATTAGCCAACGAGGGCGCAGATCTTTGTGATGAGGCAATATAAATCTGAGCGGCCAAATAATATGTGGTGCTGCGCGCAATAACACTTCACGCTCTTTAAGCGCATGTCTTACCAGTTTAAAATCGTAATGTTCAAGGTAGCGCAAGCCGCCGTGAATGAGTTTGGTACTTGCAGATGAGGTGTGTTCTGCAATGTCGTCTTTCTCGCACAACAATACCTTTAATCCCCGACCTACGGCATCTCTAGCGATAC
The DNA here is from genome assembly GCA_036478595.1 of Granulosicoccaceae bacterium. GTDB lineage: Bacteria > Pseudomonadota > Gammaproteobacteria > Granulosicoccales > Granulosicoccaceae > Granulosicoccus. The sequence continues at coordinate 52,413 of JAZGEF010000055.1, forward strand.
CCGCGCCGTTGATGCCTGCGCCGATCACAACTAGATCATAATCTGATTTGGTGCTACCTTTACTGTCCATTGTGATGAAATAGGTTGGAGTTGTATTGCTCATCGTTGTTTGAAAATCTATTTAGATTCTAACGATCAGTTTAAAACAGGAGGAGTGTGAACACACACCCCTCCTTTCACTACTTAGCTAATAACTTACTTAGCCCAGCTTTTAACAAGCTCATCATAGGAAACGGTTACGCCTGCAGGCTTCTCGTTTTCTAGCTTCGCTTTGGGAGAACCAGCTTGTGCTAACCAGTACTCAGCTCCTTTTTCTTCGTTCAACTTAGGACCAAGATCACCCTGAACACCTGCGCGTTCGATACGGGCAAGCACTTTTTCCTGAGCTTCGCAAAGACCATCCAACGCGCCCTGTGCTGATTTAGCACCAGACATGGCATCACCAATGTTCTGCCACCATAGCTGAGCTAGCTTAGGATAATCAGGAACGTTAGTACCCGTTGGCGACCACTGTACTCGAGCAGGTGAACGATAAAATTCGATCAAACCACCGAGCTTGTCAGCACGATCTGTGAAGTGCTGTGAGTTAACTGTCGATTCACGAATAAACGTTAGGCCAACATCAGACTTCTTCAGATCAATCGTCTTTGAGGTGACGAACTGAGCGTATAACCAAGCCGCTTTTGCACGATCCACTGGAGTTGAATCCATTAGAGTCCAAGAGCCAGCGTCCTGATAACCGATCTTAGTGCCTTCAGTCCAGTAAGCGCCATGTGGGGAAGGAGCCATCCGCCACTTTGGTGTACCGTCTACGTTCATCACAGGTAGATCAGGGACAACGGTTGCAGCTGTAAATGCTGTATACCAAAACATTTGCTGAGCGACATTTCCCTGTGCAGGGATAGGACCGGCTTCGCCAAAAGTCATACCGGCAGCTTCTGGCGGAGAGTACTTCTGGAGCCACTCAATCGCCTTTGTCACAGCGTACACTGCAGCTGGTGAGTTAGTAGCACCACCACGAGCAACGCACGAACCTGTTGGTTGCGACTGTTCGTTTACTCGAATACCCCACTCATCAACCGGTAAACCGTTTGGCTCACCAACGTCTCCCATACCAGCCATGGACATCCATGCATCGGTATAGCGCCAACCCAACGATGGATCTTTCTTACCATAATCCATGTTGCCGTAAACCTTGCCATCAACACCAAGACGTGACAGGTCACGACCAGTAAAAAACTCAGCAATATCTTCGTATGCTGACCAGTTCACCGGAACACCGAGATCGTAGCCGTATTTGGCTTTGAAGTCGGCTTTGTTTTGGTCGTCGTTGAACCAATCGTACCGGAACCAATAGAGGTTTGCGAACTGCTGGTCAGGAAGTTGATAGAGCTTTCCATCCGGCGCAGTCGTGAACGATGTGCCGATAAAATCATCAACATCCAAACCTGGGTTGGTTACGTCTTTACCTTCGCCTGCCATCCAATCCGTAAGATTTCGGACCTGCTGATAACGCCAGTGAGTACCGATCAAATCAGAGTCATTAACGTAAGCGTCATAGATGTTTTCGCCCGTTTGCATTTGGGTTTGCAACTTCTCAACAACGTCACCTTCACCAATAAGGTCATGAGTCACCGTGATGCCTGTAATGGCTGTAAAAGCAGGCGCTAGAACTTGAGACTCATACTCATGAGTACCAATGGTCTCTGAAACCACTTTGATTTCCATACCAGCGAACGGCTTCGCAGCATCGATAAACCACTGCATTTCAGCTTTTTGCTCGGCGTCACTTAGTACCGATAGCCCAGCAATCTCGTCATCGAGAAAAGCTGCTGCGGCATTCATATCTGCCTGAACTGCATGGGTACTACTAATGAATAAAGCGACCGCTAACGCGGTTTTATTCAATTTATACTTACGCATTGGATACCTCCTAGAGTTGTGTGTATGCGTATAACAAAAGCCTTTAAACGAAATTGAACACAAAAACTGTATAGATCAATGACACGCCCAAGGCCCACCACAAGTTCGACCCGATCAGTCCGAGCCAAGCAAGATTTATAAAAGCACTTCCGAGTAGCGACAGAAATAGCCGATCCCCTCTGGTAGTTTCGAATCGCAGAATTCCGACTCTCGGCCCACCACCAGGCTTGATTACTTCCCATAAACACATGAGAGAAAGCAAACCCAATATTGTTAAAAAAAATGTAGCGGTGGGAGTTGTCCACGCCATCCAAGAAAGATTCATGATCTTGATCTCAAGTTAGACTCGTCCAAGAGCAAAGCCCTTTGCTATGTAGTTACGTACAAAATAGATAACTAGTGCGCCTGGAATTATCGTTAACACACCCGCTGCAGCTAACAAGCCCCAATCCATTCCTGCAGCCGATACCGTCCTGGTCATGATCGCGGTTATGGGTTTGGCATCCGTCACAGTCAATGTTCTAGCGATGAGCAACTCGACCCACGAGAACATAAAGCAAAAGAAAGCGGCAACACCAATACCGGACGCTATAAGCGGCATAAATATCTTCACGAAGAATTTCGGGAATGAGTAGCCGTCAATATAAGCAGTTTCGTCGATCTCTCTTGGCACACCTGACATAAACCCTTCTAGTATCCATACGGCTAAAGGTACGTTGAATAGACAGTGTGCCAGTGCGACGGCGATGTGCGTATCGATCAGCCCGAACGCGGAATAGAGTTGAAAGTATGGCAATGCGAATACTGCAGGAGGTGCCATTCGATTAGTAAGCAGCCAGAAAAACATATGTTTATCGCCCAGAAAACGGAAACGACTGAATGCGTACGCTGCTGGCAAAGCAACTGATAAGGAGATAATCGTATTTAGAACTACATAGGTTATTGAATTGATGTACCCGTTGTACCAAGACGGATCGTTAAATATCGTCATGTAGTTTTGCAATGTTGGGTTCTGAGGCCATAACGTAAAGGTGTTTAATATCTCCTGGTTTGTTTTGAAACTCATGTTGATTAGCCAATAAATAGGCAACATGAGAAATAAAATGTAGACAGTTGGTGTGAACCATTTAAAATGCAGATTAAAATTTGATTTGTTATTCTGCCTCGCGTTTTTAAAGTCGATGGTGTTGTTGTCGGTGGCAGCATTACTCAGTTGATTACTCATCAATCTTGCTCCACTCGAGGGTCTTGCTTTTCGGCACCATAGTTCTCCATAATGGTGTAGAACACCCAGGACAGAAGCAGCACAATAAGAAAATAGATAAGTGACATGGCAGCGGCTGGGCCTAAATCAAACTGTCCAATTGCCGTCTTCACCAAATCGATAGATAGAAATGTCGTGGAGTTGCCTGGCCCACCGCCCGTCAACACAAACGGTTCGGTGTAAATCATGAAACTGTCCATAAATCTAAGCAGAACAGCAATCAGCAGAACACGCTTTATTTTGGGTAATTGAATGTACCTAAACACCTTCCATTTCGATGCGCCATCGATACGCGCCGCCTGATAGTAAGCCTCTGGGATCGAGACAAGCCCCGCATAGCATAAAAGCACAACTAGACTGGTCCAGTGCCATACATCCATTACAATTATAGTTGCCCAAGCATCGAATACGTTCGTCGCGTAGTTGTAGTCCACCCCAAGCTTCATCAGGGTATTACCTAATAGTCCGATATCCGCCCTTCCAAACACCTGCCAAATGGTGCCAACAACATTCCATGGTATTAGAAGAGGTAGAGCCATCAGTATTAGACAAACAGGAACCCAAAAACCTTTTTTAGGTAAAGTAAGCGCTATACAAATGCCCAGCGGAATCTCTATCGCTAAAATGATTGCGGAGAACAACAAGTTTCGACCTAAGGCGTCATGGAACCTACTCGAATGCAGAACCTCGATAAACCATTCGGTTCCCGCCCAATAAAACACGTTGTTCCCGAATGTGTCCTGTACAGAATAGTTAACAACCGTCATTAACGGAATAATTGCGCTAATGGCGACCAGCACGAAAACCGGCAAGACAAATAACCAAGCCTTATTGTTAAACGGTTTACTCAATTTGTTGCCTCATCTTAGCTGTCTCCGCTTACAAGAAACGAATCTTGAAAAACACATACGCGCTCTGGATCAAGAATCGCATAAGGCTCGCTCGGTATCTCGCTATCTTCAGTAACAATGACATTAACGACCATACCTTCTATATTTCCACGAACAATTTTTTGTCGCCCTACATCTTCAATCGATTCAAGATTGAATTTCATACCTTGAGAGCCAGCCATACTTGCTGAAGTAAGCGTAATAAACTCAGGCCTTATTCCGATTTCAGTTTTGCCGATAAGATTCGAATACCCTTTGCTAAGTTGCACATCAACCGAACCCAGCCTTAGGGATTTTCCTGATACTGTGCCTGGAAATATATTCATGCCAGGCGATCCAATGAAATAGCCCACAAAGGTATGCGCGGGATTGTCGAATAGCTCTTCAGGTGTACCGACTTGCAAAACATTCCCTTCTAACATAACAACTACTTTATCAGCGAAGGTCAGCGCTTCCGTTTGGTCGTGTGTGACGTAGATCATCGTATGACCCAACTGCTCGTGCAATGATTTAAGCTTTGTGCGTAGCTGCCACTTCATATGTGGGTCGATAACCGTCAATGGCTCATCGAACAAAATGGCACTCACGTCATAGCGGACTAAACCACGACCAAGCGATATCTTCTGCTTCTCATCAGCTGTTAGGCCTTGAGCTCGCCGATTTGCTTTGTCCGCAAGTTCTAGTGTTTGAAGCATTTCAGCAACACGCTTGTCGATCTCCGACCTATCGACACCTCGATTAACAAGTGGAAATGCCAAGTTTTCAGCAACGGTCATCGTGTCGTAGATCACCGGAAACTGAAACACCTGCGCAATATTTCTCTGCTCCGGTGTCAGAAGTGTCATGTCGTTGTTGTCGTAGAGTACTCGCCCGTTAGAGGATGTGAGCAGACCTGAAATAATATTTAGGAGAGTAGTTTTTCCGCAGCCAGAAGGGCCCAAAAGTGCATAGGCTCCCCCGTCCTCCCATCGGTAGTCAATGTTCTTTAACGCATAATCAGCATCCGATGCCGGATTAGGATCAAACGAATGTGCTATTTGATCAAGAGTAATTTGCGCCATGGCTATGCAACTTCACTTTTTTGAACAGGCGAACGCACCAAAGCGCCGGCTGAATTGAACATGTAAAACCGTGTGGGGTCTAAATACAGTGTGATCGCGTCGCCAGTGTTAACACGACGTACCCCATGGGTAAGAAGCACCCACCGATCTTGCTCAGTTTCAACGTGAATGAAAGTCTCGGAGCCAGACATTTCGCTGGTGGTAACCACCGCGCTTATCTTCACTGAGTAGCGATCACTTGGGGAAAGCGACACATGGTGCGGTCGTATGGCGACGGTATATGAGTCGTTTGGTAAATCATTTGATACCGAACCTAGCTGCTGCGTGCCGTAAACTAGTGCTGTATCCGTTTTCTGTACCTTGGCTATATTTAAAGGCGGATCCGAAAATATTTGCGCCGTCGTAATATCTACGGGTTGTTTGTACACCTCTATTGTTGATCCAAATTGAGTGACGCACCCTTCGCAAAGCGTCGCCGTGTGCCCACCCAACATCAGCGCCTCATAGGGTTCCGTTGTCGCGTAGATGAGTATTGCTCCCGATTTACTGAATATACGAGGTAACTCTACGCGTAGCTCTTCGCGCAATTTATAATCCAAATTTGCCAAGGGCTCGTCAAGCAAAACTAGCTCGGCATCTTTAACGAGTGCCCTGGCTATGGCTGTACGTTGTTGTTGTCCGCCTGAGAGGTTGAGTGGTGTGCGCTCTAGGTAATCCGAGAGTTTGAGTAAGTCAGCAGCCTCTCTAACTTTATCGTCTAGTGCTTTTTCTTCAAGCCCGGCAAGCCGCAGTGGCGATGCTATATTTTCGTAAACGGTAAAAGCGGGGTAGTTTATAAATTGCTGGTACACCATCGCTATGTTTCTGCGACGGACCTTTACGCCAACAACGCTTTTACCATCAATAGTGATGTCACCACCGGTTGGACGGTCGAGGCCGGCCATAAGGCGCATGAGGCTTGTTTTTCCCGAGAGAGTCGGCCCCAACAAAATATTCAAAGAGCCTCGCTCCATTTTCAATGACACGTCATTGATATGCAGCTCGGTTCCAACTTGTTTGTTTACACCAGCCAGCTCAAGCATTGAATATCTTCCAAGATTCAGCAGCTACCGCGACACTCTCCAACCATTGTGTTGTCGTCATCTGATTTCGTTGAATTAGATTAATGGATATTCGCTATGCACAATAAGTCGGCAAATATCGAAAGTCAATCGAAACCGCAACGAAAAACAAAGAGACCTCTAAGTGGAGGTTTCGGTTGTAACGACATCGAAACCATCGAGCAGCTTTCGGAACTCTGAATTTCTAACTCGGTCCGTCACGAAGGTATCAATATTAGATATATGCCCAATCCGAACAGGCGCTGCTCTCTCTTGCTTTGTTGAATCAGACGCTAGAATAACGTGCTTAGCATTCGACACAATAGCTTGTGACACCTTCACTTCTCGAATATCAAAATCGAGCAAATCACCGTTGGTATTCATCGCTGAAGCACCAATGACAGCATAATCAACCTGAAATTGATTGATAAAATCTATGGTGGACTCGCCAACTATACCACCGTCACTCGACCTCACCTTGCCCGCAGTTATAAATACTTGATTTTCACGATAAGGGCTTAAAATACTAGCCACATTAAAATTGTTGGTAATAACCATGAGTCGCTTATGCCGCACTAAAGCCTGTGCGACGGCCTCATTGGTCGTACCGATGTTGATAAATAGAGACGCATTGCTGGGAATGATATTAGCCACGGCTTGGCCAATCGCCTGTTTCTCTTTATGTGCAATTGCTCTGCGAGCCTCGTAGCTCACATTATCAATCATTGAGGCCAACCGTGCGCCGCCATGAACTCGCTCTAGCAGTCGACCTTTGCTCAAAATTCCCAAATCTTTCCTAATTGATTGTGGGGTTACTCCGAACTTCTCGACCAATGCTTCTACTGTGACGAGGCCACTCACCTTCGCAACTTCCAGTATTTCACTTTGACGAGGAGTGTACATGTTCATATTTTCGTTTAGCTTTTGAAAATACTAAACGAAAATGAAATGAAATTCAAAATTCGGTTTTCTATCCGCGACGATTAGGCCACTATCTTCATATTCGCTTTCGCATTACAACTCTGTTAACACAAATCGAACGTTATGAGCTGTAAAAGGTGCGGGAGGGAATAAATTAATGCGAACGGTATGTTTCCCTACGTTAAGCTCGCCACGAGTCAGCGTAAGAGATACGCTATCGATGTGAAGTTCTGCACCCACTCGTTTACTGACATCAACTAGCTCAAGCAACGGATAAGCACCTCATTTTCAGCCTCGGCGAAATATACTACCAGCTTCGTCAATTGGGGCCGCGCCGAACATTTTCTGGCAACCAAGTGGCAAGTTCAGGCACTGCGATCAGCACAAATACCATCAGCACCATAATCAAAAACATGGGTATCGCAGCCATGGCAATATAATTCATTTCGTGATGAGTCATGCCTTGCAAGACAAACAAATTAAACCCGATGGGCGGCGTAATTTGCGCCATCTCAATTACCACAACGATAAAAATACCAAACCAAATTAAATCGATTCCAGCTTGCCTGATCATTGGCTCAACCACCGCCATCGTCAACACCACCGACGAAATACCGTCAAGAAAACAGCCCAGTATGATGTAAAACACCAATAACGCCATTAATAACTCAAAACGCGATAGATCCATTCCGCCGATAAAATCGGCCAACCCACGAGGCAAACCAGTAAAGCCCATAGACAATGATAAAAACGCAGCGCCTGCGAGGATTAGCGCAATCATGGCAGAGGTGCGAGTAGCGCCCATCAGGCTTTCTACAAAGGTATTCCATGACAGCGATCTTTGTACACCAGCAAGCAAAAGCGACCCTATAACGCCAAACGCTGCGGCCTCGGTTGCCGTGGCATAGCCCATGTACATCGAACCAATCACTAAAATAATTAGCAAAATGACCGGAATTAAAAACTTCGAATTTGCCACCTTTTGCATGAATGTCATGCTCGGTTCAGGATCAGGATTAAAGTTGGGCGATAACTTAGACATAATGGCCACATAGGACATAAACATCAGGGCCAGCACTAGGCCCGGCAAGATGCCCGCCATAAACAGTTTTGTTATGGACTCGTTTATGGTTACCCCATAAACAATAAGCGTCAGCGATGGTGGGATCATCAAACCCAATGTTGCAGCACCGGCCAAGGTGCCTATCACCATGTGCTCAGGGTAGTTACGTTTGCGTAGCTCTGGTATCGACATCTTGCCAACTGTGGTCAGCGTGGCAGCAGACGAGCCTGACACTGCTGCAAAAACCGTACAGCCCACGATATTGGTATGCACCAACCCACCAGGCAAAGGCGCCATCCACGGAGACAAGCCCTTAAACATATCTTCAGATAACCGGGTGCGGAATAATATTTCTCCCATCCAAATAAATAATGGCAGCGCGGTGAGCGTCCAAGAGGATGACGCCGTCCATATGGTGGTTATCATTGCATCGCCTGGCGGCCTCGTTGTGAAAAGCTCCATGCCCACAAACGCCACACCGAGCAATGCCAAACCTACCCATACACCTGTACCCAATAACAAAAAAAGTACAAATAAGAAAATAGCGATCGGTGCGAGCTGTTCCATTACACCGTCTCCGGAGTATCTTCAATCACGTTGCTTTGAATCGCGTGATTTCCGGTGAATATCAATCGACACAAGTTGTCCCAAAAACAAATTGCTAACAGAACCGAACCAATGCACATGGACAATTGCGGTATCCAAATAGGTGTTGCATCTTGCCCTTGGCTTATGTCGTTGAGTTGTTTTGACCAGTAGGTCGCTTTGATGGCGTAGTACGCGAAATACGTAGATAGGGCAGCACCAATACTAAAACACCAAATCTCACCCCACCATCGTTTTGATCCCATAGCGTTTAGCAAAATGCTGACGCGTATGTGCGCACCATGATTAAGGGCATAAGCAAATGCAAAAAACGATGCCCCCGCCATGCAATAGCCTGCGTAGTCAGGCGCACCAGAAAACACTTCGCCAGTCCAACGTGCCCCCATTTGAATCACGATCAGCAAGAGTATCGCTATTAGGAACAGCGACGCAATAATGCCTCCGGCCCAATAGAGCTTGTCGAGTATTCGGCGTAACAGTGAGAAAAAGGCCATAAAAACTCCGTACAGACAAAAACGGCCCCAGAGCGTGCTCCGAGGCCGTACTATTTACTCTAATCTAATATCAAACCAGCCAACAGGCTATCGACTACTGCATAGATTTAAATTTCTCAACGATGGCTTTACCTTCGTCACCAGCGTTTTCTAACCATTCGGCAGTCATGGTCGCACCAATCTCTTTTAGCTCATTAACCAAACCTTCGCCTGCGGGGCCAACTTGCATGCCACCCGCTCGCAAACCGTTTAGTGTAAAGCCTGTGTATTCTTTAGATCGGTAGTCGCCCGCATACTCAGCCAGTGTCGCGCAACCTTGCATGACATTTTTCTCGGCGTCAGTGGTGCCTTCCCATGACTTTTTATTCACCATAACGTAGTTGCGCGGCAACCAAGCATCTACTTCGTAAAAGTGAGTCAGGCTTTCCCATACTTTACGATCGTAACCAGTAGAGCCAGATGACACCATTGACTCCGCAACACCTGTTGCAAATGCTTGCGAGATTTCAGCTGCTTCGATTTGCACAGGAAGCATGCCGGTTAGTTCTGCTAATCGAGCTGTAGCACTATTGTATGAACGAAACTTGATGCCTTTCATGTCAGCAACTGAGTTGACTTCTTTCTTGAAGTACAAACCTTGTGGTGGCCAAGGTACTGCATACAACAACACTAGGTTTTGGCTATCTAATAATTCTGTGATAGTTGGTTTGGCTGCTTCCCATAATTTTGCAGAGTCATCAAATGATGTTGCCAAAAACGGAATTGAATCAAACCCGAATAGCGCATTCTCGTTTTGGTGGCCGGACAACAGGCGCTCACCTATTGGCACTTGACCAGTTTGTATGGCACGTTTGATTTCCCCGCCTTTAAACAATGATCCCGAAGGGTGAGTAACAATTTCAAGCGAGCCTGCTGTACCGGTGGTAACGCATTTGGCAAATTCTGCACCGACAGCAGAATGGAAGTTCGTTGCAGAATAGGCCATAGGCATATCCCATTTTTCAGCCAGTGCAGTGCCTGCTGTGGTCATGCCAGTGATCACGCCCGCCACCAAAAAAGCAAATTTATTCATGTAGTTATCTCCAATTGTATGTTCTTACCAGTGGTATATCTGAGCCACACTTGCGCGACCCTGTGCAAGAGCTAACCATAGATTATTAGGCATGTCCAATAGAATGTGCCCGCGCCACCCGGAACAGAAACTCGACATTAACCTCACAACCAAGGCCCGGCGTGTCTGGGACCAACACATCACCACCCTCAATCGGAAAAGGATGGCTTAACAGATCTTGGTTGAGATAGTAGCTCGCTTGATAAAATTCACACCCAAGTGTTATTGCGCCACTTGCAGCGATCATATGCACACCAGCCATATGTGCAAGGCCTGTTTCAAACATGTCGCCACCGTAGGCCAGCCAGCCAGCATCTGCGGCCATCTCCGATACCGCTTTAGCTCGAAGCATTCCGCCACTCTTCATTATTTTTATGGATACACCATTAGCGATGTTCTCTCTGACGGCACGTTTCATATCCTCTGGGCCAAATACACTTTCATCTGCTAACAAAGGGTTGATTGTTACCGAGCGTAGCTCAGCCATCGCATCGTACTCATGAAACGCGACTGGCTGTTCAATAAAGTCAGGATCAAGCTTATCAATTTCGGGAACTTGGCGCAGCGCATCATCGACTGCCAGCCCTTGGTTGTAGTCAACCCTTACGGTCAAACTCGGAAAATCCGTTTTTAAAGTTTCAAGCCGCATCATGTCAAACGCGTGATCTTTAAAACCCGTTTTGATTTTAACAAAACGAACACCGTCTTCCACTAAGCGCGTCGCCAGTATTTTATCTTGTTCAAAATCGGGGTTGGCAAGCGAACACGATAGCGGGATTCGATTACGATGCTGCCCACCTAACAATGCCCAAACGGGCTTTGCCAGCCGCTTACCTGCAAGATCAAGCCAAGCTGCTTCTAGCGCCGCCTTTGCTTCGGTGCAATGCACAACAATTTTTTGTGCTATTTGCATAGTGAGTTCAAACTCACTAATTGAACTACCTACAACCAATGGGCGAAAGTATCGATCTAGCGCAGCAAAGCTTGCCTCGGGTGTACCAGTAAACACAGACCAGGGTGATGCCTCGCCATAACCCACCTCACCGCTCTCGCCGGTGAGCCTAACCACAACAATCTCGATCTCGCTTGCAACAGTACCAATGCCGTGATCGCGCCTCGAGTTTACCGGTAACGCTGCATGCCAGACATCCATCGCGACGATTTTTTCGTCAAGTGTACTTAGCATCTTCATTAGGCCACCCACTCACTAACCGGCGCATCTGCTTCATGCAAAGGTTGCGAAATTATATCGACAAGGGTTGGGCCATCATGCTCAATAGCCTCTCTAAGCACCTTATTGAGTTCACGTGGATCTTCAACACGCCATGATTTAACCCCAAACGCACTGGCAACGGCTGCGTGATCGGTGCGATCAAAATCAACATTGTAATAACGTTTGCCAAATCCGGAATCTTGACCAGCCTTAATCCAACCAAATGTGGAATTGGAAAAAACAATACTGGTTATCGGCAGCTTGTATCTCACAATGGTTTCAAACTCTCCACAACAAAACCCAAAAGAACCATCGCCCATCACCGCAACGGTCTTGACATCGGGGCGCCCTATTGCCGTGCCCATCGATGCAGCCAGGGCATAACCCAAGGCACCATGCGCACGATTGGTGATGAACTGGCGGCCCGCTTCGGGCCAGCGATAGTAGGCAGAAAAATAAGGGCACGGTGTGCCAGGGTCAGCAACAATGATTGCATCGTTATCCAATACTTTTTGCAATTCGAAAATCACACGCTCTGGTCGAATCGGCGCATCATTTGATGCAGCAAGTGCATTGAATTTTTCAAGTTTGCTCCGCCATGCATTTGCGCACCGTAAGACACCATCGAAGTCTGTTTGGGTTCGCACGCTCTTAACAGCATCTACAAGTGCATGTAGCGCCAATCGGGCATCAGCTACTATTGCAACCTCTGTTTGGTAGTTAGCACCAATTACGTTTGGATCAGAGTCAATATGGATGACAGTGGTGCCAACCGTCGGTGAACGCCAACGCTCTGTAGTGACTGATCCGGCTCTACAACCAATAAACAGCACTAAGTCCGCCTCATCAACAACGGCACGCGTGGCCGGCGATGATCCGTTCGAACCAACAACACCCAGCGCCAATGGGTGAGTTTCAGCGATGGCGCCCTGGCCCGAAACTGTAGTCGCTATCGGCATATTGAAATGCAGTGCAAGATCCAATAACGGTTGCTGCGCACCTGCTATCACGGGCCCTCCACCAACAATAGCAACAGCACGTTTGGCCTTGAACAGCACATCAGCCGCAGCGTTTATATCAGCAACATCAGCTGCCATAGGCATGCTGGGAAAAATGCTATGGCGTTGATCAGCCCAGACTTCGGCTGGATCAAGTGTGGCTTTTTGTGTATTAAACGGAAGAGCCAAATGTGCAGCTCCGGGCGTACCAGTTGTCATCGCTCTGAAGGCTGCACGCACCATTGCTGGTAAACGGGTCGCATCATCTAATGAGGCATTCCATTTGGTTACCGGCTTGAACAGCGCTACCTGATCGAGCTCAGTCAGTGGATAACGACCACGCGAGGTCGTGGATACGTCCGACGTAATTGCCAATACCGGTATTGAGCTCTCATTAGCCTCAACGACGCCGGGTAATATATACGTCGCACCACCACCAGAGGGGCCTTCACAAACGCCAGGTTTACCAGTCACTCGTGCGTAGCCGTCAGCCATATAGGCAGCGTGACGTTCATCGCGAGTCAATATATGAGTGATACCGTGATCAAGCTGCGCCATCGCATCGTAAAATGGCAAAGTAGTGTCGCCACACAGTCCAAACATATGCTTCACATCATGTGCTTGTAGTAGCTTGACTAGCGCCTCTGCGCCGGTTATCTGGTTGCTCGGGGCGTTTGACATAAAAACTCTGGCTCGCTTGGCTTTTTAATCGAAAAACTGCATGCTTGGATAAAGTATGAACCCAAATACAGCATCAAATCAATACGAACGTTTGATGCCGGTAAATATGTCTACAAACAAACGTACAAATCAGGCGAAGGCGCTACTATGAAAGTCAAAGGCGGTAAAGCAATTTATGGGGCTTCAGTAGGTATCTTGATGCTTGATGCACAGTTTCCGCGCATCGTCGGTGATATGGGTAACGCTCTAACTTGGTCATTCCCCGTTCACTACAAAATAGTGCGCGGTGCATCGCCAAAAAAAGTGGTTACCGAAGGCGCTAAGGGCACGCTTCCATTATTCATTGATGCAGCCAACGAGCTTATTGCGGATGGTGTTGATGGCATTACAACTAATTGCGGATTTTTGGCATTGTTCCAAGACGAGTTGACAGAGGCTTTGCCGGTGCCGGTTGCAACATCATCTTTGATGCAAGTGGATATGGTGAATCGCCTGTTAGCGCGTGATAAGAGAGCAGGCATTCTGACAATTTCAGCCAGCAGTTTAACCGAGCAGCACTTGGGAAAAGCCTGCGTACCTGCCGGTACTCCAATCGGCACCACCGAAGGCGGCAAAGAATTCACACGTGTCATCTTAGGCAACGAACTTGAATTAGATATTGATCTTGCTCGAGAAGACAACGTAGCAGCCGCGCTTGCGTTGCAAAAAGCCAACAACGATCTCGGTGCAATAGTATTGGAATGCACCAACATGATTCCGTATGCAGCCGATATTCGATCTGCTACAGGCTTACCCGTTTTCACTATCGGGAGTTTTGTCCGCTGGTTTCAATCTGGTTTACAACCAGAGCGTTACCAACAGCAGTAAGCAATAACAAGCCGATCAGAACAACGCAGTACGGTCTCGTTTTGAGGAGCGATTTTTTCGTACATAGCAATTCCATTTGGAACACGACGACCCGGTCAGCGCTGCAAAGATGATTCTCAATGTTGCGTAGAAGGCGCTGACGCGCGCCTATTCAACACTATTTTTTAACTTTACTAATGTTGGTAGATCTACATCCCCATTCGATACAAGCCCCTCTTGAACCTGAAAATTCTTAAGCGCTTGACGAGACTGTTTAGTCCAACCACCGTTAGCTGAACCGCTGTCAAACCCGAGAGAATCCAGATAAAGTTGAATCCGCTGATTAGTGACGGCATCAATTCGCTTTAAGGTTGCATCGTTTAACTTACCGGTGGGCTCAATTTCGTTGGCAATTTGAAAGCTTAAAACTGTAGAACGTTGAAGCGCATTACCACTGCTTTAGTCTACCTTTGACTGATACCCTAAAAAGTAGAGAGATTTAGCGGCCATAAATTTACGGTTACGGCTAGCACGCTTAGGGGTTTTATTTTTTGTCGTTTTAACTGCTTTTGGAACAACTGCCGCCGCTACTTTCATCTTTGGTATTTCAGCAGTAATAGCATCTTGCGACACATTGGTAACACCCTCAGTTTCCAAAGGCTGACTTTGTGTCCTGAGGGGTTCGGCAGTATCTGCAATTGATCGATAAGATGCTGGTTGAATAACTATATTGGAATCACCCAAATTGTTCTGGTCTAATTGAACCGGACACTTTAATAAGAGACAATTACCGTCAACTATTAGGGTGTCATTATGAGCGAGAAACGAACCAACAAGCCATATCCGGCAGAGTTTAAAGAAGAAGCCGTTGCG
>JAZGEF010000056.1:0-3264 GCA_036478595.1 Granulosicoccaceae bacterium
CCAAAATCTTCAAACCAATAGCGTGCTGTCATGCCAGCGTGGTAACTCGTACCACAAGCAATGATTTGTACATGTTCAACCTTTGATAGTAAATCAGTTGCGCCTTCACCAAAAGCTTCATCCAATACTTTGCCATCGCTAAGCCTGCCATCCACAGTACGGGCGATAGCCACTGGCTGCTCGTAAATCTCTTTTTGCATATAGTGACGGTAGTTACCTTTGTCACCTGCATCCTGGGTTAGGTTTGAGGTTTCAATGGCGCGTTCTACGGGGTTACCGTCAATATCAACTATCTTGACGCTTTCTCGCATTACTTCGGCTACATCACCTTCTTCAAGGTAGGCAAAGCGGCGAGTTACGGGTAGTAGTGCCAGTTGATCGGATGCAATGAAGTGTTCGCCAACGCCATAACCAATCACTAGGGGGCTACCGCTGCGGGCAACAATTAAACGCTCGGGTTGCTCCCGATCGAGAATAACCGTGCCGTAAGCGCCTTCTAGTTTCTTAACGGTTTTTTGTACTGCTGCAAATAGGCTATCACTTGTTTTAAGTTCGAGATCCACCAAGTGGGCAATAACTTCGGTATCCGTATCGGATGTAAACACGTAACCAGCGGCTATTAATTGCTCACGTAGCGCTTCGTGGTTTTCAATAATGCCGTTATGTACCACCGCAATGCGATCAGTTGACACATGTGGGTGTGCGTTCTGTTCGTTCGGCTCACCGTGTGTTGCCCAACGCGTGTGCGCGATACCCGTACCGCCAGGCATGCCCTCGCTGGCAACCGCATCAGCCAATGCTTTAACTTTACCAACACGACGTAGACGCCTTAGCTCGCCATCAGTACCGACGGTGGCAACGCCTGCTGAATCGTAGCCACGATACTCCAGGCTTTGCAGGCCCATAATGAGTATCTCGCTGATATCGCGCTGAGCAACGGCTCCAACTATTCCACACATATTGTTTGTCCTTATCCTGCTTAGCGCTATTAGCGCATTTTCACTAACGGGTTACGAGCCTTGCTTTTTGGGCCGCTTCCAACCATCAATTGTTTTTGGATTGGCTCGTGTTAACGCCAGCGCTTTATCACTAACATCACTGGTGATAGTTGAGCCTGCCCCAACCGTAGCGCCCTTACCTACTGTTACTGGTGCCACCAATGCTGAATTGGAGCCGATAAACACATCGTCCTCTAAAACGGTTTGCCACTTGTTAGCGCCGTCGTAATTACACGTTATGGTGCCTGCCCCGACATTCACGTTTGTGCCTACCGTTGCATCACCCACATAACTCAGATGGTTAACTTTGCTGCCTTCGCCGATCACTGCATTTTTGGTTTCGACGAAGTTTCCAATCTTTGCGCTTTTGGCTAACCGAGTGCCGGGGCGTAAGCGCGCAAACGGGCCGATATTGCAGGCTTCACCTACAACACAGTCCTCAAGCACAGAATTGGCATAAATCGTTGTACCGCTTTCAACCGTTGCATTGATAAACATGCAATTAGGCTCAATCACCACATTGCTACCAATGCGGCAATCACCGATAAAAACACAATTAACATCAATCATATTATCGGTACCGGTGGCTAAATCTCCACGAATATCGATACGGGCTGGGTCAGCCAATGTGACGCCATTCGCCATTAGCGTTTGCGCCAGATTGTGCTGATGTATCCGCTCCATCACTGCAAGCTGCTCGCGGCTGTTGATGCCATCGGCTTCCCAGCTATCAGCAGGTTGTACCGCTTCAATGCCATGGCCTTCGGCTGATGCCATAGCGATAATGTCAGTTAGGTAGTATTCGCCTTGAGCGTTCTTGTTATCAATCGCACGCAAGTAGCGCTTTAAGCATTCGCCGTTTACGCACAACACACCGGCATTAATTTCGTTAATTTTTAGCTCTTCACTCGTCGCATCTTTTTGTTCGACGATGCTTTGTACCTTACCGTCTACACGTTTGATTCTGCCGTAACCCGATGGATCATCACAGTACAAAGTGAGTAGGCCAAGTTGTTTCGGGTGGCATGCATCGACCAACTTTTGAAAAGTACTTAACCGAGTTAACGGCACATCACCGTAGGTAATCAGCACTTGGTCGTCATCGTTGATGCCTTCCAATCCTTGTTGTACCGCGTGACCCGTACCGAGCTGTTCGCTTTGCATGGCCCAGTTAACGTGATGAGGGATAGTGTCTTGTACTGTTTGCGCACCGTGCCCAACAACCACCGTTACACCAGCAGGGTTTAAACCCGCTGTAGTATCCAATACATGGGCTAACATCGGCTTGCCAGCTAAGCGGTGCAGCACCTTGGGTAGCGCGGACTTCATGCGAGTGCCCTTGCCGGCAGCCAGTACTATCAAACGGATCGCCATGGGGAATCCTTAGGGAAATCAGTATTATCGCACGCATAAAGCCATGCCAAGGCGGGAGCTATTATGATACTTGCGGTTGTGTGATGAAGATCCGAATAGCGCGTCAACAGAACGTTAACGCGCTAGCAAACTTGACGTTTGACGGTGTGACTTTTCTAACTACTTACGCAGCTTTTTGATCAGCTGCAACTGGGCTGATGCTTCAGCCAACTGAGCTTGCACCGCCGCGTAGTCTATTTCACCTGGCGTAGACCCTGCTAAAGCGGCCTCAGCTTCTGCTCTAGCCTTCTCCGCAGCGGCTTCGTCCAAATCAGCGACACGCACAGCGGTATCACTCAAAATAGTGATCATGTGTGGCTGTACCTCAAGGATGCCGCCAGACACGTAAATGGCTAGATCTTCAGCTTCATCCGCCAGCTTCACTCGCACTTCGCCTGGTCGAATGCGGGTAATTAACGGGGTGTGACCCGGGGCAATACCCACCTCACCCAGCTCAGCCGAGGCGACGACCATTTCAGCAACCCCGGAGAAGATCTCTTCTTCGGCGCTAACGATCTCAACCTGTATGGTGGCAGCCATGACTAGCTATCCATCTTTTTAGCAGCTTCTACTGCTTCGTCGATTGGACCAACCATGTAGAACGCTTGCTCTGGCAAGTGATCGTATTCACCTGCAACAATCGCTTTAAAGCCTGCGATCGTATCTTTAAGGCCGCAATACTTACCAGGAGAACCGGTGAATACTTCTGCAACAAAGAAAGGCTGAGACAAGAAACGCTGAATTTTACGAGCACGCGATACCGCCAGCTTATCCTCTTCAGAGAGTTCGTCCATACCAAGGATGGCGATGATGTCGCGTAGTTCTTTATAACGCTGAAGCGTGTTTTGAACAT
>JAZGEF010000057.1:0-63248 GCA_036478595.1 Granulosicoccaceae bacterium
ATGCAGAGCTAGAGGCCGATGCAGAGCTAGAGGCCGATGCAGAGCTAGAGGCCGATGCAGAGCTAGAGGCCGATGCAGAGCTAGAGGCCGATGCAGAGCTAGAGGCCGATGCAGCGAGCCCGGAAGATCAGTTAAAGCAAGTGTTGGAAGATTTCGCTAGCGAACATCAGCAACAAGTCGATGTGCAACTGGAAATAGAATCACGCAATTTGTCCAAGCCAATTGGGCCTGCAGCAGCTAACAACATTGATGATGGCCAGCCATCAGCTAATGCAGATTCAGGTGATAGCAGAGCGAGTTTGGATAGCGATGAAGTGGAGGAACTAGAAGAAGCACTTGAAGGCTCAGCAAACGCTACTGGTGCGCAACAAAGCAGTGACCTACCAAAACCTGGTGATACTCTGCATTGAATAGCTAGACAGAGCAACGCATCGCGATGGATCGCGCCCGACCAACAGGATACAGCTACCCGCAGGGGCACTGTGTGGGCGCCATCAGTTGAGGCGGCTGTGCTGGCAGCTGCTGCCCCGACGGCATCTGCCGATGTAGCTCCTACAGCAACTAAAGCTTCGATTGCTGCAACACCCCCATTAAGAAAGCGAGTACTTAGTGGATTGCCAGCACGCAAGCCATCGAAAAAAGCATCAGCGTCAAAAACTAACGCTCCTAGCAGGCCACGCACACTAAAAGAAAGGGCGGCAGCATCACTTACATCACGCCCTAGAAAACGAGTACACGTTGAAGCGATAGTGGCAGATGTACAGAGTACGGACGAGTTCTCTTCCATGCCGCCGACTCAATCGAGTAAACCGCAAGGGCGTTTACAACGACTGTGGTCGAAAGTGGTTTCGGCAGGTAAGAAGGTTATTACGTCACCAACTCGGTGGTTTAAACGTAAGTAGTAAATGATTCATATGGCACTTGACACGAGCTGCCGAGAAATTACCCTATCGAAACCCCATCTACCCCGCTTACAGCGGTTCACTCCGCCGGTGCATGCCCTCCATGGATGAAGTCCCCCGGAGCCCTTTTTCGTGGCTACTGCCAACCGTCTCCGTACACCGAATCAGCGCGGCGCAAACCTTTACAACCTTACGGAGAATGGCCCCAGGTTCTGGTGCGTCGGTAACACCATTGCAGGATCCGCATGGCATTATCACGCCCAATGGTTTGCACGTCGAGCGCAGCCACAATGGTGTGCCGGCCATTGAGCCGGAAAAACACGAGCTGATTAATCATGGCATGGTTAGTTAGCCACTCAAGTTCAATGACAACGATTTGCCGCGTTATCCGACCATTACCAGAACCTGCTTGCATAACATCGGTACATGCGTTGGACGAATCTCCCAAGCTTGGTCAATCGGTGAGCAGCGCGGAGGTGAACGCTCTTGATATCAGCATTGATCCTAGCGGTAAAAACTTGCCTTACACCTGTGCCTCCATTAATTGTAGTGAATAGCGAAAGGGTGTAGGCCAATTGGCGCAGGAATCTACGCCAATTGCTTGTAGCTTTTAGGATCTAAATTTCTTAATTTTGCCGCTATCGATTCTAGCAAAATAGGATTCCATTTCACGTTTCACGATGGGTGCTAAGAAATACAATCCCAAAATATTGGGCACGCAGATTAGAAATACCAAAGCATCTGATATATCGAGAATTGGGCCCAACTGAACCATACAACCTAATGCTACAAAAACACAAAACAGCAGTTTATAAAAGGTTTGACCGGCTTCACCTTCACCGAACATATAAGTCCAGCCCTTTAGGCCATAGTACGACCACGAGATCATGGTAGAAAATGCAAATAGCAGTGCGGCAAAGGCAAGGGGAATTGGAAACCATGAAAATTCTCGTTCAAATGCGGCTGATGTCATCGCGACGCCTACTGCATCTCCGGCAAATGCTGGATCCGCGACTTGTGCAGTACCAATAACCAAAGCGGTGATCGTGCAAATTACGATAGTATCTATAAAGGGTTCGAGTAGAGACACAATGCCTTCAGTGACCGGCTCATCCGTTTTAACTGCAGCATGGGCGATAGATGCGGACCCGATCCCGGCTTCATTTGAAAATACAGCTCGCTGGAAACCGATAATCATTGCGCCTATCGCGCCACCTGCTACGCCTTCTCCAGTAAACGCACCAGTGAAGATATTACTGATTGCCTGAGGAATGGAGCCTGCGTTCATTAAAATTACGATTATCGCAAATATGCAGTAGAAAATAGCCATGAAAGGTACGACTTTTTCTGTAACCCGAGCTATGGATTTTATACCGCCAATAATGACAGAAAATACCACGGCCGCGAGTATCAGGCCAAATAACCAGCCATAGCCGTCTAATGCTCCACCTGTCACAGTGTTCATTTGAACGTATGCTTGATTGGATTGGAACATGTTGCCAATACCCAGCGCGCCAATAAATATGCCGATGGCGTAGAACGTGCCCATGAATTTACCAAACCCCTCCATTCCGCGATCGGAGAATCCTTTGCGTAAATAATACATAGGGCCACCGGAAACATGGCCATCACTAAATTCCTGTCGGTATTTGACACCCAGTGTACATTCGACGAATTTGGTAGACATGCCAAGAAAGCCTGCAACAATTAACCAGAAAGTGGCGCCGGCACCCCCGACGGTCACTGCAATAGCTACTCCACCAATATTACCGATACCAACGGTACCGGATACAGCCGTTGCGAGCGCTTGAAAGTGAGAGACCTCACCATGACTATTTGGATCGGCATAGTCGCCTCTCACTAGTTCAATAGCGTGCCAAAAGCCGCGCAGATTGATAAACTTCATGTATACGGTGAAAAATACTGCGCCCGCAACAAGCCACAGAACAACAATAGGAACTTCTGCCCCGAAGAGAGGGATTTTAAAAAATACGATTTTCCCGATGATTGCAGCAAGTGGGGCAGTGGCTGCATTAATAGTTTCGTCTATTCCTGCATAGACGTTGGAGGTGAACCCGGCTAATATTCCGAAAAAGAGCATTATTTTCCATGCCTTACAACCGTTTCAACGTTTAGACTCGACCCCTTAAGCGCAGCTGCTTCTGGTGTAAGTACGGATTCATTTGCTCTTGTTATTTCCGATTCTCGACGCATATGTCGATCTTCGAGTTCTTGTGGTGTGTGAAAGCTGTAGGGTGACCAGTCGATTACGTAAGTCAAAATAAGATCTGATTTTGCAAGCTTGGCGTGTTGCACTGCCACTGCTAAGGCGCGTTTACTACCATCGCTTCCGTCAAGTGCAACCAGTAATTTTTGTGCCATTGTAAGCTCCTACTTTTTTGCGCTGAGGACTCAATACTTACCCGAAATGTTGGTGCTCGCTAGCTTATTTCGCACAAGCTCAAGAAACGGGTCACTTGGTGTGCTGTATGTTGCGTTGTGGTTGTTCTAAAACTATCGAAGCACGTAGTGTCGGTACTTTGCAATCTTGCGATTTACAGCTTCTCTCCGTGCTTAGGAGCTGCTGCGTCGGCAAGTGGTATATCGGGCGTTAAATTCATGGACCTCTACCGTTGAAAATCGTAGCGAGAACGTAGCGAGATCTATTTATACGATCTTGCTGTTTTGTTGAAATATCGGCGGCAAGGAATTGCGACAGCGCTAATTGAGAGACTCGAGTTGATAGCAACGCAGCGAGGTGTCTATGAAATATTCGTTCAGGCTAACACGGCCATCGAGGACCAACCAGCAATAGCGCTTTATTCAAAACTGGGCGCACGTGAGCAGTTTCTACATTTCAGCATTCCAGTTGAATAGCGGGGCGATGTTGCCTAACTCAGTTTGCAAAACATTGGTTAATTAAGCGTTAGCCCCAGATTGAGTGACTATTCGGAATTTTTCTCCGGTGAATTAACCCCACCGAACCAAACCAATAATAGCTGATGCAGCATAGAAAACTTGCAGTGTAAGGAACGCCCAGCGTTTATCAATAATTGCCCAGCCTGCAAACATAGCGGCGGAGACTAGGAGTAGGGCAAAGCCGAGTATTTCGTTACCAGTGTTTGATGCAATCAATAAGGCATAGACGATGGCCAATGCCGAGCCTGTGATCTCAAATATGGAAATCCATTTTTGATTTTTAGTTTTCATATTTGCGAATTTATTCTTGTCTTTTGCGAATTAATACGACGACTGCTCCGGTACCGCCTTCCATTTCCCTGGCGGAACAAAATGCCAGTACTGATTTATGCGATTGAAGCCAAGCGTTTACCGCGGGTTTTAACCGGGGCTGTTTGTCTGCTCGCCTGCGTCCCTTGCCGTGAATGATACGTACGCACAAGCGCCGGTTATCGATAGCGAAGGCTAGAAATTCGGATAGCTCTTGCCGGGCTTGTTTGAGGTTAAGGCCGTGTAGGTCGATTTCGCCTTGGATGCTGTACTGGCCGCTCTTTAATTTACGCAGCACACCTTTTTGCACGCCATCGCGGGTAAACGAAAGGTGTTCACCGGTTTCAAGTAGATCCGTTTCGCTTAATTCAGCGAGTAGGGATTCCATCACATGCTTATCGTCTTGTTTGGCGATGTTGCCTGGTTGCGGGGCTGGTTTGTCTTGTGAGGCTTTATCATCCTTGACAGGCTTAACTTCACCCACGGTGTCTCGAAACAGGGCCTTGTCCGCGTCGCTTATCGTTTTCTTGGTACTCATGAGGCTTATTATCAAGAGCCTGCGTATGTACTCATACCATCGCGAAGATTCGTGCAGGCCCGCCAGTTCCGCCCTTGTGTTTGGGTGCGCCTATAACCAGCGTCGCACCAGAAACAGGCACTTTGTCCAGATTGGCAATATTCTCGATTCCGAAACGCCCGCTGGGAAGCCATGCGTAGTGTGTGGCGAAGTCGGCAGATATGCCGTGATCAAGCGATAAAGTATCAACAGCCAGCGACATTGCTTGAGTGTCTTCAACTAACATTTGCGCAGCTTCAACGTGGAAGCCGGGATAGTGTTGTTTTTCATCATGAAAATTACGGAATTCGGGTGTGTCCACTTTAGCGCCCCATCCTGAATACATCGCAACACACGCATGTGGTGGGATTTCTCCATTTGCAGCAATCCATGCTTTTATATCATCAGGAGTGACTCGGGCGTCGGCATCATCTGCGGCACGTGCGGCAATATCAATTACACACAGTGGTGCAACCAAATTAGATACTGGGATTTCATCAACCGATTGGCCGTCTTCGGAGAAGTGCAATGGCGCATCGATGTGAGTACCAGTATGTTCGTTAACAGTGTACTTAAATAGATTGAATGAGTGCTCTGCGAAGTTGAAAACTTGTTCCTTCTCGAAACCCGGCTCACCAAAATAGGTGGGAAACTCGGGTGAGAGCGTATGCGTCATGTCTTCGATAGAACTGTGACCTGCGGCCATGGCCTGTGGTGCAATTGAGCTTGTTGCGACTGCGGCTCCGGCTATTGCCGCTTTTTTGAAAAATGAGCGGCGAGACAACATTTGGTTTTTTACAGCGTTTAGTACACAGGCATCACACATAGTCATTCCCTCAAGTTAAATCATGGAGTGTTCTTTGATAATAAACGCGTAAGCTGGAAAAATGCAAGCAACTAAGGGAATGTTGCGGGATAGATTAGCAACGCCGAGAGAGCTCGGCGTTGCAGTAAAGTTTGTCCATTGTAACTATTGATTTAGCTGTTAGCCCGGTTATCGACTAAACCATCAACAACGCTTGGGTCCGCTAGCGTAGACGTATCGCCTAGGTTGGAGACATCGTTTTCAGCGATCTTGCGCAATATGCGGCGCATTATTTTGCCTGAACGTGTTTTAGGTAAGCCTGGTGCCCACTGAATTAAGTCAGGGGTTGCGATAGGGCCGATCTCTTTGCGAACATGCTTAACTAATTCTGCACGTAGCTCGTCAGTTTCTTCGATGCCGTTCATTAGGGTGACATAGGCATAGATGCCTTGGCCCTTAATGTCATGTGGGTAACCCACAACGGCGGCCTCAGCTACCGAATCGTGTAGTACGAGTGCGCTTTCAATTTCGGCTGTGCCGAGGCGATGCCCTGATACGTTTAACACGTCATCAACTCGGCCTGTAATCCAGTAGTAACCGTCTTCGTCACGGCGCGCACCGTCGCCTGTGAAATAGTACCCAGGGTAGGTCTTGAAGTAGGCTTCAATGAAGCGGTCGTGATTGCCGTACAAGCTGCGCATCATGCCGGGCCAAGCGCGCGTGATAACCAGGTTACCCGATGCTGCGCCTTCAATAATAGTGCCTTGCTCATCTACTAGTGCAGCTTGCACACCGAAAAACGGCAGAGTAGCAGAACCCGGCTTTAGATCGGTTGCGCCCGGTAGTGGAGATATTAATATGCCGCCTGTTTCAGTTTGCCACCAGGTATCGACTATCGGGCATTTCTCGTTACCCACAACCTTGTGATACCACTCCCAGGCTTCTGGGTTTATGGGTTCGCCAACCGTGCCTAACAATTTAAGTGAGCTGCGATCAGTTGATTTAACTGGATCTTCACCATGTGCCATAAGCGCACGGATAGCAGTAGGCGCGGTATAGAAAATATTGACTTGATGCTTGTCTATGATATCCCAAAAACGGCTGACGCTAGGATAGGTAGGTACGCCTTCGAACATCATAGTGGTAGCGCCATTGGCTAATGGACCGTAAACAATGTACGAGTGGCCAGTGACCCAACCTACGTCAGCGGTGCACCAGTAGATATCGCCATCTTGATAATCAAATACATACTTATGTGTCATGGCTGCATACAAAATATAACCGCCGCTGGTATGCAATACTCCTTTGGGCTTGCCAGTTGAACCTGATGTGTAAAGGATAAAGAGTGGGTCTTCTGAATCCATTTCAACAGCAGGGCAATCATCAGAGGCGGCATCAATTAGTTCGTGATACCAAAGGTCACGACCGTCTTGCCACTGAACTTCTTCACCGCCACGTTTAACAACAATCATGCGTTTAACCGAATCGGTTTTTTCACAGGCGATATCGGCGTTGTCTTTAAGAGGGACTTTTTTGCCGCCACGTAAACCTTGATCGGAGGTAATAACAATCGAGCATTCTGAATCGTTGATTCGATCTTTTAATGCGTCAGGTGAAAAACCACCAAACACGATTGAGTGTATTGCACCGATACGAGCGCTCGCTAACATTGCAACGGCAGCTTCGGGGATCATTGGCATGTAGATACAAACACGATCACCTTTTTTTACACCAAGGCCTTTTAAGGCGTTGGAGAACTTACACACTTCACTGTGTAATTCACGGTAGGTGATATGGCGACTCTCTGATGGATCGTCGCCTTCCCAAATTATGGCGGTTTGATCTGCACGTGTTTCGAGATGGCGATCTAGGCAGTTGTAGGATACGTTGAGTTTTGCACCAGTGAACCAAGCAATGTCAGCTTTGTGGAAATCCCAGTCTTGGACCTTATCCCATGGCTTAAACCAATCGATTTCCTTTTCAGCTTGCTCACCCCAGAATTGGTCAGGCTGATCGATAGAGCGCTGATACATCTCTTGGTAAGTATCTTTATTGACGAGTGCGCTTTCAGCCAGAGCATCTGGTACTGGATACACTTTTTCTTCAGACATTGATAGAACCTAATTGTAGATAATGGATGAATTTTACCCGCTTGAGTGATGCAGCGAAAGCACTCAGAAGGTTTAATATAACTAATTGATTAATAAGAGTTTATGAAGATTTCAGCTTATCAGATTCGCGCAGAAGTTGCATTTTCTGGCGTCTTTCCCACAATGCTTTGCGGCTAATGCCTAGAGTTTGAGCCAGTTCAGTTTCTGATAGCGCTGATTGATGTTGCAGCACCACATAACGGAAGTAATCGTCGAGGCTGATGCAGCGGGGTGCGGAGAAGCCCGCTTCACCTGCTATACCCAAACCCAAATCCAGCGGTTGCACCTCGGATGACTCGGTGATTAGGGTGGCTTTTTCGACTGCAACCTTTAGCTCGTCAATATTGCCGGGCCAATGGTAGGACCGGATGGCGGCGAGTGCCCTACCCGAATATTTTAGTTTGTCTTTGCCGTACTGCACTCTGTAATAAGACAAATAGTGTTGTGCCAGCAGTGGAATATCATTACGAAATTCCCTTAATGGCGGCACTGCAAATGTGTTGTCGCTAAACAGTTCGGCCAAAGGTG
Organism: Granulosicoccaceae bacterium; assembly: GCA_036478595.1. GTDB lineage: Bacteria > Pseudomonadota > Gammaproteobacteria > Granulosicoccales > Granulosicoccaceae > Granulosicoccus. The sequence goes on from JAZGEF010000057.1 coordinate 8,170, forward strand.
CCAAGAATTTATGATGATCTACCAACGTACTCAGTGAGTGATTGCTGATACAAATGGTTCTAACATTAAGTTGTCGACTGCCGCTTTCGCCATGAATGGTATCGCTGATCAAACAATCAAGTAACCGAGCTTGCAACTTTTCAGGCAAGTAGTGTGGATGCCTAAGCACTAGCGTGCCGTTAATGGCTGAATGCAATAAGCTCTCGGTGTTGCTAAACAATGTCGCTTCAGCTGTGGCTGGATCAAGGCCAGGAAGATCAGCCACGATAATTTGAGCGTCGTGGCGCTCGCTGTGATGATGTAGGGTGCGCGCCAGTAGTTCTTTCTCAGTGCCACGCTCGCCGTGTAAAAACAAGTGACGTTGATGATCACGCAACTCTCCAATCTCAGACAATACGGATTGCATGCACGTTGTGTTGATAACCTCTTCAGCGGGTAGCAAACGTCGTAAATCCTGCTTGAGGCTATTGTTTAGTGCGAGTAGGCGATTTTGTAACAAGGATCGTTCGATGACCATGATCAGTTCGTCGTGATCGAATGGCTTGGCTATGTAGTCAATAGCGCCTTCGCGCATCGCGCTAACGGCGGAACGCACACTGGCGTGGCTGGTCATGATCACCACCGGTACTTTGCCTGCGGCTGGGATAATGTCGGTTCCTTCGCCGCCGGGCAAGCGCAGATCTGCCAATATTAGATCAAAGCTCTGCGGTTGTTGTTTTAAGGCCTCCTGAATAGACATGGCCGTATTAACTGTGTAGCCATTGCGCTCAAGCAAGCGTTTGAGCGCCTTAAGGATCACTTCCTCGTCTTCAATGATTAGTATGCTGCTCATCCGGTGGGTATCGTAACCTGAATACAAATCCCTTGAGTATTTGGGTTGTCTGATATGCGTACTCTGCCACCGTGGTTGGTCACGATGCTGTACACCAATGATAAGCCCAGGCCGGTGCCGCGACCCACTTCTTTAGTCGTGAAGAAGGGCTCGAACACCTGCTCTCTTATGGCGGGGTCAATGCCACTGCCGTTGTCGCAAACCAAAATTTGAGCACCGTGCTCGTTGGATGACCCGGTAATACTGATAGTGCCTTCAGGGCCAGTGGCATCACATGCATTGTTGATCAGGTTAACAAACACCTGAGCTAGCTGATTTGAATCACCTTGCACCATGAGCTCATTAGGTAGCTCAACATTAAAGTTGATGTGTCTAATTTCAGGGGACAATCGGACCAAGCGAAGCGAGTCGTTAACACTGCTCGTCAAATCGACGGCCTGAAACGAAGGTGAATTGAATTCTTCTGCATGAGAGAAGGTAAGCAGTGAACGAACAATATTGTTGATCCGATCAACCTGGTTAAGAATGTCACTGGCTTGTTCGTTAGTGTCGTTTGGCGTCGCATCTAAGCTGTCGTGCTGTAGGTTTTGAGCAATGCTGGCAATGCCTGTTAACGGGTTGCCAATTTCGTGCGCAACACCGGCGGCTAACCTACCCACTGAGGCTAAACGCTCGCTATGCGCTAACTCTGTCTCTAGAGTGTCCAGGTCGGTGCGGTCTTCCATCAAGATAACTTGCCCAGCCAGGCCGTCGTTGCTGTTACCTGTGTCACCTACGTCGGCCTTGTGTAGGTTGAATGTTACGTTGCGCGCTTGGTGAATAATGTGACAGCGAAATCGGTGTGTCTCGTTTGAGTCGGCAAAGTCCCTTAGTAAGGCGTTCCAAGGCTCAGGCAATTGGGCGGGAGATCGATTGCGTGCGGCGCTTTCCATGATGCCGGTGTAGGTTTCCATGGTTGAATTCCATAAAAACACGTTGCCATTTGCTGCTATCGAACAAACACCTAGCGGCATTTGCAATAACACATCGCGAAGGTAGCGCCGCAAATCATCAAGTTGTTTTGTCATGCCGCGCATTTGTTCGCGAGAGGCTTCCAAACGCATTTCAAGTAAACGTGCATCAGGTGTATCGTTGCTGTGATTTCTGAATGTCATACGGCCAGGGCGCAGTATGGTGCGCGCCGTGGTCGGGCCGAGTAAGCCGGTCAGGTTGCGTTCCAGGCGTTCATGAAACAAGCGTAATTCTGTTTGGCGCGTTTCACTAACATCAATACCGGCTTCTTGCAAAGCAGATTCTATTTCTTGCTTTGCTACCTTATTACCCAGGGCATCCTGCATGGCATACAAATAGTGATTAACGGAGCGTGCAGTGTAGGGCTCACTTAATGCAAAACTTGATTGGTCCATTGCAGCCTGCGTTGCGGCTTGTTCGTCCGGTGTGGGTTTGCTTAACAGTGAGCCTATTGCAAATAAAAATCCGTTAGTAGCTAGCGTGCAAAAGGTTGAAAGCGTCCAGATGTCGGTATCTACCGGGATGCTGTTAATCAGTTGCGTGTCCGGGTTAAGTAGTGGCCAAATAAGCAGTAAAAACCAAACAATTGCGCCACCGCATAAGCCTGCAAGAAAGCCAACCTGAGTGGCGCGAGCCCAATACAGTAAACCGATAACCCCTGGTAGTAGTTGCGCTGCAGCCACAAACGAAATTAGGCCCAGGCTTGCCAGGCCTGCGTTGGATTCAATAACAATATAAAAGCCGTAACCTGCCGCAATTATCAGCGCAATGATTAGCCGTTTGCTCCAAAGCAAGCGTTGGTAAAAATCAGTGCTGTGGCTACCCGCCAGTGATGCGGGAAGTAACAAGTAGTTAAGACACATATACGATAGTGCAAGCGTTGTTACAATCATCATTGCACTGGCTGCAGACAAACCACCTAAAAAGATCAAACTAGCCAACCAGACGTTATTCATTTCGATAGACATACCGAGCACAAAAAAATCAGGCGAGATATCCAACTCCAAAAACCGGCCGGCAAAAAGAATTGGAATAATTGGTAAATTGAGCAGTAACAAATATAGTGGGAACAACCAATAGGCAGTATTAAGGTGTTCTGGCTTCTCGTTTTCAACAAATGTCATGTGATATTGGCGCGGCAATAAAAATGCTGCACAAAAAGCCAATAACAATAAGGTCGACCAAAGCCCGCTGCTGCTTGGTTGGTACAATTGCTGTAGCGCGTCTTGTTGGGTGTTAGCCCAGTCATTCATGGCCATGGGTGATTCAAACACCTGCGTAACAACAAACACGCCTGCCACTAGTAGCGCAATAAGTTTTACCGCTGATTCAAAGGCAATGGCCACTACTAAGCCATGGTGCTTTTCACGGGGAGATAAATGCCGTGCGCCAAACAATACGGCAAACACGGTGATTAATAAACAAAACACCAAGGCTAAAATATCAGGCGGTACTTGTTTACTTAGTATCTGGATTGATTCGGTTACTGCGCGAATTTGCAATGAGATATAAGGCAGTATGCCGATCAGCATAAATAAGGTCACCACTAAGCCAGTGCCTCTGCCGCCATAACGAAACGCTAGTAAGTCAGCTATCGATGTTAATTGGTATTCGCGGCAGAGGCGTAGTAAAGGTTTGAGTAGGTAGGGGCCTAGTAGGAATGCTGCAGTAACGCCTAAGTAGATGGTTACAAAAGCATACCCACTGTTGTTGGCCAAACCGACGCTGCCATAGTAAGTCCAGGAGGTTGCGTATACACCGAGAGACAAGGCATAAATAGAAGGGTGGCCTACCAATTTTTCGGGTAACCATCCGGCATCGGTTGCGTAGGCAATCAGGAACAACACCGCAAGATAACCCAATGCAATGGCGAACAACCACGCTAATTCAATCTCCATTGCGGCGCCTGTTTCGTTGATTCACGGCAACCAATAAAATGATGAGCGCCCAAACAATAAACATGGCGTACCACGGCAGCGTAAAGCTAGACCACCAAGTGGTAAACGGGGAGGAAAAAATAAATACCGCTACACACAGTATGAGTAAGGTGTGATCGTGGCCGCTGCGCTCAGGCATGTTCAGCTGCCGATGGCGCTATTAACCTTGCTAAGTTGCCAACGTGAAACAGCGGCATTCCAAAATTCACCCGTTGTGGAAAACGTAAACCGGTCTTGCCCAAGATGGACCCAAGACTCACCCAGCAATGCTATCGCATTTTGGGGGTCTAACGCTGCGGCGTGCGTCTGTTTGCTGAGTTTATGTCCGTCTAAACCAGTCGCCAGGGGAATATGCGCATATTGAGGGACGGTCATGCCAAGGCCATGCATGATCGCTATTTGATGGCTGGTAGTGCCTAGTAGGTCGCTGCCGCGTACCACATGTGTGATGCCATCAGCATCATCAATGGCGCACGCCAAGGCGTATGAGAACAAGCCATCCTTTCTAACTAGAATCGGGTCGTCGGGTGTTTGATTGAAATCAGTTTCGATTGGCCCGTGACATAAATCGATAAACCGTACAGTGCCCTGGATCCGCATACGTATGCTGGTTAATGCTGCGCCCTCATTAAGTCGATTCATAACATCATTCTGGGCGGACGGTAGCGAGGCTGGCACGCATCGCCCAGGGTAATGCTGGAAGGCTTTTAAGTCGCGACGGATGCATGAGCAGCAATAAAGTAGATTGGCTGCTGAGAGAGTGTTTAGCGCCGAGCGATAGGCATCGCTGCGGTCAGCTTGCATTAATATATCGTTATCCCAATTTAAGCCGAAGGCTTTTAATGATTCGATAATTGAGTTGGTAGCACCGCTAACTTCGCGCGGGGGATCGATATTGTCGATACGGACTAACCACTGGCCGTGATTATGTTTGGCGTCGCAGTAGCTTGCCATTGCTGCCACTAGCGAACCAAAATGCAGTTCGCCAGATGGAGAGGGGGCAAACCTACCTAGGTATTGCCCTGACGTGTTCACTTATATGCTCAATACGCATACCTACGCTATTTGGCGTTCGCGAATTTCTTCTAGCGTCTTGCAATCAAAACAAAGCTCAGCTGTTGGCCTGGCTTCGAGCCGTCCCACGCCAATCTCAACTCCACAAGTTTCGCAGTAGCCGTAGTCGTCATCTTCTATGCGCTTTTGCGCTTCGTTGATTTTTTTGATCAGCTTGCGTTCGCGATCACGAGTACGCAGCTCCAAGCTGAATTCTTCTTCTTGAGTTGCTCTGTCGTTCGGATCAGGGAAATTTGTCGCATCGTCTTTCATGTGTCCGACAGTGCGATCAACTTCTTCCATCAGCTGCTGTTTCCATTCTTTAAGCTTTTGGCTGAAGTAGGCCAGCTCTTTTTCATCCATATAGTGGCTATTTTTTTCACGTTCGTAGGGAACAACATCAGAAGGGACAGCTTCACTAACTAAGATCTTGGGCGCACTAGCTTTCACAGTTTTTGCCGGCTTTTTGGGCGATACTTCGGTATCGGCAACGGCTGTTGTTTCTTTGGCCGCAGTGGCAGTTTTCTTCGTTGTTTTTTTAGCCGTTGCTTTTTTTGCTGCTGGTGCCTTACTCGCTGTGGCTTTCTTGGTAGCGACCTTCTTTGCGGTTACCTTCGCCCCGCCTTTCTTGGCAGCGACCTTTTTGCTGGTCGTTTTCTTGGCGGCAGTCTTTTTGGCTGCCGGTGCCTTGGCAGCCGGTTTGCTGTCAGCTGCCTTTTTAGTGCTCGCTTTTTTGGCGGTTATTTTTTTGGCGGGTACTTTGGCGGTAACCTTCTGCTTGGCGGCTGGTTTTGTAGCTGCAGCAACCTTTTTGGTCGTTTTTTTGGTTGCCGGGGCCTGACTGGCTGCTTTTTTAGCCACAACCTTCTTCGCAGCCACCTTTTTAGAGGCGGTTTTCTTTGCGGCAGCCATAGTTACGGTCTTCTTTTTGGTGCTGGCCTTAGCCATATGCTCCTCCGAGGAACAGTCGATTTTGCAGCGCGGTGTTTTACCAAATTTTTAAACAAATTGCAAGCGTTCGGGCTTTTTAAAAACCACAAATAGAACCTTAAAGCATTGATTAATAAATATAAAATTGAATAATAAATTTTAATGTTGAAGTGAAGTTGACTAGGATTTGACCTTATTTACAATGCTGGTGACTTGTCCTTTGGCCAGCTTGGTGGTGATCTGATCACCACTCTTTAGTTGCGTGGCTTTAGTCACAATTGCGTCGCCGTATCTCACCACTGCAAATCCTCGATCCAGTGTGGCCAAGGGGCTGACAGCGTTCAATGCCCGGGCCATAATCGCGTGTCTGGACTTAAACGCGGCGACTCGCTGATTTGTGTGATTTTCAAGCAATGTTGTGAGTTGCTGCAGATGTAGGCGGTGATTACTGAGTTGCTGATCTGGCGAATGCGCTCGTAGCTGCCGCTGCATTTGCCGCAGGGTTTGTCGTCGAGTGGCTTCTTGTCGCTGAACGCTTTGTTGCAGACGTAACGTCAGTTCGTCAATACGTTGCTGTTGGCTTTCTATTTGCCGTTGCGGGTGCCGAGCCTGAAGCCTGGTATCGGCGTTCTTGAGTTTGCTTGCATGCTGATCAAGTTGGTTGCGCATGTAATAAGCAAGAGTCTGCTTAGCTTGATCGAGTCGTTTGCCCAAGGTGGCGGTATCCGGGGTAGCCAGTTCGGCCGCAGCGGAAGGCGTAGGGGCCCTCAAATCAGCCACTAGGTCTGCAATGGTGATATCGACTTCGTGCCCCACGCCAGCAATTATCGGTATTTCGCTTTTTTTGATGGCAAGGGCAACCGCTTCTTCATTGAAGGCCCAAAGATCCTCCAATGAACCACCACCGCGTACCACTAACAACACATCGCATTCTGCACGTTCGTTAGCCTTGCCAATGGCTAGCGCTATAGCAGGTGCCGCAGCTTCACCCTGCACCAGGCAAGGGTACACAACCACTGCTGCTTGCGGGTAGCGCCGAGCTAATACTTGCAGCACGTCTTTTATTGCCGCGCCAGTGGGGGTTGTTACTACCCCAATCGTATTGGGCAGAATGGGTATCGCTTGTTTGTTCTCTTGATCAAACCAGCCCAGTTGCTCAAGTTTGCGTTTGCGTTCTTCAAACGTTTGGCGCAGCTGACCTTCGCCTGCTTGCTCCATGTGTTCAACGATTAGCTGAAAATCACCTCGTGCGCTGTACAAGCCAAGTTTGCCTCGAACCAATACTGCCTCACCATTATCGGGCTGGAAATCAACATAGCGATTGCGGCCACGAAACATTGCGCAACGAATCTGTGATTGGCTGTCTTTTAGGGTGAAGTAAAAATGACCACTTGCTGGACGACTGAAGTTAGACAGCTCGCCTTGCAGCCAGAGCAGGCCAAATCCGGATTCCAGAATTTGCTGAACTTCCTGATTTAACCTGGAAACCGTAAAAATCTTACGTCGTTCGTTCTTGCTAACCATTATTTGCGTCGCGATTGTTGTCTAAAAAATGCTGGTGCAGTGCGTTTGTTTCCATCATGGAATGCATGTGCTCGCACAATATCATGTGCATAGGCAGATGCAATTAGAACAACGTCCAGCTCATAGCCACTATAATTGAAGTGGTTTGGAACGTTACTGATTAGACCGTCGACAGGACGATCCGAACGCTCACCCGGAGCGCGCGCAGGGTAGAAGATTGCTTCGTGGATTTGAATTACATCGTTGGCAGTTAGCCAAACGATGTCATCACTGTCCAAAGACCTAGCGCTTAGAGAGTTCTTCGAACGCCACGCTGTGCTTGGCTTTCAAACGGTTAGCTTGCTCACGACGGTCAACAGGACGTTCAGCAGTTTTTACAGCGCGCACTGGCAGCTCAACGCCCAGAGCATTGGTTGTAGGCTTGTCTGAATTGTTTACTGGCTTTGGGGTAGCCATCGTCCATCCTCAACTATCAAAATTTGACAAAACCGCCCGAAGGCGGTGTTGCCTTCCTCACATCCATTGACTCAACTTCACGTGAGGGGCGGTTTCAAGCTGAACTATATGCATTATAGAGCCGACTGCAAGAAAACACCGCGAGTGAACATCATTATCGACGGGACCGTTGCATTATTTAGAAATCGCAGCAGATTGCCCATGTTGTGTTTCTTTTTAAGCCGCAATACCGAAAAGGCTTTCCATCAGGCGCACTTCTCCTGCGGCATTCGTTGACTTCTCGACTATGTGCCCACGTTTGATTGTGCGTAAGGCTTCTACCGCTTGAAGCGTTACCTTGGCGGAGCGCAGAGATTTAAATCCCTTACCAGGGTCGGTAATACGTTTGAGTGCGGCATGATCAGATTCGATACGGTTATTACACCATTTGTGATTGAGAGGAAGAAATCAGCCTAGTGGCTTACCAATTTCCAATTTTTCGTTTACAATCTAACAAGGTAACTTCGTTCCTCCAAAAAAGGTAGAGTTCTCCATCAGCACCGTTCTTTTTCTCGAATCATAATCAAAGAACTGAAGCGATTTTCTAGTAGAGAGTCGCAGAGTATCTCGCCATGTTTGTTGAGCGAATACAAAACCGTTTAGCTCGTTAAGATACATAATTGAGGGAGCTATAGTCAGAAATCTAGACTTTAGTATCGAACTGAATCGTTTAGCTTTGTAATCATAGAATGAAATTTCCATCCCATCTTCATCTATAAAATATATACCATTGTTGTTTGAACCTACAGGATAAACAATACTCGATGGAATGACTTCGAATATTCGGCTGATAATATCGTACTTGATAAGACTGCCTTTTTCATCAGTGTACACAACATTATTGCTCCCAAACCAAGTTACTCTCCCCCAAACTGACGAGGTAATTGCAGCACCGGTCATGGCATGAGTTACCTTTGATCTAAAATCATATATCTCTAATACCCCCTGAGTATTGATATACGCTAAATACTCACCGTTTTGCGACTGTGCTGGCAGCCTGCCACGAACCAGTATTTCAACTTTACGATTTTCCTTTACACCGCTAGCGATGTAGATTCCTGATTCACCATTCTCATCAGCCCCAAAAATTAATTTTCCAATATAGTTATTATAGGTAGGCCATACAGTATTAGTTAAACCTTCAAATCGTAGTTCACTAGTTTGTACAAGTGAGCCTTGATCGTTCAGCGTTACGATCTGAATGTTGCTTCCATTGGAGATTGCTACACACAATTTATTTGCTTTGACATTTGATGGCAATACCATCATTGGAACGAGCAAAACCCCCAACCATTTCATTAACATATTTCTACGCTTCTCAATTCTTAAAACCCGTACGTAGTCGGTCATATACCCGCATGACTTCATCAGCATAGTCTTGGCATGGGACCGTTGCATTAATTAGAAATCGCAGCAGATTGGCCATGTTGTGTTTCTTTTTAAGCCGCAATACCGAAAAGGCTTTCCATCAGACGCACTTCTCCTGCGGCATTCGTTGACTTCTCGACTATGTGCCCACGTTTGATTGTGCGTAAGGCTTCTACCGCTTGAAGCGTTGCCTTGGCGGAGCGCAAAGATTTAAATCCCTTACCAGGGTCGGTAATACGTTTGAGTGCGGCATGATCAGATTCGATACGGTTATTACACCATTTGTGATTGATATGTTCGACTGGTAGGTTCGAATAAGCGTGCGGCCCCATTGCTCTGATAATGGCCGGATAGGTGGGCGCCTTATCGGTCACGATGGTCATGGGCGGGTAGAGCCCACAGTCTCTTTGCGCCTGAGCCATAAAGGCTTTTGCGGCCTTGGAGTCGCGCTTGGTGGTGAGCCGGAAATCAACAAATTGGCCGCTCTGGTCAACAATACGCCACAGATATCGCCATTTACCGGCCACTCGGATATAGGTCTCGTCGACGTGCCAAAGCATGGTTCTGGGGTAGCGTAACAGTCGGGTCTTTTTGGCGATCAAGGGTCCAAACTTAATTACCCAGCGATTGATCGTCGCGGGGTCAGCGTGAATGCCTCGCTCGCATAACAAGTCTCTTACGTCGCGATAGGATAAGGGATAGCGGCAATACCAGCGAACAGCAAGCAATATGACTTGAGGTGGGAACCGATGGTGTTTAAACGGATTTTTACTCATAATTCCACCCCGGCAATATGCTTTGAGAGTCAGCCTAAGCTCACTGATCGATTAATGCAACAATCCCTAAAAAGGAGCTAAATGTTGTATCATTGGGCCGCATCCTGTTCCACTTTACCGGCCGCCCAATATGCAGGTTTCCCAGGAAGCACTCACCTTCGACGATGTTCTGCTCACGCCCCGACATTCCCGTGTATTACCCAAAGAGGTAGACCTGCGAACCCGGTTAACGCGCAACATCAATCTCAATATTCCGATGCTATCCGCTGCGATGGATACAGTAACAGAATCCAGCCTTGCTATTGCCATGGCGCAAGAAGGCGGCCTCGGCGTTGTGCATAAAAACCTGAGCCCCAAAGAGCAAGCCAAAGAAGTCTTGCGCGTAAAAAAACACGAAAGTGGTGTTGTTACCGAACCTGTTACCATCTCGCCTGATACCAGCATTGCAGAAGTAATAGCGCTAACGCAAAGGCTCGGTTTTTCTGGTTTGCCGGTAGTGAGTGGCATCACCTTGGAGGGTATTGTGACGCAGCGAGACCTGCGTTTTGAAACCCATCTGGATCAACCGATATCGAGTATCATGACGCCGCGCGATAAGCTGGTTACCGTGCCCGAAAATGCGGCGCGCTCAACAGCAATCGAGCAACTACACAAACACCGTATCGAAAAAGTGCTGGTCGTTAATGATGCGTTCGAGCTGCGCGGCATGATCACGGCTAAGGATATTCAAAAAGCCAAGGATTTTCCCACGGCCTGTAAGGATGAGATGGGCCGATTAATGGTGGGTGCCGCCGTTGGTACGGGTGGTGATACCGAAGAGAGAGTTGAAACACTAGTCGCTGCTGGTGTCGATGTGATTATCGTTGATACGGCACATGGCCATTCTCAAGGTGTACTTGATAGAGTCAAATGGATATGTAACAACTTTCCCGACGTCGATGTTATCGGCGGCAATATCGCTACGGCTGAAGCAGCGCTTGATTTAGTTGCGCAAGGTGCATCAGGTGTGAAAGTGGGCATTGGCCCTGGCTCTATTTGCACAACACGTGTTGTGGCAGGCGTTGGTGTGCCGCAAATAACAGCGATAAACAATGTAGCGATTGCACTTAAGGGCAGTGGTGTTCCGTTAATAGCAGATGGTGGTATTCGCTTCTCTGGCGATATGGCAAAAGCCATTGCGGCCGGTGCTCACACTGTGATGGTAGGTAGCCTGTTGGCCGGCACCGAAGAAGCGCCGGGTGAAATAGAGTTGTATCAAGGTCGAAGCTATAAATCTTATCGCGGCATGGGTTCGGTTGGTGCGATGCGCGCAGGTTCTAGTGACCGTTATTTTCAAGACGATGAAGACAGTGAAGACAAACTCGTGCCTGAAGGCATAGAGGGGCGTGTGCCATACAAAGGGCCTGTTGGTACGATCATTCATCAAATGTTGGGTGGTGTACGTTCGAGTATGGGTTACTGTGGAACTGCAAATATCGAAACCATGCGCAACGATGCGGTGTTTGTACGCATCACGGGTGCAGGTATGAAAGAGAGCCACGTGCACGACGTGCAGATGATTAAAGAAGCGCCCAACTACCGACTAGGCTAATGGCTGATTTACACGAACAAGGTATTTTGATTATCGATTTTGGTGGTCAGACAACACAGCTTATTGCACGTCGCGTTCGCGAAGCCGGTGCTTACTGTGAAATTCATCCCTGGGACTGTGATCCTGAAACGATAGAGACGTTTAAGCCAAACGGTATTATTTTGTCGGGCGGCCCTGAATCTACCATCGCGCCAGGTGCGCCGGTGATACACGATGCAGTTTTGTCGGCCAATGTGCCTGTTTTAGGTATTTGTTATGGCATGCAGGCGCTGGTCAAGCGACTCGGTGGAGAAGTTAAAGCCCATCCATCGCAAGGCGAGTTTGGTTATGCCGAAGTTAAGCTGACTGCACACTCAGTGTTGTTGAGCGACTTACCTGATAAGTTAGGTGCGAGCGATGCACTTGATGTTTGGATGAGTCACGGTGATCGTGTCGAGTCATTGCCTGATGGCTTCAATATAGTGGCATCAAGTGTTAATGCGCCTATCGCTGCAATGGCAAACGACGATCGTGAAATTTACGGTATTCAATTTCATCCCGAAGTCACCCACACTGTGGATGGCGAAGCTATCTTGCTGCGTTTTGTTAAAACGATTTGTAAATGCGATGGCTTATGGACACCCGCAAATATTATTGACGATGCAATCGAGCGTGTGCAAAAACAAGTGGGCTCGGGACAAGTATTGTTAGCGTTGTCTGGCGGTGTTGATTCATCTGTAGTAGCCACCTTGTTACATAAGGCGGTTGGGTCGCAACTTACCTGCGTATTTGTTGATACCGGTTTGCTTCGCTTAAATGAAGGCGACGACGTAATGAAAACCTTTGCCGATAATATGGGCGTTAAGGTGATCCGTGTTAATGCTGAGTCGCGATTTCTGGAAGGGCTAGCAGGCGTTACCGACCCTGAAGCTAAGCGTAAGGTTATTGGTAAGCTGTTTATTGATATCTTTGAAGAAGTCGCTGCAGATTTTGACGACATGGGTTGCTTAGCGCAGGGCACAATATACCCTGACGTCATTGAATCTGCTGCTAGCAGCACGGGTAGTGCGCACTTAATTAAATCGCATCACAACGTTGGCGGCTTACCTGCACACATGCGCATGCAGTTGGTCGAGCCACTGCGAGAACTATTTAAAGATGAAGTTCGCCGTATTGGTGTTGATATGGGCTTGCCTGCAGCGATGGTTTACCGTCATCCGTTTCCAGGGCCCGGTTTGGGTGTGCGGATATTGGGTGAAGTGAAAAAAGAATACGCTGACACTTTGCGCCAAGCCGATGCAATTTTTATGGACGCGTTGCACAAACACGATTTGTACAACAAAGTATCCCAGGCATTTGCTGTATTTTTGCCGGTCAAATCGGTTGGTGTCACCGGTGATGGCAGACGTTATGATTACGTCATTGCATTGAGAGCCGTTCAAACAATCGATTTTATGACAGCCCGCGCCGCACATTTACCCTATGACTTTCTTGATGAAGTATCACGCTCTATTTGCAATAGTATCTCCAACGTTTCGCGTGTAACCTACGATATCTCGAGCAAACCACCTGCTACAATTGAATGGGAATAGTGATCATGCGTAACTTATTGATTTTGTAATTATTGTGCAAGCTTGCGCTATTGATTTAAAGCGCCATTTTTCTTACAGTTGGACAAGAATTTCCAGCAGCTTGTCAGGGAGCAATCATCTCACGTATGTTCAAAATAGATAGCATGTTCAACAATACGTTCAAACGAATAATCATAGCCACCTCTGCACTGTTGTTCGCATCGACGGCGCTTGCTGATACCACTGCCATCAAGTTTATCAATGACTGGAAATGGGAAGGCCCGGCGGCTCCATTGTTACTGTCACTCGATAAAGAATACTTTGCCGACGAGAAACTCGACGTCACCCTTGATAAAGGCACCGGTTCGATCAATGCCATTCCCAAGGTGGCTTCTGGCGAATACGAGATGGGCTCGGCCGATATTAATTCTTTAATCAAGTGGCGATCTGAGAACCCCGAGACGGCAATGAAGGCCATCTACATTATTTACAACGTTGCGCCATTTGCGGTATTGGGCAGGCCGTCATTGGGTGTAATTGGGCCAACGGATTTAGAAGGGCGCATACTTGGCGCACCGGCCTTCGACGGCGCTTTTGCACATTGGGCTGAATTTGTTGCGTTCAATGGCATCTTGGAAGACAAAGTAGAAATTAAAGACGTCGGATTTCCGGTTCGCGAACCGATGCTTGCCGCAGGTGATGTCGATGCCATAACCGGTTTTTCGTTTACCTCCTACGTTACGCTGCAACAAAATGGCGTGCCAAAAGAGGACATCTCATTAATGCTTATGAGCGATTTCGGGCTAGATTTGTATGGCAACGCCATTATTGTTAACCCTGAGTTTGCCAAGCAAAACCCTGATGCGGTTAGAGCATTTTTGCGTGCTGCGGTCCTGGGTTATCAAGAAACTATCGCTAACCCGACAGCGGCCTTGGAGCATGTCATCAGCAGAGTGGACGGCGCAGATCGTGATATGGAGCTAAGCCGCTTGATTATGGCTATTGGTCATCATATTGCCACGGAAGAGGTGCGCAGCTTTGGCCTGGGTGATGTGGTAGATGCTCGGCTCGAAAAATCGATTGTTCTGCTGGATAATATCCATAATTTTGCCAATATCCCATCCAGCGACGATGTATTTGACCGTAGTTTTTTACCGCAACATGACGCTCGCCAGATTCCACCGGCGCCTGGTCCTTCCGCCGCTGCATCGGCAAAGTGATTACCTTTAAGTCTTGATCGAACTTTGGTTCAATAATAAACGACAATTCACTGACGCATTTGGCGTTGTGATTCCCTCAGCCACTGCTAATCTCATTAGTTAGTACAGACCAAACGCGCGCGCGAATGTGCCCGGAAACACTGCCAACATGATCAAATATATTGCCTGCGTAACGTTGATCGGCCTGCTGGCCACGTCATCGTTTGCGCTGTCGAATGACTTGATCACTCGCAATGATAGCGATGCTGACGGTGTCGTTGATACAGCCGACATCGACGATGATAACGACGGTGTGCCCGATATATGGGAAATTGCTGAGAACGGCGGCGATATCGATACTGATAAGGATGGCATGCCCGATAGGCTCGACATCGATAGTGATAACGACAGCTTGCTCGATTGGCAAGAGTCGGGCGCTGCACGTGTGGGAAATTTCTCCACCCTGGCCGTTGAAGCTGGCAGGTTGCAAGGAGATGTTGGGTTAAACGGCATGCTCAATATATTTGAGCTCAATGAAGATAGCGGGTGGCTTGTCTACGGCCTGCTTGATAGCGATGCAGATGGAGTGCCAGATTTAAAAGATTTGGATTCCGATAACGATGGCCTGCCGGATATGCGTGAAGCAGGTGTGCTCGCGGTGATGGATAATGATGGTGATGCTCGGATAGACGCTCCTCCAGGTTCGGTTGGTAGAGATGGCATCCCGGATCAGATTCAAAAAATTAATGATCAATCGTGTTGTGATCTTAACGGTGATGGCGCAGAGGATATAACGCCGCGAAACTCTGATTTAAACGATTTCCCTGATTTTCAGGATAGCGATAGTGACAATGATGGCGTTAGTGATTTAGTGGAAGCAGGCGGTTCTGATGTTGACGCAAACGACATTATCGATAATTTTGTTGATAACAACGGTGATGGCTTGGATGACAGCCTTAGAGTAATGCCGCTAGCGTTGATTGATAGCGATAGCAATGGCGCTTTGGCTGAAGTGGACGCTGCGGAAAGGCCAAAAAGCATTGAGGATTCGGGCAGCGACATTCAAAATGATCCGACTGACGTTGGTGTAGTTGAGCCTGGGCGTGACCCAGTTGCACGCCCTGGTAATAACGACGTGCCGCTTAATGATGTGCCCTTGGAAGATGGCTTAACGTCGTCTGTACAAACTGGATTGAATGCGTCGGGTTGTTCGATTGCATCGGGTTCCTACGATTTTTTATTGATGTTATTGGCCATCGGTAGTGTGGCTGTATTGGGTTGGCGAATTACTCTGCGACGGATGCATTGAGTAATCATGCCTAAAAAGGTTTAAATATGAAAACGGTAGTTTCAGTTTTATTGGCTTTGTTTCTGGTTGCTTGTGGTTCGGGCGGCGACAAGCGTGTGGCTGCACTTGAGGATCAAGACGGCGATAGCATTGCTGACGCTCAAGATGACTGCGGGCAAACCGCTGATGGCAGTGTTGTGGGCGAAACGGGTTGTGCCCTGTTTTACGGCCCAATACAGAATCTTGCGTTTCAGCCAGGTGATCATCGCTTGGACGGTAATTCGAGAATCGCTTTGGACAAATTAATTGCCGAACTTGCTAAACACCCTGAAGTCTCTATCTCACTCGGCGGGCATACAGATAACCGGGGAAGTGCAAAAGCTAACCTGGAGTTATCGAAAAAGCGAGTGATATCCGTAGTGCGCTATCTGGTGTCTAACGGGGTTAAGGGGACACGCATCAAGCCGTATGGGTTTGGTGAGAGCCAACCGATTGTTAGCAATGCCACTTTGGAAGGCCGAATCCGTAACCGGCGTATTGAAGTTGATGTAATTGAACAGTAATGCCAATAGCCACTTCCGCGTCGTAAGCTTATCGCTATCGACTTTACCGGTATGAACCAAAGTATGAATGCTGTAAACAAACTAATAAAGATGGGTGCGCTGTCAGCTACGCTTGCCGTATCGTTGACTCTGGCGGGTTGCGGCAGCTTAGCGGTTGAATCGCAGCAGGCGGAGCAGAATGAGGTGCTGGTGGCCACATTGCCTGATGGCTCGATTCGGTTCGATACCGAGGACCAACGAATAGCCAAACTGTGGTCGGCCTCTGAGCAAGCTCGAATAGAAGATAACAACGAAAAAGCACTGGAGTATCTTTACCAGGCGCTTGAAATTAGCCCTCAAAACAGTCTGTTATGGAGTAGGGCGGCCGAAGTGCAGTTAGATAACAGCGAAGCGGGGATGGCTGAGAATTTTGCCAGCAAGTCCAATCTATTTGCCGAAAGCAATGCGCCCTTATTGCACCGTAACTGGCTTATCATAGAACATGCCCGCAGCATGCGAGGCGATTTGCTTGGCGTTCGAAGTGCACATAAGAAAGTTCAGGAATACCAGTACATACCTTGATACCATAGCATGGCATTTTCTGGAGCATGGAGGCACCAGTGGAATACCCATTTGAATCTCTCACCAGCGCCCTAGGCGATGATGGTCCGATTGCGCAATACCTACCTGGGTTTGCACCGCGTCGCGAACAACAGCACCTAGCTGAAGCTATACACCGCGCCCTAGAAGACAAAAAAGTGTTGGTAGGCGAGGCAGGTACCGGCACCGGTAAAACCTTTGCCTATTTGCTACCTGCATTGATGAGTGGCCAACGGATTATTATTTCCACCGGCACTCGTCACCTTCAAGACCAACTATTTTATGCTGACTTGCCGCTTGTGAAACGCGCGCTAAATGTCAGCGTCGATATCGCTTTGCTTAAGGGGCGGGCCAATTATCTTTGCCGTCATCGTATGCAACGTGCCATGCGCCAGCCTAGCTTAAGTGATGAGAAGCATCAGCGGCATCTACGCATTCTCCACGATTGGGCTCGCACCACTACCACGGGTGATATCGCTGAAGTGTTGGATGTCCCTGAAGACTCCCTAACGTGGAACTTCATCACCTCTAACGAAGAGTTTTGTTCTCAACATGAATTTGAAGATCTCGAGGATTGCTTTATTCACCGAGCTCGCAAACGTGCACAAGAGGCTGACATTGTTGTCGTTAACCATCATCTACTATGTGCTGACCTTGCCTTAAAGGAAATGGGCTTTGGTGACCTTTTGCCGAGTGCTAATGGGTTTATTGTCGATGAAGCACATCAATTGCCCGAAATTGCCGCACAGTTTTTTGGCCGCAAGCTCAGCAGCAGGCAGCTTCTCGACTTAGCCCGCGATACCGTACAGGAACAAATGCTCGAAGCATCCGATATGGCTGAGCTGCGCGAACAAGCTATTCAACTAGAAAGCGCTGTCAGGTATTTTAGATTGGCGTTTGATATCGAGCCTGGTAGAGGCTCGTGGGTGTCAGTTGTCAATAAAGGTGATTTAGATCGCGAGCTTGAGCGCTTAGAAATAGTATTGGGTTCTCTTCGGGATGAGCTTGAAAAAGTTGCAGAACGCGGTAAAGGTTTAGAGGGGTGTTATAAGCGCGCTGTGTTGCATACCGAATCATTGGATCGCTATGTGGGTAATGCGGCTGATGGGCTCTACGTGCATTGGTACGAAACCTATCGCACCGGCTTTAGCTTAAACATGACACCGATGACGGTAGCCGCACCTTTTCAACAAGCGATGCAGGCAATGGCATCCAGTTGGGTGTTTACCTCAGCAACGCTTGCAGTGGGTGGTGACTTCAGTCATTTTAAAAACCAACTGGGTATCGAATCAGCGGACGAACTACAAGTAGATAGCCCGTTTGACTATCGCAGAAACACGCTGCTTTATCTTCCAGAGGGTTTGCCAGAACCGTCGCATCCAGGCTACACGCAAAGCGCCATGCAAGAAATGTTGCCTGTGCTGGAGGCCAGTCAAGGTAGGGCGTTTTTACTGTTTACCAGTTACCGTGCATTAAATGAAGCGCAACGTTTTTTTGAAGGCAAAATCGACTTTCCGATTTTGTGTCAGGGGCAAATGCCCAAACGCGAACTGTTGGAAGCATTTCAATCTATTGGTAATGCTGTGTTGCTTGGCACCAGCAGTTTTTGGGAAGGGGTGGATGTGCGGGGTGAGGCATTGTCTTGCGTCATCATCGACAAACTACCGTTTGGTTCGCCTGGGGATCCAGTAATGGGCGCTCGTATCGAACACATGAAGCAAGCTGGCGGTAATCCGTTTTTCGAACATCAGTTGCCACAAGCAGCCATTGCGTTAAAGCAGGGTGTAGGCCGATTAATAAGAGATGTTACCGATACCGGCGTGTTGGTTTTGTGCGATCCGCGCATCCGTACTAAACATTATGGCGAGGTGTTTATCAACAGTTTGCCGCCGATGCCGATCACTCGCGATGTAACAGAGGTGCAAACCTTTTTTAAACGCGAAAGAGAAAGCTACAGAGAAGATACTGCTGAGCTCGAGTAAGCGGCGCCATCACTATGAATATACTCGCCTTTGATACAGCCACTGATGCTTGCAGCGTAGCCTTGCTTAGTGGCGAGCGCACGCTCACTTATCATCAATATAAACCGCAACAGCAGGCTGCATTGTTATTACCTGCTGTTGATCAGCTAATGGCGGAGGCAGGCTTAACTGCATCGCTATTAGATGGTGTTGTGTTTGGTCGTGGCCCCGGAAGTTTTACGGGTTTACGCATCGCAGCATCTGCTGCACAAGGTATAGCGTTTGGTGCTGATGTTGGTGTGATTGGTGTATCAACTTTGGCCGCCATTGCACAGGGGTGCATGCGAACAACTGATGCTACCGATGTACTGGTACTACTGGATGCGCGCCTAAGTGAAGTGTATTGCGCCAGGTATCAACAAGACTCAGCAGGCTTAGCCAAAATCCAAGGCGAAGAACAACTACTAGCACCTTCCAACCTTGCTGGGATGATTAGCGAAGCTATGCCATTAAGTATTGCAGGCTCTGGGGTTGCTGAGTATCGAGAAATAATCCAGCCGCAGTTACATGATCAAGTAACGCTGCGTGAAGATTGCGGACCAGACGCCATGGATCTGCTCACGCTGGCCATGCCTGAGGTTAAAGCAGGGCAGTGGGTGCCTCCCGAGGCTGCGTTGCCTGTGTATATAAGAGATCGCGTTGCTTTGACTGAGGCTGAGAGGAAAGTTAAGTAAAACCCGTTCTGTTAATACGTTCCAAATAGTCACGCTATTCAACCCGACTTTCTCTGGGTGCCTTCACCTTTCCAGTAAATCGCCCCCCAATACGAATATTTCAAAATAGCTGCTCTGCGAGATGAACCCTAATTAGCTGAGCCGGTACATACAGTTGAATCAGCTAGTTTTGCTTGATTGCTAAACACTATGCGTGCAGTTGACGGCGCTAGAACAATTTGCAAATTAAACACAAGGGGATCAAAACCATGCCATTTCACCAAAATTCAACCGGAACTAAATTATCGGTTCTGGCAGCATTCGTTATTTCAGGAACTATTTCTATCACGGCGGTTGCTGCGGTAGTGACGACGGTTGTGGGAACCGATCAAAACGCGCTCTTTGGAGTTGATGACAATGTGCGAGACATACTCTCGGCTAATAGAGGAAGCAATGGGGGAGGAGACCAAAGCCTGCAGGCAGGTGATGCCATTGTTGGTACGGCAGAGTCGGATCTGCTTATAGGTGCCTTAGGCATAGATGTGCTCTTGGGCAACGGCGGCAGTGACATCTTGATTGGTGGGACTGAGGATTTTAACCCCTTGAATCGTGACCGAGCGTTTGGTGGTCAAGGCGAAGATACCTTTGTGTGGGCGCCAGGTGACGGCAACGATTTTTTCGACGGCGGAGAAGGTAACGATGTTTTGATACTGGGGCTAATCGGTGAACAACGTGATGCAGCTGGTAATGAGGTGGGCGCTCCTTTTTTTAGTGTTAACCCACCCAACGTTGATGGCAGTCAAGATTTTGATGGTATCTATGTTGATCCGTCATCGGGTTTGCCTATCGTGAATGTGGCGGGCGGCCCTGGTTTTTGTGATGTTGTGGATGGCTATCTAAATGCGGCAGAGCAATCTGAATTGACAGCCTTAGGCCTTGATCATTTAGTTCGTTTTACACTGCGTGGCCCTGCTGCGGATGCTTCAAACCCTGATACCGGTTTACGCATTGCAGTGCATCTTCAGAACACTGAGTACCTGGTTTGCGGTAGTGCAACTGCTGGCGAAATTGTGGTACTGGACCTTACGACAAGTCCGCCTACGCCAATTGATTTGTCACAAATACCCGCACAAGCATTCGCTTTAGTTCAGTAATTAAACAACTCATAAAACTCACTGGAGTAACACCATGATGAATTTCAAACAATCCGCAAAATCGAGAGCACCACTGATTGGCCAATTGGGCATTTACTCTGTCATGACACTTTTGATGGTTGGATGTAGTAGTTCAAGTACTGACGGTACTCAAGACGCCGAAGACGAAACACCAATACAACAAGCACGTGTTGTTTTACTGGGCAATGATCTTAATAATATCGGCACTTCATTATTATCACTCAACCCAGATGGGCCAGGTGGATCACCTAACCAGGGCTTACGTAGCGGCGATGTGCTTCAAGGTGGAGCAGCTGACAATGTACTGATCGGCGCACTGGGCGTAGACGTTTTATTAGGCGGAGATGGCAATGATGTGTTGATTGGCGGTACCGAGGATTTCAACTCCGATGTTGATGCCGACGATCGCGGATCAGATAATCGCGATCGCGCGTTTGGTGGAATTGGCGATGATATATTTATTTGGGCACCTGGAGATGGTAGTGATTTCTATGACGGAGGGGCAGGTACTGATGTTGTTGCTTTTGGAGTGTTGGGTGAGGAGCGCGATAGCGATTCCAGCACTGATGGCGCCCCGTTCTTCAACGTTAATCCACCTAGTACAGATGGCAGTTTAAATTTTGATGGGATTTTTCTTGACCCGACCACCAATCTACCAACGGTGAGTGTTTCCACATCACCGGGTTTTTGTACCGTACTGGATAGTTCAACCAACCCATCCGTGCTAGCGGCACTTTCTCTAGAGCATTTGATACGTTTTAGTTTGCGTGGTATCGCCAATGCATTTGATGCAGGAGAACGCATAGATGATGATGGCTTGCGAGTGTCGCTTAGCCTTCGCAACGTAGAGTATCTTGTGTGTACTAAGCGTGAAGTTGTGGATGGTGCAGGGATTGATAACATTGAGGTGTTAGATATCAGAACGTATCCGCCAACCATGGCATCATTGTCCGATTTACCTGAATATGTTCAACAGCAGATTCAATAGGATGGCCAAAGCAGGAGTACCGACACACTGGTACTCCTGTTTTTTACGTGAACCTGAGCTGTATGGGAGATTTATATTAATACATTTAAAAAGTTATTGATGCTGACGCTGTGCGTTGCAGTTTCGGGTTGTATGGCCACCCATGTGCCTTCGACACCAAAGAAGATCGTCACTGATACAACCTTTGGTCGTTATCTAGAAAATCTAGAACCGGATTTGATTCTGATAACAATGACACCTGAGCGTCATGCCTTATTGACCGACATGCGATCTGTACCGATGAATGGTGCACTACCTCCGTTGTACTCGGATTTTATCGATGAAATGAATTCTAAATATGGCTTGAACCGAGTGGCCAACTGGCCATTATCAGCGATTGATATTTTCTGCGTAGTCTTTGAAGTTCATAATTCCGAAACTAGAGAAACCATTGTTGCCGCCCTAGAGCAAGAACCAGGTATTGAAACCGCACAAATCGTACAAAGTTTTGATGTTCAATCTACTGATTACAACGATCCGTATTTGGCGCTACAACATGGCCTGCATTCGATTGAAGCGATAAGCTCTCATCAATGGTCGCGTGGCAAAGGTATCAGCATTGCGGTAATTGATACGGGTATGGATAACGCCCATCCTGACCTTGTTTTCAGTAGTGAAGCAACACGAAACTTTGTGGACAGTGATGAAGCCGGCTTTCGTTCCGACACTCACGGTACAGCTGTTGGTGGCGTGATAGCCGCCAATGCTGATAACGAAACCGGTATTGTGGGTATTGCACCTGATGCAACTCTACTAGCGCTTAAAGCGTGTTGGTACACAAAGTCGAACGGCAGCGATGCTCGTTGTAATTCACTCACACTGGCCAAGGCAATAAATTATGCCATCCAGCAAAATGTGGACATCATTAATTTGAGCCTTACGGGCCCTCCTGACCCTGTCCTGGAGCGACTGGTGCAAGAAGCGTTGGTCCAGGAAATCGCTGTAGTAGGAGCGATTCCATCTCATGAAGGAAAGGCATTTCCGGTATCAATTAAGGGCACTATTGGTGTGGCAATGCCAGGCCAAGCGTCAGCTTCGCTATCGGCTCCTGGGCGCCGTGTTATCAGCACAATGCCGAACGAAAAATACGATTTTTTTGATGGCAGCTCGTTTTCTACCGCGCACATCAGTGGGCTCGTTGCCTTGCTACGTAGCCTGTCGCCTACGTTAACGCCGTCTAAACTATTAGCGTTGCTTGAACTGACAGCGAATCCTACAACCGGGGCAGTTAATGCTTGTCGAGCGGTTGAGGTAGTTAGGCGGTTGGATGGTGCCGAACCAGGGGATGATCATTGTTTGTGAGTTTCGTTTGGGCGGGGCGGCTTATATTGCTTACCGATTGGCGATGAGCCGATCGAGATCAATAATTGAGCGCGATTTCAGTTTGCCAAACCGTACCCATACTAGCTTGGTGGGTGGGTCGCTAATATTTGTGATAGGTTTGAGTAGCGCGATGCACGGCGTAAAATGCCGGGCCTGGTTATTCCTTCCTTACAGGTCGATATGCGTGCTGGTGAAATACCGAAAGAGTCCGACGGCAACCCGATGTTGAAAGCGTCAACCAATGTACTCTAAGTATCCGAGTAAGTGCAAGTTTTAATAAGCTACAAATAATTATGGGTGATGATCGAAAGGGCACAGGGTTCTGGCCTGTTGTGCAAAGCGTATTGGCTGCCTTTATTGGTGTCCAGTCAAAGGCGAATAAAGAACGCGACTTCAAGCATGGCAAACCCATCCATTTTATTGTTGGTGGCCTGATCGGCACCGTTATTTTTATTTTTTGTATTTGGTTATTGGTTCAGTACTTTCTGAGTACGGCTAATTAAGGTTAGCCTTATAGCTCGCTTCATCAAAACCAATCAAAAGCTCTTTACTGCCTTCAATAACGGGCCGCTTAATCATACTGGTGTGTTCTTTCATCAGCTTGATTGCAGAGCTTTGGGTGATATTTGCGCGTTGTGATTCATCAAGCTTGCGAAATGTGGTGCCGCGCTTGTTTAGCAGTAGCTCCCAGCTTTTCTCTTTACTCCAAGCCCTGAGCTTAGCCTCAGTGATACCTTGTTTTTTGTAATCGTGGAACGTATAGGCAATGCCAGCATCAGCTAACCAGCGACGTGCTTTTTTAACGGTATTGCAATTGGGTATACCGTACAGGGTGATGCTCATAATGTTGGCCGATAGTATTGTATCTGAATAATTAGCGCTCGCCAGGTGGCGAGCGCTTTGGATTTACTAGCTAACGACTACTAATCAACGATACGCAACAGCTCGTTAATACCCACCTTGCCACGTGTTTTCTCATCGACTCTCTTCACGATAACTGCGCAATAAAGGCTGTACTTACCATCTTTTGACGGTAGGTTGCCTGACACAACAACTGAGCCTGCCGGGATTCGGCCATAGGTAATTTCGTCCTTCTCGCGATCATAAATACGTGTGCTTTGGCCGATGTATACGCCCATTGAAATCACCGAGCCCTCTTCAACGATTACGCCTTCAACGACTTCTGAGCGGGCACCGATAAAGCAATTATCCTCGATGATGGTGGGTGATGCTTGCAAGGGTTCTAGAACGCCGCCAATACCAACGCCGCCGGATAGGTGCACGTTTTTACCAATCTGTGCACATGAGCCAACCGTTGCCCATGTGTCCACCATTGTGCCGCTATCTACGTAAGCGCCGATATTGACATAAGAAGGCATCAGTACTGTGTTGTTGGCAATATAACTACCTTTGCGTGCCATGGCTGGTGGCACAACGCGTACGCCTGATTCTGCAAACTGCGCTTCAGTCATGTCAGTGAACTTACCCGGCACCTTGTCGTAAAATTGAGTAAAACCACCGGCTGCTATTGGTTTGTTGTCGCGCAAACGGAACGATAACAAGACTGCTTTCTTTAGCCATTCGTTAACTTTCCATTGATGATTGCCAGTCGGTTCTGCAACACGTGCCTGCCCGCTATCGAGCATTGCGATGGCTTCTTCTACAGCGCCGGTGATTTCCGCAGGTGCATTACCCGGAGATAGCGTGTCTCGATTTTCGAATGCCTCGTTAATGGTGGTTTCTAGGGTAGTGCTCATGGGCTTCTCCGCATCAGGTAAGTTTATTCAGACATTGCGCAATGCGCTCTGCCGCTTCAATACATTGATCAAGCGGTGCAACCAACGCTAAGCGTGTATGGTTTGTACCAGGGTTATTGCCATTGGCTACTCGGGCGAGGTAACTGCCTGGAACTATCGCCACATTTTGCTCGCTATACAGCGCTTGGGTTAGTGCTTCATCGCTTATGGGCAGCTTAGGCCACAAATAGAACCCGGCTGCAGGTTGTTCTACATTCATTACAGGTTTTAATATTGGTAGTATTGCTCGATATTTTTCGTTATAAGCGATGCGATTTTCAATTACATGCTGCTCGTCTTTCCATGCGGCGATGCTAGCTTGTTGCACTGGCCCGGGCATGGTGCAGCCGTGATAGGTGCGGTATTGGAAAAACTGCTTAATTAATGCCGCGTCGCCAGCCACAAAACCTGAACGCAGGCCGGGCAAGTTAGAGCGCTTGGATAAACTGTGAAAAACAAGGCATCGCTGGTAGCTGGTGTTGCCCATGGCATGCGCGACTTCTAGTAGCCCGCAGGGTGGGGTATCGCGGTAAATTTCGCTGTAGCATTCGTCGCTAATAATCGTGAAATCAAATTGATTGGATTTTTCGATCAGCAAGCTAAAGCCATTCTCACTTAGCACCGATCCCGTGGGGTTGCCCGGGTTGCACACGTAAATTATTTGCGCTTGCTGCCATTGTGTGTCGCTGATGTCTGCTAGGTTTTGATCGGCATTTGAGTCGATATGATAAAAATCAGGGTCGCTGCCAGCTAACAATGTAGCGCCTTCGTAAATTTGATAGAACGGATTAGGCACTAACACCTTACGCTTGCTATTGCTGCGATCGAGCAGGCATTGGGCAATCGCAAACAGCGATTCGCGTGTGCCGTTAACAGGCAAGATATGCTCTGCTGCTAGTTGTTCTGGTTCACTGAGTTGGTAGCGTTTAATCAACCAGCTTGCAATTGCGTTTCTGAGCTCGTCCGTGCCGCGAGTGCTAGGGTATTGCTCTAGCGTATTAAGGTTGGCAACTAGTGCCTCGAGTGCCACAGCTGGAGCCTTGTGCTTAGGTTCACCCACCGACAAGGAAATAGCAGGCTTATTGGCCGGTGCCAGGCCATCAAGCAACCGGTGTATTTTCTCAAACGGATAAGGTTGTAACAGTGCTAATTCGGGGTTCATGATGGTGTTTGCCTTGTCAGAGGGCATTATACGTCCAAATTGAGACAAATAAATCCCATATAATCCGTGCCATGCATCCCACTCACAATACTATTTTAGCGAACGTCACCGCCTGGGTTGAAACCATGGTAATAGGCTTGGAGCTGTGCCCATTTGCGCCAAAGGTTAAGAATAGCGGTGAGCTGAATTTGAAAATCTGTGGTTCCACTGATACCGAAGGCGTCATAATCGCACTGATAGAGGAAACTGCGCGTGTATTGGCAGCGGGTGGTGACACCACCACATTGCTAATACTCCCAAAAGGTTTTGCTGACTTTGACGATTACCTGGATTTATTGGCCGCGGCGGAAGAGCTGTTGGTGTTACAAAAGCTCGATTCGCAGGTGCAACTTGCTAGCTTTCATCCGCTGTACGTGTTTGAAGGTTCCGACGACTGCGACCCCGCCAATTACAGCAATCGCTCGCCGTACCCCATCCTCCACTTGTTACAAGAAGAATCGGTGACCCGAGGGGTTGATCACTACCCGGATATCCACATGCTCGCAACACGCAATATTGCGAGGCTTGAAAACATGGGCATGGAGGCTATCGTTGCTTTATCAAAACGGTATCTGGGATAACGATATCCATATCAGTTTCAACGTTTAGCAGCGCCGCCAGGGAATTTTGCTCTGGTAGTAGCTGTTTTAGTTCTATCTGCAGTGTTTGCGCGGTTATTTCTAAGCCTTGTGTTTTTGTTGGATCGTTGAGCTGAGCTAACAATTTTTTTTCCAGTTCTTCTATTTGTTCATGCACATCCCATAAAGTGTGATCTTCGATTGCTTTGATGATCTTGTTTTCAAACAAGGATGCAACAGCATTCCACATCGCGCTGTCCAATACCTTGGATAATCGAATATTTATTAGGCTAATTTCCTGGCTTAGGAGATCGACCTGAGGAGAGGCGGTTAAGTAGACCTCGCCCTTTGTTAAGCTGCGGCTACCGGGTAGCTTGGCATCAAATACGAGTTTTAGCGTTACGCCTTCGTTGTTACCGCTCAAGTGTAGATCATTAATCGTGACTTCGACCTTGCCAGCAGCGTTATCGTTGCTGTAGCTTGTGTTTACTACAACCGGTTTGGCCATTTCTGCTAGCTGATTATAGTTACTGCGTATTAAAAATTCGAAAACACTCTGACCAGGTTTGTACGTCGTACGCTTCAATGGCGGCAACGCTTCTTGTGTCTGCGCCACTGGGCTGCTTTCTAGAAGCGTATTGGCTACAAGCGTAAAGCTGACCCCTGCAAACTCATCATTGGTGTGCATGCCTGAGAATGCAAAGCTCACTGGTTGCAAGTTCAGGTGCATGGTATCGGTTTCAGTGACTGATATTGGAAACGAATACCGGCGCCAATGCGCGGCGATATTGCTTTTAAATTCTGCGCAGTCGATGGCGTCCTTGAGTTTGTTATCAAGGCCGTCGAGTTGTTTTTTAATCGCTCTATCTAGCTGATCACTTAAGTCCATATCCAGGCCTGCAATCCATTCTACCTCGGGCTTTTTTTGCCATTGATATTCGACCTGCGCCGTGATGACGGGGCACCATTGCTCGTCCAAATCCAAACCTATTTTCACATTACCAAGTAGCGCTCCATCAAAGTCGAGCTTTCCAAGCTTCAGTGCTTTGGCAACATCGCCTTGTATTCCTGCGTTACCGCTAAATGAGAGTGGGATCTGCAGCTCCAGGCGATCATCGTCAGCGGCTAAAGTGGTAATTGGGCCGCGCTTAACGTTGTACAACCAGTGAGCGGTGCCGCATAACTTGATACCCAGCACACGTTTGCACTGACGTTGTTCGCCGGCGCCATCTTGATTGGCGGGTAGTTCTGATTCGATCATCGATTGAATATCGGATAATCGTATACGCGTACGTATGTTGATCGTGCTGGGCTGTGCTTGTAATTTTCTGACGTTGCCGACGTTTTCGCTGGCGGGTTTTTCTGATACGAGTGTGGTGGGCTCTTTTTTGTTGCAGGCAGTTAGCAAGCCCGTGGTTAACAACAATACAAGAGATAGAATAAAAAGCCGCGCATTCATATTAGTCGTTCCAGATAAACCTAAATTTTAGGTTAAATATTCGACACCATTGCGTAGATGTACGATAATGCTCATTCTTAACTTAATGGGTTTTAGCATGTCTTTGACTTGGAATGTCTATCTGTCCGGAGAAATCCACAGCGACTGGCGATCGACGATTGAAAATGGCGCAAAAAAAGCGGGGCTTTCTGTTGTTTTTACCTCGGCAGTAACGGATCACGATGCAAGTGATGCAGCGGGCGACGTGCTCGGTGCTGAAGAGCAACAGTTCTGGCGTGATCACAAATCATCAAAAGTAAATAGTATTCGCACCCAGTCACTGATTCGGCGCTGTGATATAGCGGTGGTGCGTTTTGGCGAAAAGTACAAACAATGGAACGCAGCATTTGATGCTGGCCAATGTGCAGCTTTGGGAAAACCTTATATTACACTGCATGATGTAGATATCATCCACCCACTTAAAGAAGTCGATGCCTCTGCGATGGCCTGGGCGCAAACACCCGAGCAGGTGGTAGAAATTCTGACTTACGTAGTACTAAAAGACTGAAAAAAGCGCAATAATAATTGATCGAATAGAAGACTGGCAGATTTAACAGCTGTGAACAAAGCGATATGGATTCTGCTCGGTGAGGTGCTGAATGTACGCATACATACTAAATGTGCGCATGTGGCCCCTGCGAGTAATCTCACTACCTAATAATTTGTATCAATGGCATACCGGCGCTGGCCTGCCTAGGCTGGTAAAATCTACCCTAACTGTCAATATCTGGTTTAGCACTGTGCCAATAAAAAAAATCCTAGTCGCCAATCGTTCCGAAATCGCAATCCGTGTGTTCCGGGCGGCCAATGAGCTTGGTATAAAAACGGTCGCAATTTGGGCTGAAGAAGACAAACTAGCACTACACCGATTTAAAGCGGATGAGGCTTACCAAGTTGGTAAAGGCCCACACTTGGCCGAAGCTATGGGGCCGATTGAATCGTACCTATCGATTGATGAGGTATTGCGAGTTGCCAAACTCTCTGGTGCTGATGCGGTCCATCCTGGTTATGGCCTGTTGTCGGAAAGCCCTGAATTTGTAGATGCCTGTAATGAAGCTGGTGTGATGTTCATAGGCCCACGCGCTGAAACAATGCGATCGTTGGGTAATAAAGTTGCAGCCAGAAACCTTGCTCAAAAAATTGGCGTGCCTGTGGTGCCAGCAACGGAGCCATTGCCAGATGATATTGATCAGATAAAAAAGATGGCCGCCGAGATTGGTTACCCAATCATGCTTAAGGCTTCTTGGGGCGGGGGTGGTCGGGGTATGCGTGTAATTCGTACTGAGTCTGATCTTGACACCGAAGTGATCGAAGCCAAGCGAGAAGCGAAGGCGGCTTTTGGCAAGGACGAGATTTTTCTTGAGAAGTTAGTCGAGCGTGCTCGGCACGTTGAGGCGCAAATTTTAGGTGACACGCACGGTAACGCTGTTCATTTATTTGAACGCGACTGCACCGTACAGCGGCGAAATCAAAAGGTCGTTGAACGGGCTCCTGCACCTTATTTGGATGCAACGCAACGCCAAGAAGTGGCTGACTATGCATTACAAATAGCTAATGGAACTCAATACATTGGTGCAGGAACGGTTGAGTTTCTGATGGATATGGACACCGGCGCGTTTTACTTTATAGAGGTCAACCCGCGTGTGCAGGTGGAACACACG
Organism: Granulosicoccaceae bacterium; assembly: GCA_036478595.1. Classification (GTDB taxonomy): domain Bacteria; phylum Pseudomonadota; class Gammaproteobacteria; order Granulosicoccales; family Granulosicoccaceae; genus Granulosicoccus. Next base: position 37,799 of record JAZGEF010000057.1, read on the forward strand.
GTTACTGAGCAAGTCACCGGTATTGATATCATCAAAGCCCAAATACACTTGGTAGAAGGTGAAACCATTGGTACGCCAGAATCGGGTGTTCCCGAGCAGGCTGATATTAGGCTAAATGGGCATGCCATGCAGTGCCGCATCACTACTGAGGATCCAGAACAAAATTTTGTACCAGACTACGGCCGCATAACCGCTTACCGCGGTGCTGCTGGTTTTGGTATTCGTCTTGATGGTGGTACCGCCTACTCGGGTGCTGTGATCAATCGATTTTATGATCCGCTGCTAGAAAAAGTAACCGCCTGGGCGGCTACCCCTGATGAAGTTATCCATCGTATGGACCGTGCGCTGCGTGAATTTCGTATCAGAGGTGTTGCTACCAATCTGACGTTTCTTGAAAATGTTATTGGGCACCCGAAGTTTTTAGACAACAGCTACACCACCAATTTTATTGATAACACGCCTGAGTTATTTGAACAGGTGAAGCGGCAAGATAGAGCCACAAAGCTGTTGCAGTTTATGGCAGACGTGACCGTCAATGGCCATCCGGACGTGAGAAATCGCGCCCAACCGCGTGCCGACGTTGCAGCGCCTGTTGCGCCGTGGTTTGAGCGAGCGATTCAACCCGGGCGCAAGCAACAGTTAGAAAAAGATGGGCCCAAGGCGTTTGCAAGCTGGATGCGCGAGCAGCAAGCTGTGTTAATGACAGACACCACAATGCGCGATGGCCCTCAGTCGTTGTTAGCAACCCGCATGCGTACCTATGATATTGCGAATATCGCTGGTGCTTATTCTAAGGCGTTACCCGAATTACTATCGCTTGAATGCTGGGGCGGTGCAACCTTCGATGTCAGTATGCGATTTCTCACTGAAGATCCGTGGGAGCGTTTAGCCATAATTCGTGAGCGTGCGCCAAACATGCTGCTGCAAATGTTAGCGCGCGGCGCCAATGGCGTTGGTTATACCAATTATCCGGATAATGTCGTTAAGCATTTTGTTCGACAAGCTTCCTCTGCTGGCATCGATTTATTTCGTGTGTTTGATTGCTTCAACTGGGTAGATAACATGCGCGTCACGATGGATACGGTGCTAGAAGAAAACAAATTGTGCGAAGCGACCATCTGTTATACCGGCGATATGTTGGATAAAAATCAAACCCAATACAATCTGTCGTATTATCTCAAGCTGGCTGAAGAGCTTGAAAAAGCCGGTGCGCATATCTTGGCTATCAAGGATATGGCGGGTGTAATGAAACCTTCTGCTGCTACTAAATTGTTTGCAAGCTTACGTAAAGAGGTGGGCTTACCCGTTCATTTTCATACTCACGATACTTCGGGTATCGCTGCTGCGACGGTATTGGCGGCGGTAGAGGCTGGTGTAGATGCTGTTGATGCTGCGATGGATGCATTTTCGGGCGGCACATCGCAGCCGTGTTTAGGTTCGATCGCCGCAGCCTTAAGCTCAAGTGAGCGAGATCCGGGGTTAGACGCTGACGCCATTCAACGTATATCGTTTTATTGGGAATCTGTGCGTAACCAATATGCTGCATTCGAAAGCGATTTAAAGAGCCCGGCATCTGAGGTGTATTTGCACGAAATGCCAGGTGGGCAATTTACTAATTTGAAAGAACAAGCGAATTCATTGGGTTTAGCCTCTAAGTGGCATGTCGTAGCAAAAACCTATTCTGATGTTAATGACATGTTTGGTGACATCGTTAAGGTCACACCATCTTCTAAAGTGGTGGGCGACATGGCGTTGATGATGGTGAGCCAGGAATTATCAGTCGAAGATGTTGAAAACCCGACTAAAGAAATCGCCTTCCCGGATTCAGTTGTATCAATGATGCGCGGTGAGCTTAGCCAAGTGCCAGGTGGTTTCCCTAAAGCACTTCAGGCGAAAATATTAAAAGGAGAGAAACCACTTGAGCAACGTGCAGGTGCAGCGATGGAGGCGATCGACCTTGATACTGAAAAACAATTGCTTGAACAATCAATGGACCGCGAGTTAAGTGATCAGCAATTGGCTTCGTACATGATGTACCCCAAAGTGTTTACCGATTTCATCGCAGCGCAGGATGAATATGGCCCAACCAGCGTGTTACCAACGTCCGTTTATTTTTACGGCTTAAAAGTGGGTCAAGAAGTCTTCGTTGATATCGAACAAGGAAAAACGCTTGTCGTAAGATGTGTAGCGGTGGGTGAGGTAAATGAGAAAGGCATGGTTCGGGTATTTTTTGAGCTAAATGGTCAGCCCCGTTCAATCCAGGTACCCGATCGCATTCATGGCACTGTAAATAGTCAAGCGCGAGCCAAGGCCGAAGCGGGTAACAAGTTGGAGGTGGGCGCGCCAATGCCAGGTGTCATTTCCACTGTCAGTGTAAAACAGGGTCAACAGATTGCTATGGGAGACGTGCTGCTTTCCATCGAAGCGATGAAAATGGAAACCGCTATATACGCAGAAGCCGATGGTGAAGTGGCTGAGATGCTGGTCGCTACCGGCGACCAGATTGATGCCAAAGATTTACTAATCAAACTGAGCAGTCTTGACACGGCTGATGCCTAGCTATCTGCCTACGCTATGCGGCTGTTTTTTTTAACAACATCGGCAGGCTCCAAATCATCAGTTTGATAAAACACCACAGGCGGTGTCCAAGCCATTCTTCCGGTTGCAGTGGCTGGGTTATCGGCCGCTTCTTGAACAATGTTTGATGGGCTATTCACTGGGCTCGAGTCTACGCTTAGCTCTGTACGATAAAAACTTGGGACATAAGAACCAGGTGTCAAAACTACGCACAAGTTGTAGCCTGTTGCCTCCTTGTAATAGCGAGCCAAAGAGTCACGCAGCCGTTTTGCCAACACTCTGACGGAAGGGTCCATCTGCGGGTCAAAATCCGTGGGTTTTCCCAGTGCGTCTATAGCAACAGAGTAGGCGCTAATTCTTGATTCTCTGCCTTGAATTGTTTCTAGGGTTACGTAGCTAAGAAATGCACACATAAGCGGCGAACGATTGAAGATTCTGTGCCCTTTGATTGCATCGATAGCACTAAAGATCTCTTGTTCCTCTGGTGCTTGCATCATAGTATTGGCCTTGTCGTTTTTGATCCTAGGATAAATTGGGTCCATTAATCGGTGTTGGCCGAGCTTTTCAGCTCACATAGGGTTGGCCCGATAAGAAATGAAATTTTTATGTATCATATCTTAACGATTGTTAATAGTTAAGCTGTTAAATTTGGGGGGAAAGTCACTATTCGCCTCAAAATGCCGCATAACAATGGGCAGTATGACGCTTTTACGTGCCACTCGAGGCGACTATCTAACTGTTAGGTTATAAGCGTTGGCTATTTTTAACCAAATTAGTCGCAATAAGTGGATGCGAATTGGTCAATTTGATGAAAATAGCTAAGCCGGAGGCATTGGGAAAGTGGCTAGCAATGTTAGTCGTTGAAGCGTAGTGCCTTGCTTATCAGGCAAGCTAGGTCGTTAAAACAGTGCTGCTGAGATGAGCGAGTAGGATCGTTAAACCGACTTGTGCGATCAGCTGACTGTACTGATTAGCGGGGTCGCGCTCCAATCTGATTGAAACATCGGCCGATTGCTGTGTATGCATCTCGCCAACCGTAAACGATAGTGAGTTACCCCCTAGTTGTTTTATTGAACCCATCCAATCGCTTGGTTCGGGGCTGCGGCCAGTTACCACGAATATGGCCAGGTCATTTTTTTTAAGTGTGGGCACTGTTCGGCCCATTGCCCGTTCGCTTAGTTGCGGCTCGCAAGGAAGCCCTGCCTTGTACAGCAACGATGTACATTCTTGTACTGTTGAGTGAAAATCCTCATCATTGGTGTACATTATTGCCCGGTCCGCATCATTTAGGATATTGGTGGCTTTATCTAATGCTGCTTCGTTAACGTTGGTATGCAGGGCATTTAACGACTGATTTATCTCGCCAATTATGCGTGGCAAGGCATGGTTGGAAACATTGCGTTGAGTTGACGGCGCCGAATGCTGTGCTGTTGATAACATGCTGCGGCTGATTTCCTGACGGAGTTCTTTGAATCCGTCACAACCTAAAGATCGACAAAATCGATGAACAGTGGCTATCGATACGTCGGCAGCCTGAGCTAATTCACTGAGGCGCATGTATGAAACAATTTCGGGTTTGTCGATAACAGTTTCAGCGATACGTCTTTCGCTTCGGGGAAGCTGATGTTTCAACTCATCTAACCGTTGTAGGAGGCCTAGATAACTTGGTTGTAACATCATTAAGAATAACTACCGTGTGTGTTGAACGCTATTATTTTATTTTCAAAATCAGTGTGGCGATGTCGGTTTCTGGTGTATAAAATAAATATAACATCATTCTCCGGCCGTTAGCCGGCTGTTTGCTTTGTAGTGTTACAGCATCGCTACAATTGAAACAAAACAACATAAAGCGACATCAACCCGTCATGAAACGACGTTCAAATCGCGTGAATTAATTATAATAGTGCTATTTGCAGCGGCTACGCGTGTAACTTTTGCAACGTTCGAATTAAGCGTTAACGTTTATAACAATACGCCCTTTGGTTTCGCCTTTGAGTATGGATTTGCCCAATATAGGCAGGTCAAACAGAGTGGCCATTTCGATCATACTTTCGAGTTGCTTCATGGGTAGATGTGTAGCAATTTCGTTCCACGCTGCTAGGCGATTGTCGTATGGCTGAAGCACACTATCGATACCGAGTAGATTTACGCCGCGTAGCAAGAAGGGGATAACCGTGGCAGGTAAACCTGCACCACCTGCAAGGCCAACTGCTGCCGCACTTGCGCCGTACTTTAGTTGCCCCAGCACTCGGGCTAGCATTTCACCGCCAACGGCATCAACGCAAGCTGCCCAGGTTTCAGCTTCTAGGGGGCGTTTAACAACTTCGCTGAGTTGGCTTCGATCCACTATGGTGTTGGCACCTAAACCCTTTAAATAATTTGCGGCATCTGCTTTGCCGGTCACTGCGGCTACATCATAGCCTTTGCTTGCTAACATCGCAGTGGCGACTGAGCCGACTCCACCTGTTGCACCTGTTACTAATACTGGCCCATCAGATGTTTGCAGGCCTTGTTTTTCAAGTGCCATAACTGCAAGTGCTGCTGCTAGGCCGGCCGTACCCACAGCCATTGCTTGACGGGTATCCAGCGATGCCGGCAGGGGTACTAGGTGATCAGCTTTGACGCGTGCTTTTTGCGCGTAACCACCCCATTGCGCTTCGCCGACGCGCCAGCCAGTTAACACTACTTTGTCGCCAGCTTTGTATCGCTTGTCGGTTGAATCTTCAACCGAGCCGGCAAAGTCGATGCCGGGAACATGTGGGTAGTTTCTAACTAAGCCACCACCAGGCCCAATGCATAGGCCATCTTTGTAGTTAACGGTTGAGTAATCTACTGAGACTAATACTTCACCTTCAGGTAGCTGTGCTTCGGTGATGTTTTGTACCGATGCGCTGGTTTTACCATCGTCGTTTTTCTCTACTACTAGGGCCTTGAATGTCATGAGAGTGTTATTTGAATTAGATTAAGTGAATGATAGATATATAGCTGCTAGAAGTTGTCTTTAAGCTTTCGAATTTCTGCAAATACAGCCTCATCGGATGCATTCTGCATGTCAAGCAGAGCACGAATACCAACATCATCAGGCCGTAAAAACGGATTAGTTTTTAGTTCATCGCTAAGTTTGCTGGGCACGGTGGGTTTGTCATTAGCCCTAAGCTCGTTTATCTCGGAGGCGCGTTGCTGTAGTGCCTTATTGTTAGGATCAACACTGAGTGCAAACTTTGCGTTGGCTTGCGTGTATTCATGGCTTCCGTAAATCCAAGTATCTGAGGGTAGGGCAATAAGCTTACTTAAACTATTCCACATGGTTGCGGCATCACCTTCAAACAAACGCCCACAACCCAATGTAAATAATGTGTCACCAGTAAACGCTAGCGATTGATCAGGTAAGTAAAAGTTGAGCATATCCATTGTGTGGCCAGGTGTATGCAGTACTTGTACCTCGCTGCCTGCAAATACTAAACAATCCCCGCCGCTTAGCACTTTTTCTACACCACTTATGCCTTCTGGGCCGTAGCATTCGCAGTTTGTTTGCGTTTTAATTTCATGCATTCCCGCTATATGATCAGCGTGATGATGAGTGAGCAATAGATGGGTCAGAGACCAACCATGTTGTTTAAGTGCGCCAAGGGCGGCACTGGCATCCCCCGCATCAATTAAGGCTGTCTCGAGGGTGTCTTTGTTGTGCAACAGCACGCCGTAATTATCAGACATATACGGAAACAGAAAAACATCGAGTGTTGCCATGTGAGCTCCTTAGTGGGCTTTACGTTTGCTGGTAATCTGTGCTGAGTGTCTACCAGCTACCGGTGTTTTCCATTGATGCCCAAGGTTCTTGAGCTGGTAGTGCATCACCTTCTTGTAGTAATTCAATTGAGATATTATCAGGTGATTTGATAAACGCCATGCGACCATCTCGAGGAGGGCGATTGATGGTGACGCCGTCATCCATCAGGCTTTGGCACAGCGCATAGATGTTATCCACTTTGTAAGCTAGGTGGCCAAAATTGCGGCCGACGTCGTAATCTTCTGGATCCCAGTTGAACGTGAGCTCCAGTTCAGGTGCGTTGTCGGCTTTCGCAGTGGCTTCATCCTTTGCAGCAGCAAGAAATATCAAACTGAATCGGCCTTGCTCGTAGTCATTGCGACGAGTTTGTACCAACCCCAGTTTGTTGCAATAAAAATCAAGTGACTCATCTACATCCTTGATGCGAACCATCGTATGAAGATATCTCATTTTATTTCTCGTTAGATAAGGTTGTCGGGTTGATCAGATTGGTGTCTGCTGGAGTGGGAGACAGGGTATCAACCAAATGCTCAATCGAATTTGCATAGTACTGCAGCAATTCGAGTTCCTTTTCATCTAGTTTATACACGCCATTATCCTCGTGCAGTATGTGCCTTAATGTAAGCATTCGCACACCAACGGTGACAGAATAGTCTCTATCGGCGCGGGGAATGTAAGCGCGGTAACCTGCAGCTTCTAAGCGTTGCAGTAATTCAAAAACGGCGTTTTTGAGCTCCAGTTCGCTGTAGCTGCGCTGCTGATTATTAACAAAGATGGTTGCCACCAAAGCTACGGGTAACAACGGTGTGATTGATCCTATGCAGTTCATTAAGTAATTGGCAAGCAGGGTGACATCTTCTAGATCGTGGTCTGGCTGGTTTTCTTCTATCCAGGTTCGCAATGAAATTGGTTTGCCAAAATTAACGCAGGCATAACCATTTTTATAACGTTTGCCCAACAGCGCAAATACGAATTGTTTGCCCACATAGCGCAAAGAGGTTGCAGCTGAATAAAACATGCCTCGGCGGGGTAACCGTTTTTTGTAACGCAACAGGCTACGGTCCTCAATCACCCGGTCATAGTTGATCCCAACTGGGATAAACACGATATCTCTACCGCCGCTGGGCTCAAATCCTCGCACCAAATAACCCAGCAAGCCCATTTTGGCTGCACCGAGTTTGCCGTCGCGGCTTAGTCGCCCCTCTGGGAATACTGCTTGCGGCACACCACCTTCTGCAGCCATTTGCACATAGCTTTCCAGTACCCGGCGATAAAGTGGGTCACCAGAATCACGTCTTACAAAATAACCACCCATGGCTCTAATGAGTTGCTGCAATGGCCAGATGCGTGCCCATTCACCTACTGCATAAGAAAGGGCCGTTTTTTCTACAGCCAAATAGGTCGCCAGTATGTAATCCATGTTGCTGCGATGATTCATCACAAACACTACGCTGGTGTTCTCATCAAGTTTACCCAGTGCCTCGTCGTCGGCGAAACCCAAACGGACACGATATAGGGCATGCACCGTTTTTCGAGCAAACCAATAGGCGCCCTTAAAGTAGAGTAGGGCGTTAAATGCTGGCACGATCTCGCGGGCGTAGGCTTGCACGTCGCGCATTAGCACTTCACGTGGTAAGCCCTTTTCAGCGGCCATGCTGTCAACTTGCTCAAGCACCCTCGGGTGCCATGCTAAGCGGTCGATTAAGACTTCACGGCGTGTTAGCTTGAATGAGGGTAGGCGCAAGGCGAGCCTTTCGTTAACTTCATGAATTACTCGGTTTGCCCTGCGACGCATATACCATCTGGCCGAAGGCAAGATAAAGTGTTGCCATAGCCACAGCCCTGTTAACGCAATCAGTGCGATACCTAACCACAAGGGTAGCTCGATGGTTGCGTTCATCTTTTTACTCTGTCTGTTGGGCCAGTAAAGTCATTACAGTCTTCAATGGTGACTCCAGTGAATGTATCAGGCCAGTATACGGATTCTTGGTTGAAAATCGATCAATACTATTGTAGCCAGCGGAGAATTAGCTTTGTTTACGGCAAGCCACGGTGTGACTGTGTGTGAACAGCTACACTAGGAGTGAGCAATCTGTAGCCGCAATAACTGCCCAAAATAACGACACCTACTTATGAATATACCCACAAAGCTCGCCTCATGGAAGGCGCTGGAGCAACATCGTGCATCGCTCGAAGGAGAGTCTCTGCGAAACCTTTTTGCGCAAGATGCGCAACGGTTTGACCAGTTTCAGTGTTGTGCCGCTGGCTTGTTCGTGGATTACTCTAAAAACCTGATTAACAGCACCACGCTAGGGCTGCTGCTCAATCTTGCCAAGGACATGCAATTAGACAAAAAAATTGCTGCCATGATGGCGGGCGAAATGGTGAACAACACAGAAGGCCGGCCTGCACTACACAGTGCATTACGAAATCAATCCGCCGATGCCATAAAGGTGGGCGGCGAAGACGTGATGCCTGGGGTTAATCGAGTGCTTGATCGCATGGCAGGTTTTTGCGAAAAAGTGCGTGATGGCAGCTGGCAAGGTCATACCGGCAAAACAATCACCGATGTGGTGAATATCGGTATCGGTGGATCAGATCTCGGGCCATTGATGGCAACGGAAGCCTTGGCACCATTTGCGCATGATCGCCTGCAATTGCGTTTTGTATCCAATGTTGATGGCTCGCATCTGGTTTCTACCTTGGCTAAGGTCAACCCCGAAACCACACTGTTTATTATCGCCTCCAAAACGTTCACCACTCAAGAGACGCTAAGCAACGCTCATTCTGCTCGTAACTGGTTTTTAGAATCTGGCGCTCCGCAGGCCGCTGTAGCCAAGCATTTTGTTGCCTTGTCTACTAATAGCGATGCAGTTGCAAACTTCGGCATTGATACCAACAATATGTTTGAGTTTTGGGATTGGGTCGGTGGGCGTTACTCCTTGTGGTCGGCGATCGGTTTATCAATAATGCTGAGCATAGGAAGTGAGCGCTTCAGACAGTTTTTGGCAGGCGCTCATGAAATGGATAAGCACTTCGTTGACGCGCCGTTAGATAAGAACATGCCGGTGCTGTTAGCTCTGCTGACTGTTTGGTATAACAATTTTTATGGCTACACCAGCCATATGATTGCACCCTACGACCAATACCTACACCGTTTTCCTGCTTACCTGCAGCAACTTACTATGGAGAGTAATGGCAAATCAGTACATAAAGATGGTAGCTCGGTAGAACACTCAACCGGCCCGATTGTTTGGGGCGAACCTGGCACTAACGGGCAGCACGCGTTTTTTCAGTTGTTGCACCAGGGTACGCATGTGATTCCTGTTGATTTCATCATGCCCATTGAAAGCATTAACCCACTAAGTAACAAAATAGGTAGCCATCACGAGCTATTATTGGCAAATTGCTTCGCTCAATCTGAAGCCTTGATGATGGGTAAGAATGCACAGGAGCTAACGCTTGAGATGCATGCTGCTGGGCAATCTAATGATGAAATAGATCGTTTGAAAGGGCATCGCACGTTTACCGGCAACCGGCCAAGTAACACAATCATGATGCAGCGGCTTGACCCGCAAGCGCTCGGCGCGTTAATCGCCCTGTATGAAAATAAGGTTTATGCAGAGGCTGCAATTTGGGATATCAACCCATTTGATCAGTGGGGTGTTGAGCTTGGTAAGCAACTGGCCAATGCCATACATAGTGAGATAGAAGCCGCTGATACTGTCACTGCACACGACAGCTCAACTAATGGTTTGATCAATCGTGCAATCAAATTTCGTAACCTGCAGGCCTAAGCGGCTCGCATATACAACAGACACAGCAAGATGGCAAAAAACAAAGATTTATTTAACGATATCGATATAGAAGAGTTGCCCTTAAGCACGTTTACTGAAAAGGCTTATCTTGATTACTCAATGTACGTTATCCTCGATAGAGCTTTGCCGCATATCGGTGATGGTTTAAAGCCTGTCCAGCGGCGAATTATCTATGCGATGTCTCAGTTGGGGTTATCGGCCGTATCCAAACACAAAAAATCAGCACGTACCATTGGCGACGTACTAGGTAAGTACCATCCGCATGGTGATAGTGCTTGTTACGAAGCCATGGTGTTGATGGCGCAACCGTTTACCTACCGTTATCCACTGGTTGATGGTCAGGGTAATTGGGGTTCGCAGGATGATCCTAAATCGTTTGCTGCAATGCGATACACCGAGTCGCGATTAGCCAGGTTTTCTAAATCGTTATTACAAGAGCTAGGGCAGGGCACAGTTGATTGGGTGCCTAACTTTGATGGCGAGATGACTGAACCTTCGTTGTTACCGTCGCGCATGCCACATATTTTGCTCAACAACACGCAGGGTATCGCGGTAGGTATGGCGACTGATATACCGTCGCATAATTTGGTAGAAATAGGCAACGCCTGTATACACTTGTTGGATAAACCTAAAGCTAAATTAGATGATGTGCTTAAGTTTGTGCAAGGCCCGGATTACCCAACCGAGGCCGAGATAATCACGTCCAAATCTGATATCCGCACCATTTATGAAACTGGGCATGGCAGCTTGCGCGCCCGCGCGCTCTATGAGAAAGAAGATGGTGAGATCATCGTCAAGGCACTGCCCTTCCAGGTGTCGGGCGCCAAGGTGCTGGAGCAGATAGCGGCGCAGATGCAGGCTAAAAAGCTACCGATGGTTGAAGATTTACGAGATGAGTCTGATCACGAAAACCCGACTCGCCTGGTTATTGTGCCTCGTAGTAATCGCGTAGATGTTGATGCGGTGATGCAACATCTATTTGCAACAACGGATCTTGAACGCTCTTATCGCGTCAACATGAACATGATCGGTCTGGATGGTAGGCCGCAAGTTAAAAATCTGATCACAATTATTAAGGAATGGCTGACCTTCCGCATGGAAACTGTGCGCAGGCGCTTGCAGTGGCGTTTAGATAAAGTCGAAAAACGCTTGCACATTCTTGAAGGTTTGATGATTGCTTATCTTAATATTGATGAAGTGATCAAAATCATCCGTAACAATGATGATCCCAAACCTGTGTTGATGAAGCGCTTCAAAATTTCAGACGAGCAGGCTGAAGCGATACTCGAGCTTAAGTTACGCCATTTAGCTCAACTTGAAGAGATGAAAATTCAAGGTGAGTTGGATGAGCTGGAAGCTGAACGTGATCATCTACAAACCACGCTGGGTTCTGAGCGCCGCATGAAAACCCTGCTTAAGAAGGAATTAAAAGAAGACATCGATATGTATGGTGATGAGCGTAGGTCACCTATCGTTGAACGCGATGCCGCGCAAGCCATCGCCGAAGCCGATTTAATCCCGAGCGAACCGATTACTGTTGTGTTGTCTGAGCGTGGTTGGGTACGTGCTGCAAAGGGCCTCGATGTTGATCCTACATCGCTGAACTATAAGTCGGGTGATGCGTTTCAGAGTTCGGCGGGCGGGCGCAGCAATGCCAATGCGATGTTTTTGGATTCAACAGGCCGAGTGTATTGTGTGCCGGCGCATGGCTTCCCATCTGCACGGGGCCTAGGCGAACCGATCAGTGGTCGAGTTAAGCCACCAGATGGCGCACGCTTTATTAGTGTCATGATGAATGATGATGATTCACGTTATCTGTTTGCCAGTAGTGCTGGCTACGGTTTTGTGGCACGCCTTGGTGATTTGGTTAGCCGCAACAAAGCGGGTAAATCTGTGTTATCAGTACCCTCTGGCGGCACGGCGTTAAAAGTTGCGCAGGTTAACTCACTCAAAGAGGATCTAGTGGTGGCGATCAGTGATGGTGGCAGCTTGTTGGCATTTCCCATTGGTGAGTTACCTGAAATGGCGCGCGGCAAGGGCAACAAGATCTACAATATTCCTGGCAAGAAATTTAAGGATGGCGAGGAGTCAATGATCGCTGTGTTTGTTATGGCACCGGGTAGCAAATTACGTATTACTAGCGGCAAGCGACACACCACGATTAAATTCAAAGAGCTCAGGGATTACACTGGTACACGCGGCCAGCGTGGCCGAAAACTGCCGCGTGGCTTCCAAAAGGTGGATGCCGCAGAGCTTGAATAACCATTGGTGATTGCAAGTTATTGTTACGGCTCACCTTGTGACAGCTGTTTTCCTTGTGATCTTGACCAATCGACCTTACATTTGGCTAGTTAATTGATTCTGTTTAGGAGTTCCCCATGCAACGCATGATGTTGTTTTTAGGTACCAATATGGCCGTGATGCTCGTGATGACCATCATGAATCAGGTGTTTGGTATTGATCGCTTGTTTGGCCTTGATGGTCATATGACGCGCAACCTGGTATTTGCGGCGATCTTTGGTTTTGTTGGCGCGTTTATTTCCTTGGCAATGTCAAAGAGCGTTGCCAAGCGTTCGATGGGTGTCAAAGTTATCGAAGAGCCGGCAAACGACACAGAGCGTTGGTTAAAAGAAACTGTGCATAAGCAAGCTGCCGAGTCAGGTATTGGTTTGCCAGAGGTCGGTATTTTCAATTCGCCCACCCCTAATGCTTTTGCCACAGGTATGAATAAAAATAATGCCTTGGTAGCGGTGAGTACCGGTTTGTTATCGGTGATGGATAAAGGCGAGGTAGAAGCCGTTCTTGGCCACGAGGTTGCTCATGTATATAACGGAGATATGGTAACAATGGGTTTAATCCAGGGTGTGTTGAATACCTTCGTGATATTTTTCTCCCGTATTCTTGGCTCGATTATCAGTCAAGCAATGCGTGGTAATCGCCTTGGCTACTTTATTGGAAGTATGGTGGGCAATGTGTTGTTCGGTATTTTCGCAAGCTTTATCGCCGCTTGGTTTTCCAGGCAGCGTGAGTATCGTGCCGATGCAGGTGGTGCTGGGCTCTCTAGCAATCAGAATATGATTGGTGCGTTAAAGGCGTTACAGCGGATCAAAGAGCCTGCAGGTTTGCCTTCGGAGATGGCGGCATTTGGTATCGCAGGTGGTAAGTTTTCAGCCCTGCGTTCTACTCATCCTCCGCTTGAAGTGCGTATTGCCAAGCTCGAAGAGGCGATGATGCGAAAAGACTAAATTGCCGTCCCCGCTGCGCGCACAACCGTAAGAGAACTGACAAAAAGTGATTTTTTCTGAGGCTGTTAATGCAAGGGCCTTATTTGGTAGCAACGATTGGCAATGCAAACCCGCTATAATGGTGGATATTACACACTAGTAGGTTTGCGACAATGGCCAGTTTCAGTACAAATGAATTCAAAGGCGGGCTTAAAATCATGCTCGACGGCGATCCACATAGTATCGTCGAGAACGAATTCGTCAAGCCAGGCAAAGGCCAAGCTTTTAGCCGCACCAAGGTACGTAACCTTAAAACTGGGCGCGTAGTAGAGCGCACGTTTAAATCGGGTGAGTCAGTAGAAGCTGCTGATGTTATGGATACTGAGATGCAGTATCTGTATACCGATGGTGAGCACTGGCACTTCATGAATCCCACTACGTTTGAGCAACTTGGCGCTGATAAAACGGCGATGGGCGATGCGCACTTGTGGTTGCAAGAAGAAGCCATTTGCGAAGTCACGCTGTTCAATGGTCAGCCTTTGGCGGTCAGTCCGCCCAACTTTGTCGAATTGATTATCAAAGAAACGGATCCAGGCTTACGTGGCGACACGGCAACCGGTGGCAACAAACCTGCACATATGGAAACCGGTGCTGTGGTTAAGGTGCCGTTGTTCATAGAAGAAGGTGAGAAGATCAAAATCGATACGCGCTCAGGCGAATATGTATCCCGCGTTAAGTAGTGAAAGCTTGAGGTGCGACACCCTCTCTGGCAACCCAGCGCTAGCATAAACACACTCAAACAAGCAGCTCTACTGCGGCAATTGATTAGACAATACATGGACAGCACTGGTGTGCTCGAAGTTAGCACACCAGTGCTGTCACATGCCGCTACCACCGACCCCCAGCTTCACTCCTTTAAGGTAACAGCAGGCGGGCAGCCCTGTTATCTACATACCTCTCCAGAATTTGCTATGAAGCGCTTGTTAGCTGCGCATCAACAAGATATCTATCAAATTGTGCCGGTGTTTCGTGATGCTGAGCGTGGCCATAAACACAATCCTGAATTTACGCTGCTTGAGTGGTATCGCGTGGGCATGGATCATCAGCAGTTGATGGATAGCATGGAGACGTTGCTGCGCGGTATTTTTAAAACCTTTAATAAACCCTGGCATAAACCACAACGTAAGCGCTATACCGTATTGGTAGAAGCGGTTTTGGGGTGTGATATGTGTGCAGTGACTGCGGGCAAGATAAAACACTATTTCGAAAGCAAGGGCCGATCTTTCCCACCGGGTGATCTCAGTGTTGATGCCGCCCTAGATTTGTTGATCGATACGTTTGTATTGCCAGACTTTGCAGAAGATCACTTTACCTATATTACGGATTACCCCGCGTCTCAGGCGGCACTAGCGCGTACGGCGACTGATAGCCAAGGAAACGCCGTGGCATCACGTTTCGAGTTGTACTTTGGTTCATTGGAAATTGCTAACGGCTATCATGAATTAGCTGATGCAGACGTTTTATTGCAACGCATCGAGCAAGACTTACAAACGCGCAAGGAAAACGCATTAGATGCTGTGACTGTTGATTCACATTTGATAGCCGCTCATCAAGCTGGCTTTCCTGCATGTGCTGGTGTTGCCCTTGGCGTTGAACGACTGCTGATGTTGCTATCTGAAGTTAGCAGTATTGATCAGGTCCTTGCATTCTGCTTTGAGCGCGCATGAGCACACAAGAACAATCAGAATCAGTTTTGTGCATCGGTGAACTTGATGTTGATCAGCTATCCAAGTTTTTTGGTGATCATGGCTTAACACTAAAGCCTGTCGCTGATGGTCAAGATATACCGGGCAGCCATTGGGGTGAACGTGAAGCAGGGCTAATAAAGCATTCGCTTTACTACCGTATGGATACACCCGTTCATTCGATACTGCACGAAGCAGGGCATTGGTTAATGATGGACGATGCTCGGCGTAAGGCCTTGCATAGTGATGCACTTGGCAGCCAAGCTGAAGAAGATGCTGTTTGTTATCTACAAGTGCTAATGGCTGAACTTGTTCCTGGCATGGGGTGCGAGCGCATGTTTACGGATATGGACAACTGGGGATATAGCTTTATGGCGGGCCGAAGCCGTACCTGGTTTTTTGAAGATGCCAGCGATGCCAAAGCAACGCTGTTGCAACGGCTAAAATCAGCGCCTCTGCTTGCGCAACAGTTAAGCCACTGTGCGGTCAGCGATATGGCCTAGTAGCTGGCCCATATTAAGGGAGTCACCGTTTTGCATATCCAAGCGCCAGCGGGCAGGATTTTCTAGTAATACGATTATGGTTGAGCCCATATTAAAGCGGCCCATCTCCTCACCACGCCGCAGCGATACTTGCTCGTCACCCGTGTAGTCAATGCGGTTTATGTGTTTTTTCTGTGGCGGCGTCACTAAACCACTCCATACCGTTTCGATTGCCGCAACATTAATCGCTCCTACTAACACGAGCGCCATTAAACCTGCGTTAGTATCAAACTGTGCTATTACGCGTTCGTTGCGCGCAAACAATCGGGGTACGGTGTTAACCGTATGCGGCGCTACGCTAAATAAGCGGCCCGGTACATGAGTTTGGTTTAACAGCTTGCCAGTTAATGGCATGTGCAAGCGATGGTAATCGCGCGGCGATAAATACACAGTAACAAAGCGTCCGTTAGCCAATTTAGCTGCAGCCTCTGTATCGCCACCGAGTAGTTCGAGCAGTGAATAGTCTCGCCCTTTGGCTTGATAAACCGTGCCGTTTTCAATGTTGCCAATGGCGGAGATGCGGCCATCGGCCGGGCTGGCAATATCACTATCGTGATCACAAGCAGGCCTTGCGCCGTCTTTAAGGCTGCGTGTAAAAAAAGCATTGAACGTGGGGTAGTGATTGATATCACTATGCTGTGCTTGGCTCATATCTACGTTGTAGGTTCGCACAAACCATTTGATAACACTCGGCACCCATTTGGCTTGCTGGCGCGTAGCCCAATAAACTACACGCGATACCCAATGGTGCGGCAAAATATATAACGGTGTCGACTTCAGCCAATCTCTTGCGGTTGCCATGGGTTTATGTACGAATTGTTGGCGATCTGTTTGCGATATTTCGCAACATTACTCAGTGACGTTACGCAGCGACGCGACTTATGGCTTATCGCTCGGCTCGGGTGTGCCGATGTTTATTTCGCCATGCCCATGCTTTGCGCTTGGCATAGCACTCATGCCAGGCTTTACTACTGGCATCGACAATTGGATATCACCTTGATTGGTGTGCAATGTAACAGCCAAGGTACTGCCAAGCATTAGCGGCGACACTAAATCCATCAACATAAGATGGAAGCCGCCATGTTTTAATTCCATTGTCTCGCCTGCAGCGATGCTTAACTTTTCATGTTTAATCATGCTTGCGACGTCATTTTTAATGGCCGACTCATGCATCTCGATGCGAGTTACAGCATCGCTGCTCGCGCCAGTGACGACCAGTGGCTCATCACTTATATTGTTAATTGTGAGATACCCCGCTGTGACGCTCGCGCCTGGAGGATGTGCCATCACTTGCAAATTGCTGATCATTGGTAGATCAGCAAATGCTGCTTGCGATAATCCGAGTGTGCAAAATAACGCAATTGTGTTCAGACATTTCATAGTCTTGCTCATAGTTGTATTCATATTCATTGTTGTTCTCATAGTTATTTTCGCTATTGTTATAATGGTTGTACAGCGGTTATTAACCGAGATTGTCGAGGATTTTTTTATAGTCATCGACAATGGATTCTACTTTATGTGGCGCGCTAAATTTACCGCGCACGCGCCCCTCTGGATCGATCAGCAACATCGAGGCGGTGTGGTCAACTAGATAGTCCTCAGTGCCCTCGATAGTTGTGTAGCTAGCTACTATGCCTAGCTTCCCGGTTAACGCGAGCACATCAGCAAGCTTGCCAGTGATACCTTTAAATGTTGGGTTAAAGAAATTCATATAGTTGCCCAACACGTCTGCGGTATCACGCTTAGGGTCAACACTGACAAAAACCACTTGCAAGGCTTGTGTGTTGCTGGCCTTGAGTTCGTCTGCTACCGAATTCATGATGGTCATTGTCATCGGGCAAATATCAGGGCAGTGGGTGTAGCCAAAAAACACCATGCTCCATTGATTTTTAAAAAGTGATTCAGTTACTGCTTCCCCTTGCTGATCGATCAACGAGAATGCCGGTACAGTTATAAAATTCTTTGGAAACACGGCTGTGGTTGCAAGGCTTTCCTGTAGTGTTCTCAGTTGTTTTTTTTCGGCATCTGTTGGCTGTGCCGTAGCGGTTGCGTCGCTGTTTTTTCGGTACACTGCCTTGTTGGCGATTATGCCTGCTATTACGGCCACTGCCGCTATTACCGCAATGATGGGCCAGCGATTACGAAGTGTAGGCGTGTCGGATGGAATAGTCACAGTAGATATCTTTTATTCTAGTAATAGTGGGTTAGCAAATGAATATCGGTAGCCGTTCAATTATACGGTATTTGCAATGATTGATGAGTCCAAGAACGAAGGCGTAAGGTTTGTGTTAAGTACAGACAAAAAATTGCAATTAGGTGATGCCATCAGGCTGGCAGCCCAAGCTTTTGAGGCTGCACAGCTGTATTACGGTCACGGAACTGATAATGCCATTGATGAAGCCAGCTGGTTGTTGCTTCATGCCCTGGGTTTGTCTCCGCTTAGTGAGCCGGATTACGATATGTTATTAAACAATGAGCAAGTGCATAGCTGTAACGAAATACTGACAAAGCGTATTGATCAGCGCCTGCCGGCTGCCTATTTAACAGGTGAGGCATGGTTTGCTGGCCTACGATTCAAGAGCGACGATCGAGCGTTGGTGCCGCGCTCACCGCTCGCCGAATTCATCATGAATGATTTTTTCAATATGCTTGGCGGTAATGAGGCGCCGCGTATATTGGATTTGTGTACAGGCGGTGGATGTATTGCCATTGCGTGTGCGTATGCACGAGAGGATGCAATTGTAACGGGCAGCGATATTTCTGAAGATGCATTGGCACTAGCTGCTGAAAATGTACAGCTACATAATGTGCAGTCGCAGGTTCAGCTATTACACAGTGGCCTATTCGACCAACTTAACGATAAGTTTGATCTTATCGTGTCCAACCCGCCTTATGTGGACGAGAACGATATTAATGCCATGGCCGAAGAGTTTCACCATGAACCTCAATTGGGTTTGCTAGCAGGTGAAGACGGCCTTGATCTTGTCAGAGATATGCTGTTACAAGCACCCGACTATCTAAGCGACAACGGTTTGTTAGTGGTTGAAGTCGGCAACAGCGCTGCAGCACTCGAGGCTGCGCTTCCGCATTTACCCTTCCTATGGCTAGAATTTTCACACGGCGGTAGTGGTGTGTTTGTGCTAACCAGGCAGGAACTCCTTACACCCCATTAAAAGCAACTGGCCGCAATCGTTGCCGACCAGTTGAAGGGGGTAAAACCAACCGTAAAATCGTGTGTTATCGCAGATTGAACTTGACTTGAAAAAACATCACACCGTTGCTGTGCGAGCCGGCGTAGTCAATTTTAGGCGATCCACTGATGTTCAAGACTGCGTTCTTAGCCAATGCAATTTCAAGCACTGGAAACGGAACGATCTTGGCTTCAGCAGATGTATTTTTGTGAAATTGCTTGTGGATAATCGTGGCGCCAATTAAAAAGCGAGCCTTGTTATTCCAAAAGCGTGGAGTACCGTAGTTAATGCCTGCGTAAGTGGCTTGAAAACCAAAGCTGTCAGACAAAGTACCTACGTGAAAACCCAGTTTCTTGGTAGGTGAGTATTCCCAACCTACGCCGGGTACAAGCGCTCTGCGCTCGTCTTGGTTTTTGAAGTGTAAAGCGGCGGTGCTGAATACCAGATAGCCATCGTCGGCATAACTGGGGCTAGCAAAAGATGCTAGCGCTAGTACTACAGATGCGAGGGCAAGCCTCATTGTGTTTCGATTAGTCATTTTATTCCCCAATATATAAACGCCGGTCTCTGCCAGCTGATTAACGTCGATCTCTGCGTGTGTCAGAGAACTGCCGAGGACTTTATCGAAGCGCTAAGTTAGATGCCGTTAAGTCAATCACATAGTAATAATTACTTTAAAAACAATTAGATAGGTTAAAATCGAATGACCGTCAAAAATACAGCGCCGGTTCAAAACTTACGCTAAGTATTGATTTTGTTGGGAAAAACTCACTCAAGGGTGCCAGAGTCAAGAATGGATGTTGGTATGCCACAGGGCAGGATTTGGGGCGTGGAATGTTTAGGCTTGTGATGCGCTTGGGGTTTCTAAGCCGTTAGTCGGCTCTATGAAGCCAGTATCTGCCGTGCAAATTACTGACAAATGCACTGAAGCGCCACTTTTCATCTCCGCGTAAAATCACCTGCTCATCCGGACTCTCATATTTCGCTCTATCTTTTCATCGGGTAGCGTAATCGCGCATGGAAATGTGCATCTGACTCAAAACCGGATACTCTGTAGAGAACTTAGGGGAAGTTAAATGTCTATTCGTAACGCCGCAGTGGCAATGTTAATGGCGGCTTTTTTGGGTGGCTGCGCTACCGGTAAATCAGTGGGCGATGCCGACGAGATACGCGATACAGGTAAGGCCAACATTGTGGTTTTAACTTATGATTTGAAAGCGTATGCCACCACAAAATATTCATCCGTTAAAAGCACGTCACTCAATTTTGTATGCCCTGATAAATCGATTTTAGGTGGCGCATGCTTTTCGATCAAGCTTCCTTACTTGGGGCAAAAGACGGTAGGCGAATTTGCACTGCATGCATTTGAAAAATCAGGTGCTAAGGTGATGAAAATGAAGTATGGGTCGCGTGCCGTAACTGGAGTGGGACATACGGTCGTGGTAGATAAAGAGCCAAGAGTGACGTGTTTCTACAACAAGAAAAAGAAGCGAGATGTTTGCTCAACTACGATTGATGAAACAACTGAAAAGCATCGAGTAACGTTCGAGCAAGCTGCTCCGCTTAATGTCACTGCGGGTTCGGGTTGTTACCTTGGCCACATGACGCTAACGATGATCGATGATTCAATTAGCGAATATGAGATGATTTTGGGTGAAGAATTATCGCCTGAGAAATTAACTAATATCAGTGATAATATTAGTGGTGTTGTGCAGAGTTTTGTTAACAGGCCTTGTTACTGATTGTCGGCATGTCGTTCACCCCGGAGGCGTGCTAGGCGCTCTGCGGGGTGAATCCAATTACAGCAAAGCTATGGATCCCCGCTGCGAGGGTGATTAACTGTAAGGTCTACTCAGATTCTATCGATTGCCAAATCCAACGTCGTACACAACCGTAGCAATGAAGATCACATCGTCAGGTGGTGGTTCACCTTGTGCGCTGACTTCAAGTGAGTAGCCGCTTGCTTCGACAAAAGGAAGTATGTTGACTTTCGTTACGTTAAGTTTAAGTCTGCGGTTGGGTGAATCAAACATCGGGTCGTTCATTGGCAAGGTGCCAACAAGCGCCGTTTGTCTTTCACCGCCTAGCGTTGCCACAACGTTTATAGATAACTCGCTGATAAAAGAGAAGTCATCGGCCATGCCATCTTCTAGGGTGTCGGTTGCGCCTTCTGAATTGGGTGTGATTTCGAGTGTGATTTCTTTTATTTGTATTGCTGTCAGGAAGCCGAAATCCTCGTCCTTGTAAGCGTCCGTTGCCTTGATATCAAGCGCGGCGGGCGCAAAGGAGCTGGGCAAAACGCTGGCAGTGCCAAGGCCTTCTACGCGAGTTTCGGCTAGTGGTTCTTCCACTTCAAAATTAGTATCCAAATCATCTGCACAGGCTGCAAGGCTTGCGCTTATGGCGATCAATAGTAGGCTGTTCTTGATTCTCAAGCTTAATCTCCGTTGCGGATCCGCAACCGATGTTGCGAGTAACTGGAGACCAGTTTAAGCGAGAATTAACTTAGAAGCCATAAGGCGAGGCAGTTTGGCTGTCTAGATTTTGGCTCGTTCCTTATTGGGTAGGGCTACTTGGCCTTGGCCTTCAATGTGGCCTATGATCGTATCGAACAACGTGTTAGCAAATCGATCCCATTCCTCGCTGTCGCGATTGGCGGCATTGTCAGGCATTGAAACGCGCACTTTAACCAGGGTTCCCTCGTATTCAGTTTGATACACCAGAGTGTATGACGCGAGATTCTCACGCAAATAGGTGGCTTCCACTCTAGCCACGGTTCGAATACCGCGTGCCCTAGTCGCTGCACCAATTACATTGAAGTTAGCATATTGGCCCGTTTTAACTGCTGAACCGATGGCTTGGATTGTGGCTCGAGTTGAACCCATGACAAGTTGATCGTGTGGCAGTGCTCGGTTTTCTTTTGAAACAGGGTAGATAAAAACATCGGCCAAACGATGTTTACCGATGTTGCTGTACCGCAGGGTGAATCCATCAGTGTTCTCATCAAAATACCGATAACCCTGATAATCAAAACTTTCAAGCTGTTCAGGTATTGCGCTAATAATTGATGGCTCGTCTTGCAATGGTGTAACCACTTTTGCCGGTGCCATCACAGCACAACCCGAGAGCATTAACACCGTCGGTAGGATGAGATTGAGTTTGGTCCACAGCATACGAATCGGTCGACTTTTGCCTATTTGCTGGGCTGTATTCGCAAGAAATGCGCCTGATTCCTGCTAACGCAAGCGCCATGGTCTTTGTTTGCATGTCGATATAGTAGGTTCGAAGCGCTGGGGCTCAGGTAAAATGGGCCTATGCCTGCTCACGCCTACAGAATTCCACTCATTTTGTGCTTGTTACTGGCCTTGAGCGCTTGTGCTACCGCACCGCCATCTAAAGCCAGTGACGTGTGCTCGATTTTCCGCGAAAAGAGCGGCTGGCACCAACACGCCAAGAATGCTAGCGAGCGCTGGAACACCTCGATGTCAGTGGCGATGTCCATCTTGTATCAAGAATCATCATTTCGGCACAATGCGCGGCCACCGCGGCGATTCCTGCTTGGCTTTATCCCGTGGAAGCGCCCAAGCTCAGCCTATGGATATGCGCAAGTAGTCGATGGCACGTGGGAGGCGTATCAACGATCAACCGGCAACTATGGTGCACGCCGCACTCGCTTTGCAGATTCTATCGATTTTGTTGCGTGGTACAACCGTGTTGCGATTAAGAAAAATGTCGTAGAGGTTAACGATGCGTACAGCCTGTACTTAAATTATCATGAAGGCACGGGAGGCTATGCTAAGGGTACGCACAAAAAGAAGCCCGTATTACAAGGCATTGCATTGCGAGTACAACAGCGAAGTGAGCGATACGCGGTGCAGTATGCCGGTTGCAAGGACTCCCTAAAGCAGAGTTTTTGGCGTCGCTTGTTTTCTTGGTGATCGGCGCAAGCAAACAGTATCCGACAAGTTTTCCTACACTTGTGTAAGAAACCGCTTCAAACCGGGCATTAAGCAGTTTTAATATGAACATCAGCAGTGGCTTGAAGAATGCAGTGGATGCTAGTTGGCTCGATTTTTAGCCGATGAACTTGATGAGCATTATGTTAGTCAGCTGAGAAAATTTATTACGGTGTGTCGCCTGTCTATTGTATTGCCAGCGAAGAACGAAAGGATTGGTATTGCATAGACACTGCCCCTGATTCGCAAGCTGTACACAGGCCAAGAGTAACCGCAAATTTACCGACGTCTTCACTTCCGCTAGCCACGCGGGTATGGTAGTTTTGTTTCAATTAACAACAGTTTCTATTTAAATGAATGTAAATACTATTTATTTGAATACGGATACTTGGATGGCGAACCGTTAGCCATGTGGCGCGATGATGAGCCAGTCATACCGCCTGCTGCAGACTTTGAATTCTCATCCAGTGGTTCTACCACCGACGGTAAATGGCAGGTATTTCAATTCGAAGTCACAGCTGGCGATCTGATCGAAGGCGAAGTGATATGGGATGATCCAACCGCCGATGTCAGAATCTTCCTGCGAGATGAAAATAATACCCAGATCGCCAACGATACCGATGGCGGCTTGCCAGCGATGGTATCGGCAACTGCGGCAACCAGCGGCACATGGTCAATCGGTGTCAGTATCAAAAGCGGCAATGTCAATTACGATGTGCTGGTCAATACAACCTCGGATGTCACACCGCCAGAGCCTGCTGCAGACTTTGAGTTCTCATCCAGTGGCTCAGACACCAACGGCCAATGGCAGGTATTTCAATTTGAAGTCACTGCCGGCGAGCTGATCGAAGGCGAAGTGACTTGGGATGATCCAACCGCCGATGTCAGAATCTTCCTGCGAGACGAGACCAATACGCAGATCGACAATGATATGGACGGCGGCTTGCCAGCGATGGTATCGGCAACGGCGACAACCAGTGGCACCTATTCAATCGGTGTCAGTATCATAAGTGGGGATGTCAATTACGATGTGTTGGTCAATACGACAGGAGGTCAGTAATATGAACGCTTATAAAAACGTGACGATTAAGCTAACTGCTGTATTTTTGCTAACGGTATTGGCAATTGCTCCATTACAAGCGGCAACCTACTTCTACCACACAGATCATTTAGGTACACCGCAGGCTGTTACTGATGAGAATCAACAGGTGGTGTGGCAGGGTGAGCAGGATCCGTTTGGTGAGAATTCGCCGAGTGTTAACTTAATTGAACAGAATTTACGGTTTCCTGGACAATATTTTGATGCTGAGACCGGGCTGCACTACAATTACTTCAGGGACTATGACCCGAGTATCGGGCGGTATGTGGAGTCTGATCCTATAGGGCTTGACGGTGGAGTTAATACATACATGTATGCATCTGCCAGACCTATACAGAATGTTGATAGGCTAGGCCTTTTCGATTTTGGACCGACCCGCGGTGGTGGGCGATGCTGTAATCGAACTGATAGTGTCGAATGGGTATTAGTTGGTGGGAATAAATTTTCTAATGGGTCAGGTGTTTGGGTTCCTCTGCCTCCGGGTTCATGTACAGCACCGAACGAAGATTGTGATGGTATGAGCTGTTCTGGAGGATTCTACTATGCAGAAAATATGTTCTGGGGTATAAGAGGCGAGAGTGAGAAGCTACAATGCGGTGCGGAAATCGACGAATCTTGACGTTGGGAGCCGAGCGAAGAAAATCAAGGGCCCAACTGTATGGCTCCACGAGATAAGGGTGCACCAGGTTTCAAGAATGATCCACCTCCTGGATACAATTGGAGTACACCTCCGGCCCCTAAAAAGGACTAAGCCAAAAAGTATGCCCATATTTTGGTTGATTCTGTTTTGTAGAACTGTGCTGCCTATAATCGGGCATGATCCGATATACCGTTGATATGTAAAAGGGAAAACATGTGCGATACACCTTAGGATTCATTCTTGGAGTTCTAGTAATTATTGTGGATCAGTATTTGACGATTGAAAAATCTCCAGCGGCTGGGATTTTTTTGATAGTTGTTTTTATAGTTACTTATCTTGTGTCGATTTTTTATGGTAAAAAACTGAACTTAGCCTTAAAGGTAGCATCTTTGTTGTTGTTTCTGTATTGGTCTATAAACTGGACTCTTTTGGGAAGGGTAGAAACAGTACATTTAAATGCAAATAATCTTGGATCCGCAATACTTCTTTTTGTAATATCTTCGATTTGGATTTTGTTACCATTGTGGCGATTGTTTAAAACGAATCTAAGAATTAAAGTTCTAACCCTATATCCCTTGATAGCAATTCTGTTAGCACTTGTTATCGCTTCGGCAGAAGAGCAGATTTTTATTAAGCAGTTCAACGATGGAGTCGGACCCACTCCTCGCTGGACAGTAAATATTGCTTGGCTCGCTTATGACGCCTCAAGCGGTGAATTGAAGGGTGGTTGGTAGGTGGTAAGCACATTGTGATGCAGAAAATTGGGCCAATGCATTCAGTAGTGGTGGGTGTTAGTGTTAAGAAGCATGCGATCAGATTTATTTGTTAGTTTTCAATATTGGTAAGCGTTCCTGGGTATTCAACTCAGTGG
>JAZGEF010000058.1:0-42161 GCA_036478595.1 Granulosicoccaceae bacterium
AGTAGTGGACCCCAATAACTGGACAGCCGCTTGTGCGCCTTCCAAAGTTAAGCAGCCATCTTGGCTGCGTGTTGATTGTATACCGAATCAGGCGTCTGCTCATCTAGCGATTGATGCCGTCTTTCGGTGTTGTAAAACTCAAAGTACTGACCCAGTGCATGTCGGGCTTCAGCCACACTGTCATAAGCGTTTAAGTAAACTTCTTCATACTTGACACTGCGCCACAGGCGCTCAACAAAAACGTTGTCAACCCAGCGGCCTTTACCGTCCATGCTGATTTTGATCTGATTCTGTTTCAGCACAGAAGTAAAATCATCACTCGTAAATTGACTGCCTTGATCGGTGTTAAAAATCTCCGGACAACCATACTCCTCGATGGCCTCTTCAAGCGCCTCGACACAGAAGCGGGTATCCATTGTTGTTGAGACTTTCCATGAAAGCACACGCCGTGAATACCAGTCCATTACTGCAACTAAATAGACGAACCCCTTAGCCATTGGAATATAGGTGATGTCGGTCGACCAAACTTGATTCGGGCGATCAATATTCAATCCACGAAGCAGATAGGGATAGATCTTATGTTGATGGTTTGCCAGGCTCAGATTACGCTTGGGGTAAAGCGTTTCTATCGCTAAAAGCCGCCGGAGTCGTTGAATGCGTTTGCGGTTTACGACCAGGTTGTGCTTATCCAGCAACCAGTTCTTTATACGTCGAGTTCCATAAAACGGTAACACCAAATAGCACTGATCAACGAGCTTCATTAGTTCAAGCTCTTCGTCGCTGACAGGCTCCGGCATATAGTAATAGGAGGAGCGTGCAAGATCGAGAAGTTGGCACTGTCGAGTGATCGGTAGCACTTCTTCCTTACTCACTTTTTCTTTCCTTTGGACCCTTGGTTCCCCGCGAGCCCTCGTTCTAAAAAATCCACCTCCATGGACAACTCTCCGATCTTAGCCCTGAGCTCAAGAACTTCTTGGTCATGATCATCTGTAACCTGATCACCCTTGTCGAAGGCGACCTCGGCACTGTTCATGAGTTGATTTTTCCACTGAGTGATCTGCGCCGACTGAACGTCAAACTTCTTGACCATCTGCGACATAGTCATCTCACCTCGAATCGCTGTCAAAGCAACAGTGGCTTTAAAGCCGGGCTTGTGCAATCTTCTTTTCCTTCTCATCGTAACTAACTCCAGAGTAATGGAGAAAGGCACTCAAGTCATCCCTGAGCTGTCCAATGATTGGGGTCCACTGCTTATCAACGCAAATGATGCCACAACAGTAAGATTGATTGATATCAGCTCGGTCGCTGTGCCAGCTGATGTAGGAGTTTATACGGGGCTAGACGGCGAGGGCTGCAGCATAAGTGCTGCGCGCGACGGCAACTTCGATTCGAGCTTGCTTTTGATGTGCTTCGTCGCGTTTGGCACGTTGCTACGCCGTAGATCGTCATTTACTTTGCTCACGAAGACGGACCAACGTGCCCTTCCGGGGTATGATAGGGCCCTATCGATTAATGACAGGCTTTTTAAGAGCACGTTGCTCATCGCCTTTAACAATAGGCTTGATGTAGATTTCCACGCGGCGGTTGCTGGTTTTGTTAGCAGCCGACGTATTGGGTAGGCGCGGGTCGGTTTCTCCGCGGCCTTCTGTGCGTAATCTTTCTTGAATCACGCCGTCGCTGCGCAAATAACCTGCCACCGCATTTGCACGTTTGTTTGACAACACTTGGTTGTACGCATCGCTGCCGTCGCTATCGGTATAACCCACGACGTGTAAAATGGTTTTGTTATACGTTGAAGTTTCGCTAGCAATTTTGTCAAGCGTCGGGTAAAAAGCCGCTTTGACTTGTGCCGAATTAACATCAAAAGACGCCTCACTATTTAAGCGTACCAGCAGTACGTCGTTTTCAAGCCTTTGCACATCAACTTGATTTTTCAATAGTTCGTTCTCAAGCGCAACTTCTAATGCAGCTTGTTGCTTATCTTGGTAGTTGCCTACGGCCCCTCCCGCTAATGTGCCAATGGCGGCACCAAGCAGAACATTGTCCGAACCAGATTGTTTGGCAATCACCGCACCAGCAATGGCACCAATGCCTGCTCCTATTTTTGTGCGACGGTTTGGATCATCAGTTGCGCACGCGGGTAGGGTGATTAGTGTAGCCACTGCCATGGGTAATAAGACTGTACGCGGTTTATTTACGATTTTTAATATAGTGTTCACGGCAAATCTCCAATTTTATGCACCAATCGTAGCAGGCCCAGCTGAACGTTAGCGGAATACACTGAGTTGCCATTTTGAAAAGTCAGAGCGGTGTAAGTTCCCCACCGAATTCATTCCAGCGGTGCCTCTGCGCTCAAAGCGCTGCGTAGAAGCCGGAGCCGGGTAGCGATCCACTGGTACGGCTGCGATTAAGCCAATTCATCGCTAGCCCATTGAGCAAGCACCTTGAGCATTTTTTTGTAAGGAACTGGCCCGTAGCTGATCCGTGATACACCTAACTCGATTAGCTTGGCTTTGTCAGGCACATGAGGTAGCGCAATAATGTTTACTGGCAAATTCACCTGCTCACACAGGGTTTCAATAAATTTCTCATCGGCAAGGCCAGGTGCGAAAAAACCATCAGCACCCGCTTGCTCATAAGCATGAGCACGTTCTATTGCTTCATTTAACATGGCTGTGGTATGTGTATCTGGCTCTTGTTTTAAAAATATATCCGTACGCGCATTGATAAAGGTTGATGAGATTACGCTGTCAGCAGCTTTACGCGCACTGCTTAAGCGGTCAGTTTGCGTAACTGTGTCATACAAACCTTTACCACCAACAATCTGATCTTCAAAGTTAAAGCCAACGATGCCGGTCGCTATTGCCTGTTCGACTGTGCTCTCAATGGTTGTTGAATCTGCGCCGTAACCGCCTTCCAAATCCATCGTAACGGGTATATTGGTAGCGTTTAATATGCGCTCGATATTGGCCAGCGCTAAATCAAACGGAATCTGTTCGCCATCTGTAAAGCCCTGCGCCATAGCAACTGGTGCACTACCGGTGGCAAGTGCCTTCGCCCCAGCATCACCCACGGCTTTGGCACTCCCGGCATCCCAGATGTTGTAGAGCACAATCGGGTTACCCGGAATGTGTAAATCACGGAATGTTTTGATGGATGATGCATGAGAAGTCATGGAGAATAAACGGCAGGAAAGTGAGTAGTGACTATATCAAATTAGCCACTTATTACTGTAAGTAAATATACACCTGAGAGGTGTGGTAGTGCTCGCTCAAATTATTGTGGTTTCTAGAGCAACAGTAATAAATGCAGGGTGAGGCAGCTATGCAAGGCTGATGATATTCACTAACAGCAGCATAGCTGGCGGCGCGAACCCACTGATGGATGTGCATGGTTACCGGCCTGCGCGAGTATGACAGACCCAGTGCGGATGGTTAGTCTGTGTTCAAACTAGCAACTAACTGCGTATACCCACGAAACCGTAATCGAGGTGATCGTGTGCTCGATACCACTTCAAACTTCGGAAACCGCTGCACAAAGCGCCCAATTGCAATGCGGCCTTCCATCCGAGCAAGATTAAGCCCGATGCAAGAATGTGGGCCGCCTGCAAATGCCAAGTGTCGATTGGGTTTTCTATCTAGCAGCAACACTTCTGGTTGATCAAATGTCGCCCGATCTCGGTTGGCAGCGCCAATCATTAAATGTAAATTGGTACCGGCTTTGATTGCTGTGTCGTTTAAAATGACATCGCATGTTGTCGAGCGATTACCTAATTGGTTAGGGCTTTCGAAGCGCAGAAATTCATCAACGCCTTTATTGATTAATTCGGGCGATGTCAAAAGTCGCTGTCGCTCTGTTGGGTGTTGATGCAAACAACCTAGGGCATTACCAATCAGGTTGGTTGTCGTTTCATGGCCAGCGTTCAGAATAAAGATGCAATTTTGTAATAGCTCGGCTTCACTCAATTTACCCTTATCGCTAAACATCAGACGAGTCAGCACATCGGTGTCAGGGTCTCCAGGGTGCTTGCGACGATCTGCTGCAAGCTTAGTTAAATAGTCGGTGAACTCGGCAACCGCGCTATTGCCCTGTTGTTCCTGCTGGGATGTAAGCGTAGGTTCAAGCGCACCGAGTATTGCCAAGGACCAATCTCGTAATGGCCCACGCTCCTCGAGCGGCATATCAAACAGATTGCCGATAACGTTGATGGGGATCATTGATGCAAAGTGCTCGATTAAATCAACGGTGCCATTGCGTACGTGATTGGGTAAATCATCCAGTAGTGTGTTCACTAGCTCTACTAAGCCGGTTTCCAGGCGAGCTATCGCGCTGGGCGTCATGGCACCTGCTAATACTTTACGCACGCGTGTGTGTAACGGCGGATCATTAAATACGAGTGACGTAGTGTGATGCTCATACAGTGGTGAGTCACCATATTTGGGGCCAAAAATAGCCTTCTTATCGGATGAAAAACGGCTGGTATCGCGATAGATACTATCTAGTAAGGCATAGCTTGAGATCAGATAGCTGCCATCGGCTTGCGCAAGTACAGGATAGTGTTCAAGCAGTTCGCGATAAACTGGGTAGGGGTTGTCTGTAAAAGCGTTAGGCGGCGATGTCAGATCAAGTATCATGATGGCTTAAGCATAACGCCATTTGTGCAAACAATAAGGAAATACCGGGTAATTGTAGAGATGCTGCCGCTAAGGCTCTAGAATAGCTGGAAATTCAGTATAGCTTATGCGCCTTCGAAACCAATTATTTTTAACCTTCCTGTTGTTCAGCATGTTGCTCATAGCGCTAATGGCTGGGTTCAACAGTTGGAGCTTTGACCGTGGGTTTTCAAACTTTGTAGTTGAAAATGAAAAGCGCCGCATGCTTTCAGTAATAGATGAGCTGGCTGATGGATTCGCACTTACGCAAAGTTGGGATTGGGTTCAAGATGATCCCAAGGCAATGCAGAAAATGTTTCGCTCAGTTGCTCGTAATGGGCCGCCGAGAAGACGGGATAAGCCTGGCGATAGAACAGGCAGGCGGCCGAAACCTAAAGTCATATTGCTGGATAAAAACAAAAAATCGATTCTTGGCCCACGAAACCCTGATATAAAATTAGTGTTGCTGCCTATTGCGGTGGATGAGCAAGTCGTTGGCTACTTAGGCATACGTGAGCCGAAAGGCATCCCTGGCGAGATCGAGCAAGTATTCTCACAACAGCAAAAACTTAACTATATTTATGCTGGCTTCGCAATGTCGATACTGTCAATTCTGCTCGCTAATTTTTTGGCATCGCGCATTGTAAAACCCATATTAAAAGTGAATAAAGCGGTTGAGAACATCACTGCAGGCGAGTATCGACACCGTATCAACACCCGTAGTCGCGATGAAATCGGGGATCTATCGCGAAATATTAATCAATTGGCCTTAACGCTTGAAAAAAATCTCAATACACGCCAGCAATGGACGGCTGAGATATCGCACGAACTACGTACACCGGTTGCCGTGTTACAAGGCGAGCTGGAAGCTATTCAAGATGGCGTTAATCCCCTGGATGAGCAGGCTATTGTATCGTTGCACACAGAATCAATGCGATTAAGCCGATTGATTAATGATTTGCACGAGTTGTCTTTATCGGACTTGGGTGCACTTAATTATCGAATGGAGTCGGTAGATATCGCGGAGCTAGTGCAGCAGCGGATTCAAGAAAGTAAAGCCTTAACCACAAAGCGCGGATTAACAGTGTCTTTGCATGGTACTGATTCGTCATTGATGGTTCGAGGCGATACGCAACGGTTGGTTCAGTTGGTGGATAATCTATTACAGAACTCACTTCGCCATACCGATGAAGGGGGTTCCCTGGATATATTGTTGAAAAAGGATGCTGAATTTGTAGAGTTAGATTGGGCAGATTCACACCCAGGTGTAAACGATGAACAGCTACCGTGTTTGTTCGATTCTCTATATCGAACTGATGATTCAAGAACCCGCAGTAGTGGTGGTTCTGGCCTTGGGCTAACCGTCGTTGCGAAAATAGTCGAAGCGCATAACGGCCAAGTATCTGCATATCACTCAACATCAGGTGGTTTGGGTGTCGCCGTACGTTTGCCCGTTTAGCCATTCAGGATGTGAAATGCATATAGCGATTGTTGAAGATGAGCCTAAGTTAGCTTCACTGCTTAAAAACTATCTGGCAAAAGAAGGCTATACCGCCAGCGTATACGGTGATGGCAGTATTGCGCTAGATAGCCTTAGAAGCAACATGCCCGACCTTGTACTGCTTGATCTTATGTTGCCAGGCTTGGATGGATTAAGTATTTGCCGTGAGCTACGCAAAATCTCGGATGTGCCCCTCATTATGATTACCGCTAGGGTGGAGGAGATTGATCGCCTACTGGGTTTGGAGATCGGTGCTGATGATTACATCTGTAAGCCCTATAGCCCAAGAGAGGTTGTTGCTCGAGTTAAGACCGTACTAAGGCGCACAACAAGGTCAGACGATGCCCAGCCTGATTCTCGTTTTGTATTAAACGACACCACCGCTAGCGTCAGCATCGATGGGCAGGAGACAACGCTTACAGCAGTTGAGTTGCAATTACTAAAGGTGATGAGTGATAAGCCGGGCCAAATATTTGGACGTGCCCAGTTAATGGGGCGTATATACCGGGATGGGCGGATAGTAAGTGATCGCACCATTGATAGCCATATCAAGAAACTTCGTCAAAAACTCAGTGCGCTTAATGATGCCGTCGACTGCATACACTCTGTATATGGCATCGGTTATAAGTTTGAACTTGCTGAAGAGTCATAAAGCTTCCTCCCTTCTTACACATTGTTTGCACGGTTAGGGTCGATAGTCTGTATGCAAGCGGATCGGAAAACATTGTGTTTGACGACGCTAGTTAAAATACAGGGTAATCAACATGACCAAGCAAGCCACAACTAAAACATTCCAGCTAGCGCCAATTTTTCTGGGTTGTCTACTGTCGTTTAGCGCCAGTGCCACGATATTAGATAACTTGGTTGATAGTAACGGCGATGGTGTAATCTCAGCGGACGAAATTATCGCAGCGAAGGATGCACAAAAAACCGAAACAATTGGCCAGTACGACGTAGACGGCGACGGCGAACTTTCACGCGAGGAACGTGCTGCACTAAAAGCTGATCGTAGGGCAGCACGAGTAGCTGCATTTGATACAGATGGCGATGGTGAGAAATCCCGCGCTGAACGCCGAGCTGCACATGACAGCAGACGTGACGCCGTAGATGCACTACTTGATGTCAATCAAGACGGAGAAGTTAGTAGCGAGGAAAGCGCAGGTTTTGATGAAGTGCGTGAAAACCGCAAGGAATCAAAAGGCAAACGTGGCCATGGCGGCAAGAAAAATGGTGAGCGAAAAGGTAGTCAGGGCTAAACCTAGGTTTACTCGTAGCGCTGATTAGCGCTGTTTCCTCCTAACAAAGCCGGCATGCCTTTTTATAGCAAAAGCCGGCTTTGTCCTATATGGAGAATGCCAGGGTGGAACAATCCGGAGAAGCGATTGAGTTGGCAGTGCCGCTGTACAATGACCCCAGTATTATGGAATCCAAGGTTATCTTATTACTGTGTTAGTTGCGCTTAGCGCCTTGATCTATCCACAACCGTACTGCGGCCATCAAATCATCATTAAGTGGTGTTGAACGCATCGGCATACGTGAACCGCCTTCTTGTGTGCCATTTAATGTGTTCACCAAGTAGCTCTGCGCAGAGTTTCCTGGCGTCACTAGTTTTTTATTAGGATGACGGGTGCTGGCTTGATTGACCAATGCCGCATAACTGGCATCGGCGTTACTAAAATCAGTATTGGATGGTTGTGTTATCCCACCGCCGCTATGGCAGCCTGAGCACATTGGGCCAAACACTTTCAGTTGTAGTTCTGCAAACGCTTGCGTGCTATCAGATTGAGATGACAGAATCGTTTGCAATACACCACCCTTAGCTTGCGCAGGGCTTGGAATATTAGAATCAGTTGTGTGTGAAAACGACAAGCTAGATTCAGGGTTACTACCTGGTGTGCCGGCAGGCGGCGTGGAGTTGCCGTTGCTATCTCCACCGCCATTACAAGCAGTGATTAAGCCAGCCGCCACAAAAGATAGGGCCCATGCACGAGTGGTTCTATTTAGTTTTGAAATAGGCATGTCTTACTCCTGCCCCAGTATTTGGTTAACCATCGGCTCAAAGTCCGGCGAAACCGCCAATGTGGCATCTGTCGAATAGCGCAAACGGCGTGATGTGATTGCGGAGTTGCTATCGGTGACAGCATTTGGGTAAAAGTCGATACCATTGCCACCTACAGCAGCGCTGTCGCCGTAGAAAAATAGGTCGAATGTAGTCGGGTTGCCCAGCAAATTAGCGGGTATTTGCATTTCCAGGACGTTAGCGGCGGCTACCGGGTTAATGTTCCCCACCCACTGCCAAACCCAGCTAGTGCCGTTGCCTGTGTATTGGTAAACCGAATTTGTCTCAACAAGAAAATCGATGCCAATAGGCGATTCATTGGCAAAGCCTTGGAAGCCAGTATTGAAATCAATGTCTGTGTCGATATAGATTCCGTTGCCAGGAGTAACTTGAGCTGCGCCGTCGTTAGTCCATGCAATATAAATATTGTTGGCATCATGTGCTGCAGCCGCAGTCAAGTAGTCTATTTGATTGCCAGTGCCTGTCACATCGTTCGGATCTGATGGAAAAAACTCAAGAGCGGCCCAATCGGCAAGATTGCCATCCATGGTAAGTGCATTGGCTTGGTTGTGAAAAACAAATGGGTCGTTGTTTGCGGGCGGATCGATTGGTGGATCGACAACGGGTGGGCTACTATCGCCCGAAAATTCATAAGTAAAATATCGAGTGTCGAGCTGAACACCGGTATTGGTTGTTGAGTTAGGAACGAAGTCGACTGCGTTACCGCCGATTGCGTTGTTGTCAGCGTAGAAGAAGAAGTCAAAGTCATCTGGATCGCCAAGAAGAGCGCGTGGTATTGCCAGTTCGGCATCACGGCCGTTTAGCTCCACTGTAAGTGGCGCGACCCATGCCCATGACCAATTCGCTCCATTACCGGTGTAACGATAGATCGCGTTTTGCTCTACCATAAAGTCTACGCCGATGGGTATTGTGTTGTTGGGAGGTCGAAAACCAGTGTTGGGGCCATCGACATCTATTGCTTGCTCATAGCCCCAGGTTGCTTGAACATTGTTGGGTTGGTGATTGCGATAGCGAATGTAGAGGTTCTGCGGATCGTTGGCCATCCAAAGTGTTTGATAGTCAAGCTGGTTAGCGCCGCCGGTGGCATCCTGAGGATCATCTACCAACATAGAGTCGGCAGGCCAATCACCCATGTTGCCATCAATGTTGATCACCGCTAGTGTGCTGAAAACATCTGGAGTGCCTGGTGGTACAGACGGGTCAGCAGGTGCCGGTTCGCTATCATCGATTTGCAATAAGTACGCTGATAAATCAGCGAGCTCTGTATTGCTAAGGCCGTTAGTTGCAACCGGCATGTTAAGCGTGTGAGCCTGAACCGCCGCCGCTAATGTTGTTGCAGCACCATCATGTAAATAAGGCGCATCATTCCACATGCCTCGTAGTGTTGGTGTGTCGATACCACCATTAATTAGAGGTTGGCCGATTCGTCCACCGGTGGCTGCATCAACGGTACCGATGTTGTGGCTACCGCCGAGGGGGCTGTCAGTAAAGTCAGCACCAGAGTGGCAAGTCGCACAGCTATATGTTTCAAACACCTGACGACCAGCAACTGCCTGCGCAGTTAAAGCGCCATTGGCTTGTCTGTATGGGCTGGCGCCATGATCATCCAAGGTGTCGATATAAGCAGCCATAGCATCCAGTGGAGCACTTAGGCCTGTTTTCATGGTGTTTGGATTAGCGGCGCTTGAAGTTGCGTTAAAATCAGCGTTGCTCATTAAGCCTGTGCCACCAAAAACTTCGCGCAAAGCGTTTTCGAAATCTTGCATTTCATCGAAGTTAGCGGTCCAGTGAACCATGCCCTCTTCCATGTCGCCACGGCCACGCAAGTCGGTTGTATTTCGCACGCCTTCACCAGCGTCGCTGAAGTCATAGCTACGGCCATCATGCCCACCGTCGTCGTGGCACTGTGCGCAGCTTATGTATCGTTGCCCAGCAAGACGCGGGTCGGCTGAATCATTAAACAAGCGTTTGCCTTGTAATACTTGAGCGCTTAATGCTTCACCGTTGGTTAAATCGACGGTGTTGATCACAGTTGCGCTGTTACCACCGCCGTTCATAATGGCACTAGTATCGATGATGCTTAGTGAGCGGCTCAACCAGTTGTGTACAAACACACGGTTTCCGTCAGGGGAGGCTACAACACCCGTTGGTGCAAATTCCAATGTCGTTTCGAAGCGGATGTTGCCGTTGTTCGCGTTGATCACTTCAAACGCACGACTGCCACGATGGACAACAAAAATATTGTTGCCATTAGGGCCGTACGCAACTGCTGTTGGTGCGCTGTTGTTAGCAAATTCGATACGATTGCCTAAGTTTTCACTGTTGTTAGTTAGATTGATATTAGCCAATATACCGCGCGTTAAAATATTGAAGACGCGAGCTCGCCCGTCCCGCATAGCGCCGCGATGAATATTGTCGATCTTAGCTGGCAAAAAAGCACTGGCATCGTTTGGCGCAATTGCCATCGAGCGCAAGTAGTTAGGTACACCTCGTGAGCTTGTGTTGTTATCGTTGCCACTGGCTGCTTGGTTAAACGGGACTGCGATAGTGCCTGCTGGCGTTAACCCTGCCGTATTTAGTCTTATGATTTCACCGCCACCGTTAGCGACATTGATACCACTTTCACCTGCAACAGGATTAGTGATAAAACGCGGAAGATAAACCTGTGTGCCTGCATCGTTAATTGAAATTTCGCGAGGATTGCTGCCCACATTTGTGCTCGCTAGTAGTGCACCGTTTGTGGTATCGAGCTGGAAGACATCACCGCTAGCCTCCAGTACGACATAAGCACGATTGTTATCGGAGTCAATAACGATGCCATGGGGTTGCCCGCCCAGTGGGCCGGGAATCGTGTTGGTCACTGCAAGCGTGTTGACATTGATAACGGAAATACTAGAGCTTGCTTTGTTGGTTACCCAAAGGAATCCAAGGCCATCAAGGGCTATGCTTCGAGGATCATCTCCTACCGCTATTTCAGCCAAACGGTTGCCGTTCAGAGCGTCAATAACCGATACGGTATCCTGATCGGGATTGGCAACAAATACCCGATCGTTACCAGCACGATCTTCATACGCCATATCCATGGACCAGGAAGGCACGGCACTGGCCGCGCTAGCAAACGCCAATAGGCCTATTGTGGCAAGTGAATACTTGAATGCTTGGTGTTTTTTAATCAATTTGTTGATCCCGATGGAGTCGACAACATGCAATGAGCCGGTGAGCCCAGACAATGCCGTCGATCAGTTTGACTATATGCAGGTATTCTGCACTGTAATAACCGAGAATATCGCTGTGTTTCAGCTCAATTGACAATGTTTTTTTGCAATACGCGCAAGAAGTTCCCCATATCTGAACTGGTTCACAATTATTGTTCGCTGACGCCGCTCAAAAATAGCGCAGATCGGGGTTGCTAAGCAGGATAATGCGCAAACTCACAGGAGATGGGCTCAGATGACTCGGCACGCAGGGCGATTGCCAAGCGCCAATCTTCGCCGATAGTTTCCTGATGGAAAACCCAAGTGTTTGCATTATCGATGGCAGGTGATGGGAATTCGATGGCGATAGGGGACGCGGGTTCAAGTGCAAATTGAAACCGGTCAAGCCCTAGGCTCAGGCCTTTCCCAACTGCTTTGATATACGCTTCTTTGAGTGTCCAAAAATCGAAAAATCGCTGGATTTGTGCATCGGTTGAACCTTGTTTAATTTGCTCAGACTCTGGTTCAGTAAAAAATCGATCGGCGATATCCAAGTAACTGCTCGGCCTGTTTACGGCAGTGTTTTCTATATCTATGCCGCACTCCTCATAAGCGGAAATTGCCAGTACAGTTAAGCCGTTGGTATGCGATAAATTGAAGTACAGCTGGTTTTGGCTTTGCGCCGGATGAATTTGTGGCTTGCCGTAGGGGTTAAGGGTAAAAATCCAGTCTGACTCGCCGATATCGGGGCGGTATACTGTCAGGCTACGTCTTAACATCTCGCGCCTGCACTGAAATCGATACTGCAGCTCTGGTGTGACAAAGCGTTGTTGGCGTAATCGTTCTTGCTCGTTTAAAAGCGGGCTGGTAGCTAGCTGTGGTGGTGTCTGTAGTTTGTCATGAAACATCAACCAGACATGCACCTGGTTGCCTTTCGGCGGAGTTGTAGGCGGCTTGTTAGGAGCCTGAGCGTGGTGCTGTTTCATAATGACTAGTTTAGTTTAAGCCCAGAGAAAGCGTTGACTTCAAATCCTCATCTCGAATTTTTTACCGACAATACACCAGCCTTAGAGCAGTGTCAGCGCGATGTGCTTGCCACGATCCTTCAAAGCTTTGTATCCTCCGACTATGCAAGCTCTATCAATGCCAGCACTGTAGCGACCGCTGAACAGTATGCCGAACGGGTTCCTGTTGCAAACTATGAAGATCTTCGCCCCTGGGTAGATCGCATTGAGGTTCATCCCAATAGCCTCACTGCAGATCGCACACTAGCGTTTTTTAAAACTAGTGGTTCAACATCAAAGCCTAAATTAATTCCAGTAACGCCGGCGCTAATGCGGCAAAAGGTGGCAGCATTTGCCATTTTTTGGGGCCTAATTTATCGCGATTACCCGGAGGTTGCTACGGGTACATTGGTAAGCAATTTCATTGATGCTAGCCAACCGGAATCGGATCAAACAGGTATCGAGGTATGTTCCGAATCCAGTTTTTGGTCACGCCGTGGACGCAGCATGAACACCATACAGCGCTGGCCGTTGCCCGCCGAATTGCGTTTAGTTGGAGATCTTGATGCACGTTTGTATGCGGTTGCGCGGCTGCTAATGCAATCTGAGTTGCATTGCATCATGTGCCTTAACCCCAGCACCTTATTGCAATTTTTTCGTGTGATACAAACCCACTCGGCGCAGCTCATTAGCGGGTTGCAAACGGGAACTTGGGGTACGCAGGATGCTCACATATTAGCGTGTTTGGATGTGGCCGGAAAGCTTAGCCTTGAATCCTATCTGCGCTCCGATGACGCCGCGGCAAACAGGCTCAATAGCACGTTAAACAAAAACGCCACGCCACATGTTCAGGATATCTGGCCAATGTTAAAGCTGGTTGTGTGCTGGCGCTCCACTATTGTGCAACCTTACTTCGAACAGCTCGCGCCGTTTCTGAGCGATCTACCAGTACGTGATTACATCACCCAATCTAGCGAGTGCATGATGGCCATTCCGGTTAAAGATTCCGTCAGTGGTGGAGCCTTGGCTTATAGCTCGCATTTTTATGAATTCATTGAAGAGGCCGATGTGGAGAATCCCCAGGCATCAACTCGATTTGCCTGGCAAGTGGAAGAGGGCAAACGTTATGAGCTGGTGGTGACTACTGGTGGTGGGCTGTATCGATATCGAATGGGTGACTGTGTACAAGTAACGGGTTTCATCGATACAGTGCCGACAATTGAGTTTCTCTATCGCTTTGGTAAAACCTCCAGTATCACGGGCGAAAAGCTAACCGAGAAACATGTGCTGCAGGCAGCAAACGATGCGTCTGCAGATATGGGCATAAGCCCAGTCGAGTATTTATGTTATCCATCAAGCGGTCAGGATCCTCATTACTCCTTGATGCTTGATTTTTTAGGCTGTAGCGATCGTGAGGCACAAGATTGGTGCAATGCGTTTGATGCTGCGCTCAAACGCGCAAATAGCGAATACGCTGATAAGTGTGGCTCTGGGCGCCTCGGCGCGATCCAAGCTTATCGAGTCGATCAAGGCGCACTACTGCATGCACGGGTAACAACAAAGGCTGCAGGTGTTAGCGATGAACAAGTTAAGTCAGAGGTGCTGACAAGCCGTTTGGATCGTCACAAACAAATAATATCTGCCCGTCGCCTCAATAACAATTCTGAGTGAATACTAGGATGAACACATATCAAGCTTTGAGCCGGGCTCAGCATCTGGTTTGGTTGGCACAATCGGTGGCGAAGGATGTGCCACTTTATAATTTGCTTGTCACTTATACCATCAAGGGTGATCTAGATACTCAGCGGTTCACTAATTCATT
Source organism: Granulosicoccaceae bacterium (assembly GCA_036478595.1). Lineage (GTDB taxonomy): Bacteria > Pseudomonadota > Gammaproteobacteria > Granulosicoccales > Granulosicoccaceae > Granulosicoccus. Next base: position 14,254 of record JAZGEF010000058.1, read on the forward strand.
AGAGACCCTGGTAAAGACATCTGATGTATTGCAAAGTGTGATTATTGACGAAGAGACTGATCACCCATCACAACAACGAGTGTCGTCAATAACGGCGGATTGCCAGCTGGTGTCTTTAGCCGATCAACAAGAGTTGAATCAATGGATTGCCAACCGCGTTTCTGTGCCGCTTGACCCGCGGGTCAAAATGTTTGACAGCGCATTGGTATCGATGCCGGATAACACTCATGTGTTTTATTGGTGTCAGCACCACATCAGCACCGATGGCTTCAATATCCCATTGTTGTTAAGAAAGCTGTCGGCTCTCTATATGCGCGATGGTGGCCAAGCTGAGCTGGTAGCAGCGATTGATCTTGACATTCCCTCCTACTATCAATTTCTGGCAAAGCAACGTAGTCTCGATGGAAGCGCGCGTCGCGAAAAAATAGAAAACTATTGGCGTGAAAAATCGGCAAATGAAGTTGAAGAAGTACAATATTTCGGTCAAGCGTTTGATCATTCACACGCGAAGGTTCGCACAGCGATTGATCTTAGTGTTTCACAAAAACATGCCATTGAAACCACTTTAACGCTACCGGGTTTTAAATCTATCGGGCGAGATATGTCGCTGTTTGCGCTTATGGCAACCGCCATGATGGTAACGGGTTATCGCTTGCATCGAAAAACAGATCTCAACCTTGGCTTTCCATCGCACGGCAGGCAGACAGCGCAGGAGCGCGAAACCTTCGGCATGTTTACTGCCATCGGTTTTTTGAGCTTGTCGCTTACTAGCGGTACCAGTTTTAGGGATTTGGCGCGGCAGATCATGCGTGAGGCGATGAAGTCATTCTCGCATCTTGAAGCGGGTGTGCAAACTAAGGCTAGTCAATCGGCTTATGCTGCCAGCGTCAATGTGCTCACAGCCGACATAACTCATTTTGCACAACTGCCAGTGGAGGTTGAATGGCGTTACGCAGGGTTTTCGGATTCAAATTCTCAGCTTGACTTAAACGTCAACGATTTTTCGGGCAATGGTGATTTTACATTATCGGTCGATCTTGCCAGCAGCGTGTTTAGCAAACAGCGTCGACAAACTTATGTTGACACGTTCTGCACCGTATTAAATGCGCTATTGAATGATCTGGATCAAGTCGTTAGTGGATTTGAAATAGTTGACGATGAAGTCCGTGCATCATTGTTGCAAGCTGCGGCAGGGCCAACGCCGGACGCAATACAGCCAAATACCTTGCATGAGCACTTCGCTGAGCATGCTAAACGCGCACCTGAAGCTGTCGCAATCAAAGACGCTAAACAGCAGTTAAGCTTCACTCAACTTGATCAGCAAGCCAATGTAGTAGCAGCGTTTTTACGGCAACAAGGTGTACAAGCAGGGGACGCAGTCGGCGTTTGTTTTAAACGCTCCTTACAGATGTACCCAGCTATGTTGGGTGTGATGAAAGCAGGTGCCGTCATGGTACCGCTTGATCCGACATACCCCTCTGCGCGTTTGGCTTATATGGTGAAAGATTCGGGCTCAAAATTGGTACTCAGTAATCAAGCCACTAATCCGCGATTTAACCTCGGTGATACGCAGCTTGTGTTTAGCGAAAATTTGACTGCAACTGATGGCAGTAATTTTACACCTGTGCAAGCAAACGCCAGCACAGACGCCCTTTACATCATGTACACCTCCGGCAGTACCGGCCTACCCAAAGGTGTGGTAGGTACTCACAAAGCGACATTGAACCGTTTCGCTTGGATGTGGAGGCGCTATCCGTTCCAAGCAGGAGAGGTGTGTTGTCAAAAGACAGCCTTGAGTTTTGTTGATTCGATCTGGGAGTTGTTTGGTCCACTTCTGCAGGGTGTGCCAATTGTTGTCATTGCGGACGAAACTGTGCTGGATATTGTCGAATTTGTCGATGTGCTCGAGTCAGAACAAATTAGCCGCTTAGTGGTAGTGCCTTCTTATTTGTCGGTGATACTCGATAGTGATATTGATGTAGCCAGTCGGCTGCGAACACTCGAATACTGCATTGTTAGTGGTGAACCTTTACCACTTCATGTAGCGCGTGGGTTTCTAAACAAGTTGGGGCACTGTCAACTACTCAACCTTTATGGGTCAACCGAAGTTACGGCGGATGTTACCGCCGATAAGGTCACGCACGACAAGCTCGGAATTAAAATGCCTATCGGCAAGCCTATTGATGGCGTCAGCATCCACATTGTCGATGAGCAAATGAAATTAATGCCTGCTGGTGCGGTGGGTGAGATATGCGTCGCGGGCGCTGGCCTGTCAGGTGGATACTTTGAACGAGATGAACTTAACAAGGAAAAATTTGTTAATAATCCTTTTAATGAAGGGTTGATATTTAAGACGGGTGATCTGGGCAGGCTCAATAATAAGGGCTTGATTGAACACTACGGCAGGGGCGATGTGCAGTTAAAAATACGTGGACGTCGTATTGAGTCAGCCGAAATCGAACACGCGATGCTTGAGTATGAACATGTTAAATCAGCCGTGCTGTATGTGGGTGAAGGTGATCAGTTATATGGTTTTTATGTCGTCCGCGGCGGTGAAGAGATTAGTGAGTCAGGCATGCTGGGTTTTTTGCAAGATCGATTGCCTGAGTATATGATCCCGAAAACGGTGCGCATAATGCAGCTGCCTCTATTATCCAATGGTAAAATCAATCGACATGCATTGGGCTTACTGATACCCACGGCGTCAACTAATTCACAAGAAAACTTCACGCCCAGGACCTCAACCGAAGAGACATTAGCGTCGTTATGGAAAACCACGCTGGGTTTGGCACAAGTCAATATACATGCTGATTTTTTTGATCTTGGTGGTAACTCTATCGCTGCCATGCGCATTATGGTTGGTGGCAGAAAGTTGGGCATTGAGTTGTCCCTAAAAGAGATTCTGGAGATTGGTAATATTGTGGAAATCGGATTAGAAATTGATAACAATCCAATCCAGCATATTTTCAAAGGACCGCACTCAATCGATACGAGCACTAGTGGTAGTCAATACGATTCCTTGTCGATAGAAGAGCTGGTCAGCCGTACACCATCAATAGGAGATGCTGATAATCTCAAGGATGTTTTTCCACTGACGTCTGCGCAGAAAGGAATACTGTTTCATCTATTGCTACAAGGTTCGCATGCGCCGTTGTATCTGGCACAAATTCGTTGCGATCTAAATGGTGAAATGAATGTCGATCTATTTGAGCAAGCCTGGAATAGGGTGGTAGATCGCCATGACATGCTACGCAGTGTGATTGTGCATGAAGGGCTGGATGAGCCATTGCAGATAGTCGCTAAAACGGGCAAGCTCGATTTCACGGTTCATGATTTTTCTGACAAAAATGTTGCAGATGCCAAAGCGGCATGTGACACCGTTGCCGCAAGCTCAATAGCTCGCCCCATTGTTATTGATCAACAACCACTGATGCGAATTAAGCTGGGCTTGCTTAGTGCCGATGAATCGCACTTGATTCTAGAGTGGCATCATATTTTAATGGATGGTTGGTCGGTCGCGGTCGTCGCTACCGAAGCGCTGACAGCTTACGCTGCGCTTGTAGAAGGTACAGAGCATTACCTGCCAGAGGTCGGGCGGTTTAAAGATCACGTTTCGTATTTAAGTGCAATGGATAGTGAAGCGATACATGCTTTTTGGCATGATAGATTGCAAGGCTTTACGACGCCCACGCCAATATCGAAAAAAGACAAAAGCGCCGATCTATACGCTCGTGGCAATACCAAAGTATTGATGGATCAAAAATCCACGCAACGACTTTATGATTTTTCCAGAAAATGCAGAGTCACACCTAACAGCGTAGTGCAGGCTGCCTGGGCCTTGTTGTTAGCTAAGTACAATGATGTTGATGATGCCGTATTTGGTTTTGCCGTAACCGGGCGTTCCTCGGGTATCGCCAATTTTGAAACTACCGTGGGCATGTTCGTAAATTCCTTGCCGATGCGCATAAAGTGTGCAAGCGCCACTACTTTGTACGATTGGATGCAAGAGATTCAACAGGATCAGATGGATTTGATTCAATACGAAAATTCAGCACTCTTCGATATACAACAAGCCAGTGAGTTGCCTGCTAATACCACAATGTTTGATTCGTTGCTGGTTTACCAAAATGCACCGAAGTTAACGCTGTCTGAGGATTTTTTGTTGGAGGTAGAAGACAGGCGAATACATGAAAACAGCCCAACCGCAATGACAGTCGAAGTATTCCCTGAGGACTCACTCGTTGTACAGGTGAGTTATATTGAAGAGATGTTTGATGGCAATGCGGTGGAACAAATTATTTCGCACTTTACCAATATCATTCGTTCGATCACATTGCTCGAAACTACGGCATTAGTGTCAGACATTGGCATGATGAGCTTTGATGAAATTCAGCGAATGAGTGAATCGTTTAATCAAACGCAGCGGGACTATCCGCAAGATCTACACTTGGCGGATCTGGTTTGGCAGCAAGCAGCCATGCATCCTGACAAGCAGGCGGCGAGCTTTGGCGATGTGTCGCTAAGTTACCGAGAATTAACAGAACGCGCTGACGGCTTAGCGGGCGAATTACAGTCTCGCGGTATTGGCCCGAATGATCTTGTGGCTGTGTGTTTGCCCAGAGATGCTGATCTACTGCTGTGGTTACTTGCAGTACAGCGAGCAGGGGCGGGCTACTTGCCGCTCGACCCAGACTACCCACAAGCTCGAATTACAAGTATGTTGGCGGATGCCGACGCTGCGTTACTGGTCACTCATTCAAGCGTGGAAGCCTCAGGTGGTGATCACACAACGCAGCTACTAAGGATGGATGTCGATATAACAAGCGGAAACGCTAACCCGTTTACGCCGGTAGCTACCAGCGGTGATGATCTGGCTTACGTGATCTATACATCGGGTTCGACTGGCACGCCTAGCGGCGTCAAAATTAGCCGCAAAAATATGGTTAATTTTTTGCACTCGATGCAAGAAACACCTGGCTTGCAAGCCCACGACAAACTGCTTGCGGTAACAACCGTCGCATTTGATATTTCAGTACTTGAACTCTTTTTGCCCTTGATTACTGGCGCAAGTGTCGATGTCGCAGTACGTGATCTGACATTTGATGGCCAGCAACTCGCGGCGCGCATCGCCGAGCAGAGTATTACTGCTATGCAAGCCACTCCAGCAGTATGGCGTATGTTATTGGCTGCTGGCTGGGAAGGGTCTACTGGCAGCTCACCCGAATTCAAGGCACTAGTGGGAGGGGAAACCTTGCCGCGTAAACTCGCCGCAGCATTACTACCTAAAGTCAGTTCCTTATGGAATATGTACGGGCCAACTGAGACAACTGTCTGGTCTACCTGTGATCGTGTTACAGATGTAAATGCCCCCATAAGCATCGGTAAACCTATTGCGAACACGCAAATACTCATTCTTGATGGGAGTAATAATTTATGCCCCTTGTCGATTCCTGGTGAGCTATGCATCGCAGGAGACGGAGTGGCATTGGGTTATGTAAATCGCGACGAACTGAGCCAAGAGAAATTCATTTCCCATCCTTTGAAACCTGATTCGAAGCAACACATTTATCGTACGGGTGATTTGGCCCGTTGGACGGAGGCTGGAAAATTAGAATTTCTTGGCCGTGTCGATAACCAAGTTAAGTTGCATGGGTTTCGCATTGAACTTGAAGAGATAGAATCAGTTTTAGGTGAAGTTGCAGGTATTGATCACGCAGTCGTAACGCTAATCAACGATGCGGACAATCAGTTTCTCGCAGCCTACATCGTGGCTGATGCCAGTGCTGACGACATTCCTCCAAATGATCTTGTATTGAAAGAAAAGCTTCGTCAATCACTTCCGCTGCACATGGTGCCATCAAGCTATCGATTTATCGATGCTGTGCCGCGTATGCCGAATGGCAAAGTTGATCGCAAGGCATTGCCAGACCCAACTGGAACTGCCACAAGCCTTGCAGACGCTGCTAATGCTGATGTCTATGATTTGCCTGAAAACCAGCCGATAACGGATACTGAAAAAACATTGAGAGAGATTTGGGAAACCACACTGAAAAAAGAAAGAATCAGCGTCAATTCGAATTTCTTTGATATGGGCGGTAATTCGATATCCGCCATGCGCATCATGTCGGCTTGCAAAAACCAAGATATATCGCTCTCCATTTTGGATATTTTTAATCTGTCAACGATACGGCTGTGTGCGCTTGCGTCTGATCAAGCGATTACCTCAGAAGGTTCGACTCTGGTTGTGCCTGAAAAACCTGCTGAAGCCTCGCAGCATTCGCAAGATGATATGGCGCGTATCGCCGCAATGCTGAAAGGTATCGGAAGCTAGCGGTTCTAAATAGTGCTAATGTGGCAGTCAACAGCGAGTGGCATTCAAGAGGATAAACCATGTCAGTAAAAAAATTCGCAAAACAGAGGCAAACCACAATCCGGTTCAGTGTAGCTGTGTTAGTGCTGTCGTTGTTTAACGTGGCTTGTAGCAACGGTGGTACTCGCGCAATCGATCTGGATGGGCAGAACACGACTGGAGATGAAAGCGAGGCAACACTTACCGCGGAACAACTACTGCATCGTTCCACTGAAGAAATGGAGCTAACCTGGCAAGCCGCTTTGGTTCGGGTTCCCTCAAGTGATGGCTCTGTGATCGACACAACGGTGAATGAGCTTGCGTCAGGTGAAGTCGTGCCTGATCAAACGTATCCCGTGGTTATTTATTTGCATGGTTGTAACGGTTTTTGGAGTGGCACGTATTTCAGAATAAACTGGTTAGCACAAAACGGCTTTGTGGTTATTGCACCATTGAGTTTTGCCCGTTCTTTTTACCCGCAATCGTGCGACCCAAGTACAAATACAGGCGGATTTTATCGATCTACCGGGATTATGCGCCAATACGATGCGGGTTACGCCATTAACAAGGTACGTGAGTTTGCTTGGGCCGATAAAGACAACTTGATATTAGCTGGTTTTAGTGAAGGCGGAATTGCGACAGCCAATTATGCAAACTCTGAAAATCCGGAAGGATATCTCAAAGCACGCATTATCGAAGGTTGGCCATGCAAAACCGGCTGGTTAGAATATCAAGGGATCAAGGCACCCGCTTCACAAGCGGTACTCGCGCTGGTTGCAGATGAGGATCCTTGGTACAGGCCATCGTATCATCAAGGCGATTGTGGTGAATTTATGAATTCGAATAACGGTAGCCTGTCGTTTGTGGTTGATTATGAGCCATTGCGTTTCGAGCACGCTTTGTGGGGCCAAGCCGAAATACAAGAGATTGTCCGAACGTTCCTTCAGGAACAGCTAATTCGCATCAAGTAAGCCCGAATAGGAATGAGTGGAGCTGCACAGATCAGAGTAAAACCTCTTTGCTGGTGGTAGTCACCGGCAATTGGGTATTATGCTTCTATACTAATCTGATTTGCAGCATAGCAACCGGTGGGTGTGAAGCTCTTACAGGCTTGCCTCCGACGTTGAATAAAACATGGCACAACTAGATAACGTCGCGGCCGTCTATCCGCTAACCGAAGCACAAAAGGGCTTGCTGTATCAGATGCTTCTATCTGAGACGGATGGTTTATATCGCACACAATCACGCGATACCATCACCGGCCCTCTCAATTTTGACTACTTTCGCAAATCTTTGCAGCGCTTAGTTAGCAGGCACGAGAGTTTGCGATGCTTGTTTTTGCATGAAGGCCTTGATGAACCAGCCGCCGTGGTTAGAGGGCAGCTTGATTTTGCCCCTCGTGAGCATGATCTACGCGGTATGTCCGGCGATGCCCAACTATCAAAATTGAATGAACTTGCTACGCAAAGCATGGAAGAGAAATTCTCCCTCGACCAAGCGCCGCTACTGCGTGTGACCCTGGCTCGACTTGGCGATGAGCATTGCCATCTAATATTTGATATCCATCACTTGATATTTGATGGCTGGTCAAGCGTGCTCTTTTTCACTGAGTTGCAAAGTATCTATGCCTCTCTGGTTAGTGGTAAGCCTGTAGATCTTCCTCAGCCGGGTAAGTACAGCGAATTCGCTGCACAACAGGCTGAGAGCAAAAACGACAGCTTAAGCAATACTTGGGCTGACAAACTCGGTGGTTTTGAACGCCCCACTAGCTTGCAGTTAGTGGAGCCACTTAATGAGGGTAGCGAATACCATACGGATAGCAGTTTCAATGTATCGCTAAATGCGGTCACGACTAAAAAGCTCAACGAACTTGCCCGTTCTGCTCGAATTACGTTTAGCACCTTAATAGAAGCGGCATGGGGTTTAACGCTAGCACGCTATAACAATACAGATGATGTTGTAGTAGGCATCACGCTTAATGGTCGAGCTAATAATGTGCAAAATCACGACCGCACCTTCGGCATGTTTGCAAGCGCCTTGCCGATGCGATTGCAATGTGCTCGCAACACAACGGTATCTAAATGGTTGTCAGACGCGCAAAAAGAAAAGGCAGAGTTAACTCAGAGCGATAAGATATCGATGGCTGATATTCATATCGCTAGTGAACTGCCTGCTGGTGTCGAAATATTCGATTCCTTGTTGGTTTTTCAATCGTTTCCTGATTTGGGAATAATGGACGAACCACCGATTAAGTTCACCAATGACTCCATTCACGAAAATAGCCCACTGCCGCTGCTGATAGATATTTTTGAACGCCGCGATTTAGAATTTTTGGTGATGTATAGCCATGCGGTGCTTCCGGAAGGCGCTGCACGGCAACTAGTTAAGCATTATTTATTGGTGCTACAGAGTTTTGCCGATATTGAACACCCAGAGCAAGCCAGGCTTAGTGATATCAGCATGCTCGATGATGATGATCGTGCGTTGTTGTTAACTGAATTTAATCAAACGCGGCTGCAAGCTGAACCCACTGATACCCTGCATTCGCTTTTTTTACAGCAGGCAGAAAAATCACCTGGCGCACCAGCAGTTAGCGATAGTGTCAGGGCTTATACCTATCAAGAGTTAGCAACAGCGGCTTTGCATGTGCGTGACTATCTGATCGCTTGTCAGGTGAATTCTGGCGATACGGTTGCAGTTATCTTTCAACGCTCCGTTGATGTTTACCCTGCTATGCTCGGCACCATGATGGCAGGAGCTTTGTTTGTGCCTATTGATCCATCCTACCCTGCTAATCGGCAAAATAATATGCTTGAAAGCTCTGGCGCCAAGGTGATTCTGACCAATAGCGACACGGCTAGCGTGTATGACAGCGCTGATCGGCGGGTTGTGGAACTTGATACACAATGGGGTTTAATATCCTCGGCTCTCTGCGTTTCAAGCTCTAAACATGCGCGCCAAGCAGGTGCATACGTGATGTTTACGTCAGGCTCAACGGGAGTTGCAAAAGGGGTTATTGGTTCGCATAGCGCCACGCTTAATCGATTTGACTGGATGTGGCAAACCTATCCGTACGACCCATCTGAGGTTGTAGTGCAAAAAACCTCATTGAGTTTCGTTGATTCGATATGGGAGTTGTATGGTGGATTGCTGCAGGGTATTCCAACTGTTATCTTATCTGATGAAATTGTTAAAAACGCTCACCAGTTTGTTGATTCTCTTGAGCAATTTGGCGTTACCCGTGTGGTGGTGCTGCCATCGTACTTATCGGTGCTGCTGGATAGTGTTGAAAATATTGCGAGCCGCTTGTCAGTAATGAAACTATGTGTAGTCAGTGGTGAGCCGCTATCACGCAATATTGCTGAACAGTTTCTCGAAGACATGCCAAGTTGTACTTTGCTCAATCTATATGGCTCAACCGAAGTTAGTGCTGATGTAACCGGTATTGAAGTGGACGCTGAAAACATCGCTGCCAATATGCCAGTGGGGCGGCCAATAAGCGGGTGTCAAGTTTACGTATTGGATTCAACTCAACAACTCATGCCGCCAGGTGCCATCGGTGAACTGGGCGTGACAGGAAGAGGCTTGTCACTGGGTTACTTCGGCGAAGAAGAAGGTTTAAACCAGGAAAAATTCATTGATAATCCGTTTGGTGATGGAAAGTTATATTTAACGGGCGACCTTGGTCGGTACTTACCTAGCGGCATTATTGAACATCGTGGCCGTAAAGATGCGCAAATTAAGATACGCGGTTTTCGGATTGAGCCTGCGGAGATCGAACAAACCATGGCTCGCTTTGATGGAATCAGAGCTGTGTTGGTTAATGCGCCGGGCGATAATAAACTGCATGCCTACTATCGCGTAAAACAGGGGCAGACAGTTAATCATGTGGATTTACTGCAGTACCTTAATGAGCGTATGCCTGATTACATGGTCCCGCAGCTGTTGCAAGAGCTGGATGAGTTTCCGCGTTTACCTAATGGCAAAATCAGTCGCAAAGATTTACCCGATCCAACCACCACCGTTGCGAGCAAACGCGTAGCACCGCGTAGCGACACTGAAAAAACAGTCGCGGCGGTGTGGCAGAAAACACTTGGTGGTAGCGAGCCATCTATCTACGATAATTTTGTCTCCAGTGGTGGTAGTTCTTTGTCTGGCATGCGATTTAACGCAAGGCTGTTCCGGGAGTTTGACAAGATGGTGTTGCCGCGTATGTTGCTGTCAGCCAATTTGGCACAAATAGCAGCGTACCTAAACCCGGAAGATGCCATCGCCGATGATACAGCGCAGCTTGAAGTTGATTTAATGGAGCCATTCTTTTTTGGCGATGATGAGCAACGATTATTCGGCATGATGCACATCCCGGGCACTGAAGTGCAGCCGCAGGCTGTGTTGTTGTGCCCATCAATAGGGCATGAATATATGCGCCTGCATCGCGGCTTCCAATTGATGGCGGTTGATCTAGCCAGGCTTGGTTACCATGTGTTGCGATTTGATTGGGCAGGGATCGGTGATTCGGAAGGCGCGCCTGCTGACGTGTTGCTCGATACTTGGCACAGAAATGTTAGCACAGCGGCAGAATTTCTTAGAATACAAAGCGGTTGTGAGACGATCACTCTGGTAGGTGCGCGTTTGGGTGCGCCTCTTATGCTGGATGCTGGCCTTGAGAATATTGATAAGATCATTATGCTCGACCCAGTGTGTTTGGGTACGGCCTACCTTGCTTATCTTGATGGGCTTCATCACTACGCAATGACCAATTTGGATCGTTATCGTTACATACAAAGAAAAACCAATAAGTGGGAACGTTTCGGTTATACCTATTCCGAGCAGCTTATCGATGACTTGAAAGCTATTGATATTGCACCGCTAGTTGAAAACAGCACAGCGGAAATGTATGTGGTCACTACCGGTGAATTCAGTATGCTCAATGATACGGGCGTAGATATTTTGATCTCGAATATTAGGATAACGCACCATCACGTTGAAAATATTGATTTATGGTCCGAATTAGATCAAGCGGGTTATCTGGCATTTTTGCAACCAGCCGTCAGTCAAATTGTTGCGTTGATAAAAGGGTAAGTTGATGGAATCTGCTCATAACATCGACCCAGCCACTAACCTCATTGGCTTGACGAATATTCCTGATGGGTCTTTGATATCAGGGTTGCCGTGCGTAATATTGATTAACGCAGGTTTTTTGCACAGAGTAGGGCCAAACCGTCTTAACACTGACCTTGCCAGACGTTTAGCTAAAGAAAATTTTGCGTCGCTTCGAATGGATTTATCAGGCTTGGGTGATAGCATGAGTGGCCCGGCCACCTTGGAAGATAGACAAATTATTTCACAGGATCTCGACAAGGCCATGGAGTTTATGCAAAAAAACTACGGCCTACATAAATATATACTGGTGGGTTTGTGTTCCGGCGCTAACGATACAGCGATAAAAGCCATTGCTGATGAGCGGGTTGTAGGCCTGCTCAACATTGATGGCGTGGGTTACCGTACCAAACGGTTTTACGTGAATTACGTACTTCAGCATTTGCTGCGCCGCGCTATACAACCAGAGCGTTGGAAGCGCTTGTTAAATCGCTTCAAAGAAAAATCTCAATCACTTGAAGCTAAACAAGCAGTGCGAGGGCCATTATTAGCCAATAATACGGCCTACACTGATTGGTCTTGCGAGCAATCAGGTGAGTACATACAAACACTTGCGCAGCGTGGGGTGTTGATGCACTTTATTTACACAGGCGGTGTCACCGGCTATTACAACTATCGCCAGCAGTTTTGGGATATGTTCAGCGCTTATAATTTAAAAGGTATGGCCAGCACCAGTTATTTTCCGGCTACTGATCACCTTAATATGCTGCAGCACCATCGTAATGAAATGCAACAGGATATAATCGATTGGGCAAAGCGATCGTTCTGATCGCCTTTGCCTTAGTCGTGTGGGCCCGCTTGTGTGCTTTGCTTGTGTGAAACTAATTGTGCGGCTTGATTTATCACGCGTTACCGACGGTGTTGTCACTGCATCGCGCGAACAAAATTGAATTTTACAGGGGTTTGGTATACGTCATTTAAGCAGTCCAGGACTATACCGCTTTTATCTGAGGATTGTACGCCTGTACAAGTACCCTTTACAGCACGATCAGCACCGATTTCATACTGGTATTTCAGTTCCATTTTCTCCGAGATAATGTCGCCACTGCCTATGAGGGTGATCATTTTGCCATTAACAGGATGTGGCATTTCGACAATGAAGCTGATCTGATTAGCCAATTGCTTAAACAGCGCGGTGATATCGCTGTTGTTTTTATCAATCCACGAGCCCTGTAATTTTAGGCGTGTATAGGCGGGCAGCGAAACAACATAGGTATCCACTGCACCCGAGTCGTACCAGTCTGAACTGAACAATACTCGCGTGGCCATTGGGCTTAAGCTTAAGCTGGGTTTGCTTAAGCTTAGGTCGTAGCTGGCATTGCTAGCTTGCTCGCCATAGGTGCGCATATGAGCAAGTCGGTATGGTTTAGGCTCTGGTTGCTTGGTATCTGTCAGTATGATTTCTGAAAACAACAATGGTGCGCCGCGCCTTTCGGTAAACCAGTCTAAATTGTCGTAGCCGACATTGGCCATAGCGAGCCATCGCGGGTTTTGATAAGCGTTGGCCACCAGTTCACTACCACCGGGCGTTGATGGCCAACCTTTTGTTTGGGTAACGAGCGAAGCGCACATGTCGTATCCCAGATCGTGTTTAACGATTAGGCCAGCACCGTTCCATATGTCATTGCTGCAACCTCGTGGAGATTTTTTAACGGCCGATTGAAAAAACACATTTAGTTTTTCGTTTGATGCACCTATGGCTGATGGTGCATTTTTATCAGCGATATCTAAGCGCCTGCCATTAGGTTTTAAGTTGCTATTGAGTATCATCTGGTTTAGTAAAATATTGCCATTGTGTGGTAACGGAAGTGGCACGCTGTCGATTGGCCATTGCGTGCCTGCGCCAGTGCGAAGCGTACTGACATGCATGTTACTCACGCGATACGATAGGGCCAATGAATGGCCACCTAGCACACCACAGCGAAAACCAAAAAGATCATCGTCATTAGAAGGTTTCGCCAAGGTGCCACCCTGCGCAGATACTCCACTTTTTTTGCAATAAGGTGCGAAGTCCTTGATCAGTGCGCGTTTACCGGTGGCGATGTTGATCTTGCTCAATTTGCCGGCATCTTTTTCGGTGTTCGGCATATAAAATAGGATGTTTGCATCTTGATGGCTCCAGTGCACACTCTCAGCGGCAAGCCTTGGGAGTTTTAGTGTGCCGATAACATCATAAGTGTGTCCATCTAATAGCGTGACACTGTGATTGCCGTTGCTATCATAGTTATGCAGCATCATTCGGCTTTCGTCATAGTTCCACGCGTTTGATGCATTGCTGGAAGGTTTGGTAATGGCACCCAAACCGCTATTGCTGATCCGCATGACACGAGTGTCAAATCCGGGCTCTTTAAATAGGCGCAGATAGGGTGGTTTGGCGACTGGCTTCACCGCTACGCGACTTGTGCGCTGATTGAGATTGATGCATAAATCCGTATTGACTATGCCTGTGTCAGCCGTAGCCGGTAGAGATATACCCAGCAGTGCACTTCCGATTAACACGCATAATGGCAATGGATTATGCATGACTCGTGCAGCCAGTTGCTTAGTCTTCAAGCTTTTTATGTGTACCATCGCAGTAGGGCAGTTTTGCGCTGTGTTTGCACTGACAAAGATACGCGTCGCCAGTTTTTTCAGCTGTAAACGCTATTGGGGTGAAATCGCTGCCCTTGTGGGAACCATCGCAGTATGGTTGTTTACTTGATTGTCCGCAGCTACAGAAAAAATACTTCTCACCTTCTGTCAGAGCGACAACCACTGGTTTTTTTTCAGCAATAACTGGTTTCATAGTGTTTGTCTTCTATTAGGATTGTGGCGCTAGTTTAAACCAAATGTTGCAGATTGATTAGTGTTGCATACGCAAAGTAGGCAACGGTTTCTGCAGAGTCCACTTTATTGGGCAGCCTAGATTCTGGAGCGCTGGGTACAAGCGCTAGATTCCTTGGCTGGCTAGACAACGGTCAATGCACCGTATAGTAAGAACCCTGGTAGCACAAATTGTGATTTACGTATACCTGTGAGCAAAATACCAAGCCGGCTCGATTAATCAGGGATAGAATGGGTGCTATGTAGAACGCTGTCTTATCGTTAGCTTTTTTGCCTCATGAAAATTCAATCCGCCGAATTCATCCGCTTAGCATTGCCATTCAATAATGGATTTGAGCACGCTCGTGCGGCTCGGAAGATCAGTGACACCATTTTGGTGAAGCTCACTGCGGAAACCGGCGAGCAGGGCTGGGGAGAAATTCTTCCGCGTCCGTATGTCACGGGCGAAACCGTGGATGCTATTTTAGATGAGACGACAAACGAACCCGCAGCGCTTGTTCAGTCATTATCAGGTGTGAAAATCGTTAATCAAAGTGAACTCGAACAATGGATCGATAAACACCTTTCATCGTACCAACAGCACACGGCGCTGTTTGGTGGCTTGGAAATAGCGATGTGGGATTTGCTTAGTCAATCTTATGGTGTTGATTGGGATCAGGCTTTAGGGCCTATTAACGAACGTCCGCTTGGCCGTTGCGTGACGATCGGTTTTGATGCCTCTACCGAAAAATTACGTGCAAGAGCAATTGATGCCAAGCTAAAAAATGCCACGGTGGTAAAACTAAAAATTGGTTTGGATGACGACATAGAACGTATCAAGCTCCTAGATAAGCACCTGAATGGCAAGGTGCCGATTCGTGTCGATGCGAATGGTTTGTTTGATACTGATTGCATGAGGGTGTTATTGGAAGCGTGTGCAGGTACTACAGCGCTACAATCAATCGAGCAGCCCTTTAGCCACGCGGATAACAGTCACGCCGATGCGCTGCAATCCTTGTTTAGCCAGTTCCATATTCCTTTTGTAGCAGACGAAAGTGTGTGCAGTATCGAAAATGCTCGCCAGTGGCAGAAAAGCGGCGGATTTCAGATCTATAACCTGCGCATTGGCAAACATGGCGGTATACGTGCCACACGAATCATTCGAGATCTGGCCAATGCCAGTGGAATAGGGCTTGTCAGCGGCTCTATGGTGGGAGAAACTGGTATTCTGACTCAGGCATCCGAATTGCTATTGTCAAGGAGTACAGGCTTCGATTACGTAGAGGGCTTGGGTCAGAATCGACAGTTTCTAGCGATAGATCCGGTCGAGTTAGTTGCGGGTGGCCAGCGACTAAAAACGTTCAAACTAAAGCCGCAAGCCGATGCTGAGCTGGTACAGGGCCGCCGTACCATTATGTGTAGCTAATGGCTAGCAAAGTGATAAACAGAATGACAAACAGGTTGCTAGCTTCAGGCTACTAACGAACACCACCAACATTATGCAAGAAGACATTTAAACTTATGAGCAAGCAAGCTGAAATTTACGAATTTATCAAAACTCTCAAGCCTAATGTGCCTGATTTTGAAGCCGAGCAAAATTTGTTAGAAGACGAAATACTAGATAGTGTCGCTATGATGGAGCTCGTATTGTGGAGCGAAGAGAAGTACGGTTTCATTGTTGATACTGATGATTTAACGCCTGAAAACTTTGCTACGCTTACAGCCATCACTGAATACGTTGAAAAAATGGCATCGAGTGCTTAAGCACTGATGCTTTATCAAATACTCAAATCAGTAGCCGGACAACACCCTGGTAATCTAGCGCTGGCTGATGATAAACGATCAGCTGACTATCAACACCTGTGGAATGCTAGCGTGCTCATTGCTGAGCGACTCCATGCTGAGGGTGTACGCCAAGGCGATCGAGTTTGTTTGTTGTCTGAAAACTGTATTGATTCGGTGGCCTTGTATTGGGCGATTTTGCAGTGTGAAGGCATTGCCGTTTATCTAAACGAGCAAACACCTGCTGAAGGTATTGAACAAATAGTCGATGATGCTGAGCCTTCAGTTATCGTCGCAACCGAAAAGCTAGCCAAATCTAAACTCAGTGATAGTGTAAAAAGCCGCAGTTCAATCAAACATCTTGATTTACGAACATTGTGTTCAATAGAGCCTGATCAAATCAGTGGTGCTGCTGTTAACGTTAGCAAAGCGTTATCTGATGCGCGTAATGCCGACCCTGATGCAATCGCCACGATTGTGTATACATCGGGTAGTACCGGTAAGCCCAAGGGCGTATGTTTAACGCATACCAATTTGATTTCTGTAGCGAAGATGGCAGGGGATGCCTATAACACTGTGCCCACTGACAGCTACTTAATGGTTGTACCACTGCACTACATACATGGCTTGATGATATTAGTGACCATGCACCTGCGTGGTGCTGGCATTCATTTTATGAATAGCTTTATGTTTCCTAAGTTGGTCACCAAAAAACTGATCGACACGGGCGTAAGCGGTTTTTCAGGTGTGCCATTCCACATTACTGCACTAATCGAACGCGGTGGTTTTTTGGACGCGGCACTCCCTAATTTGCGTTGGGTCGGTGTAACCGGTGGTACCTGTGCAACTGAACGACTTGCACAAATCCGCAAACGGCTGCCGGATATCGAAATCCATATCAGCTACGGACAAACAGAAGCCTCGCCTCGCATCACCGCACTGCACCCCGACAAAATAGACACCAAAGCCGATTCAGTTGGCAATGTTGCTGAAGGCCTGCATGTTGAGTTTCTTGATGAAGCCGGAAACCCGGTCCCTCAAGGTGAGGCGGGCGAGCTAGTCGTGGCTGGCCCAACGATTATGCACGGATACTGGAATGATCCTGAGAACACAGCGCGTGCTGTCGATGAGCAACGTCGCCTGCATACGGGCGACATTGCCTATATTGATGAAGAAGGCGATGTTTTTATCAGAGGCCGTATACAGGCCATGATCAAATCAGCGGGTGAACGGATTTTTCCTGAAGAACTGGAAGCGGTACTTAGCCTCAGCCCGGATGTAGTTGATGTAGCGGTAGTCGGTATACCCGATCCACTCTATGGTCAACGTGTTGAAGCTCACGTTATATTGTCGGACGAAAACCCCGACACGCTGGAAAGTGTTCGTAAGCATTGTTTGGATCATGTAGCATTTGCGCGTTCTCCAAAGCACTATCATCGTTGGTCTGTATTTCCGTTAAAAGCTAATGGCAAGACTGATAAGCAGCAACTGATCAGCGCTGCTGACAATGCACCTGGTAGAGTGTCTTGAGTACAATTAACGGCTGCGATGACTTACGTGGCTTTATCGCATTCCTCCAAGAGAACGCCAAGCGTGAATACCTGCAAATCAATGACTCTCTAAAAGGTGATTGGCAACTAGCCGCAATTAACCAAACTTTGGTTAATAAAATGCGTATGCCAGTAATCGAGTATACCAGCGTTCAAAATACCAACATGTCGGTGGTGCAAAACGTGTGTGCATCACTTAGCCGTATTGCCAAATCAAAAGGCTGGACAGTCGCAGAGTTGGAAGAACGCTTAGCGCAAGCGTATGACAATCTAATCGCACCGCAGGTGAAAATTACGGGGCCAATTAGAGAAAACGTTCTACAAGGTACTGATATCGATTTAGGTAAGCTACCGGCTATACGATATACAGATACAGAAACCAATCCCTATATAAGTGCCGCGCACGTGGTTGCAAGAGATCCTGTCAGCGGAAGCCTTAATATTAGTTTCCATCGCTTAATGATATGCGGTAAAAATAAATTGGCGCTTTACGCCACTCCCGCTGGGCATTTTGATCGCATTCATCAACACAATATGGCTAATGGAAATGACACACCCATCGCTGCCTTTATCGGTGCACACCCCTTGTGGTCTTTAGGGGCGTTGGCCGCAGGTGGGCTTGAGCTTGACGAGATGGAAGTGATTGGTGGTTTATGCGGAAGCGCATTGCCAGTGGTCAGAGGCTTGCACGACGAGCAATTACTGATACCTGCTAACGCGGAAATCGTCTTAGAGGGTAGCTTGTCGCATAAGGAGCTCACACCAGAAGGCCCGTACGGTGAAGCCTTTGGTTATGTGTCTGAGGTAGAGGATCGACCGGTGTTTACAGTGCAATCTATATCGCATCGTCACGATCCATTATTTCAAGATATTGTGCCATCTCAGCTAGAGCATCTCACAATGACGGGTGTAGCCGTTCAGGTGTATTTACAGAAGCTGCTGTTATCGCAGTTTAGCTGCATTGAGAGAGTCTTCTTGCCTACGGCAATGACGGTGTATATCGCCGTTAACAACGGTATTCGAAATGCCTCTGCGCATGACATCATGTCTACGATTTTACGCGAGCAGCGATTTGTCAAACACGTCGTATTGTTTGATGACAGTATTGATATCAGCAATGCAAAGCAGACACAAATAGCGATTTCAATGCAGGTGCAAGCACATAGAGACGTGTTAACGCTGCCTGATCAACCCGGTAACGAGCTTGACCCGTCAGAGATAAATGGTAGGACAACCAAATGGGGTGTTGATGCCAGTAGTTACGCCAAGTACAGCGAAGCGCCGCTTAAAAATAAGCTGCCAGCGGGCTTGGAAGAAACGCTGGATACTAAAGCAATCATTGATCGGGCGCTGGGTAAGCGCTAGTCGTGCTCGCATAAGCGAAGACGACATCACAGCTAAGATACGGAACGCCCGCCATCCACCGTTAGCAAATGGCCATTGACAGCCGCAGCATCATCACTCACCAGATAAGCCACAGCACCGGCAATTTCTGAGGGTTGCACTAAGCGATTGATCGGGCTGTCGGCTTCCATTTCCTTTTTTTGCTCTTCAAGCGTGATGCCTTTTAGCTTGGCGCGTGCACCGTGCGTTTGTTCGAATAGCTCGGTATGTACGGTGCCGGGTTGTACCGCATTGACCGTAATGCCCAATGGTGCAACTTCGAGTGCGAGGGATTTAACCAAGCCGGCCACACCGCCCTTGGAGGCGGCGTAGATTGCGTTGTAGGCTGCGCCTATGGTGCCGGATATCGAGCCGATATGCACGATGCGGCCATGCTTCTGTCTAATCATGATTCGCACAACCGCACGCGAGATAATAAAAGCGCCCATCAGGTTAACTTGAATAACAGCCTGAGATTTTTCCAAGTTGGATAGAGCGACCGGTGCTACATAGCTGGTACCGGCTGAATTGACCATCACGTCGATTCTGCCGTACTCCGTCATAACCTGCTTAACCAAACTATCAACGGATTTTGCATCGGCAATATCAAATTCGTAACAGGAGGCGGTAAGGCCCTTGCGATGAAATTCAGTTTTTAATTTGTCTAGCTCTTCAAGCGTACGTGCCGCCGCCACGATGATATAGCCTTCAACTGCCAAGCGTTCGCATATCGCGTAGCCAATGCCTCTGCCACCACCTGCAACTAACGCGACTCGCTGTGGTGCTATTTTACTTTGTTCGCTCATCGTTAACCCCAAGGTGTGATTCTGACATCGTTGGGTTGGTCTACCCACCCGCTTGCTTCGCTTAACCATTGTTTACGCAGCTGCAAACCCTCGCTATTCATCGTTTGCACGATATTAGTTAGCCAGTTTGTATCGTCACGTGTCGGGAAGTCACTACGAAAGTGGCTACCGCGGCTTTCGGTGCGCATACTGGCAGCTTCGGTAATCATTTTTCCAACGCACAACATATTGCGCATCTCCGCCATGCCAGCATGATCCATCGCTTGAGTAATGCCGGTATCGTTTTCTAGCCTGTCAGTGATATTAGCGATAGCCTGCCGTGCAGATTCTAAGGAGGCTTCGTCCTTTTCAACAATTAGGGTTTCCCACATATGTGTTTGTAGTTCTTTGTGCAGCTGGTCCACTGTATTGTCGCCTGAGCGCATCCGGGCTTGATGCAGTGGCTGTAGAGCTGCATCAGTGGCCTCCCTTAGTGGTGTTTCGGTGCCAGTTTGTCGGGCCACATCAGCGGCTTTTGCACCAGCACGCCAACCAAACACTTGAGAGCCACCAAGCATCGTGCCACCCAAGCGATCTGCGCCTTGCCATGCGGAGGCCTCGCCAATGGCAAACAAACCGGTGATATTGGATTGGCCGTGCTCATCGATACAAACTCCGCCATTGCTGGTGTGATGGTGGTTTTGCACTTGTAGCAAGTCTTTGGAGATATCAATGCCTTTTTCCAGCATGAACGCTGGAAACAATTCAGGCAAAAAACCGCGTTCGGCGCGAGACATATCTAAATACACAGGCGCGTGCACACCTGCTGGCAAGCCTTCATTTTTTAGACCTTCCGCTTTGATGGCACGATCAAGGTGTATCGAATCATCGCGCGAACTAACAGGCCAGTGGGAAGATTTCTGTCGGCACACTTCATTCATGTCGACACCGTCGGGTAGGTAGTCTTCTAGAAATGCTTTGCCATCACGATTAATGAGTCGGTAAGGATCTTCCATTTCGTACAACATGACGATACCTTGAGAAGGCCAGGTAGTGGCAATGCCTTGCTGCATGTACTCCATATTGGTCAGTTCTGCACCGGCACGTATCGCCATAGCGTAACCATCACCCGTGTTGCCTGGTGGGTTAAAGCTGTACTGAAACATCTGCCCCACACCACCAGTGGCCAATACCACTGCACCACAACGTACAACAAACGGTTCGCCATTATCATCGACTCCCACCGCACCGTGGCAGACGCCGTTCTCCACGATGAGGTCGGTTAGGTTTGCACCTTCGAGTACCTGGGTTTGAGTCTCTTCAATGATGGCTTTTTGAATGGCAACGATATTATTGGTTTTGTTGTCGTCGTTTGCAGGCATGGTTGCTAACATGCGGCTTTGAAATTTCATTCCCATTTCACGCAGCCGCGCGATTGCAGCCGGCGCTTCTTCAACGAAGATCTCGCATAGTGCTTGATTAGCCATACCTAAGCCGGTTTGTAACATATCGGATAAGATCGCCTCAGGCGGATTAAAAAATCCGCCTTTGGGGCCTATGGTACGGATAGTCCAGTAGTCGCCAACCGGGTTTGATGTGGCTCCAGCACCGCGCACACCTGGCACGCCAAACCGGCCTTTAACCGCAAGCATAGTGCGAGCACCCGCTTCGTGTGCTGCTATGGTTGCGGCTGTCGCCGCTCCACCGCCGCCAACAACGAGTACATCGGTATACCAGGTTTTAATTTGCGTCATATCCGTATCTACTTTCTTGCAACCACAACAGTGGCATATTGATCGGGGAAGTATTCCGACAATGAAGGCTCATGTGGCCATACGTCGAATTCACTAAACCCGGCAAACTCACACGCTCTTAACCAGTGTTCGCGCGCTAAGTACGCATGCTCTGGTCGGTATTCGGGGTGGCGAATAGCCGCGGTACGGTGATAGGAGGACTGGTTAAGAACGATTTCGCGCGGCGCCATTTCTTCCATAGGCCTACGGATGCGCTCCGAAAATACTACCGTACCGCCTGGCTTGAGTGTTTGAATACACTCTTTCATAAAGTCGACTGTGTGCATGGCAATGTGCGCAGCGTTGACGCCGTAGATCATTGACACTTCGCCTTTGGGCACACGTTGCTCGGTCCAGTCTTTGTTGATATTGAGCAATTGCCACCGACAGGTGCCCTTAGGATACCGGTCAGCCAATTCGCGTTTGGTGTTGAGAATAAACGGCATACTGACATCAGTGAATATGTATTTCTCGACTTCGGCTATTCTGCCTGCGTGCTGCAGGGCGTCAAGGTTGTTGCGCAGACCATTACCCGTCCCACCACCGACTTCTAAAATACTGCCGCCATCGAATAATAGTTCGACAGCTTTGGCACCCATGATGCCGTGTATATCCTGCAAGGGGTCAGTGTTAGTAGCGCGATGCCAGGTTTCTTCAAATTCTTTTTCTTGCCCGGTGAGTACGCGATCCATAAATTCATGATCATCACGCATTGATCTGACAAAGTGCGTGGCGCCAAAATCAAGAAATTCGAGAGTGGCTAGGTAGTCATTACCGAGTTTACCCATGCGATCTATGATAGCGGGCAAGGTGTCGCTTAGGTCATCGGGCTGTTGATTGGGTTTGAACTGACAGTCTAGCCCTGGTCCGTCAGAGTCGATAAAGCTATGTCGGTTAGCCAATCGTTTAAGCATGGCTTGCAACGCAATGTAGGCACTTTCGGAAAATCCTAAGGCGTCTGCTAACTTTACAGCAGTGTTTGCCTTTCCGAGTTTGCTATGCATGTCGAGGTCGCGATATAACTTGATGAGATGAACATCAACAGCGGTATCAAGCAATTCGGTAGCGATGCGATGATCATCACTAAATAGTTGATCCTTTGCCCACGCGGTAAACGCTGCGCGAGGCGTTGCTAAAATGTCTGATTTACTCATAGTATCGTTAGCTTTACTGGTCACGTTGGGATGTGGGCGTATTTGTTGGGGCCGTTTGTATTACGGTATGGGTATCAGCTTGTGCCAAATGCTCGGTTTGAATCCAATGGGCAATACTGTTTGCCGCTGCATCGGGCATATCGAACTGGATGCCATGGCAGGCGTTCAGCACAAGGCATTTTTTTATAGAAACGGGTAGACGGTCAAATACCTGCAAGGTGGCGGTGTTGTCGACAACGGAGTCTTTCTCACCTAGCAGCATGAAGCAAGGGTGTCTTAACCGCAAAAATTTCATCCAGATTCCGCGTGAGAATGATTGCATACAACTATTCATTCTGGTAGACACTTTGCGCAATCGGTGTGGGTCTGGCTTGATATAAGATTCGAACATCGGGCCATCGGTAAATTGATCGATTGGCATGATTGGGTTTTGGGTTGCTTCAGATGACTCGCCTACTTCAAATGGTTGTTCAACAATCCAGGCGGCCGGAAAAAGAGAAGGTGCAATAAACAGCATGCTAGCGATATTGGCATTGTAGTCGGTTAAGTAATTAACGACATAATTGCTCCCCCAGCAAAAACCGCACAGATGTATCGGTAGGCTTTGCTCAGTTGCCCACTGCATGCCAGCGTGTAGATCCTTTAGTAGAGCATCTGCGGACGGGGCATCACCTCGGGCTTGGGTATTTAAACCAGCACCGCGTCTGTCGATTGCTAGGCTGCTGATGCCTTGCTGCGCCAGTGGAGCTGCTATGGCGTTCATCCATTCACTGTGGCTTACCACGCCATGCACCAACACCAGCAACGCCTTAGCATCGTCTGCCTGCCAGAATCGGGCATTCAACTCATAGCCGTTGTCGCCAGAGATGGCTACAAAGCTACTCTTCAAATTGGTGATATCCTTGCGCATCATTTGCCGTTTCGTATGTTGCAGGCCGGTGGCCCTAACAAGCTGATGTTGAAGTATATATCGGCTGGGGATTGTTATAGTTGTTTCACGGCTGTTCAAATGGGTCTTGAGTCTCAAATATGTCTGAGAAAACCTCGCCAAATTCACGCTAAATCGATAACCTAGACAACTCAGTGACCGCGCTCAACATTAGTAATCAAACCGCTCGATGGCTGTGGTTGCACTCACAGGGGTTGAGTGCTGCGCCTACGGGTCAGTGTGATGCAGCAACTGCGGGCAGCATCATCACCGAACTTGGGCTATTGCAGCAAGATCCGATACGTGTGGTGGCTAGGGCGCACGATCATATTTTGTGGAGTCGACGCACCCAATATCGCCCCAATCATCTCGACACACTTATGCACAAACACCGCGGTGTGTTTGAACATTTTTCTCACGATGCCTGCTTGTTACCGATACAAATCTTGCCTTATTGGCAGCGTCAATTTGGGCGTAAAGCGAAACAGTATGAACAACCTGGCTGGCGTGAAGGATTATTGAACAGCAGCGACCAACGCGAGCTGATTGATAAAATTGTGAATGATGGGCCGCTAGCCTCGAAGGATTTCAAGCACCACGAGTTTGCGACACCTGCATCGGGTGAAATTTGGAGCAAGCCTGCGCATAAACGAACGCTGGATTATCTGTGGCTCAAAGGTGAGCTAGCGGTATCGCATAGAAAGAACTTTATCAAGTACTACGATATCGCGACACGAATTTACCCAGCACATTTTTTATCAGAGGTGATTTCTGACTCTGAGCAAATAGACTGGTTATGCAGCAATGCTTTATCACGTTTAGGAATGGCAAGCCCTGGCGAGATTATGCGCTTTTGGGAGGCGTGTAGCTTGGCTGAAACTAAACATTGGTGTGATGCAAATGCTGATCAGCTTATTTCACTACGTGTCGAGTCATCCATAGGTGAGTACACTGATGCGCTCTGTTTTGCAAAAAATGAAACGCTGCTTTATACACCACCTGAACCAACACGCAGGCTGCGAATACTTAACCCGTTTGATCCAGCGCTGCGCGATCGTAATCGCTTAGAGCGGTTGTTTGGGTTTGAATACCGCATCGAAATGTACACGCCACCTGATAAGCGGCAATACGGCTACTACGTATATCCGTTATTAGAGTTTGATCAAATTATTGGCCGTATCGAAGTGAAACATGATCGTCAGCGCAATGAGCTACTGGTGGATAACTTATGGTTAGAGGCGGGCGTCAAATTGGGTAAAGGGCGGCTGCGCGCCTTGGAGTCGGAACTAGAGCGTATGCGTAAGTTTTGTGGCGCAGATTGTTTTTTGCTAAATAGCAAGTTTGTTGGATAAAACCGCCTTCACCATAACTAACGAACCCAGAATACTCATGCTGCAGGGCACTTGAATGGGCGGGTGCTAGTAACGTAGATGGTGAACTTGATTTTGAGATGCTAAGGGAGCAAGAATTGGATCGCTTGGCTGATACCTTGGAGGCTTGCACGAACTTGGCGGCATTGGCGGATATTGTTCGTATTGGCCCTTGAGAAGATGAAATCAATTAGTTACTGGCCGCACACTTACTAGGAATCACACGATACTGGCTTTAGATATTAATTCAATATCAGTAATTTCTGCTCGATAGCTTTCGTGATTTCAGGTTTCATCTCCTTAAATATTCCAAGATGGCCTCCATCAAATTCAACGAACTTAACACCAACACCATTTGCTTGTAGTATTTTAACTGCTGTTTTTCCGCCACTACTTGAAATCACGCCGTCATTTTTTCCGTGGAACGCTAAAACCTTAGCACCTGTGCTAAATGATTTATCGGAGAAAAGATCAGGTGATAGCTTACCCGACACGGGGAAAATATAAGAGTAGCTATCACCATGTTTAACGGCCTGATAGTACGCCATCATTCCTCCACCGGAAAATCCGAGTAAAACGGGTTTTTGAACTGTTGGGAATTTAGCTGCCAGTTGCTCTGCCGCTTCACTTACCCCTTTTCCGTATTGGGCAAAACTGTCAGCATTCCATGGCCATGCGCTACCGCTAGCATTATCAAAAGGGCCTTCCAACAACACAATACGTGCTGGAACACTTAGCTGGTCTAAGGCAGTTTCATAGAAGTGATCAGGTGTATCTCCATTGCCATGCAGAGCCAATAGCATGGGAAGGCTATCACCGCTCCCGCCGTTGCCGGAATATTTGACGATGTAACTAAAGCTGACATCGTTAGTTAAACCACTAATGCTCGGATCAGTAAACCACCACTTTGCCAATCCTGCTAGAACAACTAATGCAATAACTATTTTCATGCTTTACCTTTTATCCGCGTGTCTGCCACGGCTGACTACGTTGCATACTTATTGAGTACGTCGCGTATAAATTCCGACTTAGCGTTAGTATAGTGCTCGCGATCGGAAAAATGCTGCGTCATTAAGCTTTTCTTTAATTGGCGGTAATGGTAGGCAAGATCCTCATTTGACCGGAGCGCATCTCGAAAGGCTAAGCGTTCGACTAAGTCACTACCATAGTGTTCTACCAAGTGTAGGTGGTGCGTTCTTTGACCATCTTTGTAGCGCATCAAGCAACGACGTTTGCCAATCGTTGCGTTGAATTCTGGCGATGTGTCTTAATCCAAATTGCACAGTATCTCCAGCAACGAATCTGTAACGGTTATTGATTTAACGCTGGCCATGATGTCGATCACCGCTTTGGCATCTATACCGAGTATGGCGCCCCAATGATCAAAGCGTACCTGCTCAGCCCAATACGCGCTTTGGAAGAGCGCTGGCAGTTGATGCACCATTGCTTAAACCAATGGTGGGCTAATTATTATTTCGCACGGTTTTAGCGGATGGTACGCAGGCTATGCTCTTACTATAGAAGCATTGGCAAATGCGGGCTACGAGCCACTAGAGTATGAAATGATATACAGCGATGTTAAAGGCTTTGATCGCGCGGAGCTTCATGATGTTATGGCTGTGCAGATGGTGCGGTTTTTTGATGAAAGTTTTGGCATGTAGATTGTCAGCGTTTCCTTTATACCCTGTAATAGATTCGCTGTAATAGAAAACATAATTAGAAACTAATACCAGCCTAGCATCCAAGCTATAAACACGGCGCATGTGGCGATTAGCACAAGGCCAATCCAGTTGGATACAAACCGTACGGTGGGCGGTGTTGTACTATCTAGCCACCGCATGTGGCCGCTTATCATTGGTGTTATGAGATTTTGGCCAGCTCTGATTAGATACAACAGTACCATCAGCACATGAACGCCCACTAGTACCATTAAGAGTTCTGCGTTTAAGTGATGTAAATCCAATAGTTGCTCACTTAAGTCGTAATCAATCGCGCCATAAAAAACGCCTTCGACCAATTCATCTTCATCGGCAATGAACAATCCGGAGACCGCCTGAAAAGCTATCAGTAGCAACATGGCAATCACCGCCCAGCCGCCTGCCGCGTTGTGTCCACGCTCTTGCGGTACCTTACCGCTAAGTAGATGTTTTAAATGTGCGAATGCACGAAGTGGGTGTGCAAATAGCGTTAGTAGTCGAGAATTGCTGCTGCCGAGGAAGCCCCAGAGAATTCGGAATACGATCAGTAATAATACAAACTCACCGATACGACGATGCCACTCAATAAATAGAAACCCGGTATTGCCACTGATCAACAGAAAGGTAATCGATGTCGCTAAGGTCCAGTGAAAAGTCCGGATCCAGAGATCCCAGATCCGAACCATTAATCCAGTGGTTTGATTCGACACAGAGTCGATACGCCTTTTGTTTTATTTCTTTTCCGCTCTGAAATCGTCGTGACAACCTTTACAAGAAGCTCCTACGTCACCAATTGCCCCTTGTAATGCAGCCAAACCACCACCGGCCTGCTCGGCCAATACGGCTGTAGATTTTTTCAACGCATCTGATTTTTCAACAATGGCAGGGAAGGTACTCCAGATCTCTGGTAGTGCACGTGTCCTGGCATTTGCAGCATCGCTGTTGTCTGAACCGGCGGGCCACATGGCGGATTGGCCAAAGTTTGCGGCCGCTAGTAGATTGGCTGCTGATTCGCTGGCCAGATCAGCATCGTAGTCCATCTTTTCTTTGGCCATCGCACCGAGAATACCCATGTTAAAGTTATAGGTCTGGAACATGGCTTGACGCCCTTTGATTGCACTGTCATGCGGGCCTTTGTCTGCTGCAGTGGCAATG